>CAZEGL010000001.1:0-195193 GCA_964512295.1 uncultured Muribaculaceae bacterium
TGCCAATTTTCGTCGGGGATAAAGGGGTTGGTCTTGCTTCTCACTCCTGGAGCAAAGTAGCTTCCTCCGGTACCTCCCTGTTCATGGTAGTCGTTTACAATATTTGGAAGCCAGTTGTGATACAACCGCTGTATAGCTTTTCCTTCGGGTTGTGTGGCAACTAACCAGTCGCGGTTGAGATCTAACCAGTAGTGGTTGCTGCGTGCAGAGGGGGCAGGAGGATTGAACTCTATGCTGTATCTGTCGTTGTTGCCGGCACGGGCCAAGTTGGAGTTGACCCAGGTTGCATATTTGTTGACCCCGTCGGGATTGATGGCGGGAATAATAACTGTGATTGAGTTTTCTAAAATGTTTTCTACATAGCTGTCTGTCGAAGATACAAGTAAGTAGGCTGTTATTACAGAAGAGTTTACACCGCTTGCCTCATTGCCGTGAACGCTGTAGCCCAACCAATTGATAAGCTCCTCTTGGCCAAACTGCTCTCTCCCGGGGTAGAGCTCTTTGCCAAGTTGGTGTAGAGAGGGGGGAGCCTCTTTTTTGTAAGGGGCCAGCCTCTCTTTGGAACTTATAACTACCGCTATAATAGGCTTCTGTTGGTGAGTTTTGCCAACAAGTTGAATCAAAACTCTGGGAGAGACACTGTTGAGGTACTGCATATAGGCAACTACAGACTCATATTGTAGGTGGTGCTCCCCCATTGGGGTGCCAAAGAATTGATTGGGAGAGAGGATAGTACTCTCCAAGTTTTGAATTTCATCTGGATAGAAGAAGCTCAACTCCTGAGCTTGAAGGGAAAGAAGTGGAGTTGAGCTTAATACGATACAGATGATTATTCTGCTAATTTTTTTAATCATCGACTATAGTTTTTCGTTTAATCTACCATACGCTACATTGGATTCTGCTCGCAGAGCGGGTTTCTTTCGGTCTCCCATTGTGGTATTACCCACTGCCATCTCTTATCGCCTGCGGGGATATATCGTGCCGCTTCGCCAATGGGCTTATCTTCATACATATTGAAATTTGAAGCTTCGGGGTCTAAATTGGTAGGACTTCCTCCCGACACCCATCCATTGGCTGCTCCCCCTTGGTTGTATCCCGCTCTTGGTGCAGCTCCTCTATCTAATGGCAAATTTAATCTTTTTAAATCTAAAAATCTAAATCCTTCGCCCCAAAGTTCTATCCTTCTTTGAATCATTATCTCTTCTATAAGGTCGTTGCCACTATTGGTGCTTAGGCTGTATTGGGAATCGCGGTCGTGGGCAACCATATAGAGTGCCTGGCGCGCTTCGCTCTCTTTTCCACCTGCTCTGGCATAGGCTTCTGCCATTATTAGATACATTTCGGGGAGTCTTACAAAAGCAAGATCGGCCGTAATAATGGCTCCACTATAATTTGAGGAGCTGTTGTCGGGGAAATCGACAATAAATTTTTGACTCATCCATTTGTAGCGATTTCCGGCAGGGGGGAAGACAAGCCCGCTGTATCCTGTAAGTTCCTCTACCCAAAGTTGTTTGCGGATGTCGGTAGGTGAGATTTTATTGTAGAGTTGATTGTAGATTGCCCTTGGTGTGTTTTTATTGTAGGAGATGTTGGTATTGGAGATGTAGCTGTAGAAGTTGAAAAGGGTGGCTGTCTCTAAGTGGGGCTGGGCAACTTTTGCCCAAATCCACTCGCGGTTGGATGCATCTGTGCAACGACCCTGTTTATAATCGTAACAGCTGTTGTCCATTTGAGCGCCGGAGTGATCTACTACCTCTTTTGCCATAGCGGCAGCCTCTAACCACCGCCCTTGGGTAAGGAGTACTCGGGCTTTGATTGCACGGGCTACATGTACATTTATATGCATCTTTGTGGAGCGCTCGAAAGTGACATTAGAGAGAAGGCGGATAGCTTCGTCTAAATCTTCGTTGATGGAGGTGTAAGACTCCTCTACTGTTGAACGGGCCTTGTGGCCGTTGTCGCTGTCTAACCTAAGGACAATGCCCAATTGGCTGTTCTCTTCCCCTTTGCGATACCTCTCTCCATAGATTTGAACGGCACAGAAGTGTTTAAACCCTCTGTAGAAGTATGCCTGCCCCTTGATATAGTCGCGCTCCTCTTGTGGCCCTTCGGCCTGATCTATGTTGTCTATTACCATGTTGGCGTTGCCAATAATTTTATAGATATA
The DNA here is from genome assembly GCA_964512295.1 of uncultured Muribaculaceae bacterium. Taxonomy (GTDB): domain Bacteria; phylum Bacteroidota; class Bacteroidia; order Bacteroidales; family UBA932; genus Bact-08. Next base: position 2,168 of record CAZEGL010000001.1, read on the forward strand.
CTCGTAGATGTGCCGTGGATATTGGTTGGCCGGTTCGCGATGGCGGGTCCATTTGGTTTCGTTACCAAATTGGGCATTCGATTTGGTATAGACCAAATCTTCTCCCATGAAATCCATATAGAGCATATAGTAGCCATATCCCATTTTTGGGGCGTAGTTTCCTTTTTCGTACATCACTCTATGGATGCCATTGATGGCCGTTAGTGCAGTTTTGGTGTTTTGAAAGATAGCGGTTTGGTCTACTGCACTGGTTGATTCGGTCTCTAAAAACTCTTTATTGCAAGAGAGGAGAAGAGCCGTTCCAAGCAAAATAAATATTATCTGTTTTTTCATCTTTCTAAATTAAAAGGTTAATGAGATACCCACAGAGAAGACTCTTGAAGGGGGATAGATATCGGCATTGGATACTGTCCCGGAGTAGAAGTTTCTTCTTGGATAGAGTCCTTTTTTTGCCGTCAACAGAAGTGAGTTGTCGGCTGCAAAGTAGATAATCGCCTCATTTATATTGAGATCGTTTAAAATCTTCTTGGGAAGGCGATACGAAAGGTTTATATTGGTGAGCTCTAACATATTGGAGGTTACTATCCAGCGCGAGGAGCTGGCCGCCTCTATGTTGGTCATATCTGCACCGGTGGTGTAGCGTGGTATATCTGTTATATCGCCCGGCTCGCGCCATCTGTCGAGCAGATCTTTGTGTTGGGCAAAGTAGGAGAGGGAGCCTGTCATATATGAGCGGTATGCTGCATCGTAGTAGAATTTGCCACCCAACTGGTAGTAAAAACTCAATCTTAGATTGAAATTTTTCCAATTTATGTTGGTGCCAAAACCGCCATAAACTTTTGGCATAGCAGAACCTTCCCAATCGTACTTCGCTTTATTTACATTCTCTGTAAGTTGAACTCCGTTTATATCCAACAGTTCACTGGGGTCGAAGTCGTAATTGTCTAAATCGGGAAGAAAGAGGTTGTAGCCTGTTTCCGGGTTCACTCCACGCCACTGCCTTACATAAAATTCGTAACGGGAATAGCCCTCCTCTATTTTGTAATAACCGGAAGTGTATGGATCTAAAGGGAGCTCTACCAATTTGTTTTTTATAAGAGTGGCATTTGCATTGAGGTTGATCTTAAGCTCTTGACCATTTAAAATATTGCCGTCCAACGATAGCTCTACCCCTTTGTTATACATAGAACCTGCATTGATATCGATTGTCTCTATTGGGGAAGAGACAGGTTGAGGTACACTAAAGAGCAGGTCGCTGGAGACTCTATTGAAATACTCCAATGATCCATCTATCCTCCCTTTGAGCAGAGAAAATTCGGCAGCCAAGTCGAAGTTGCGCGAAGTCTCCCAAGTGAGGTTGCGGTTGCCTAAGCTCGATTGTACATAGCCCGGTTCGCCGTTGTCGTTCACCGAATAGGTGGCCCTCCAAGGATAGTAGGCTTCAAGGTCGTCGTTTCCAACCACACCATAAGAGGCTCTCAATTTAAGATGATCTACAAATTTGAGACTCTTCATAAACTCCTCTTTGTCTAACAGCCACCCCCCGCCAATAGACCAGAAGTTGCCCCAACGCACATCGCGGAAGAAGCGCGACGAACCGTCTCTTCTAAAGGAGGCGGAAGCGAAATATTTTTCGTCGAAATCGTAGTTGACCCTTGTGAGGTACCCCTCTACACGGTAGTTGTGGGTGTAGGAGTTGGGGTTGGCATTAATCTCAACAAAGTTGGCATACTCAAAGTTGCTGCCGTGAATTGTTTGGGTTTTCATTGAGGTGGTCATGTAGTGGTAGGAGTATTGGTAGCTTTCGTGACCTGCAAGAAAATCTATGGTGTGTTTCCCTCCAAATGTTTTGGTATAGTTCAAAAGTTGTTGGAAGGTCATAGTAGAGGTGTTGGAGATGTTCTTAGACGATGAGCCGGCATTGCCTTTAATCTCATAGACAAATCCTCCATTCCAGCTGCGGTACATATTGGAGCCCAACCCACCATTTACAGTAAGTTTAAGATTTTTAATAGGCTCCAACTCTATATATCCCTTTAGGTTGATAGTTTGGCGCAGATACCCTTTGTAGATATTGTGTACTTCGGTGGGGTGGTTGCTGTTGGCAAATGCATCGCGCCCCGAAATGGTAATGGTGCCATCTTCTGAAACCCATCCTACTCCAAAGTCGGGCATTTTATTGCCGTCGGCATCCAATATATAGGCACCGGTTGATGGGTTGTGGAGGTGTATAGGAAAGAGATTTCCCATAAAACGGGTGGCGCGGAAAGGGTTAGATATTGCACCGCTGGTTTCGCTCTGCTCCCCCTCCGAGGTGGAGTGGGAGGTGTTTATATTGGTTCCTACCCTTAGCCAATCGGTAATTTTGGAGTTGACATTGGCCTTTCCCGAAATTCTATTGAATTGGGAGCCAATCATAAAACCCTCTTCATTCAAGTAGCCGATAGAGGTGTAGTAATCTGTGTTTTGGTTTGCACCACTAATAGATACATTGGTGTCGTGTCGTTTTCCAACTTGGGTCACTCCTGCCCACCAGTTGGTGTCGTCTGCCCAGTGGTTAATGGCATTTGGAACAAGTTTTCCGTTGGAGTCGAAAAGTTGGTTGGCAGGTAGAAGATAGGGGTTGTAGCCCAATCCGGCAAGAAGCATGTCGCCCGCCTGTTGATTGGCCTGGGCCATGGGCATACCGTCTAATACTAAGGCGTTCCTATGTCCCTCCCAATAGAGTTCGGTATAGTCTCTATCGCCTAATAGTTCATAATCGGCCCCCTGTCTGGCGGTGATACCCAAGTTATATTTTGCTATCACTTTTGGCTTTCCAACTTTTCCACGCTTGGTGTTTACCAATAGTACCCCATTTGCAGCCCTTGCTCCATATAGCGCTGCAGAAGAGGCATCTTTAAGCACTGTAACACTCTCTATATCGCTGGGGTTGATGCTGGTGAATGCGTTGTCGTAGGGCATTCCATCCATTACAATTAGTGGGGAGTTGCTGGCGTTGAACGAGCCGTGCCCCCGCACCCGTATAGTTGGTTCGGAGCCGGGATGGCCGTTGGAGGTACCCACAATTACGCCGGGGGTGGTGCCTGCTATAGCCTGCGATATTTCGGTTATGGGCCTAAGGTCGAATACCTCTTGATCTACAACTGCTGCAGAGCCGGTAAAGGTGCTTTTTTTAGCGGTTCCAAAAGCTACCACCATAATTTGATCTAAGGTTTGGGAGGCAGCATGAAGTGTTGCATCTATCTTCTCTCGCCCATTTACGGGAATCTCCAACGGTTCAAAACCAATTGAAGAGAATATTAGTATGGCGTCGCGGGCTACACCCTCTATGATGTATTTACCATCTACATCTGAAGAGACCCCCTTGCTGCTCCCTTTTACCATCAATATTGGCAAAAGGGATTGGTTCGCCATCGTCGGCCGATTTTATAAGGCCGGTAACTCTCACCTGTGCATTGATGGCTGTACCAATTAGCACAAGGAAAAATAGAAATGAAATTTTTTTCACCATCTAAATTGAGTTTAGGTTAATAATTTGGAATAAGTAGTTGCAATGAATATAAGGGTAATAATCTTTTTTCTGATTGAAAAAAAGGTATTTATAAAAAATTAATTTTTGTAACTTAGCCTTTCTATAATTATTGGTGTAACCGCTATTATATGAATAGAAAAATTTTAAAATCACTTTTAAAGCAACCGGTTTTAGCTCTTGGGGCTATATTAATCTCCTTTAGCACACCTCTTTACGGCCAAGGATTCTATAAAGATATATTTATGGATGGGGGGATAACTCTCGCCTCTCGGAAGGATTTGCCTGCTGCCAGACGCTTGGGGCTCTCTATAGAACACTTTGCCTCTTCAAAGGGTAAAAAGGCCGAAGATTTTAATCTACAAGATACTTTGGTGCAAAATGCGCTCTTTTTGGGCGATGAAAATGATTCCAATGGGGTGATGCTCTACCCCGACGGAGCTCCCCGTTTTCGCTTGGTTTATGTAAATGGAGGCTCTTCGATGCAGCATGGAAAGTCGCTTACAGCACAAGGGAGAGAAAATTTTAGAACTTTCTTCTTCAATGGTGGAAGTTATGTGGGTACCTGTGCCGGAATGTTTCTTGCAGCAACGGGCAACCTCTTTAGAAAAAAGGGGCCTGTAGAGAATTTTTTTCAAATTTGGCCAGGCTACACCCAATCTTCGAGGCTTACTAAAGCGAGACCCGGGTTGGTGATAGAGAAGGGGAGTAGGCTGTTGCACTATTACGATTTTGGTGGCGACAACTATATAGATAGTGTCTATCACAACAATGGGGGGTTTCTCTATACCCCTTTGGGAATTCCGGAGGGTACCGAAACATTACTTAGGTACGATTATCTTCCATTGGTGGGGAAGAGTAAAAATATCTCTATGGATGGAGAGGTTGCCTCTTGGGCTTGGAAAGAGAGTGAAGGGAGCGGCAGAATGGTGGTTATTGGTTCGCACCCCGAATCGGTTACATACGGCGAAAGGTTGGATTTGATGTCGGCTCTTATTTTATATGCTTTAGATGGGGTGGGCTCTGCAAAGGTGAAGGGCGAACTTCTAAAGGGTGAAAGGAGGGTGATGGATAAGAGTACAGAGGATAACGACCCCGCTTTTACAAAAATTGGCGACAAGCAGTACCACCACTTCACCTTTAATATTCCCAATGGTGCCAAAAATGTTAGGATCTCTCTTGATGGGAGGGGGGATTACGATTTAAATCTCTTTCTTAGGGAGGGCTCTTTTGCTTTTGTTGGGGATGCGCAATATATGGAGATTGCCAAGGGTGCAAAGAAGGAGCTGTTGATAGACTCTCTTGATGGAGGGGAGTGGTATATTGGGGTTGAGTGCGACACTACGGTAGAGACTACCCAAGAGAAGTGGGGTGTGAGCTATAGTGGAAATGTGGGGGTTTTGAACGGTGTTGCCTACTCAATTGTAGTTGATTGGGAGTAGGATGGTCTATGCCACCGTTACTAATATATTGATGTGATGTTAAGTGTATAGTATATTATGAATAGATTTAAATTTTTAATATTACTTCTGTTGCCCGCCTCTATGTTCTCTCCTCTCTATGGGCAAGGGTTTTATAAAGATATCTTTATGGATGCGGGTATTAAACTGAACTCATTGACCGATTTGCCGGCAGCAAGGAGATTGGGGCTCTCTATGGAGCGTTTTACCTCCTCTACCGGCAGTAAGAAAAATCCCTTTACCTATGAAGATACTTTGATTCAAAATAATCTTTTTGTTGGGAGTGAAGAGGATAGCAATGGGGTGTTGCTCTACCCCGACGGTGCTCCCCGTTTTAGGGCGCTCTATGTAAATGGGGGTGCTTCTGTAGATCATGGAAGGTCGTTGGGGAGTGAAGGTAGAGACAGAGTTAGAACCTTTTTTGACAATGGGGGGAGCTTTGTGGGTACCTGTGCCGGTATGTTTATGGCAACTTTGAGTGCCTATAGTCGTAAAAAGGGGATTATAGAGGAGTATTTTCACCTCTGGCCCGGATATGCATTTCATACCGGATTGAGCAAGTCAAGTACCGGCCTTACCGTAGAGAAGGGTAGTAAACTGCTGGAGTACTACAATTTTGGCGGCGACAACTATATAGATAGTGTAAGACACAACGGGGGGGGATTTATCTATAACGCTTTTCCGATACCCGAAGGGACAGAGATTCTTCTTAGATACGACTATCTTCCCAAAACAGGAAAAAACAAAGATAGATCTATCGATGGAGAGGCAGCCGCTTGGGGTTGGAAAAAGAGTAGCGAAAGTGGTAGAGTCTCTGTTATTGGTTCGCACCCCGAAGCTATTGCAGAGGGCGAAAGGTTGGATTTGATGTCGGCTCTTATTTTGTATGCTTTAGATGGGGTGGGCTCTGCAAAGGTGAAGGGCGAACTTCTAAAGGGTGAAAGGAGGGTGATGGATAAGAGTACAGAGGATAACGACCCCGCTTTTACAAAAATTGGCGACAAGCAGTACCACCACTTCACCTTTAATATTCCCAATGGTGCCAAAAATGTTAGGATCTCTCTTGATGGGAGGGGGGATTACGATTTAAATCTCTTTCTTAGGGAGGGCTCTTTTGCTTTTGTTGGGGATGCGCAATATATGGAGATTGCCAAGGGTGCAAAGAAGGAGCTGTTGATAGACTCTCTTGATGGAGGGGAGTGGTATATTGGGGTTGAGTGCGACACTACGGTAGAGACTACCCAAGAGAAGTGGGGTGTGAGCTATAGTGGAAATGTGGGGGTTTTGAACGGTGTTGCCTACTCAATTGTAGTTGATTGGGAGTAATTTATTTTAAAAAATATAACTATTAATTAATAATTGAATTTCTTATGAGAAAACAGAAGACAAAAGTGGCCACTTATTCATTTTTTTCGTTGCCGCTTTTTATTTTAACCCTTTTACTATTTTTGATGCCTCAAGAAGCTGTGGCGCAGGGATTCTATAAAGATATCTTTATGGATGGGGGAATTAGGCTTACCTCTAGAAAAGATCTTCCTGCAGCAAGAAGATTGGATCTCTCTATTGAGTATTTTGCCTCTTCAAAGGGGAAAAAAGCATCGGATTTTACACTTCAAGATACCTTAATTCAAACTGCACTCTTTACCGGGAGCGACGACGATACAAATGGTGTTTTACTCTACCCCGATGGGGCTCCCCGTTTTAAGGCGATATATGTAAATGGGGGCTTTGCTCCAGCACATGCAATCTCTCTTGGGGAGAGTGGTAAGGATAATATCAAAAAATTTGTAAAAGAGGGTGGCAGTTATGTAGGAACTTGCGCCGGTATGTTTTTAGCCTCTTTGGGAAACAAACATAAGAATAACGGTAAGGAGTATCTTCATATCTGGCCCGGATGGGCATACTCTACTTTGTTGAGTAAAACTCCTATAGGCCATTTTATAGAGAAGGGGAGCCCCCTTTTAAAATATTATGACTTTGGTGGGGATATGCATGTAGATAGTGTTTATCATAATGGTGGGGGTTTTGCCTATCTACAGGGTGGCCTTCCCGAAGGGACCGAAATATTGACCCGTTACGACTATACTCCTAAAACAGGTAAGCAAAAGAATCACTCGATCCACAATGAGATTAGTACTTGGGCTTGGAAAGAGAGTGAGAGCACCGGCCGTATTTTACTTTGTGGTTCGCACCCCGAAGGGGTTACCTCCGGAGAGAGGTTAGACCTTATGTCTTCGTTCCTTCTCTATGCTATAGATGGAGTTGGAGCCCCTAAGGTGAAGGGAGAGCTTCAAAATGGAGTTGCTCGGATAATGGATAAAAAAACAGAAGATAACAACCCCGACTTTACCCGTATTGGAGATAAACAGTACCACCATTTTACCGTTGATATTCCTAAAAAGGCCAAAAATATTAGAGTTTCATTGGAGGGTGCCAAAGGATACGACCTTAACCTCTATCTTAATAGAGGAGCTCCCGCTTTTAAACAGGATGCCAATATGGTAGATATCTCTAAAGGGGCCAAAAAGAGTATCTTAAATAAAAAATTGGAGCCGGGAGTGTGGTATATTGGGGTTGAGTGCGACACCACTGTAGAGAGCAGGCAGGAGGAGTGGGGCTGGAGCTATACCGGAGATCTCTCTGTCTTGAATGGTGTTCCCTATACAATTAAAGTTGAATGGGATTAAATTTAAGTTTTAGAATAGTTAGTTACACTAATATGAAACAGATTTTTAAAAGAGCAGGGAGTGGTTTCTACTTTTTCCTACTTTTTGCACTTCTCTTCTCTACAACTCCTATATCTGTAAGGGCTCAAGGTTATTATAAAGATATCTTTATGGATGGGGGGATAAGGCTCACCTCCCGCAAAGATTTGCCCGCTGCCAGACGATTGGGCATGAGTATTGAATTTTTTGCCTCTTCAAAGGGTAAGAAAGCTGCCGATTTTACTATAGAGGATACTTTAATGCAGAATGCTATCTTTTGTGGTAGCCCGGATGATCTAAACGGCTCTCTTCTATACCCCGACGGGCAACCCCGTTTTCGTATGATCTATGTAAATGGAGGGGCAGCTGCAACTCACGGAAGATCGTTGACAGAGAGGGGAAGAGAGAATGTGAGAGAGTATATAAAGAATGGGGGTAGTTATGTGGGTACCTGTGCCGGGATGTTCCTTGGCTCTTACGGTTCGGTAACTCTTAGAAAGGGTATCAACCAAGATTATCTTCATATTTGGCCGGGATATACCCACTCTTCCAAACTTACAAAATCAAGACCTGGTCTCTCTGTTGAGAAGGGGAGCCCTCTTTTGAAATATTACGATTTTGGGGGCGATATGTATGTAGATAGCGTTTACCACAATAATGGCGGTTTTGCCTATCTACCTTTGGGCTTTCCAGAGGGAACCGAGGTTCTTATGCGTTATAATTGGGCCCCTGTAACTAAGAAAATATCTATAGATAAGGAGATTGCCTGTTGGGCTTGGAAGGAGAACGACCATAGTGGCAGAGTTGTGCTTATGGGCTCTCATCCCGAATCTGTAACTTATGGAGAGCGGTTAGATTTGATGAGTGCTTTGGTGCTTTATGCTACAGAGGGTTTTGGCTCTCCAAAGGTAAAAGGTGAACTGCTCAAAGGAGAGAAGCGGGTAATGGATAAGGGTACAGAGGAGAACAGCCCCGCTTTTACCAAGATTGGCGATAAGCAGTACCACCACTTTACCGTTGAGATCCCTTTGGGGGCCAAAAATATAAGGGTGGAGTTGGATGGAGCTGAAGGGTACGATTTAAACCTCTTTATGAAGAGGGGTTCGTTTGCCTTTATTAAAGAGGCCGACCATTTAGAGATTGCCAAGGGGGCTAAAAAAAGGCTCTCTTTAAACTCTTTGGAGGCGGGAGTATGGTATATTGCGGTAGAGTGCGACACTACTGTAGAGGTTGAAATGACACCCAAAGGGGAGCGCTATGTTGGAGATCGCTCTGTTTTAAATGGTGTGCCCTACTCTCTAAAAATTGATTGGGACTAAACTGTTAATCAAATAAGCTATTAATTGAAATTGTTTTAAGTATGAAAAATATTTTATCTAAATTTTCTGTAACCCATCTTTTATTAACTTTTATTCTTCTTGTAGTCTCTCAACAGGTTGAGGCTCAAGGATTCTATAAAGATATCTATATGGATGGGGGTATTAAACTCACCTCCCGTAAAGATTTGCCTGCCGCAAGACGGCTTGGCCTCTCTATTGAACACTTTGCCTCTGCCAAAGGGACCAACGATTCTCCTCTAACAATGAAGGATACTCTTTTGCAGACTGCCCTCTTTTGTGGCGACGAAAACGACACCAATGGCATTCTGCTCTACCCCGACGGCCAGCCCCGTTTTAGGATGATCTATGTAAATGGCGGAAGGGCTACTCAACATGGGGTCTCTTTAACCCAAAAGGGTTTGGATAACATTAGGAAATTTGTTGCCAATGGAGGAAGTTATGTGGGAACTTGTGCCGGGATGTTTATAGCCTCAAAAAATGTAATTACATCGGGGGAGAAGCCCAAGGAGGGTTACCTTCACATTTGGCCCGGCTATGCACACTCTACCAAACTGCTTAAAGCTTATACCGGACACTTTGTTGAAAAGGGGAGTCCTCTGTTGAAATATTACGATTTTGGTGGCGATTTGTATATAGATAGTGTACGCCACAACGGTGGAGGCTATGCCTATACAGAAACCGGCTTTCCTAAAGGGACAGAGATTTTAACGCGATACGACTATAACCATAAGACGGGTAAAAATAAAGATATTTTAATCCACCAGCAGATAAGCTCTTGGGCCTATAAAGCCTCTAAAGAGAGTGGCCGCGTGGTAGTTACCGGTTCGCACCCCGAAGGGGTAACCTCCGGAGAGCGGTTGGATATGATGAGCGCTTTAGTGCAGTATGCTTTGGATGGAAATGGAACCCCCAAAATTAAGGGCGAACTTAAGAGGGGTGTGACCAGAACTATGAATAAGAGTACCCAAGAGAATAACCCCGACTATACAAAAATTGGCGATAAGCAGTATCACCACTTTGTTGTAAATATCCCCAAGAGGGCTAAAAATATTAAAGTAACTCTTGAAGGGCAGAAGGGGTATGATTTAAATCTATATATGGCTAAGGGAACCCCCGCTTTTGCGAACAATGCCCAATTTATCAATATCTCTAAAGGGGGCAATAAAGCTCTCTTTGAAAATAAGCTTGAGGCGGGAGAGTGGTATATAGCTGTGGAGTGCGACACTACAGTAGAGGTTGTAAAAGAGGAGTGGGGCGAAAAGTATGTGGGAGATCTCTCCGTTTTGAACGGGGTATCTTATCTGATAACAGTAGATTGGAAATAGTACTGTTTCCAATCTACCTAACTAATGTAACTATTAGAGCTTTAGTATAATGGCTCTTCGAATGGGTAGTTCTCCTCTAAAAATTTGAGAATTGCCTTTGCCACATTTTTTGCAGTGGTATTGCGTTCCCCAGCAGCTCTATAGCTGTTGGGGAACTCCATTTGTATTGCATCTACAAAGTCGCCATTACTTTTCATGGAGCCATAGGTTACTGTTATATACCCTCCATTGAAGTAGGGCTCTGCCCCGGGACTCTTTTTGGTATGGTTGGGAACGCACTCTATATTGAAGCTTTTAAGAGCCGATCCAAATGAGGGTGTGCCCCTTAGCAGTTGTACAAAGTTGTAACCTTTTTTGTTGTTTTGAGTGAGGCCGTAGATTGAACTTGAATTTTTTGCTGTGCCTGCCTGAAGGGTTCCGTCGTCTTTATCTAAGTTGGTTTTGGTTACAGAATAACCCAACTCTACCTGTTGTACAGTGTGGCCATGGCCGTGGATATCTATAAGGAGCCCTCTTTTGAATTTGTTTTTAATTTCGTTTCGGGAGGAGGTAATAGTGCTGTGATAGTGCCTATAAACCGATGTTTGGGGGGAGCCGGCGGGAACTGCATAATGCTCTTCGCGATTTGCATCTACATACCACCGTCTAAGCTCTAACATTATTATATAGGGATATTTGCCGGTAAGTTTATAGAGTTCGCTATCAATCTCTTTGGTGAGCTCGATTGTGTAGTTGTCTCTTACATCTGCAAAGCTTGGGTCGCCGGTGTTGGCTTGAGAACGCCTGGTGTAGCTGCTGTTCTCTGTGCTACCTCCGTGTGGGGCAGAGAGTATGATGGGGAGGTTGCCGCTTCTATACTCTACATAATTGGTTATGGTGGTGACCCGTTGAAAGGGTGGCTCTACAGGAGGAGCAGGCTCTTCGGGGTTTTCGCCCTCGTTTATATTTGGTATCTCACCTTTTGAACAGTTCGATAAAGCAAGTAGCGAGAGGAGAATCAATAGCGCTGTTGCTCTTTTTATAAATGGAGCAACAGTTGCTTTGATAAATTGTATAGTAATAGCTTTTTTCATTTATTTTCTATTGATGGTTGCCCTACAAATATAAAAAAAAATGGTATTATTGCAGTTTGGTTTAGACCACTTTTATTCTAAAATATTAATTACTAAAATTATGAGAGTAAGATTTTACAAATTGGCACAAAAGATTCAACCCACTATCTTAATATTGTTTGTAACACTTTTGGCACTATTCTCTTGGGAGAGGGCTCAAGGGTGTACCTCTGCAATTTTTACCGGAAAGGTTACCGCCGACGGGCGCCCAATTATTTGGAAACATAGAGACACCAAAATAGAGGATAATAGGGTAGACAAATATAGTGGAGAGAGATACACTTTTCTCTCTCTTGTGAGCTCCAATACAAAGGGGCAGACTGCTTGGAGCGGGGTAAATGATGCCGGCTTCTCAATTATGAATACTGCCTCTTATAATCTTAACGCCGACAAGGATTTTAAAAAGCGTAGTGTAGCTTTTGTGATGTTTAAGGCGTTGGGGAGTTGTGCCACTTTGGGCGAGTTTGAGGCTCTGTTGGACAACTATAAAGAGCTTGGTTTAGAAGCTAATATTGGGGTTATAGATGCAAAGGGGGGGGCAGCCTATTATGAGTGTAGCAGATATGGTTGGGTAAAAAAAGATCTTAACGACCCCAAAGTTGCTCCAAACGGTTATCTGATCTATACAAATTTCTCTTTTACGGGAGAAGAGGATAAGGGTAGCGGCTATATTAGATACAATAGTGCCAGCTCTATTGTTGAGGAGGCAATTGCGGCGGGTAAAAAGATCTCTGCCGAATGGATAGCCTCTTCGCTCTCCCGCTCTTTCCGCCACTCTATGTTGGGCAAGGATTTGGCCGAAGAGACTCTACCAAACGGATATTTTATGGATCAAGATTTTATTCCCAGAAAATCTTCTGTCTCTGCCACTATAGTACAGGGGGTAAATAGAGGGGAGGATCCCACTCTTGCTGTTATGTGGACTATGTTGGGCTATCCTCCTTTGAGCATGGCTGTTCCAACAATGGTAAATGCCGATATTCCCAACTTTATGGGTTCATCCTCCGATAATCCCAACTCCCAATTGTGCGATCTTGTATTGGCTGTGAAGTATAAGAGAATTTTTGATGTGAAGAGAGGATCAGGCGAAAAATATTTCAACTACAGCACTCTTTACAAGGAGTATATAACTCCTATTGCACCTATCGAACACTCTCTTTTTAAATCGTTCGACTCTCTTAGGGAGAGTGCTCTACAAGGAAAAAAATTCTCCTATAAAAATCTTAAAAAGAGTATAAATGGAGCTTATAAAGAGTATAAAAAGGTGATGGAGAAGTAGTTCTGTAGACAACAGGCAACTAAGGGGTGTAGCGGTGGCGTATTGTATCTATACCTGCCAATGAGAGCACTCTTCTTGCAAAGTTGTCTACAATCTCTATAAGCTCTTTTGGCTTATGATAGAAAGAGGGAGAGGCGGGGGCTATAATGGCTCCCGCCTCTGCCAATTTTGTGAGGTTCTTTAGATGGATAAGGTTAAGGGGAGTCTCTCTTATTGCCATTATTAGGGGAAGCCGCTCTTTGAGCATTACATCGCCAATTCGAGCAAGTAGATCGCCTCCACTACCCGATGCAACCCTACCTACTGTAGAGAGGGTGCAGGGGATAACTATAGCTGCATGGGGAGGGTTGGAGCCCGATGCAAAGGGGTGGAAGTAGCTGCTGTTATCTATTGATTCTTTTGGTGTTTCTATAAGAAACTCTTTGGTAAAGTGGGGCGAAGCAGGTGTGCAGAGCTCCTCTTTCCAAACCTCTTTTGCCGTATTGGTAAAGAGTGTATAGAGTTCAACTTGAGGGTGCTCCCTCTTTACAATCTCTATAAGACGGCCAGCATATAGCTGTCCGCTGGCACCTGTAACTGCTACTAATAGTTTTTTCAAGGGTTTAAAATTTAAAGTAGTGCTCTTTGAGCCAAATTTTAAAGAGTGGATCTAAAAAGAGCATCTTGCCCCCCTCTTCGGTTAAAATCTCTTTTTTCTTAAAGGACTCTTTTTGCCGCTTTACATTGGCGCTTGAGCGTAAAGAGTACTCTTTGATAACTTGAGAAGAGGAGAAGAGGGAAACTCCATCTAATACCGCTTTTAAAAAGCTGATTTGATATCTGCTCAAGTTTGAGGTGATAATTTGATATCTGTAGGAGTGGAGTTGGAGAAGGGAGTCGAAAGAGTCTTGTAAAATATCATGGGTAAGAAAGCCGCGGGTGTGGGCATAGGCTATCTCTCCAAGCTGTTGCGCATACCAGGGATGCCCCTCTACCAAGCTGTGTATATTTGAGGCAAGCTCTGTAGAGATTACCCTCCCGGTTTTTAGAAACTGCTTTTGAAAGTGGTGGGTTAGATCATCTACTAAAAGTGGAGCAAGCTTCACTCTTTTGGCAAAGTTGTAAAGATACTTTACCTCTTCAAAGATATATTTCATGGAGTTTACCATAGAGCCGGTAATGATGTATTTGGTATTGCTCTGAAGAGGGAGTAGCCTATCTAAAATGGAGAGCAGATTCTCTTTGTCTTCAAGTTTTAAAATCTCTTGAAACTCTTTTATATAGATAATAGAGCTTATACCCATTTGTGTGTAGATAGTTTCGGGCAACTCTATAACCTCTTCTATTAAAGCTTGCGGGGGTGGGGTGGTGTCGTTGTTGGAGAAGTGGCAATCTATATCTCCTACCTCTTTTACCACTCTCTCTATCTGCTCTTTGAGTTTGGGAAGGGGCTCTACCCCTTTTAAAGCGCAGTGGTTGAGTAGTGCATTGGTATAGCTTTTTAAAAATTGCCTTGGGGTGCGTAAATTGTAGAGATTTAGTGTGCAAATCTCTACCGGCTGCCCCTTTTTGGAGAGAACTCTCTCTACCTCTCGTAAAAGTGAATTTTTACCGCTCTTAGGGGGTTCATATATAACAATATTGCGCCGGCTCTCTATGAGCTCCATCAACTGCTTCACCTCATTTTGGCGGGAGATGAAAAAGGGGCCGGTCACAAAGTTGTTATATTTGAACAAATTTTCCATCTTCTACTAAATTAAAAAAAAAACTTTATGAGAGCTTCATAAAGTTTTTTTTTCTATCGCCCTTTGGTATAAGAGTGGCTCCTCTATTTTTTTAACTGCCGATTGAGCGCTCTATAACTTGTAGTAGATAGAGTAGGGGGCTTTGGGCTCTCTCTTCTTTAGTTTTCTTGATCCCTCTCTCTAAACGCTCTTTTATGGTTAAAATATGTTTATAGTAAAGGGGGGAGTTATCCTCTGCAACCAAGTATTTGATAGAGGTTAGTGGTTCAAATGAGGCTATTTCGTTCACCATCCACGGCTCCTCCCACCGGAATGCAGCGGGGTTTTTCTTCTTTGCCTTTTCGACTGCGGGGAGTGAGGAGTTGTTGAGCAGTACCGATACCATTTGATCCAACACTCTTTTTTGTGCTGCGGTGGGTTCCCTCCCCTTTTCAATCTCTTTAAAGGCAAAGTTTGTGAGCTCATTAAGCATCTCCTCTAAGGTGTAGGGATCGAACTTCTCTACACCAATCTCTCTCTGGTTTTGAGCGAAGGCTACATTGCCAATCCGCTGAAAAACTAAAGAGATAAGGTTGGCGGCAAAGAATGTAGAAAATTTGCTGTTCATCCCAGACATTTTGATAAGATGGGGGTTGTCTATCCACGATAGGTTGTCCAACTCCTCTAATATATATTTGAGGGTAGCTCTTTGTAGCGGGCCGGGAAGAGGTTTATAGGGGGGGTAGGGATCTCCTTCGTAACGGCTGTTAATCTCGATTCCCCCAATATTTACTATTAGATTTTTAAAGTGATCGTATAGTTTGAGGAAGATAAAGTCTGGGAATAATTCTCTATATGAGTCGTCTACATTGTCTAAATTGACCCAAGAGGCTCCATTTTCGCTTACATACTTTAGAACCTCAATGCCCTTTTGTGAGGCTCTAATTAGATTGTCTCCCAAATCTTCGGGGAGGGAGCGGGGATCAAAGAGGGCTCTAAAGTTTTACTCTTTGCCATATAGATATTTTCTGTTGCCGCTCTTCTCTTCTATCTTCTCTTTTAGAAGCGGTTGGGGGTCTATATGGGCAGGGTAGTAGCTGTAAAGCCAATCGATAGCGTAGTAGTCGTATGCTCCAAGGGAGCCGGCAGTTAGTGCTACCCCTTTGGTTATATCTTCCTCTCTTGCAAAGTAGTTGTATTTGATTTGATCCATAACACTGGAGGTGATTCCCTCTTTTTGGGTGAAGGTGGGCGACAAGAGGGAGTCGGAGGGGATCCAAGAGGTGGCAGCCATATTGGTGGTCAACCCTAAGCAGAAGCCCATCTGACGGGTCATCTCAAGCTCTATAGATTGAGCCATAAGATTATCGGGCAGTTTGTAGGAGCGTACTTGAGGTTCGGCAAGCGCTGTTTGAAGAATGCGCTCTCTTTGAAGGGTTATAGGCGAATCTCTAAAGAAGAGTATTGAGGCTCCTATAATCTCTCCGGAACGGGGGTCGCTATTTATCTGATGTACTATATTACGGGAGGCAATTTGAGCATATCTGATACAGTTGTAGGCTATATTGGCTGCATCAAAAAGGGAGTCGACGCTCTTTGAGGGGTAGTCGTACACTTCGATTGCATCTTTGAATCCAATTTTTTCGAAGGGGCTGTTCCATTTGAGAACTCCTTTTTTGATTGCTTCGCTCCAACTTTGCGGAAAGAGTGTATCTACATAGAATATTATCGGTTTTTTGGGCTTTACTGCATCTCCTTTATGATGTTTCTCCAACTCCGAAGGCTCCATCCTCCACCTTTTGGCAAAGTGTTTGGTGGTACTTCCCTGTGTGTGTGCACTCAACTCCTGGAAAGGGGTCACTTGTACTCCTATTCTGTAGTCTGCTTTTCTTGGGGTGTAGGGCTCTTTTGGAAGGGCGCCGATTGTGCTCTTCAACTCTACTGTAAGGGGCTCTCCTCCGCCTGACTCCATTCCTAAAAAGTAGGTTGTGAAGTTGTAGCTCATATCGCTTGTTATTGATACGCTATTTGGATAAGCCTCTATTTTTTTAACTAAGGAGAGCTCTTTTTTAAAGTTCGATACCTTTTGTATAAAGCCGCCTGCCGAACTGGAACTGAGCTTTCCAATATATTTGCTGTCGCTAATAAAGAAGGGTGTAGCATCGAAGATTATTGCGCTGCTGTCTATGGTATGGGCTACAATTGGAGTGGAGTAGATTATTGGCGGTGCCGAACTCTCTTCTACTGCTTGTGTAATGTGGGGCGACCCCTTCTCAACTATGGTTGGGGGATAGGGGGCCCGAATAAGTGCCAAAGAGTCTGTTTTTGAGAAGAGAATTTGGATAGGGGGTGCCGGCCTTTGTCCAACATAACTTAAGGTAAGGACACTCACATTCTCTACCTGGGAGCTGAATAGAAACGGCTCTTCCAGCTTATGTAGTGGAACCTCCAAATAGAGTTTTCCCTCTATGTTATGTAGGGTTATTAAGCCCGAGAGGCTCTCTACTTTTTTGTTTTCGAAGAGCTTGGTGTAGCTGTTTTTTATTTTTGTGGTATCGGAGTCTTTATCTCTATTTTTTTCTATTGGTGCTGCTGCTAAGAGTATCTGACCTAAAAGTAGCAGTGTACCCACTGTAAAAAGTCGTATTGTTCTATCTGTCATAACTCTTGCTTTAGTCAATTTTTAGAGTTGAATTAATTCTCTTGAGCAGTAGCCGGTAGTGAAGTTTATCGGACCGATTTTTAGCTGCTCTCTCAAGCGACTCTATCACCTTTTTGGCTTTTATAAGGTAGTGGTAGTAGAGTGTTTCGGGATTTAATAAAATGTTAAATTTGGTGGAGGGTACTCCATATCCTGCAATGGGGCTGCTATCTTGGGTAAGGGGAAGCTCTATGGTGGAGGTTGTTGCAATCTGTTTGGCAAATCGCTGCTCTATATCTTGTTGTGCAAGAATCTCATTTATTGTGATGCCGTTGCCCGAAATGATCTTTGTAACATTACTGTTGTTTATGACACTCTTTACAAAGGCTCCCTGTATAAATTTATCTATTTTGGAGAGCTCTTTTTTCCCTTTTACTCTATTCCAAACAAAGTCGAAAACATCGTTGGCACACTGCTCAAAGGTGTATGGATCGTTGGAAATTGAGGCAGAGAGATGTACTTTGTTGGGTGCCGCTACAATTGCTTCGGCCAAAACTCTTTGGAGTAGATCTTTTGCAGAACCCATCAAATTTAGGGAGTGTTTTAGTGTGGGCTCTTCCAACCATTCGAGCCGGTTGATTTGATCCATAATAAATAGGAGTGCTCCCTGCTGCCTCTCTTTCTCTACACTTTGAAAGGGCTCCATATTGTCTGCCACTAAAACTTCGTTTAGATAGACCCCTCCCAAGTTGGCATAGATGTGGTTGATGTAGCGGAGGTATTGATATACAATTTCGTCGTAGATGGTGCTGCGGTAGGTGAAATCGGGGTCATCGGCAGCAACCCAAGAGTTCATATTCGATATTAGATATTTTAGATTCTCTATGCCATATAGTGTGGCAGCTATGGCATCGTCTCCAAGATCTTCGGTTTGTGAACGGGGGTCTAATGGATAGGAGAGCTGCTTTCCATATTGATAGATAGGATTCTCAATTGCCCGAGAGACCATTTTTTTGAGATGTTCCTCCTCTTTTTTGGGGGTGTCGAATTGAGGGTAATATTTGTAATTCCACTTTATTAAAAAACGGTCGTACTCTCCAAAACGGGGAGGGGTCAATTTGACTCCTCTTTCGTAATCTCCCGGTTGCGCAACATAGTTAAAACGAGCGTAATCCATTATAGAGGTGGTTGTTCCATATTTGTGGGTAAAGGTTGGGGAGCGGAGCGAATCTACGGGAATAACGCTTGAGGCACTCATATTGTGCATAAAACCCAAACAGTGCCCCACTTCGTGTGCCGTTACATATCTTAAGCCGTCGAAAATTATGTCGTTGGGAATCTGTTTGGTGCGTATCCTGGGATTGGCAGGAGAAATTTGGACAAAGAGCCAATTGTTTAAAAGCTTAATCATATCGTGGTAGAGATAGACAGAGGCGTTTATGATCTGCCCGGAACGGGGATCTACCCACGAGGGACCCATAGCATTCTGAATTCCAATGGGAGCGTATCGTACACAAGAGTATTTGATGTTGTCGGGATCGAATTGGGGGTCGTTGGTGGGGAAATCTACCGCTTTTACTGCGTTACTGAAGCCAATCTCCTCAAAGAGTTCGCTCCACTGTTCTACCCCCTCTCTTACATGTTCTCTCCACTCTTCGGGGAAGTTGTTGTCTATATAGAAGGTTATTGGCTCTATAGGATCGGAGAGTTTCCCCTCCCGGTACCCCTCTATATCTTTGGGTACCAAATTCCAACGATTGGCAAAATATTGAATGGTAGAGGATTGCTCCTTCTCTCCAAAGAGATATTTGCCCGTTCCAAATATAGCCACCCGGTAGTCGTGAAGACGGGGCGCAACCGGCTCTTCTGGCAAAAGAACGATAGATCTGGTAACTACTGCTGTAAATGGTTCATCCTTCACTATCGTTCTATTGGTTTTGCTCTGTATAAGTGTGTAGTTGTAACTGAGGGTACTACGCACAACAATGTTGTCGCTGAACGCTTTTATCTCTCCAAGGTAGGAGCTTGCCTGTTGGAAGCTTTCGGTTCTCTTTAATCCATAAAACATTGTGTATTGGCTATATGGATCAAAAGGGGAGAGATCTTTATTGTCGGCTACAAATATAGAGGTTACATCTACAACAACGGCACTACTGTCTGGGTTGTATGTTTCGATCTTCATGTTCTTCATGATAGAACCGACACTACTCTTCTCTATAGCCTTTGCAATATTGGAGTTGGGATTGTCGGTTATTACATCGCTGTTTACTCTTCTTAACTGTACTGCTCCACCGGAGAGGGTAAAGGAGATGTGTAGAGGGGTGGGCTTGGAGCCTACTATACCGTTGGCGTTGTCGCTCGTTTCGGTAACGGTAGAGGCTATAAGCATATCTCTACCCATAAGTGGAAGGGGAATTTCAAAATAGAGCTTCTCTTTTACTTTATGGAGTGTAAACATCCCTTCAACACTGTGATGCTTCTCTTTAAAGAGCTTGTCGTAGGCGCTGATGGAATCTTTAGAAGTGGTACTCTCCTTTTTCCCTTCTCTATTTTGAGCAGAGAGGGAGCAGAAGATTAAAATTGATGCACAAAGAACAATTGATCTTTTTATCATAACTTATTTATTGGTTTTACTGTCCTAATAGCTTTTATTCTCCTTGGAAGGTAAAATCTAAAATTTTACCAAAGCCGCTATATTTTTTTGCCGAAGCACTGTTGAGCTGACCATTTGAGGTGTTGCTCTGTGTAATAACATAGATGTTTCCCTCATATTGGGAGCCCTCTGTTGCTACCACAACAGCTTTTGTATTTAATGCAAGAGGCGGTTCATAAATTGGACCGTATTCGGTATTGAACTCATCTCTATTGAGCCTGTATCGTCCTTGAACAAATAGTTTGGCTCCTGTTATAGTCTCTCCGGCGGGTGCGGAGTATCTCTCCTGATATCCAATTATACCTCCACCAAAGGTTACAGAGTAGAGTTTTGTATTTGTAGAGATAAACATTACCGGATCGTTCATATTGAAGAAGATTGAGTTGGCCTCTTCTATGATTGGATTGAGCTCTATAGGCAGATCTGCTTTCAATTTGGGTACGGAGGGGATGCTGTTGTAGTTTTCGTCGTAGTAGGAGATGCTCATCCCATATAGTTCGTAGTTCCCTTCGTCGTTTTTGCAGAGTAGTGTTGCACTTCGCCCATCCATAGATATATCGCCTGCTATTGCAACTCTTCCAATTAGTCCTGCCGGATTGAATGCTCCGCTACCGCTGTATTCGCCACCTGTTGCAGGGGTGGTAAAGGTCATAGCTACGGTCTGTATCTTACCTGTGTTGCTGTCCAACCAAAAGGCAAAAGGGCCTCCTCCATTACTGTTGTCGGCAATAACAATGGCATTGTCTACATAGTTTTCTCCCGAAACGGGTAGGATAAATGCAGTCATTTCCTGATTGTTGGGAAATAGATATATTTTATTGCTTTCAACCAATGCCCAATATTGGCTGTTGATTGTGTATAGCGCTTGTGGATTGAAAGAGGAGCTTTTTCCGGGGAAGATCTCTTCGCCGGTTTTGTATAGCGAATAATCTTCACAGTCGTAAAAAGAGATCTCTTTATCTTCGGTTATTACTGTAACTATATTCTTGGCAAGGAGGGCGCTGGGTTTATGGAGAGTGTAGGTTATGCTTTTTACTAAATTTTGAAGCGGCTCTCCGTTGATATCTTGCCAAATGTTGTGGATGATATTCTCTCCTTTGTTGTATGCAGAGGTGAGAGGGTTGTCCATAATTAGAGAGATGTCGGTGGTTGCACCGTCGTGGGTGGAAGCTACCACAACTCCTTCGCGAAACATACTGTTGACAAATAGTGGCCACGACTTTTGATACTCCAAGCCATGCTCTTCGTCTCTTGCAGTGAAAAGGAGGGTGTAGGCACTTGTTATAATGGGGTTTCTAATTGTTGCAGTTACGGTGCGCTCGTTGGAAATCTCTATAAATTGAGTGCTTTCGGGGGTTTCGTTCAACTCCCACCGATAGCTGAAGTTGGGAGGATTTTCTACACTTCCCGATTTGACGGTAACTTCTAAGTTTATCTCTTCTAAATATCCCACTCTTAGGATATTGGGAATTGAAGAGCTCTCTATTGTTACCTCATCTATTTTCTTTGTGTCCAATGTAGATTTGTCTTCGAAACAACCTGTTGTTACAAATAGTATTTGTAACAATATTAAAGAGTTGTAAATTATCTTTTTCATATTGTGCTCTTTTATAAGTTGGGATTGTAAACTGCGCCGGTTAACCTTGCCTGTATGGCAACACCATCTGCTAAACCGCCATTGTGTTTAAGCCGCTCTCCTCCATTTTGGAGTGCATAGTTCTCTAAATATGCTTGTAGTTTACGGGCGTAGAGGTCTGAGTAGTATGCTCCAAAAAGTGTGCTGACACCTGTTCCGGGGTCGGCTGCACCATTGTTGTACCGAGGCCAATAGCCAACCTCCCACCCCAATGCGTCCAACATTGCCTTATGGGCATTTGGGCTGTAGTAGTCGTTCACTGCACTTGTTTTTGCAAGAGGAGAGAGTAAGATCATGTTGTAGGTTCTTATGTAGTTGGCAGAGGCGGGAAACATGGGAAGCATATTGCTCCAGGTAAGTACCCCTCTTTTGTATTCGTTTGAACCAATTTTTAGATGGTCCGACTCTTTAAGCTCTACTGCTACCTGTACCATGGCGTCGTCTAATGAAGGGTCGCGATAGAGTTCAAAGCGGATATAGCCATACCGTTGGCCGGCAGGTATCTTCGCCTCTACAATGGTGTATTGGGCAGGAGTTTGAGCTGTAGTGTTGCTCTCTGTCACCTGCCAATTTACTACTCTATCAAATTGCTCCTCTATACCGGAGACTCTAATTGGGAAATCGACTATGAAGCTCTCCTGCGAGAAGGGCTTGTCTATAAATGTCTCATTTATATAGTATGTGCGATCTGTTGTGTTGTAGCCTTTATAATCTTTTCCATCGCCAAGACCGGGGAAGAGCACCCCCGCATCGCCGGTGTTGAAAGTGGCAATCTCATCTTTCTCACAAGAGAGGGCTACTACAAAGATGAGTGCTATAATTGGATAAATTCTCTTTTTCATATCTCTAAATTTATAGGTTATTGTACTCTACCCATCTGAATCTCTACAGGAGGATAGGGTAGGGTATATACTTGGTCGTCTATCGAACCGGTGTAGCCGGGAATGATTTCGGCTCCAAGCCGTTTGTATAGAAGATACATTTGACCCTCTGCTATGTACTCTTTATGGTACTCTTTCACTATCTCTTCCATGAGAAGCTCTGCAGTGGCACCCTCTATATCCTCTGTTATACCTCTTTTTTGCCGTACTATGTTTAGAAGCTCCATTGCTTTGGTGAGATTGGGAGTGCTCTTTTTAATATTACATTCGGCAGCAATGTAGTATGCTTCGGGTAAGCGTATAAGGGGAATGTAGTTTGTGCTGCTCCGGTCGGTAGAGGAGCCGTAATATTTTAGAGGAGTGAAGGAGTTGCGCCCATTTATTATCATTGAGTTTTGGATGAGTTGGGAAGTGAATCGGAAGTCGTTTGAACCCACCGTTGAGGTCTCATAAATTTGATCGACCTGATCTGCTGTTAGATATTGTGCTTTGATATCTCCGGCAGATTTTATCTCTATTTTGAAATAGTCGGCGCTCTTTGCAAATAGATTGCTTGTGTTTAGAGAAAAGAGATGTTCCCCTCTCATTATCATATCGTCGCTCACTGTAGAGGAGGAGATCCATGAAACCAACCCCTTACTCTCTGCTTCATCAATTATCTGTTGGGAAAGGGATAGAGCTTTGGTGATGCCTTCGCTGCTTCCTTCCCAGAGATGTACCCTGGCAAGCAGCTGGAGGGTGGCATAGTAGTTTAGCCTATTCTCTCTTTTATTGTAGAAACCGTCTATATTGACAGCTTCGTAGTAGCTGCTCTCTCTGCTTTGGGTTACCGGATCTATCTCCAACAGCTCTATTGCCTCTTCCAAATCTGATATTATCGCCTGAATTGTGGCACCATAGGTGCGCTGTGGGGTCATCTCTTTGGACATATCTACTACATAGGGTACTGTGGCTTTGGTTAGAAGCTCTCTTCTCTCTTCTAAATTGCCGTAGCCGTAGAGCCTTAAAAGATCGAAATGGATAAATGCTCTTATTGCCAAAAGTTCGCCCTTTATCAATTTGTAATTGATATTGTCTAAAACTTCCCGCTTCTGCTCTGTAAATTTGAGCGCATTGTTGGCGCTTGCTATTACATTGTAGGCTCTCTCCCAAACTCCTTTTACATAAGTCAATCCGTTGGCAGAGCTCCAGTTGTAGTTGGAGACATAGTAGTCGTTGGAGGAGTAGGGCTCTAAAGGGCGGTATTGCCCTCCCAGCAGTTCGATGGTGCCCCACGATAGTGCCCTACCATAGAGTAGGTCATCTGTCATGGCTATATAGCACCCTATGAGTGCCTGTTGGAACCCCTCTACTGTAGAGAATTGAATATCTTCTCTCACCTGTGAGGGAGGGGTGACATCAAGCCACTTGTTGCAGGAGGAGAGCAGAAGTGCCGCAACAATCAATGGTATTGTTAAAAATCTATTTTTCATAATTTTAAGCTTAGAATGTTATTGAAAGAGAGCATGAAAGAGTTCTGGCAAAAGGATATTCAAGACCTCTCTCTACCTTTATTGAGGAGAGGGTGAATATATCGTTCATATAGAGTGAAAATCGAACTCTCTCCAATTTCCAACTCTGTACCACTCTGTGGGGCAGTTCCCAATAGAGTGTTGCAGAACCCCATATAAGTTCATTTCTATCTTGTACAAATCTGTCGGTAGCTCTTGTCATCTCTTGGTAGGCCATAGGATCGTCGGCAGTTTGGTAGGTGCCCAATCTCTTAAATGGTGCAATTTGCCCCGGGGTGGTCCACCTTCCAAGGAGTACTCTACGATCGACATTGAAGTTTATATCTATATTCTCTACCCTATCTACTAAGGTTTGGTTATACATCTGGCCGCCAAATTGGTAGCGGAAGGTTGTACTAAAACCAAAACCTTTGTATTCGGCAGTGGCTCCAAAATGTCCCCTTGCCTTAGGCATCATATCGCCAACAACCTGTAAATCCAACGGATCGTAAAGATAGGTGCGGCTTCCGTCCTGCTTGAGATAGATCTCTTGTCCATTCATGGGATCTATCCCTAATGATCTTACAGCCCAAATGGCATTCATAGACATTCCATCTTTGTAGATCAAGACCGGCCTGTTGTTTCCTTTGTTTGCAGCCTCCTGCTCTTGAAGGGCGTTGTAGGCACGCATGCTCTCTGAAAGGGTTATAATATGATTTTTATTGTGAGCGATTGAACCATAGATGTTTACAAATCCCTCTCTCCGTTGGAAGAGGGTTAAACTTGCATAGGCTTCAACTCCTTTGTTCCCTACCAATCCTAAATTGTCTTTTACCATTGAGAAACCGGTAGAGGGAGATACCGATACATTGGTTACCATATTTTCTGTTCTACTGTCGTAGTAGTCGGCCCTTAGCTGAAGGGGGCCGATAATGGCATCTAAACCTATATTGAAGTCGCTTTTCTGCTCCCATTTTAGAGCGGGATTTGGTAGATTGGCGGCATAGGCGCCGGTGAAGCCCCCATAATTGGCGTCGGTAAAGTATCGGTAGGTTCCTACTGCATAGCTGGTTTCAAAATTTTGATTTCCGGTCACTCCAATGGAGGAGCGCAATTTAAGTTGCTTGATAAAGGTTAAATCTTTGAGAAAATCTTCGTAGTGGATGTTCCATCCAACTCCAAAGCTCCACCCGGGCGACCATCTGTTGTCTCGCCCAAAAAGTGAAGAGGCGCTGAGCCTGTAGGTGGCATCGGCCAAATATTTGTTGTTGTAGGAGTAGTTGGCAGTAGCTAAAAAGCTTATCTCTCTGTTTAGTGAGGAGAGTCCTACAGGCCTGCTCCCTTCGGCATACTGTTTGGCAAAGGTTATATCTGCAATCTGGTTGTTTGGAAAACCCTCTGCTCTGTGCAGATAGGCAGAATACATACTCTCTCCAATGTAGGCTCCTATGTTGGCCGAAATAAAATGCTCCTTAATATTTTTGGTGTAGGAGGCGTTGATGTCGCCGGAGAAGTTGCTCGACTTGCCATTGTCTAATCTGTATGAGCCGCGGGTAAGCCTTAGCAGTTCATTGTTGAGATAGGTGCTTGTACTAAATGTGGAGTGGTTGGCGGGAAGAAATTCGTCGGCATCGCTCCTTTTGGCAGATATACCCACTCTACCAATTACTTTAAACGATTCTGTGGCTTTTAGTTCGGCGTAGAAATTATTGGTAAAATCTAAGTATGAAGCTTTGTTTACAGTTCCTATCTGTGCGTCGTACATAGGGTTGGCTGTATAGGTAGAGGGCTCTGCCCACCTTAAAAGTGCTCCTGTTTCGGGGTCGTGGCTTCTATAGTAGGGGTTCATTCTTGCATATGTACCAAAACCGCCATAGGGACTCTCTTCGCTGTTGTTGCTCACTATAGAGACAATATTTTTAAAGAGAATCTTTTTATGCCTATAGGAGAGATTGAAGTTTCCGGAGATATTGCGCCTCTCCGACCCCTTCATTACACCATTGATTTTGTTGAAGGTGAAGTCAGCTACACCTCTTAGGTTTTTACTGTCGCCCAACTCAATATTTAAGTTGTGCTTGGTACCTACACCCACTCTTAGAGGCTTTGAGAGCCAATAGGTGTCTAACCCCTCTTCTATCAGTTTTTTGCGACTGTTGTAAAGGGTATTGAGAAGGAGCTGATTCTCAAGGGAATTGGAGGTATAGACTCCCTCTATTCTCTCTACTTAAAGCTTTTCGGCAGCATTGGCCAAGTTGTAGCTGGTGAGGTCGGGCAGTGAAATATCCATACTCCCGGTATAGTTTATCCGCTGTTCGCTCCCCTGCAATCTCTTGGTTTCAATAACAATAATACCGTTGGCAGCTTTGGAGCCGTAGAGAGCTTTTGCCGAAGCGTCTTTTAGGATTGTTACCCCCTCTATACGGTTCATATCCATATCCATCACCCTCTCTAAACTTGCTTCGAAACCATCTACAATAAAGAGTGGCGTATTTGGAGAAGTTCCGTAATTTCCTTTGAGGGTTACTCCAATTTCGCTCTCCTCTGCAGGGAAGCTTGTGGTGCCTCTCATCTGCATCTGGGGGAGGGCGTTGGGGTTGGAACCGCTAACTAAATTGTCCATAATGTAGAGCGAAGGGTCAATATTCTTGAGCGATTCAATAATATTTTTATTCCCCACTCTTGCAATCTCTTTAGCGGAAATTGCCGAAACTGCCCCTGTAAAACTTTCGGCCCTCTTCTCTACAATCCCGGTAACAACAACATCTTCCAATCTCTCTTTCTGCTCCTCCATAACCACTTCATAGTAGTCGCGATTGTCTAAGATAAGATCGTAATGTGTCATTCCTACCATTCGGAAACTAAGGGTGGAGTACTCTTGGGAGGGAATCTCAATTTGAAAAGTTCCATTTTCTGAGCTGTAGGTTCCTCTCTGTGTGCCGGGGATAAATATTGCAACCCCGGCCAAAGGCTCTCCTTTGTTGTCGCGTACCTGTCCCGAGACTTTTACACCTTTGGTCTGGCTCCCTTTTAATTCTATAACAATTTGATTGCCTGTGATTTGATAGGTTAGCCCATTGGCGCTCAGTACTCTATCTAAAATAGAAACAATCTCTTCGTTTTGTGCATTTACCGATATTGGAGAGCTCTTTTCAATTTGAGAGTCGGTATAGAAAAACTTGTAATCGCTCCTCTTCTCTATCTCTTTAAAAAATTGCGTAATTGATACGCCTTCTAAGGAGAGAGTAACTCTCTGTTGCGGCTCTGCTCCCGAAACCCCTATAGGAAGCAGTAGTAGAGCCATTAGCGGCAAAATAACCAATTGCCTAAATTTTGGT
Organism: uncultured Muribaculaceae bacterium; assembly: GCA_964512295.1. GTDB lineage: Bacteria > Bacteroidota > Bacteroidia > Bacteroidales > UBA932 > Bact-08. The sequence continues at coordinate 29,260 of CAZEGL010000001.1, forward strand.
GAGTAGTTCATAATTTCATAGGTTTATTGATAAAAATTTATTATAGGTAATATTTAATTGGTGATTATCAGGTAACCACCTATCACTTTATATTTTATCTTGGCACTTATAGAGACAGTTTTAATTGCGGCGGCAATATCTTCACGGTCAAACCTTCCATAAAATTTCTCTTTTTGCGAGATGGTGGCTCGGTTTATTATCTTTACACCATACCACTCCGATAGGCTCTCTAAAAGATGATCGAATCTCTCTCCGTTTACTATCAATACACCATCTTTCCACATTGTAAGAAGTTTAGAATCTACTGTAGTGATTTCGTTTCGGTTAGATTCTGTATGGTGTGTAAATTGTTGGTTGGGCTTGATGATTTTACTGCCGGTAATGGAGTTTACTTTTACCGAACCTTCTACCAATATAACATTCTCGTTTTTATTGCGGCTCTCTACATCGAAGGTGGTACCTAAAACCTCTATCTCTAAGTTTGAGGTATTTACTATAAAGGGTACTTCCGATTTGGAGACTTCGAAGTAGCCTCTTCCTACGAGGGAGACCTCTCTTTTATCTTCTGAGAAAGTGGAGGGATACTTAAGGTATGAATTGGAGGTGAGATAGACTTTAGAGCCGTCGGGGAGAACCATAAGGGCTCTTTCGCCGGTTGGGGTTGTGACGCTGTTGTAGCTTGGCCGATTTGGCGATTGGGCTCTTTTTGACGGGCTGCTGCCGCGCTCCCCTACCTCTTCTACCATTTCACAAGGTTCGATCATTGTTGCCGAACGCGAATCTCCTTTGATATTTTGTGAAAACTTGCCGTTGTCGTACTCTACAACAATGGGCATATTGGAGTAGGCCAACCCACTCAGTTCGTTGTTGGAATTGGAGTGGCCAAGGAGGTTCCAAATAGAGAGAAACAATAGGAGTGAAGCTGCAGCAGCAATGGGATAGATAGAGAGTTCTATCTTTCTCCTCCTCTTTTTTCTCTCTTTTACATATCTTTTAAGACGCTCAAGCTCTCTTGGATCTTCTTTAATCTTCCCATCTTGAGATATATGCCACAACTCTTTGAATTGAGAGAAGTATTGCCGATTGGGATACTCTTTTATCCATTCGGCAAAGAGCTTTATCTCCTCTTTGGTGGCTGTTCCCTCTAATAATTTAATTAAAATAGGCTCAATTTTTATTTCTCTCATGTACAAACTCTATTTGTAAAAAAACTCTTCTATAATATTAAGACGCTCCATATTGAAAAAACCCCTAAGAGTTTATTCAAATTGTTGCAAAAATTTTTTACCATCACCATTTATTATAGCTTTGAGTAACTTTTTATGGAATTATATGGGTAGATGAAAAGGGCCTCTGAAACTGAACTTTTTTATTGGTATCTCAAGGAGACGAGAAGGCTTTTACTGCTCTATTCAATCTTTTGGGTAGAGCTTTAGCTTCATATGCCTATAGGATATTGAACAATACCGACCAAGCCAAAGAGGTGGTGCATATTACATTTTGTAAAGTGTGGGACAATAGAAAGAAGATTAAAATTGAGGAGTCTGTTAAAGCCTATTTTTATAAGGCGGTATATAACAATTGCCTATCTAAATTGAGAGAGAAAAAGCAGTTTAGAAATTTTATAGATTTGGAACTTGCCGAACTCTATTTTAACCGTATAATTCAAAATCCCTATGAGGAGCTGCGCCTCTTAGATTCCGAAATGGGGAGCTATATCTCTAAAGCTATAGAGGAGCTTCCTCCAAGATGTAGAGAGATATTTGTAAAGTGTAAGATTGAGGGTGGCACCTATAAAGATGTGGCACAATCTTTAAATATCTCTGAAAAGAGTGTAGAGACCCAAATCTCTATCGCTTTGAAGAGGCTTAGAGAGAAATTGGATTGGCTTTTGATTCTTTTTATTGTCTGATTCTCCACCCTTTTGGGTAGAGGTTGTTTACCCTGCTTCCAATATTTTTTCCATACCCTAAGGGTAGATTGCCGTAGGTGAAGAGTAGGGGGCCCAATGGGGTACCCTCTTCCAACTTAAATGTATGCCCCTTTAGGTAGAGGATAGCGTTGTGGCAGCTAAGCTCTATGCGAGGGGTAGAGGGGTTGTAGTGCCAATTTAATTGGGGTTCTACCTCAAACTTAGAACCTTTTGAACTCCCTCTCTTGGAGTGCTGCTCCGGCTGCTGCTCCCCTTTGGGTTTTTGGAGTAGGGCAAAGAAGAGTCCCTCTCCTCTTGCTACCCCCGGAAGAAGGCGATATGCACCACATGGCGCTTGGAGCACCCCCCACTCCTGAAGTTGTGCGGCAATGTCTGTTGTGGGGTAGAGTTGTGAAAGATCCACTACGCTCCCCCCAAACTCCCGCTGTAGCCACTCAACATTTTGGTCGTTTTCGTAGATATTGAAGGTGCAGGTGCTATAGATGAGGTGGCCTCCAGGCTTTAGTGCCGGCCATATCTCTTTTAATATTCTTCTTTGCCTTGCAGCCGAGTGGTGAACCTTCTCTATAGACCACTCTTTTGCTGCTTGTGGCTCCTTTCTAAAGAGCCCCTCTCCCGAACAGGGTGCATCTACCAAAATGATATCGAAAAGAAGGTTATGGAAGATAGCTCTATTGGCAATGAGGCCCGCTTCCATAGAAGTTATGGTGCTGTTTGGAGCTCCCCATTTGGTTAGATTTTCTCTGAGTGGGGCAACTCTTGATTTAATAACTTCGTTGGCTATAAATTTCGATTGTGGATGGAGGAGCGATAGTAGGTGGGTGCTCTTTCCCCCGGGAGCGGCACATAGGTCTAACACTACTTGAGGTTCTTTAAAGAGTGGTTTTATCACCTCTAAAAACATTGAGGAGGGCTCCTGTACATAGTAGGCTCCGGCGTGAAATGCGGGGTCGTAGGTGAAGTTTGGCCGCTCATTGAGGTAGAGTCCGCTGCTGCACCATTTGACCCTATCGCCCTGCTGTAGGGCGCTGTTTAAATGGGATTGGATTGTAGAGGGGAGGCTCTTGTTGGGGTTGATACGGATTGAAACTTGTGGTGGAGTTTTAAATAGTGCGTGGAGTACTACTGTAGAGAGTCTCTCTCCAACCGCCTCTATGAGATATTGCTCAAATTGCTCCACCCCACCTTAACTTTTATTCTATTGGGGTACGATTGGAGCCAAACTTCTCTACGGCACTCTTTAGTTGCCTTTCAATAATAGATCTTACAAGAGTGGGGAGAGACTCTTCTACTCTGTAGTGGAGTTCGGTGCTCTCTTCTCCTATGCTTTGCAACTCTATCTCTATCGAGTATTGGAAGAGGGAGTTGTTGCTCTGGGTGTAATAGACCCTTTTATTCTCTTGACGCTCTACAACGGCAATTCCCAACTCTACCCCCTGTAGTTTGGCTATTAGGGTATCGGGGGTGGCACTAATCTCTGCAAAGGTTAGTGCCTCTTTTGGGAGGAAGCCGGCTGCACTCTCCAAATTGGTGAGAAGGGAGTAGAGAGTATGGGAGGGGCGGGCTACCAGCACTCTCCCTTCGGTCAATTTTTTTCTGCCCATTGCTCTGTAGCTATTTGGTTGAGGAGTGTTGTTCACCCCACACTTCGGGTTGGAAACGCCAATCGATAAGGGTATCTATAGCTTCGGGGCGTATATATTTGCGATTTACCGCCTCCTTAATTAGGGTGTCGTAATTGGTAAGAGTACGCAACTCCAAATTGGCATCTTCAAAAGCTTTCCTTGATTTATTGAAGCCGTATGAGAAGATTGCTATCATACCTAAAACTTCTCCCCCCTTCTCTGTGATTGAGTCTGCTGCCGAAATAGAGCTTCTACCTGTAGAGATGAGATCTTCAACCACTACAACTTTGGATTGTGGCACAAGCTCTCCCTCTACTCTAACTCCTGTGCCGTGGCTTTTGGGTTTTGGCCTAACATATACGAAGGGTTTGTTTAGTCTGTCGGCAACCAATGCCCCCCATGCAATTGCTCCGGTTGCTACTCCGGCAATAACCTCTACTTTTGGGTAATCTCTCTCTATTACCGCTATCAATTGATCTAAAATTATATTGCGAGAGGTGGGATAGGAGAGGATTTTTCTATTGTCACAGTAGATAGGGGAGAGCCATCCCGATACCCAACGGAAAGGTTTTTCGGGATTGAGCAGGACAGCTTTTACATCTAAGAGCTGCTTCGCTACAATAATTTCTGTAGTCTCCATAATTAATTTCTAAAACTTTCTATATTATAAGTATCTTTGCACAAAGATATAAAACATATTTACTTAATTTATGGTTGCCATCTACTTTGACGAAAGGGTTATAAATCTTTGTAGCTCTTTTGAGGAGATACCCCACGATCCCAATTTAGTTCTCTATATTTGTAGGAATAGCGAAGAGCTTGCCAACTTGGCCCACCTCTTTTACCAAAGTAGCACAATAGATACTCTTTGGGCGGTGGTGCCCGATATTGAGAACCCTTTAGAGCTTTTCTCCTCTAAGCTCAATAGAATGGAGGCAGGCGGCGGTTTGGTGCTCAACGGCAACCACCAGCTTTTGATGATATATAAAAGAGGCTTTTGGGATTTGCCAAAAGGTAAGCGCGACAAAGGCGAGGAGATTGAGCAGACGGCGCTGAGGGAGATCTTTGAAGAGTGCGGCCTACCGATAGAGCATATGAAGATTGAACGGGCCGTAGGAGTGAGTTATCACACCTTTATGAGGGATGGGGAGCTCAATTTTAAAGAGACAAAGTGGTTTATAATTAGCTATAATGGAAATAATGGCCTTATAAAACCTCAAGCTTTAGAGAATATAGAGAAGGTAGAGTGGGTTGATCCACACAATGTAAGTGAGTATTTTGGTATGAGTTACCGTTCGCTTCAAAGGTTTATGGGGGAGCTGAAAGAGATTTTTGAATTGTCGTTGTAATTGAATAGTGAAAGAGATAAAATTTGAGTGGTATATTCTCTATACGGCCCCCAGAGCCGAAAAGAGAGTTAAAGAGAGGCTGGCAGCCTTGGGGGTGGAGTGTTATCTCCCGCTCCATAGTGTGAGAAGAAGGTGGAGCGATAGAATGAAGGTTGTTGAGGTGCCCCTCTTCTCATCCTATATATTTGTGAGGTGCCACGAAAGCCGGTTATCCTCTTTTTTAATGCTCTCCGGTGTGGTACGAATTGTCTACTACGAAGGGAGGGCTGCAAAAATTAGCCAAGAGGAGATAGTCTCTATAGATAGGTTTTTGGGATTGATCAAGTATAATGAGGTGGTGAAGGTTGGAGATAAGGTAGAGATTGTTTCCGGCCCTTTTCAAATGAAGGAGGCAATAGTTTTAGAGATAAATGGTAACAATGTAACTCTAACCCTAAAGGAGTTGGGAGCAAAATATATCTCTACACTCTCCCATGTAGAGAAGATTGAATAATTTGAGAAGATAATTGAGAAATGAATTATAATACACAGAGAGAAAAATTGATTATACCTGAATATGGGAGACATATTCAGGGGATGGTGAAGCAGGTTGCAGCTATCGAGGATCGTGAAAAGAGAAATGAACAGATAAGGGCGGTGATAGAGGTTATGGCTTCACTAACGCCACACTATAAAGATAGTGAAGAATTTAAACATAAATTGTGGGATCATGTACATCTAATTTCAGATTTCTCGTTGGATGTAGATTCTCCCTATCCCGTTCCAAGTAAAGAGAGCTTTTTTGCAGAACCGGTGCAGATCCCTTTGGAGAAGAGTCTTTTGAAAGCGGCACACTATGGTCGTAATATTCAGAATATGATTGAGATGATTGCCCAAAAAGAGGACCCTCAAGTAAAGGAGAAGATGGTAATAGTTTTAGCAAACTATATGAGGCAACAATATTTGATATGGAATAAGGAGAGTGTTACCGATAGAACTATCTTCGACGATATAGATAGGCTTTCCGATGGAAAGATTGTGATAGGGGAGGAGGTGAAGCTGTCGCCACTTGCTGCACAACCTGTTGCTGCCGGTGCCGATTTGGATCAGATGCAACTCTTTGGACCGGGTGGAAGCCACAACCAAAGTGGAAGACAGAGTCATAGACCCAATTATAGAGGTGGGAGAAAGAGAAGTGTGAGGAGGAGAAGTTAATAGTTTAGAGCCACTTTAATTTATTTGATTTATTATGTCGCAATTTAGAGTTGAAGGCGGTCGCCCGCTAAATGGAGAGATAGTGCCACAAGGGGCAAAGAATGAGGCGCTACAGATTTTATCGGCGCTTCTACTCTCTACCGAAAGGGTGGTGGTTGAAAATATTCCAAATATTTTAGATGTTCAACGCCTAATAGAGCTATTGGTGAAGTTGGGGGTAGAGGCCAACAATTTGGGAGGAGGTAGATGGGAGTTTAATGCGGCACAAATTGATATTGAGTTTCTACACTCTGCCCAATTTGCCCAGCTCTCTTCCTCTTTAAGAGGTTCAATAATGTTGTTGGGGCCCCTTCTTGCCCGTTTTGGCTACGCCAAGATGGTTAAGCCCGGCGGTGATAAGATAGGTCGCAGAAGGGTAGATACACACCTTTTGGGATTGATAAAGTTGGGAGCAAAGCTCAACTTTAATGAGAGGGACTCCTCTATGGAGCTTAGTGCCGATAGGCTTGTTGGTACCTATATTCTTATGGATGAGGCCTCTGTTACCGGTAGTGCAAATTTGATTATGGCTGCAGTTTTGGCCAAAGGGAGAACTACTCTCTATAATGCTGCATGTGAACCTTATGTGCAGCAGTTGTGTGTGATGCTCAATAATATGGGGGCTAAAATTGAAGGTATTGGTTCTAATCTTCTAACGATAGATGGAGTTGACCATCTTTCGGGTTGCCACCATAGGATACTTCCCGATATGATTGAGATTGGCAGTTTTATTGGTATGGCGGCAATGACTGCCGGCGAAATCACTATAAAAGATGTGGAGTACCATCAGCTGGGGATGATCCCCTCTCAGTTTGAAAAGATAGGTGTAAGGGTTGAAAGGAGCGGCAACGATCTTGTTGTTCCAAAGCATAACCACTACCGTATAGAGACCTTTATAGATGGCTCCATTATGACTATTGCAGATGCTCCGTGGCCGGGGCTGTCGCCCGATCTGCTTTCGGTATTTTTGGTAACCGCTATACATGCCAAGGGGGCCCTTCTGATACATCAGAAGATGTTTGAGAGCCGTCTCTTCTTTGTAGATAAATTGATTGATATGGGTGCGAAAATTATTTTGTGTGACCCCCATAGAGCAACTATAATTGGAAACAATAGGGAGTCGCGCCTAAAGGGTACTAAAATGGTCTCTCCCGACATTAGGGCAGGAATTGCTCTTCTGATAGCTGCATTGGCGGCCGAGGGGGAGAGTGTAATAGACAATATAGATCAGATAGATAGGGGATACGAAGATATAGAGTTGAGACTCAATGCAATTGGTGCTAAAATTTTAAGAGTTTAATTTGAATTTATTAGAGTAGAATGGCTAAAAAAAGAGGAGTAAAAAATGTGAAAGAGAGGGAGATCCCTAAGGCTAAAGAACTTTTTATGCTTTTGATTGGGCTCTTTTTTCTCTGTTTGTCTCTCTATACTGCCTTGTCGTTAGTCTCTTACCTCTTTACTTGGGCCGAGGATCAATCTATAATTTCTATTTCGGATCCTCTAACTACTATAGTACCAATTGAAAATCAAGGGGGAAAGATGGGCTTTTATTGGGCCAATTTTTTAATTAAAAAACTCTTTGGATTGGGCTCTTTTATCTTTCCACTATTTTTTGGAGCCATTGCACTTTACGCTCTTAAGATTAAGAAGTTCAACTGGGTTAAGCTATTCTATATTACTATCTATGGGATGATTGTGCTCTCCCTTCTACTCTCTTATCTGTTAGGATTTACCTCTTTTCAAAAGTGGTTTGGAGGAGATGCGGGTGGCTCTTTTGCAAATATTGTAAAGGGATGGCTAATTGCTATGGTTGGATTTGCAGGTACGGGAATGATTATTTTGCTTCTCTTTTTTGTTTGGCTTTTGTTGATTAACCGAAGGGTGGTGGCTGCCATAAAGAGTGGATTTGTTTCACTTTTCTCATTTAAACTCTTTAAAAAGAGGAGAAGAAGAAGGGAGAAGTTGGCTAAAGAGCCTCAAGAGGTGCAGGATAAGAGTTTAGAGGCGCAAGATAAGGCTATATTAGAGAGCAATGAGAGTAGCGGTGAAGCAGAGAGTGTGGGAGGGAGCGAAGAGTTAGAGAGCACTATTGCAGAACCTACTTTAGAGGTTATAGAGAACCTCTCCCAAGAGTTGCCGGTGGGCTCTTTGGAGACCAATTTCGACCCCCGTTTGGATCTGCCCAAATATAAACCCCCAACAACAGATCTTCTGAACGACTATAAAAATAAAATTTATAGGGTGCCAATCGAGGAGTTGGAACGGAACAAGCAGAAAATTGTTAAATCGTTGGGCCATTATAAAATTGGTATTGAAAAGATAGAGGCTGTTCCCGGGCCAACTGTAACTCTCTATCAAATTGTACCCACTGCTGGGGTTAGAATTTCGCAAATTAAGCGGTTGGAAGATGATATTGCCCTTTCGTTGGCGGCTCGTGGGGTTAGAATTATTGCCCCTATTCCCGGTACTCATATGGTGGGTATAGAGGTGGCCAACAGTAAACCGAGTGTGGTTCCTATGAAGTTGCTGTTGGAGAGCAGCCCATTTAGGAGTGCCTCGTTCGATTTACCGGTAGTTATTGGGAGAACTATCTCCAATGAACCTATGATGTTCGACCTTGCTAAGATGCCGCACCTTTTGGTGGCGGGAGCTACCGGGCAGGGAAAATCGGTGGGGCTCAATGCAATTATCACCTCTCTTCTCTTTACCAAACACCCTTCAGAGATGAAGATGGTGTTGATAGATCCAAAGAAGGTGGAGCTCTCTCTCTACTCTAAGATAGAGAACCATTTTTTGGCTAAACTGCCCGATGAAGAGGATGCTATTATTACCGATACAGAAAAGGTTATCCACACTCTGAAGTCGTTAACTAAAGAGATGGATAATCGATACGATCTGCTTAAACTTGCTTCGGTACGATTTATTAAGGAGTATAACGAAAAGTTTCTGTCGCGTAGATTGAATCCCAAAAAGGGGCACAAATATATGCACTATATTGTGGTGGTGATAGATGAATTTGCCGATCTTCTTATGACAGCCGGGCGGGAGATTGAGGAGCCTATTGTGAGGCTTGCCCAACTTGCAAGGGCAGTAGGAATACACCTTGTGATTGCCACTCAACGCCCTACTACAAATATTATTACAGGTTTGATTAAGGCCAACTTCCCGGCAAGAATTGCCTTTAGGGTAATCTCCAATATAGATTCTCGTACAATTCTTGAGACATCGGGTGCCAATCAGTTGGTGGGGAGGGGAGATATGCTTATTTCGGTAGGTGGCGAAATCACCCGTGTTCAGTGTGCTTTGGTTGAAACATCGGAGGTAGAGAAGATTACCAACTCTATAGCGGAGCAGCAGGGCTATCCTACACCCTATTTCCTTCCTGAATATAGCGGCGAAGAGGAGAGTGATGCGGCAATTGGAGCTGTAGATTTGACAAAGAGAGATGCTCTATTCGATGAGGCGGCACAGTTGGTGGTGCAGTTTCAGTTGGCCTCTACTTCATTTATTCAGCGTAGAATGAATTTGGGTTATAATAGGGCCGGCAGAATTATGGATCAGCTTGAGGCTGCCGGAATTGTAGGGCCGCAAGAGGGGAGCAAAGGGAGGGTGTTGTTGATTCAGGATGGCCTCTCATTAGAGAAGTTATTGCGCTCTTTAGATAATTAAGGTATGGTAAGATCGATTTATAAGATGGCATTTGGTGCCGCACTACTATTGCTTCTCTTTGAGCTTCAGTCAACTGCACTTTTAGCTCAACAGAAGAGCTCTTCGGCTGATTATCTAAAGAGTATGATAGACTCTTTAGAGGCGAGAGGTGGGATTGGCTTTAAGTTCAATATGAGCACTTTGGGGAGTGATGGTTCTGTGGTTGGCTCTATCTCTGGAGATGTTAAGGGGGTGGGGAGTGCCTTTACTCTTACTACTCCTCTTTTGGAGATCTTTTGCGATGGCAAAACTAAATGGATCTATAATGTGGGAGAGGGAGAGGTGATAATTTTAAACCACGACTCTTCACAAATTGATTTTATTGAAAATCCAATAGGTTTTTTAGCCGCTTTGGGAAGAGGAGAGGCCCCTTTTGTTCCCACTCAAAATAGAGGTGGAAAAAGTAAGGTGGAGTGTGGCCGGATGTGGTGGGTGGAGTTGACCCCAAAAAGAAGAGGCTCACCCTATAAATCTCTTACAATCTGTATTGATAGGGAGAGCTCTCTACCTAAGATATTAATGTTAAAAAATCTCGATGAGAGCTCCTACAATATTGAAATAGAAGCATTCAACGAGATTTCTAATGACAATCCAACCCTCTATAAATTCCCGCAGGAGAGGATTAAGAATTTGAAAATTAACGATCTTCGCTAATAGGTACTATAGAGACAAATGATTTATTGTTTGCCTTTTTTCTAAAAAGGACAACTCCATCTACCAATGCGTGTAGGGTGTGATCTTTGCCCATTCCTACATTTACTCCCGGGTTGTGGACAGTACCGCGCTGGCGAACCAATATGTTTCCAGCTTTGGCAAATTGCCCACCAAAGATTTTAATTCCCAATCTTTTACTCTTTGAGTCGCGTCCGTTTTTGGAACTTCCTACTCCTTTCTTATGTGCCATAATCTAAATTTCTACGCTTTAACCAATGTTATCTATCTGAAGCCGGGTAAGGTATTGGCGATGGCCATTCTTTTTTCTATACCCTTTACGACGCTTCTTTTTAAATACTATAACCTTGTCGCCCTTGAGGTGCTCTAATATGGTGGCGTTCACCTTTACACCCTCTACAAAAGGAGCTCCAACAGCTACAGTACCGTTATCTTCTGTGAGGAGCACACTGTTAAACTCTATTTGGGAGCCCTCCTCCCCCTCTAAGCGGTGAACAAAAATTTTGTTTCCACTCTTCACTTTAAACTGCTGTCCTGCAATTTCAACTATTGCGTACATATACTTCTTTTATTAAATTTTAACTGCAAGCGGCCCTTTTTAAGTTGTTTAATCTTCTTATGAGCTCTTAGTCAATAGCTTAACAGTTTTACCGAATAGTTTTAGAGTGCAAATATAGATAATTTCCTGCTAATTGCAAACTATTTATAGTTAGAAACCTTAGTGGCGTCCCCTCTAACCGAAGTCGTCGAAAGCGATATTTTCGGGGGGAACACCCAAGTTGTCCAACATATTGGTTACGGCACTATTCATAAGGGGTGGACCGCATAGGTAATACTCTACATCTTCGGGGAATTCATGTTTTGAGAGGTAGTTGTCAAATAGTACCTGATGGATAAATCCGGTGGGACCGCTCCAGTTGTCCTCCTCTTTTGGTTCGCTTAGTGCAAGATGAAACTCAAAATTGGGGAACTCTTTGGCTATCGCTTCGAACTCATCTTGGTAGAAGACCTCTCTCATAGAGCGTGCTCCATACCAGAAACTCACTTTGCGGTTGGTTTTTTCGGTTTGGAAGAGATGGAAGATGTGCGAACGCATAGGAGCCATTCCCGCTCCTCCTCCTACAAATACTATTTCGTTTTGACTCTCTTTTATAAAGAACTCTCCGTAAGGGCCCGAAATGGTCACTTTGTCGCCAGGTTTTTTAGAGAAGATATAGGATGAGCAGACTCCGGGGTTGACATTCATAAAGCTCCCTTTGACTCTATCCCAAGGTGGAGTGGCTATTCTAATATTTAACATTATAATGTTCCCTTCGGCCGGGTGGTTGGCCATAGAGTAGGCTCTGAAGGTCTCTTCGTTGTTTTTCATTTTGAGATCCCAAATTTTGAGCTTGTCCCAATCTTCATGAAACTCGGGTTCAACCTCTATATCTTTGGAGAAATCTACCTCACATTTGGGGATATCGATCTGTATATATCCACCCGATTTAAAGTCTAAGAACTCCCCTTCGGGCAGTTTTACAACAAACTCTTTTATAAAGGTGGCAACATTGCGGTTGCTGATAACTTCACACTCCCACTTTTTAATGGAGAGAACCTCTTCCGGAACCTCAATTGATATATCCTCTTTTATCTTTACCTGGCAACCAAGCCTCCATTGGCTCTGCTGCTCCTTTCTGGTAAAGAAGCCAACTTCGGTGGGGAGAATCTCTCCCCCTCCATCTGTCACTACACATTTGCACATACCGCAAGTCCCTTTTCCGCCACAGGCAGAGGGGAGAAAGATGCTGTTGTTGGATAGGGTAGTAAGAACTGTGTCACCCAAGGGTACCTCCAACTCTCTATTTTTGTTGATGGTCAATTTTACCTTACCCGAAGGGATAAGTTTATGTTTTGTGTAGAGAAGCAGTATAACCAATAGAAGGGTTACTGCCAAAAAGATTACTACTGCAAAAATTGTTATCTGTACGATATTCATAATTGTGCTTCTATAGTTTGATGCCCATAAAACTCATAAATGCGATACCCATCAATCCCACCACTATAAAGGTAATTCCAAGACCTCTTAGAGGTGCGGGAACATTTGAGTAGGAGAGCTTTTCGCGAATTGCTGCCAAGGAGACGATTGCCAAGAACCACCCTACACCCGAGCCAACTCCATATACGGTAGCTTGGGCCAAGGTTTCGTAGGCTCTCTCCTGCATAAAGAGCGAACCTCCCAAAATAGCGCAGTTCACAGCAATAAGGGGTAGAAATATTCCAAGTGAGGAGTAGAGGCCGGGGGTATATTTCTCTACCACCATCTCTACAATTTGGGTTACAGAAGCTATTACAGCTATGAATATTATAAAGCTTAGAAAACTTAGATCCAATGAAGCGTAGCTTGGACTTAACCAGGCAAGCGCCCCGCTGGAGAGAATATATTTGTCTAACAGATAGTTGATGGGGAGGGTTACACCCAAGACAAAAACTACAGCCAACCCCAATCCTACCGATGTTTTAATATTTTTTGAGACAGCCAGATATGAGCACATTCCTAAAAAATATGCAAATACCATATTTTCGATAAAAATCGACTTTATAAATATGTTTACCAACTCTTGCATAACTTCGCTTATTTACTCCTCAATTAACTCTTTTTGAATAGACCTCTGCACCCATATAAATAGCCCAACTAAGATAAGGGCCATTGGGGGAAGTATAAATAGTCCGTTGTTTTCATAGAAACCGCCATTTTTGATATACCACGAATGGGGTATTATTTGCAAACCCAAGAGGGTGCCGGAACCGAACAGCTCTCTAAAGAAGGCTACCACAACCAATACAATACCGTAACCCAATCCGTTTCCCAAACCATCTACAAAGGAGTCGAGAGGTTTGTTGCCTAAGGCATAGGCCTCGATCCGCCCCATTATTATACAGTTGGTAATGATAAGGCCAACAAAAACCGAAAGTTGCTTGCTCACCTGATAGGCGTAGGCTTTTAATATCTGATCTACCAATATTACAAGGAATGCTACAATAACCAACTGTACTATAATTCTTATTCTGTTGGGTATTGTGTGGCGGATAGCAGAGATTATAGCCTCCGAAAAGCCTAAGACAATGGTTACCGATAGTGCCATCACAATTGCCGGCTCCAATTTGACAGTAACGGCAAGGGCAGAACAGATTCCCAATACCAAAACCGATACCGGATTTTGAGAAAAGAGAGGTTCTGTAAATATTTTTTTATTCATAATGGTCTAATTTTCTATAATTAATTGCTCTTTCCAAGTGAGTTGAGATACTCTCTGATATCTTTGAAGAGCATCTCTTCAACAGCCTCTGAGGTGATTGTACCTCCCGAAATAGCATCAAATTTATGGGGCTCTTTTGCTGCAACTCCACCTTTGGCAGATTTGATGGAGATAAATTTGCCACTTTCGTTGAAGAGTCTCTTTCCGCCAAATTGTGAGGCAAATTGTGGAGTGGAGATCTCTGCCCCCAAGCCGGGAGTCTCTCCTTTGTGGTCGAAAATAGCTCCATAAACAGTGTTTAGATCTTCCTGTAGAGAGATGTAGCCCCAAATTGGCCCCCATAATCCTGCCCCCCGTAGAGGTATTACAAAGTATCTCTCTCCACCCTCCTTCTCACATATGTAGAGGGGGCTCTCTATCTCTTGAATAAGTAGAGAGCTGTCTTTGATATATTTTTGATACTCGCTCTCTATATAGCTCTCTTTGTCGCTCTGTGAGGAGAGTTCGCCCAGTAGATGTACAGAGGTTAAAATCATCTGTTTCAGCTCAATTTCTATGTTGCGCTGCTGCTTATCTTTAAGTAGCGACGAGGCTGCAGCTAAAAGTACTGCTACAACAACAACCAATATGGCGGAATAGATTAGTGTGTATGAATTTTTATTTGTATCCATCTTATCATACTGTTATTTTGAGGTGGCTCTCTGCAACCTCTTTTTTACATTTGTTTGAATCACCAGGTGGTCTATCAATGGTGCAAAGGTGTTGAGCAGTAGAATTGAGAGCATCATCCCTTCGGGGTAGCCGGGGTTAAATACTCTAATTATAACTGCCATAACTCCAACCAATATACCAAAGATCCATTTGCCCTTCTCTGTTTGTGCACCGGTTACAGGGTCGGTTGCCATAAATACCGCTCCAAAAGCAAAGCCTCCCATCAAGAGATGGGTTATTGCGGGAATAGCCATATAAGAGTCTGGAGAAGGGGCCAACAGATTTAATAGAAGTGCTGTGAAGAAGCCTCCGGCAAAGGTGCTAAAGATCACTTTCCAGCTCGCTATCCCGGTATAGATTAAAAGGGCTCCACCCAACAATATTGCTAAGGTAGAGGTTTCGCCTACCGAACCGGGGATAAAACCCAAAAACATATCTTGTAGTGAGGGGAGCTCCAACCCCGCCTGTGCGTTTGCCAATGGGGTGGCCCCAGAAAAGCTGTCTAAAATCTCTCTCCCTTTTCCCAATCCCGCTATCCACACTTTGTCGCCCGACATATAGGAGGGGTAGGCAAAGAAGGCAAATGCCCTTGCCACTAAAGCGGGGTTCCAAATATTCATACCTGTTCCGCCAAAAACCTCTTTTCCTATTATTACCGAAAAAGCTACCGCCAAAGCCAACATCCATAAGGGGAGATCGACCGGCATAATCATTGGAATCAATATTCCCGTTACAAGGAAACCCTCATTCACTTCGTGCCCCCGTATCTGTGCTGCGGCAAACTCTATACCAAGTCCTACTCCATACGAAACTACCAACATTGGAAGAACTTTCCAGAGGCCAAAGATAAAGTTGGCAAGGATGGTATTTGTGGTGCCGGTGGCAATTGAGTTTTGATACCCAACATTCCACATTCCAAAGAGAAGAGCAGGTACCAAAGCCATTATAACCAAAGACATTATGCGCTTGAGATCTATGCTGTCTCTTATATGACTCCCATTGGCCGTAACTTTGTTGGGGACAAATAGAAATGTCTCAAAAGCGTCGAAGGTAGAGTGTAGAAAATGGAGCTTTCCCCCTTTGCTAAAGGTGGGTTTTATGTTGTCGACTATTTTTCTTAATCCTTTCATCTCATTTAAAATATATTAAGACATCTCTTTTATCATAAGATCCAACCCTTGCGAAACAATTTGCTGCACCTCAATTTTAGAGGGGCAGACAAATTCGCAGAGTGCTAAATCTTCCTCTATAACTTCATAGATACCGAGCCTCTCCATCTTATCTATATCGTGGGCAAGTATTGCCTTTAAAAGATGGGTGGGGTAGATATCTATTGGGGTGACTCTCTCATATATATTGGTCATAACAAAGGAGCGTTCTCCCCCATTTAAGTTGGTATCTAACGAATATTGCTTTTTAGGAAAGAGCCACGAGAAATAGCTTCTGGAGGTGCTGAATTTCTTGAGTCTGAATGGCTTAATCCATCCTAACATCTCATAATAGTCTCCCTCTTCCAATAGGGTAATTTGATTGTGGAAAAACCCTAAAAAGCCCTCCTTACCTACATTGTTGCCGGTAAGAACATTTCCACTAATATAGCGGGTAGAGCGTTCGCCGCCACCCTCTTCAAAGGAGGCTATCTCTTCCATAGAGGTTCCGGGGAGGGTCTCTATATATGAGGGGTTTTTGGCACGGGGGCCGGTAACTGCAATTACCCGTTTTAGATCTAAGTGCCCTTTTGAAAAGAGTCTACCTATAGCTATTAGAGAGTGGATATCTACTGTCCAGATTGTATCTCCCTTGCCTATAGGCATAATTTTATTAATCTGAACCCCTACCGTTCCTGAAGGGTGTGGCCCATCGAACGAGTGGAGCACTATATTGTTCAATTTGTGAAGTGGCGACGAAGCTACATCGGATGCATGTAGTGAGAGATGTACTTCGCCACTTGTGAGTTTTGAAAGATATTGGATCCCCCTCTCAATACTCTCTATCTCCCCTTTTACTACAAAGTCTATATTGGGTGCAAGGGGGGCAGAGTCGAACCCGGAGATGAAGATTGCTTTGGGAACCACTTGTGGATTAGGGGCTGTTCCATAGGGGCGCTGTTTGATAGAAACCCAAAGCCCACTCTCCATTAGAAGCTCTATAATCTCTTTCCGGGAGCCTTTGTCGAGTGGAGGGAGTTTGTGTTCGATTGAACCGGCAGAGTGATCTACCTCTACAGTAACTGCCAAAAGTTTTCTCTTCTCTCCTCTAATGATACTTTTAACCCGCCCTCCCAATGGAGTGCAGAGCTTAATTGAGGGATTCTCTTTATCTGCCAAAAGAGGTGCACCACTCGAAACTTGATCGCCCTCTTTCACTAATAATTTAGGAGTGAGCGCTTTGAAGTCGGTTGGTTTTACAGCGATTATTTTTGGCGAAATTTTTTTGGTAACCGAGAGTTGAGCTTCTCCCATAAGAGGAATATCTAACCCTTTCTTTAATCTGATGTGATTTACCATTGTTGAAAAATAATTTGGCCACAAATATACATAATATTTATATTTGTGCCAGAATGAAGAGAGAATCTTATTTATGGGATGAAGAATTGAATCAATCTCAAAAAGAGGCTGTTAAACAGTTTAATGGGGCATCTCTAATTATTGCAGGTGCCGGCTCAGGTAAAACCAGGGTAATTGCCTATAGAATTGCAAATATTATACAGAATGGAATCGCTCCATCATCTATTCTTGCTTTAACCTTTACCAACAAGGCGGCAAAAGAGATGAAGGAGCGTATCTCCTCTCTGGTAGAGGGGAATAGGGCACGAGGAGTGTGGATGGGAACCTTCCACTCCATATTTGTAAGATTTCTTAGAGAGTATGCCTCGCTGTTGGGCTTTTCGCCCAATTTTACAATCTACAATCAATCCAATAGTAAAAGTCTATACAAGGAGTGTATCAAAGAGCTCAACTTAGACGACAAGTTGTATAAAGTCTCTAAAATCTACTCCAGAATATCATTTGCCAAAAATAATTTGGTTACCGCTCAAAGGTATAGCGAAAGCGCACTTTTACAAAAGGAGGATGCCAAAGGTAGAGTTCCTCGAATAGGGGATATTTATACTCTATACAGTTCAAAATGTCGCCAGGCGCAGGCTATGGATTTTGATGATATATTGCTCTATACCAATATATTATTAAGAGATTTTCCAGAAGTGCTACAAACTCTTCAAAATAGATTCCAATATATATTGGTAGATGAGTATCAAGATACCAATTATGCTCAATATTTGATAATAAAGAAATTGAGCGCTATCCATAGAAATCTATGTGTAGTGGGGGATGACTCTCAAAGTATCTATGCTTTTCGAGGAGCGAGGATAGAGAATATCTTAAATTTCAATAGAGACTTTCCCGAAGCGAAAGAGTTTCGTTTGGAGCAGAACTACCGCTCTACACAGATGATTGTAAATGCAGCCAACTCTTTGATTGCTAAAAATCCTTCTCAACTTAAGAAGAGGTGCTTCTCTAAAGGGGAGGTAGGTGAAAAAATTAAGATATGGAGCTCTACTAACGACAAATATGAAGCAGACGAAGTGGCCGAAAGGATGCTCTCTGCAACCTACAAGAGTGCTGCCTCTTTCAACTCTTTTGCCGTTCTATATCGTACCAATGCACAGGCAAGGGTATTGGAGGAGTCTTTGCGTAAACGCTCTATTCCTTACAAACTTTACGGTGGACACTCCTTTTACGACTATGTAGAGGTTCAGGATATGATTGCCTACTTTAGGTTAATAGTGAATCGCCACGACAACGAAGCTTTTAAAAGGGTGGTCAATCGCCCCTCCCGTAAGATAGGCGACACCACTATCGATCGTCTGCTCTCCTTTGCCGGGGAGCGGCAACTCTCTCTCTGGGATGGGGTACGGCAGCTCTCCAACAATATGGATTCACATTCAATTAGAGCCGCTACAGTTGGCTCTCTCAATAAATTTTGCGATATGATTGAGGGGGTAGCTGTTAAACTCTCCAGCAGTAATGCATACGATATAGCTTATGAGATATATTTGGCGAGCGGCTATTCAACCTGGCTAAAGGGAGACAACTCTACCGAAGGGTTGAGTAGAGTTAGAAATGTAGAGGAGCTCTTTAATTCGATTGCCTCTTTTATTGAGGAGGTTCAAAATAGCGAAGATGGTATGGAGGATGAAGGGAGCGATCCCTCTCTCTCCAACTCTTTTGAGGAGTCTCTCTCTCTTTCGAGTTTTTTAGAGAGGGTCTCCCTTTTGAGCTCTGTAGATTCAATGGAGGAGGAGTTGGAGGAGGGTGCTGTTACCCTTATGACTATCCATTCGGCAAAGGGGTTGGAGTTTGACCACCTCTTTGTTGTGGGGTGTGAAGAGAATCTCTTCCCCTCTTGTGACAATCTCTCCAATTCAAAAGAGTTGGAGGAGGAGCGCAGATTGATGTATGTGGCTATTACCAGAGCCAAAAAGGAGCTTTGGCTCTCTTGTGCAGAGAGTAGGTTTCGATGGGGCAGTTATCAGTACAATCAGCCGAGCCGCTTTTTAAACGAGATTGATAAAAGATTTGTTGAACTCTCCTCATCGCTAACTTTTAGAATGGGAAGGGTACCTGAAAAAAGAGAGAGTTCGGGGCTCTTTTCTCCCCCTCGCTCCAACTCTACAGCTACTCCAACACTCTCTTCGTTTAGAAATTCGGTAAGAGCTCCCATCCCTCCTCCCAATCCAAACTTTAAGGCCGATCACTACTCTACATTTAAAGAGGGGCAAAGAGTAGAGCACGATAGGTTTGGCCACGGCACAATCTTGCAATTGGAGGGGCAGGCATTGAAAATGAAGGCGATAGTAGAGTTTGATTTGGGAGGAAAGAAAACCCTACTTCTTAAATTTGCGAAAATTAGAGCTATTTAATCTCTCTTTTTAAATTGTGGCACGCCATTTGTATATTATTTAATTGAAGTTTTTCATAGTTTAAGTTTAGGTTAAGTAATGAGGTTTTATCGTTCGATAAAGCCTCATTATGATTTTACCCCTCTCTATTGCACTTTATCTATTTCTATTTTTCTTTTCCATCTCTTGACTCTATCTTGTAGCAGATAAATTTTAAATGGAGGGTGTTGGTTATGAAGGGTAGGTTTTTCTATTATTTTTCTTTTGGTTGTGCACTCTATCTATTTGCCTCTCTATCTCTATCGTGTGAAAGGCTCTCTTTTATAGAGGAGGCTCCTAAGGTTCCCGGTAAGATTAGACTCTCTTTTGCACCGGAGCAGTTCTATAACTCTTTAGAAGAGAGGCTCAACAACTCAATTGCAGAGAGAGGTGAACACCTCTCTTCCCCCTGTGGAACGAAAGGGGGGAGTTGGTCAGACCATTTCAATTATGCGCTCCCAGACAGCAATGATTTTATTTTAACCATTAGGGGTGAGAATGGTGAAGTGGCCTATAGCGGAAGCTATGGCAATCGTCCTGTCGAAATTGCGGTTGAACCGGGCAGTTGGGATATAGAGGTGCTCTCTACACTTTTTGAAAGGGCCAATTTCGATACTCCTCTTTTTGCACACTATGCTACAATTGTAGTAGAGAGTGGGAAAAGTGTAAATCTCTCAATTTTATGTTCTCTACAGAGTGGGGCAGTTAGGTTAACCTTTTCTCACTCTTTTTTGGAGCGATTTGGCAACTATAATGTTGAGGTTGAAGATTTAAATAGTGTCGCACACTACCCATTCCACGAGAGCAGATATCTTTTTGTTGCTCCGGGTGGTTTAACTGTCTCTTTAAGAAATAGCTACGATTATCTCTTCCTTGCAAGAAGGGTAATAAGGGAATCGGAACTGCTCACCCTTAATTTGCACTCCTCTACCTCCTCTTCTGGAGGGGGAGGCGACCCTACAGAGAGCCCAATAGCTTTTTGGCAATTTGAGGTAGATAGTAGTGTAGTTGTAGTAAATGAAGAGGTTGTAGTAGGTGAAAGAAGGGATGGCAGCTCTATGGAGAGAGCTATTTTGGTAGATGAGCTTTCCAATTTTATTGGGGCTAAAGGGGTTTGGGTAACCGGTTTTATTGTGGGTACTCTTAAAGGGAGCTCTATCTCTACAACTCCCCCCTTTGATGTGGCTACCAATATAGCGTTGGGTAGAGCTCCAAACCAAGGGCAGAGAGAGTTGTGCGCCGCTGTTGCTCTCGCTCAAGGAGAGATTCGCAACAGTTTAAATTTGGCCGACAATCCCAATAATCTAAGTAGGGAGGTGTGGGTAAAAGGGAGTGTGGTTGAAAGCTATTATGGGGGAGTGGGGGTAAATCCTATTAACCACTTCTCTTTTGGGGAATAATCTTTGGGGAATAATCACCCTTTTTTGGGGAGTGTAGGGCAAAAAAAATGGGAACTTTTCTCTATTGCAAAATTATAGAGTAAATTTGTGATAGAGAAAAGAGATTGAGATGGACTATTTTGCTCACAAGAGTGCTGTAATAGACGATGGAGCCACTATTGGGAGTGGTACTAAAATTTGGCACTTCTCCCATTTGATGGAGGGGTGCAGGGTGGGGGAGAGATGTAATATTGGTCAAAATGTTGTGATTTCGCCAGGAGTTATATTGGGCAGTAATGTGAAGGTGCAGAACAATGTTTCGATCTATACGGGGGTAATATGTGAAGATGATGTCTTTTTAGGTCCCTCGGCAGTCTTTACAAATGTGCTTAATCCAAGAAGTGCTGTAGATAGAAGGGGGAGTTTTATAGAGACTCGCATAGGAAAGGGAGCCACCGTGGGGGCCAACTCAACCATTATTTGTGGAAACGATATTGGGGAGTATGCTTTTGTGGGTGCAGGAGCTGTGGTAACTAAACCGGTTGCACCTTTTGCTTTGGTGGTAGGCAATCCTGCCCGTAGAGTGGGTTGGGTGAGCCGATACGGTGCAAAACTTCAATTTGATAGCAATGGAGTTGCTCTCTGCCCCGAAAGTGGAGAGGGGTACCGTCTAACCCAGTTTGGAGTAAAGCCCATATAGCAAAGGAGATGAAGATAAAAGAAGATTTACTCTCTCGTATTCTTTATGCTACCGATGCCTCTCCCTATAGGGAGATTCCATATGGAGTTGCACACCCAAAGAGCCAAGAGGAGTTGGTTAAGTTGGTTAGGTGGGCTTCCCAAAATGGGAGATATATAATTCCAAGGGGAGCAGGCACCTCTTTGGCGGGACAGGTTGTTGGAGATGGGGTGGTGGTAGAGATCTCTCACCACTTCAATAAGATTTTAGAGATTAACCGGCAGGAGAGTTGGGTGAGGGTAGAGCCCGGTATTGTATTGGATAGGCTCAATAGAGAGCTCTCTAAGGTTGGATTGTGGTTTGGCCCGGAAACCTCTACCTCTAACAGATGCAATATTGGTGGGATGGTTGGAAACAACTCCTGTGGGGCACACTCTCTTATTTGGGGCTCTACTCGAGACCATCTGCTGGAGGCTAAGGTGATTCTGGCCGACGGTTCTACTGCACATTTTAGAGATTTAAGCGAAGAGGAATTTCTTGATAAGCAGCAACTTAAAGGGTTGGAGGGTGATATTTACAGGTATATGGCCTCCCTTATCTCAAATAAAAAGGTGAGGAGCGAGGTAGAGAAGGAGTTCCCCGACCCTCAGGTAAAGAGAAGAAATAGTGGCTACGCTTTAGATCTTTTTTTTGAGTCGAACTATAATCTTTGTAAGCTGTTGGCAGGCTCCGAGGGCACTTTGGCATTGGTTACCGAAGTGAAACTCAATGTGGTGCCTCTTCCTCCAGAAGAGACTCTTCTATTGTGTGCACACTCCAATTCTCTACAGGAGGCTCTAAAAGCCAATTTAGTGGCATTGGAGCACAATCCTACTGCCGTTGAGCTTATGGATTCCAATATATTGGAGCTTAGTAAAGAAAACCTTACTCAGAGAAAAAACCGCTTCTTCATTAAGGGGGATCCCGCTGCAATTTTAATTATTGAGTTTGCCTCCCACTCTTTGGAGACTCTCGAAGAGATAGGTAAAAGTGCAGAGAGAGCCCTTTTAGAGAGTGGATTGGTCTATCACTGCTCCTATATCTATAAAGAGGAGGCACCGAAGGTTTGGGAGCTTAGAAAATCGGGATTGGGGCTACTCTCATCTATGAGTGGCGATGTTAAGTCGGTCTCTGTGATTGAAGACACTGCTGTAGCGCCCCATAAGCTACCACAATATATCCATGAGTTTCAAAGTTTGTTGGAGCGATACTCTCTTGAGTGTGTTTACCACGCCCATGTTGGGAGTGGCGAACTTCATATTCGTCCCCTTCTAAACTTGAAGAGTAGCCACGATAGGGCAATTTTTAAGAGTATCGCTCAAGAGAGCGCTCTGTTGGTAAAGCGCTTTGGTGGTTCGCTTAGTGGCGAGCATGGCGACGGGAGGTTGCGGGGGCAATTTATACCTCTTATGTATGGAGAGTTTCTCTACCGTGTGATGGGTGAGCTCAAGAGGGTATTTGACCCCAATTTAATATTCAATAGAGGTAAGATTGTAGATACTCCACCAATGGAGAGCTCTCTACGCTATGAAGAGGATGTAGAGACTAAAGAGTTTAAGAGCTTTTTCCACTTCTATAGAGAGGGGGGGTATATGAGGGCTATCGAACAGTGTAATGGTTCGGGAGATTGTCTAAAATCTCATCTATTTAATGGAACTATGTGCCCAAGCTATAGGGCTACACTCAATGAGGTGGACTCTACCCGTGGTAGGGCCAATATTTTAAGAGAACTTCTAACACACCCAACAAAACGAAATCCTTTTGCACAAAAGGAGGTGGTGGAGGCGTTGGATCTCTGTTTGAGCTGTAAAGGGTGCAAGAGCGAGTGCCCCTCCAATGTAGATATGGCAAGCTATAAAGCGGAGTATCTTCAACACTACTATAACGCCAAGGGAACCCCTTTCCGTACCCTTCTAATTGCCCATATTTCATCTTTACAGAGAGTGGGGGCAGCTATTCCAAAGCTATATAATTTTTTGATATCCAATAAAGTAACCTCATCTATTTTGAAGAGGGCTCTTAGGTTCAGCAGTGAGAGATCTATTCCCACTATCTCCCAAAAGAGTTTGAGGAGTTGGTGGCGCAGCTACACTCCGCCCCCTTCTGCTACTAAGGTTATCTATCTTTTTGCCGATGAGTTTACCAACCAAAACGATACAGAGGTGGGAATAGCCTTTATTAAACTTATGGGGCGATTGGGTTATAGGGTTATAATACCCAACCACTATGAGAGTGGTAGGGGCTCCTTCTCTAAAGGGTTGCTAAAGAGAGGGAGGAGATTGGCTATTAAGAATGTAAAGGCTCTTAGTGGAGTTGTTTCGCAACAGAGTCCATTGGTTGGTATAGAGCCTTCTGCTCTATTGTCGTTTAGAGACGAGTACCCCAATATTGTACCACAGGAGCTAAGGGAGAGTGCTCAACAGCTTTCGACCCTCTCTCTTCTTTACGATGAGTTTATTATGAAGGAGTTTGAAGAGGGTAGGATAGAGAGCTCTCTCTTTAGCTCCGAAGAGCTTGAGATTTTACTTCACGGACACTGCCATCAGAAGAGTTTGGCCTCTATTGAAGCTTCTGCCAAGATGCTCTCTATTCCCAAAAACTATAGGGTTAGAACTCTTGATAGTGGATGTTGTGGTATGGCGGGCTCTTTTGGATATGAGAGGGAACACTATAAGCTTTCAATGGAGATTGGTGAACAAAAGCTCTTCCCTGCTGTAAGGGAGAGTGGCGACAATGTTATAATTTCTGCTCCGGGTACCTCCTGTAGAGAGCAGATTTACAGCGGTACAAATAGAAGAGCCTATCACCCTATCGAAATTTTATATAAGGCGCTACTCACTTAATTTCGATTCTTAAGATTTTCCTGAAGTTCTCTAACTCTTCGCCCTTCGCCGCGCCCTTCTCCCCTCCCTTCGCCTCTACCAACTCTTGCCCTTTGCATTTGAGGAGTATCCCTAAAGAGAGGGGCAAAGAGGAGAGCCAACTCTTTTTGTTGTTGGGGGGTGGCACCACTCTTCACCTTTAGATAGAAGTGGGCGGTGGCCATCTTAATTTGGGCATGGGCCAACCCTATACTGTCGGAATAGTTTTCAATCAGTTGCAGATTGGGTGTTGAGAGATTTAGCTCCCGCTCCAACTGCTCTTTGTGGTGTGACATTTGCCGGAATATAGGGGAGAGCTCCGCCTCAAGGAGCATACTGCACTCTCTATATTGCTCCATCTGGGCAACATTGAAGTTGAGTTGTTCTCTAAAGAGCCGCCCGCTAAGGGGAGGAGAGTTTGGAGTTATGGCAATCTCTCTCTTGGAATTGTATCTCTCTTTAAGGAGTAGCGTGGCTATTGTGGTGATATTGAGCAGAGCCAATATCAGAACTAACGCAATTAAAACTTTTCTCTCTTTTATACTATTCATACCATTAATTTTTTGCAACTCTCTATTACTCTTCAAAGTTATATAGATAGAGACTCTCTATTTGAGTGTCGTTGAGAGTTAGGGTGGTGGTTGAGGTTGGTGGAGAGAGGTAACTGCTGCTAAGAAAAAAGGCTACAATTAGAGCTGCGGCTACTCCCGATACAACAACAAAGTTGAATAGAAGGGTATGGCGCCTCTCTACTCTCTCTATCTCTCCCATTACCCTATTGGTAAAATTTGGCGAGACTCTCTGCTGAAGTTCTATAGCAATCTCTCTATCTATAATTTCTAACTCTTTGCTTCTCATTTTAAATACCCTTTTTAATTAACCACTCTTTTAAGTTTCTCTTGGCTCTAAAGAGGTGTTGCTCTACTGCCCCTTCACTAATCTCCATTATTTGCGCAATCTCTATTTGTGACAACCCCCTGTAGCGCTGTAGTATTAGTGAGCTTCTCTGCTGTAGGGGGAGTGCGTCGATCCCCTGTTGTACCAACCTTCTCTTCTCTGCACTTAAGAGTTGCTCTTCGGGGTTTTGATCTACTACCCCTTTAAAATTCTCCCGTAACTCTTGGAAGTGGTGTGCTTCCTTTATAAACTCTCTTTTTCGCCTCCTTTTTGACAACTCATCGAGTGAACAGTTTACAGTAATGCGGTAGAGCCAGGTAGATAATTTAGACTCCCCCCTAAATGAAGAAAATTGTGCATAGGCCTTAATAAAAGCCTGTTGCACAACCTCTTCGGCATCCGTTTCTCTATGCAAATAGCCTATTGCAATATGAAACAACTGCTCTTTGTACCTATCAACTATTATACGAAATTTGGTTCGATCTCCATTGAGAATCTCTCTAACCAACTTTCTCTCTCCATTCTTCTCCATTAGGGCACTACAAGCTCTATCGGTATATTCATTAGACAGTAGAGAGTCAAATTTCCTACTCCTACTTAGTATGAAAATAGGAAATTTCTTTAGATTACTCCTCTTTTTTAAGAAGTACCTGCTCAATAGCATCTTTAAATGACGCTTTTGGCAATGCTCCCTGTGCCATTTGGGGTTGTCCCTCTTGTGGGATAAAGAGTAGAGAGGGGATACTTCTAATTCCAAAGGCTGCTGCCAACTCCTGCTCTTTTTCTGTATCTACTTTATAGATATATATTTGATCTTTATACTCCTCTGCCAGCTCTTCCAATATTGGAGCTACCATTTTACATGGGCCACACCAATCGGCATAAAAATCTATAATGGCAGGCTTGTCGCCCAAATAGTTCCATTCGGTGGGGTTGGCCTCATAGTTGGCAATCTTTTCTAAGAAGTCGGCTTTAGTCAGGTTGATTGTTTTCATAAGTAATTTAATTTCTCCGAAGAGCTCTGTTTATAAATAATTTAATTAATTTTTTTTGAAAATACTAAATATTAGTGCACCCAATAGGATTCCATAGAGTGTGCTGTTGATGGGTGAGGAGGTGATTGGACATCCTCCCGTCTTACAACCAATAAGATACCAGTATAAAAAACCGGCTATTGCCCCAACACCTCCACCTATAATTGTAAGTAAGTTTCGTTTAATGGAACCAACAATTTTCTCTCTCATTGCACCCATCTTATCTCTTTCTATTAAATTCTTTTTATCTTTATATAATTTCTATTGGAAAATATTGATTAATACAAACATTGTGCCGTAAAGGAACTTTTAATATTTTTGCTCGTTTTATAACCATTTAAATAGTTTAAGATGTACAACAATCTACTAAAAGGAAAGAAGGGGCTAATTTTTGGAGCTCTCAATGAACACTCTATCGCTTGGAAGACAGCAGAAAGAGCTTATCAAGAGGGGGCACAAATAGTACTCACCAACACCCCCGCCTCTATGAAGATGGGAACCATTTCGCAGTTGGCAGAAAAATTGAATTCAATTGTCATTCCTGCAGATGCTACCAAATTAGAAGATTTGGAGAACCTTATATCAAAGGGTATGGAATTTTTGGGTGGAAAATTTGATTTTATCTTACACTCTATAGGAATGTCTCCCAATGTTAGAAAAGGGTTGACCTACGATAATCTAAACTATCACTATCTTCAACAGACATTGGATATTTCGGCTTTATCACTGCATAAAATTTTACAAATTTGTCGTAGGTTAGATGCTATAAATGAATGGGGTTCTGTTGTTTCGCTCTCATATGTGGCGGCACAGAGAACTCTATACGGCTATAACGATATGGCAGATGCCAAGGCTCTATTGGAGTCTATTACCCGGAGCTTCGGCTATATATACGGTAGGGAGAAAAATATAAGAATCAATACCGTATCTCAATCTCCAACTATGACAACTGCGGGAAGTGGTATTATGGGCTTTGAGAAGCTGATGGATTTTGCTGACAAGATGTCACCATTGGGTAATGCCGACGCTGCTGAGTGTGCCGATTATATTTTGACCCTCTTTTCCGATTTTACAAAAAAAGTGACTATGCAGAACCTCTATCACGATGGAGGATACTCTAAAATGGGGATGAGTTTGGCAGCTATGGATGTCTACAACAAGTGTCTCGATTATGCCGATGTAGAGAAAGATCTCTCTAAAAAATAGCCCTAATTACCATTACCCCTCTATTTGTTTTAGAGCGCAAGGTGTATTGTTGTAGAGAGAGAGGCTCTACAGTGACCTCTCCTTTTGTTGTGGAGGCGTGTATAAAGGTAACTCTCTTTTGGGTATCTCTTCTACTCTCTAAATTTTGGGCAGAGGGTTCAAGATAAGCAATAGCTACATGAGAGATATCAAGCCCCTTGACGGTTGTAACAAAGGCAACTATGTCGCCATCTTTTAGTAGCCCCTTTTTCTCTTCTATCTCCTCTTTTGGGAGATAGAGGTGCTCTATTTTAGAGGCTTCCCTTTCGCTCCTCTCTATGTTGGGAAGTAGATGGGGGTTCTTTTGTAGCGCCCTATAGCTGTTGGGGTGGGTAGAGATAAAATTTAGGTTGAAGTGGATTGGCACTCCAACCTTTAGGGTCAATATATTTTTGAATAGCCCCCTCTTGCTGTTATAGGCTATCCAATCGGAAGTGTAGTGTAATCTGGAACTCCAATCGGTAACAGCTCCATTACGGTAACGGAGTTGTTGTAGTTGATGGCGAAACTCTTCGAAGGTGTGATTTTCTCCAACAATAGTAGCTGCCAATGCTACTACACTCTCTACTAAAGTAAAGCAGTCGAACTGCTGTAGATTGACCCTAACGCCCTCAGGCTCTATCTCTAAGGTATGAGATTGATAGGGGCTGCCAATAAACTCTTTGGCCAATGCAACAATTAGGGAGCCCCTTTTTTCTCTACTTTGATAACTGCTATCTTGGCCATATTTTGCTATAAGCTCTTGAAAAGTTTTAAGATCCAACTCCCTCTCCTTTGGGTGGTGTTGTGCAAAAGCCCCTCCCCACCAAAGCAGGAGTGTAAGTTGTAAAAGAAGAGCCCTCAATGGAAGAAGAGTTTTAGATGGAGCTCTCTTGCCAATGGGGGCTCTAATGGGAGTAGATTGTACCACAACTCTCTACTTTTTAATTCCCAAAACTTTGGCTAACCCCTTGCCGTAGTTTTTGTCTGCTTTTAGGCAGTGGGCAATGTGGCGCTCTTTTATCTCTGTTGGAATATCGCCCATATGTCTTGCTGTATTTTCGAATAGAAGCTGCTGCTGCTCAGGAGTCATAAGCCGGAAGAGATCTCCCGCCTGTGTGAAGTGGTCGTCGCTATCTTGGTAGTGATCCCAATGGTCGGCTGCTCCGCTCAGCTCCAATGGCGGCTCTTTATATTGGGGCTGCTCCTGCCACTCTTCGTAAGAGTTGGGCTCGTATGCCAAGGTGGCACCGTAGTTGCCATCTGTACGCATCTGCCCATCTCTGTGGTAGGAGTGGTGGTGGGGGTTTTTACTTTGGTTCACCGGGATTAGGTGGTGATTGACCCCTAAGCGGTAGCGTTGGGCATCGCCGTAGGAGAAGAGTCGCCCCTGCAACATTTTGTCTGGAGAGAGTCCAATTCCAGGGATGGTGTTGGCGGGATTGAAGGCTGCCTGTTCTACATCGGCAAAGTAATTTTCGGGATTGCGGTTTAGCTCCATAACACCTACTTCTATAAGGGGAAACTCTTTTTGAGACCACACTTTAGTGAGGTCGAAGGGGTTTACTTTATGCTCTTTGGCCTCTTTGTCGCTCATAACCTGTAGCATCATAGTCCATTTAGGAAAGTTCCCCTCCTCTATATTGTAGAATAGATCGCGCTGATGGCTCTCTCTACATTTGGCAATTATCTCTTCTGCCTCTTGGTCGGTAAGATTTTTAATCCCCTGTTGGGTACGGAGATGAAACTTCACCCAAATCCTTTCGTTGTTGCTATTTATCATGCTATATGTGTGGCTGCCGTATCCATGCATATTGCGGTAGGAGGCGGGGATTCCCCTATCGCTCATTGTAATGGTAACCTGATGGAAAGATTCTGGAAGACTGGTCCAGAAGTCCCAATTGTTCTTGGCACTACGGAGGTTGGTTTTGGGGTCGCGTTTTACTGCGTGGTTGAGATCGGGGAACTTCAAGGGATCTTTAAGGAAGAATACAGGGGTATTGTTTCCAACTAAATCCCAATTGCCCTCTTCTGTGTAGAACTTTACTGCAAAACCGCGTATATCCCGTTCGGCATCGGCAGCTCCCCTCTCTCCGGCAACGGTAGAGAAACGGGCAAAGATTTCACAGCTGTTGCCAACTTTAGAGAATAGTTTTGCCTTAGTGTATTTTGTGATGTCGTGAGTGACTTTAAATGTTCCAAATGCTCCCGATCCTTTGGCGTGCATTCGTCTTTCGGGAATCACCTCTCTGTCGAAATGGGCCAATTTCTCAAGGAACCATACATCTTGTAGTAGCATAGGTCCTCTGGGTCCTGCGGTCATAGAGTTTTGATTGTCGACTACCGGTGCTCCTGAAGTGCGGGTTAAAGCTTTTTTCCTACTCTTCATAATATGATAGGTTAATTTTAAATTAAATTTCTTCAGAAAACAAGATAGCTAAAAAAGGAGAATTTTATTATCAATTTTACTTTTATAAAAATATTTGGAAGTTACAAAATAACAATTACCTTTGTAGTGTACTATAGCAGTAATACACCTATAAGCTCTATAAAATGGTAAATATTGAGAATCTATCATTCAGTTACGGAAGAAAGAGGGTACTTAGCAATATCTCGCTCTCCCTTGAAAGGGGTAAGATGTATGGCCTTCTTGGAGAGAATGGGGTGGGTAAAACCACTCTTTTTAAAATTTTGAGTGGTCTTCAAAGAGCAACGGCGGGGAGTTGTACTATATTAAATGAGAGCCCCTTTAAGAGAGCTCCATCTCTGTTGGGGGAGCTCTTCTATCTTCCCGAAGAGTTGAACTTTGTTAAAAGGGAGCAGAGTATTGCCTCTTTTGCAAAGGGGAATGGAGCACTCTATCCAAATTGGAATAGTGAAAAATTTTATGAAATTTTGGATCGTTTCTCTTTAAATCCAAAAGAGAGATTTGGAGGGCTCTCTTACGGGCAGGCGAAGAAGGGGGTAATTGCTTTTGCCTTAGCTACCAATGTGAGTCTGCTTCTGTTAGACGAACCAACCAACGGCTTGGATATCCCTTCTAAAGGGCTTTTAAGGGCTATTCTTTCGGAATACTCTTTGGAAGATAGCTCTACTATTATCGCTACCCATCAGGTGCGGGATTTAGAGAATCTAATAGATCCAATTATAATTTTAGATAATTGCTCTACCCTTTTAAATAATAGCTTAGAGGAGATATCTAAAAAAATTAGGTTCTCTATAGAGAGCCTTATTCCACATGATGCCCTCTATTATGAGGCGGTCCCGGGAGGGTATCTGACGGTTAGAAAAAACAGTGAAGGTGTAGAAAGTAGAGTAGATCTTGAGGCTCTCTTCAATGTTACTATCAATAATAGAGAGTTGATTAAAGAACTTTTTAAAGAGTGATGTTATGGCAAATAATTTTTTTAATATCAATAGATTTTTATTGGTGGCCAAAAGAAGTGTTATAAACTATAGCAGAAAGGAGCGCTATTTGGCAATAGTGGTTGCGGCATTGCCCCCTCTTTTTTTATTGGTAAATCTATTGCTTAATTATCAACTAATTGGGTTAGAGTTCCGTACAAAGTTACTTCTCAATATTGTAACGATTCTTTTTCTCTTCTCGCCCTATCTCTTCTTTTATGAGATAAATCACCCCAGTAGAGGTTTGATTGGGGTGATGGTGCCCGCTTCAACTTTTGAGAAGTTTATCTTTATGGAGTTGACCACCCTTCTCTTTGCCCCATTGACTGCTCTCTCTCTTTATGGTGGGGTAGATGCTATACTCTCTATAGTGGCTGCCCCACTTTTTAAAGGGGAGGCTATTAGAGGAGTTTTACAATTTATTAGCGATATACCATTCGGCACTCTTATCTCCCTCTTAATTGTTCAGCAACTTGTGGTTCTCTCCAATCTTTTGTTTCTCTCCAAAAAGTTTTTCAAGCTCATTGGTTCCCTATTGGCTTTTCATTTTGGGGTGGGGGTAGTTGCTCTTTTAATCTCTCTATTGATCCCCAAAGAGAGTTGGAGCAATTTGGTAGAGAGTCTAATATATGCAGTTTCGAAAGGTAAAGCACTCTTTACCATTGTAATTAAAATAGTGTTGTCATCTACTGCGGTGGGGTTGGCGGCTCTCTCCTATTTTAGGATGAGAAAGTTAAAGTTTTAAAGATGGGGGAGTTAAAGTTTTAAAGATGAATTTCGATAGCCATAAGCCAATATATCTGCAGATATCGGACCATATTTGTGAAAAGGTTATAGCAGGAGAGTATCCCGAAGGGGAGCGTATCCCTTCTGTTAGGGAGTTTAGTGCCCTTTTGGGTGTCAATCCAAATACAGTAATGCGCAGCTTTGAATATCTAAAAGGGGTTGAAGTTCTCTTCGATAAAAGAGGGGTGGGCTTCTTTATATCCTCTGGAGCTAAAGAGAGGGTTATTGAACTCTATAGAGAGTTGTTCTTTAATGAGGAGCTTCCTCAAATTGTGAAAAAAATGATACTTTTGCAGATAGATGTTAAAAATTTGATAGAAAGAGTAGAAATTGAGAGTAAAAAACGATAATTTATAACAAATTTAAGAGATGAAAAGAGTATTTATAACTAATATGTTGCTCTTGATTATTATAGCAACTTCCTCTTTTGCTACTATTGTAGCAAAAGAGAACTCAGTGGGTAGAGAGAGTGTAAAAGCTACTCAAAATAGGGTAGAGAAAAATTTAGAGTTGGCTCAATTTGATGTTGTCAAGTTCAATGTAGCTGGAGCAGATATCCAGATAAGACAGGGAGAGGGCCATAGGGTTGAAATTAGTGGCGAAAAGGAGCTGGTAGATCAAATAGTGGTTGAATTTAAGGAGAGTAAGCTCTATATCTATACTAATAAAGGGGATAGAAGAGTGAGTATTAGTAGAAAAAAGGAGATCAATAAAGTGGCTATTACCCTCTATGCGGCCAACTATACAAAAGTTGAAAATAAAGGTGTTGGTAATCTGCACTTTGCCGGTGATTTTGAGCTCTGGAACATTGAGGTTGAGTCTAAAGGGGTGGGAAAGGTGAGTAGCGACAATCTACGCGCCCATAAAGCCAAATTTGAGGCTGAAGGGGTGGGAACAATGACTCTAAAGGGGGCCTCCCATACACTTATAATTGAGTCTGAAGGTGTAGGAAATATTGATGCCGGCGAGATGAGTTCCCTCTATGCCACAGTAAAGAGTGAAGGGGTGGGCAATATAGTTTGCCGCGCTTCTCGGGAGATTGATATTATCTCAAGTGGTATTGGTAATGTGATATATAAAGGCAATCCTCCAATAAAGAGGGTTGTACAAAAAGGGATTGGTAGAGTTATAGAGCAGTAGCCTATATTACCCTTTTATCACAGCCAATGGGGTGAGTTCGCTTTTAATCTTTACCAAATCGTTTTGAAGCTCCATTACCTTGGTGATATCTTTATAGGCCGAAGTTGCCTCTTCTAAGTGGGAACGGTTTCGGATAGAATGTAGTATCCCCATTTTGTCTAACCTCTCTTTCTCTCTCTCTAAATCTAACTCTCGTATAGCCTTTTTACGGCTCATTACTCTACCTGCGCCATGAGAGCACGATTTGAAAGAGTGAGGGTTGCCTAATCCCTCTACTATATAGGAGCTGCTCCCTTGTGAACCGGGTATAATTCCAACCTCTCCCACAAAAGCAGCTGTGGCCCCTTTGCGATGCACAATTACCCTCTCTCCAAAGTGCTCTTCCCGAGCGGCATAGTTGTGGGCAATGTTGATGATTGGGCCATATTGAACACCCTTTATATGGTTGGTTACAACCTCCTTTACCCGCTCCATCATTAAGCTTCGGTTGGCAAAGGCAAAAGAGATGGCGAACTCCATCTCTTGGAAGTAGTGGTTGGCTTCACTACTATTTAGTGGAAGATAGGCTAAATCCCACTTTGGATCTATTGAGGGATTTAGAGTGCTGCTCAATCTCTTTGCAATTTTGTTGTAGTGTTGGGCTATTTTCAACCCTATATTTCTACTTCCGGAGTGAATCATGATCCAGAGCTTTCCTGCCTGATCTTTTTGTAACTCTATAAAGTGGTTTCCCCCACCAAGGGTGCCAAGCTGCCTTAAAGCAGAGCTATACTCTTCTCTTACTATCTTTAGCCCATCTATATTGAAATTTTGGGGCATCTTATCTCTGCTCTGCTCCTTTTTATGGTGCCGGAAGCCTAAAGGAACTATCTTTTTGATATTGTCAATAATAGAGATGAGCTCTTTTTTAGAGAGGGAACTGCTCTCTATATTGCTCTCTACTGCACACATGCCACAACCAATATCTACTCCAACTGCATTGGGGATTATTGCCCCTTTGGTTGCTAAAACTGCACCTATTGGCATGCCGTAACCAAGATGTGTATCTGGCATAAGAGCTATATGTTTAAATGCAAAGGGGAGATTTGCTAAATTTTTGGCCTGTTGGAGAGAGTCTTCATCTATATCCTCTAACCACATTTTGATTGGAATTCTCTCGCTTGTAATTATCTTTCTCATACTACTCTCGATTTTCTCTAAAATAGCAATTTAATCTATATTAATGGAGGCCGGCCCGGCCCGTAATTGTACTGCAGTGGAGTGCGGGGCCTGCTCCATAAGTTGATGCAGGGATTTGAGTTTGGAGTTACTTCCCAACTTAACCTAAACCGGATTGATAAGGCCGCTATCCAGCCACAGCACTTTGGGAGAGCGTCGCAGTTCGGGTTTTATCGGGATAATTGCAGAGGTTGTGGGATAGGCCAACTGAAGAAGCATTGTTTTTTCTATACAGATATAGTTATTTGTAATAAAAAAGAGGGAGTTATAAAACTCCCTCTTAAAAATCGAATGAATCATTTTTGCGGAACGGACGGGACTCGAACCCGCGACCCCCTGCGTGACAGGCAGGTATTCTAACCAGCTGAACTACCGCTCCAGTCTCTTTTAGAGAAAACAAAGATAGAGTTGATTTTTGGATTTACAAATTTTTTCTCTCTTTATTGATAAAAAATGAGAGATAGGAGTCGCCATACCTCCTCTCTTTTACTATTTGTGGGTGTGAAGAGAAGTTATGGCGTGAGGAGTGCTCTAAAATAAAGAGCCCCTCCTCTTGCAATAGACCCCTATCTAAGATAAGGGCAGGGAGCTGCTCAATAAAAGGGGCGTTGTATGGAGGGTCTGCAAAGATTATATGAAACCGACTGCTGCAGTTGGCAATGTACTCTAAAGCATCTCTTCTTATAAGCTCAACCATATTGAATTTAAAACGACGGAGCTCTCTTTTTATAAAGTTGTAGTGCAGTTGATTCAACTCTACCGAAACTATTTTTTTAGTGCCTCTTGAAGCAAATTCATATGTTATTGAGCCTATACCGGCAAAGAGATCGAGTACCTCTAACTCTTGGAAGTTGTAACTGTTGGTTAAGATGTTAAAGAGTGCCTCTTTGGTGAAATCGGTGGTGGCCCGTACTTTTAGGCTTTTGGGAGCTCTAATTATTGAGCCTCTGTAAACTCCTCCGGTTATTCTCATTGTGGGTGTAGTTGGCGAGGGTACTCTACCGTTTTCTATCGAATAGTAGGGTGGAGTATCTCAATTCGGAGTGTTCATCCGGTAGAGGAAGCTCAGGATTTCTAAAGAATTTTATCTGAGAAAAATAGTTGGAGAGATCAAAAATTTCCATCTCTTTTAAAGAGCCGCTTATGTATAGAGTGGTGTGATTGGGGTTAAATTGCACCTCGTTTACAACGGAAAGGAGATGGTATAGGGCAGTAGTGAAGTGTAGGGTGGGGAAGGAGTTTAAAAATTTTAGGGTGGTTTTTTCAACTACAATTATTGTTGAGAACCCGTTGAAATATTGGAAAAATATTTTATTGTGCTCTTTAAAATAGGGAAGATACTTTAGATAGGTCTCAATGGAGTGGTATGAATGAAATTGAGGATGGTACTGCTTCATTAAATTCATAACTGTTCCATTAAGAGTGTAGATAAGGGTCATCTGCCAGTGGGGAAGCTCTACGGAGTGTATCTCATCTAACTCATCTATAGAGTGTACCTTGCTAAGGACGCTAAGTGCCCTATCGGGGGTGTAGAGCAGAGTTGGTATAGCTGTATATTTTGGGTGGTTACAGAGTATCTCTACACCCATGTATCTGTCTCTAAGAGGGGAATCCTCTTCTAAAAATTTTTTAAAACTTTCTGCAGCGAGCTCTTCAGAGCTCGCTTGATGTTCCACAAGAGAGTGGTAGAGATATCGCAATCGATTCTCAAAGGGTGCTACTATAGAAAAAGAAAATCCATTCAAGTCGGCTTGAATGGATAATCTATATTGAGCGCTCTTCTCTCGCCGAAACTGATTATTGACAATAATAGGCATTAAACATTATTCCCAATTTCCTGCATTGTTGTTAGGCGACTCTATACTTCCAACTCTAAGACCGGGATATCTTCCTACCGAAGTTCTATCGTGGTTCAGGTTGATTACAAGCTGTCTATCTAATCCAAGAAGGAGGTAGTCGTAGGGGGCAGAGGCTTCAAAAAGAGGTACATCTACTCCCGAAACTTTGGCCACTATTGCCTCCATTGAAATCTCTTTACCGCCACTAAAGGGGATATAGCGTATAGAATCTATAATAAAGCCTTTTAATAAGGTATCTTTTACTGCAATTTTGATACTGTCTCGAAATACCCGCTTTTCGGCAACGGCTACCGAGTCGTCAAACGATCCAATCTGCTTAATAATGGTGATTGTGCCATTGTGGTAAAAATCTATAAGAGAGTCTATGTCGCCAGTAAACTTATTGTACTTGGATTTGTAGTGCTCTTGAAGTGTACGGATTGCCTTTAGCCTTTCAATACAGACCTGCTCTCTTGCGCTTCTGTTTTTTTCAAATACAACGGGTTGTTGTAAGCTGTTGTAGATAAAATAGAGAAGTACGGGAATAGCAATTACCAAAATAACCTTTACGGTAAGAGATAAAAACTTATTCATAGATGTATAAGTGTTAATATTAATCCTATAATAGTGTTGACAAATGTAAGACAAATATTTATCTCAGGCAATAAATTTGTTTATTTTTGTAGAAATGATCTAATATATGAGCAGATACTTTGAACCCAAATCTATTGCGAAATTAAAAGAGAGGCTACTTCCGGGAGAGAAGGCGGTTGTGGTAACACATCTCAACCCCGATGGCGACGCTGTAGGTGCAGCAACGGCTGTTGCACATTGGTTGAGAAGCTGCTCTATGGAGCCGCAAGTTATTATCCCCGACCGATATCCCTCTTTTCTCTCATTTATGGATAGCAACGAGGAGGTTCTTTTTTTTGAGAGTAGTAGAGAGAGAGCCACTCAATTAATTGATAATGCAACCCTTATTGTGATGGTAGATTTTAACCAACTTTCAAGGAGTGGCGATATGGAGCCGACAATTGCCGCCTCTTCTGCCTATAAAGTGTTGATAGATCACCATATAGAGCCAAAGAGAGAGGAGTTTGACCTATTGATACACAGTAGCGAAGTTTCATCTACCTGTGAATTGCTCTATTGGCTTTTAAGGGAGATGGGGGTAGAGATAGGGCTCTCCTTAGCCAATAGTCTCTATATAGGAATGATGACAGATACCAATAATTTCAACAACTCAGTAACTTCCGATACTCTTTTGATGGCTTCTCACCTCCTTTCACTTGGGGTAGATAAAGAGCTCTTTCAGAAGAGAATCTTCGCCTCTTTCTCTCAGGAGAGGATGAGACTGATGGGGCATTTGCTGCTCAATAGGTTTACCCTTTTAGAAAATTACCGTTTGGGTTATCTGACTCTCTCTTTGGAGGATCAGTTAAAGTTTAACTATAGAAAGGGCGACTCCGAAGGTTTTGTAAACCTCCCGCTTAGGATAGAGGAGGTAGATATTGCTATTCTATTTACCCAACTTCACAATTCAATACGGGTCTCTCTTCGTTCAAAAGAGGGCTATTCGGTAAATGATTTGGCCATTAGACACTTTAATGGAGGGGGGCATAAAATGGCTGCTGGAGGAACACTATATATTCCCTTTGGCGATATTGACCGCTTTCTATTGGACTCTCTAAAAGAGAGTTATAAAATATGTAGAGATGAGTAGAGTTTTTATAATGGGGGTTGCCCTTTTAATGCTCCTTTTGATTGGCGGCTGTGCCAAGCAGGAGTATGAAACAATGATGGGGCAAAAAGATGGAGAGATAGAGCGATTTGTACAGAACTACAACCCCGAGGATGTTACCTATAGGTTGGGTGTTTGGAGGGTGGAGTTGGAGAGGGGGAGTAGTACCAATGTGGTTGAGGAGGGCGATTCGGTATATCTCAATTTTGTAGCTCATCTCTTTTCGGCGGGGATAGGAGCAATTTTCGATACCAATATATATGAAGTTGCAGTAGAGAGAGAGCTTGATTTAAATGAGGATTACTATACTCCTCTAAAGAGTGTAGTTGGGAAGAGGAAGCTTATTGATGGGCTCGATAGAGGGGTGGTGGGAATGGGCGAAGGGAGCCGCTCTTTGATTATCTTTACTGCCAAGTATGGATTTGGGGAGGTGCAAACCTCTATTATTCCCAAAAACTCTACACTCCTTTATGAGCTCTCTCTTTTGCGGGTTATTAAGAATTAATTGTTACTTTTGATTCTTTATTTTTATAAGTCGATGATGTTATTTTTAGATAAAAGAGCCATTTTCTCTACCTTCAAAAGAGGAGTAGCTCTCTCTACTCTCTCCCTTTCTCTACTACTGTTGGCCAACTCTTGTGCAGTTGAGCCTAAGGTAGACCCCGACGATTCCGAAAGAAGGAGTTTGGGA
Source organism: uncultured Muribaculaceae bacterium (assembly GCA_964512295.1). Classification (GTDB taxonomy): domain Bacteria; phylum Bacteroidota; class Bacteroidia; order Bacteroidales; family UBA932; genus Bact-08. The sequence goes on from CAZEGL010000001.1 coordinate 67,601, forward strand.
GCATATCTATCTGTTGTTTATAATGACACCCTTAACTCTACCCCCTCTGGAGCATATGTGATGGAGAGAAAAAGAGGAAGCGGAGAGGAGGTGAAAAGAGTGAGCCACGCTTTTGTAAAGTATGCAAAGATCAATTTTAAAGGGGAGTATGAGCAGACCAATATAGAGGAGATTGCAAAATTTGCCGGTGGATATAGTGCAGCAAGCTACTATGGACCAACTCTCTTTGAAGTTGGAAACTTTACACAAACTAAAGGGATGGAGGAGGCTCTTGTGGGGAAGAGAGAGGGGGCAGATATTAGAGTTATTATTCCCTCTTGGAGTTCTAATTTAGATTTCCCAAATAGCGATAGACAGCAGGTGACAACTGCTATATACGATATTATTATTGAAAAGGTTGTCTCTGACTATTGGGAGTATGAGAAAGATACGCTGGAGCGCTATAGCGCAAAATATTATAACGGTATAGATTCTCTCAAGGAGGGGTTCTACTTTAAAGAGCTGGATGCGGGAAGTGGCGAAGCGGTTAAAGGTGCCGAAAGGAAAATCTCCTGCAACTATGTTGGACGCCTCTTAGATGGTTTTGTTTTTGACACCAATATAGAAGATAGTGCCAGAAAATATAAGATATATGACCCCTCTAAAAGTTATACCCCTATGGAACTCTCAATTGAGGATGACGAGGTTGAAGAGCAGGAGAGCGAATCGGCGGTGGTTGAAGGCTTTGCCGAAGCGCTTGCCAATATGAATTTTGGAGGTAAAGGTGTCGCCTTCTTTAGCTCTAAATGGGGTTATGGAACAGCTACCCAAAGCTTCGGAAGGCGACAACCTCTCTCTTTCTATATTGAAATTCTTAAAGAGTAATTGACCGGTAGTGGGGGCCAAACCTCTCAAATGCTGCTTTTTCCAATGCCTCTCTATGATCGGGATGGGCCACCGATGTCATTAATCGGGCTCTCTCTTGTAACGACTTTCCATAGAGATTTACAGCACCATACTCTGTAACAAACCAATGTATATGGTTTCTGGTGGTGACTACTCCGGCTCCAAGGTTGAGGGTTGGGACAACTTTACTTAATCCTTTATTTGTAACAGAGGGCATTGCTATGATAGCCTTTCCCCCTTGTGAGAGCGAGGCTCCATAGATAAAATCTACCTGCCCACCCACTCCAGAATAGAACTTGGTTCCTATAGAGTCTGCACAAACTTGACCGGTCAAATCTACCTGAATAGCAGAATTTATTGCAGTAACCTTTGGGTTTTTTGAAATTATAAAGGGATCGTTGGTGTAACCCACATCTTGCATAAGTACTGCAGGGTTATCGTCTATAAAGTCGTAAACCTTTTGAGATCCCATTAGGAAGGTGGCAACCAACTTCCCTCTATCTATTGCTTTGTCCAAGCCGTTGATAACTCCACTCTCTACTAAGGGTAGAACCCCGTCGGCAAACATTTCGGTGTGGATACCTAAATTTTTATGCCCCCCAAGTTGTGAGAGAACTGCGTTGGGTATTGCACCAATCCCCATCTGCAGGGTTGCTCCATCTTCAATTAGGTTGGCACAATTTTTACCAATGGCACACTCTACTTCATTGGGTTCGGGGAAGTGGGCGGGCTCTAAGGGGCGGTGATCCTCTACAAAGTAATCTATCATTGTGGCAGGAATCATTGCATCGCCAAATGCGCGGGGTACATTTTTATTGACAACCGCTATGGTGTGTCGTGAGCGCTCAATAGCAGCAAGGGTGGCATCTACCGATGTGCCAAGCGATACAAAGCCATGTTTATCTATAGGAGAGACTTGGACCATTGCTACATCGCAGGGGAGGGTGCCACTTCTATAGAGCTTTTGCGTCTCGCCCAAAAAGATGGGTATGTAGTCTGAGTAGCCCGCCTGCACACTTGCTCGAACATTGCTCCCAACAAAGAAAGCTTGATGGAAGAAGATTCCCTCATATTTGGGATCGGTATAGGGGGCGGCACCCTCTGTATGAAGGTGGTGTATCCTTACATCTTTGAGTTCGCCTGCTTCTCCCCGTGCTACTAAAGCGTCAATCAGCACCTTAGGAGCACTTGCAACACTACTTAGGTGAATATGGTCTCCCGATTTTACAATTTTTACTGCCTCTTGGGCAGTTACAAACTTTAACTCTCTACTCATAACAGCCTTTTTTAAACTCTTGATTAATCTGCTCTGTCTTGCAAATTCTATTCCCAATTAAAATAGATATGCAAAAATGGATGATAAAAATTAACTTGCAACCTCTTTAGCAGAAAAAAATTGAATAACTATGGATAGAGTAGAGCTACAAAAGAAATTTGGAGAACTTTTAAATATTGTTGAAAAGCTAAGAAAGGAGTGCCCTTGGGATAGTGAGCAGACTCCCCAATCGATTCGACCACTCACTATCGAGGAGAGTTATGAATTGAGTGAGGCTATTTTGGATGGGAGTGGTCAAGAGATGGCTAAAGAGTTGGGCGACCTTCTTCTTCATATTATACTCTACTCTATAATGGGAGAGGAGAGGGGAGAGTTTAACTTTGAGAGTGTGGTGACCCAACTCTCCAATAAATTGGTTTTTCGTCACCCACATATCTTTGCCGGAGAGAAAATTGAAGAGTCGGAAGGGGTGGTGAAGAGGTGGGAAGAGCTGAAACAGATAGAGAAGGGGGGAAACCGTTCGCTTTTTGCCGGGGTGCCATCTGCTCTTCCAACACTTATAAAGGCCTTTAGACTTCAAGAGAAGGCTGCTGCTGTTGGGTTTGATTGGGAAGATCCGAACGATGTGTGGGATAAGGTGAAGGAGGAGATTGGGGAGTTTGAGAGGGAGCTTTTGGAGAGTGGTAGAGAAGCCTCTTCAAAGGAGAGAGGGGGGAGAGAGGAGGAGTTTGGCGATCTGCTCTTCTCTTTAATTAATGTTGCAAGACTCTATGGTATAGATCCCGATACAGCTTTGGAGAAGAGCAACAGAAAATTTATAGGAAGGATAAATTATATAGAGAGGGGAGCAAAAGAGAGAGGGGGTAGATTGATAGATTTGGATTTGCCCCAAATGGAGAGTTTGTGGCAGGAGGCAAAAGGGGAAGATTGGAGAGCTCGAAGTGAACTGCTTATTGGTAAAGAGGGGATAAATAGATTGGAAAACAGCTCTGTAGCTGTGGTGGGTCTGGGGGGTGTTGGAGGGAGTGCAGCCGAAATGTTGGCGAGAGCGGGAGTTGGTTCAATGGTAATTGTAGATCCAGATATTGTGCTTCCCACCAATAAAAATAGACAGCTGCTTGCCCTTGAGAGTACCCTTTTTAAAAGTAAAGCGTTAGTTATGGAGAGGCGTTTAAAAGAGATAAACCCTAAAATAGAGGTTGTTAGAATAGAGCACTTTTTAGATGGGGATAATTTAGAGAAGCTACTCTCAAAAGAGCATATAGATTTTATTGTAGATGCAATAGATACTGTATCTCCCAAAGTTTCGCTAATTAAGTTCGCTTTGGCCAACTCTATTCCATTAGTAAGTTCAATGGGTGCAGGGGCAAAGTTCGATACAACAAAGGTTAGAATTGCCGATATCTCTAAATCGTTCAACTGCCCATTGGCGGGGGTTATTAGAAAACGGTTACGAAAAGAGGGGATAAAAGGTGGATTTAAGGTTGTCTTTTCGGAGGAGCTGCCGCAAAATAGGGCAATTGTGGCTGTTGAGGAGCAGAATAAAAAATCTATGACAGGTACTATCTCTTATCTCCCTACCCTCTTTGGCTGCTGCCTCACACAAGTTGTTATTGAGGAGCTTCTTTCTGAAATTTAATTATATTTGTAGAGAAGATAACTGTAAATGATGCAATTCAAGGTAGTAGAGATCTTTAGTAAAAGAGATATTAAGAGCTTTATTAAATTTCCACATAAGCTATATAGAGAGAGTAGAGAGTATGTACCGGTACTCGACTCTAACGAATTTAAAATTTTAACCAAGAGCGCCTCTTTAGACCATTCTCAACTAAGAATGTGGCTTGCCTACTCCTACAGTGGGGAGATAATTGGTAGAATTGCCGGGATAATCAATCACAACTCAAACAGTTACCACAATGAGAAGAGAGTCCGTTTTGGTTGGTTCGACTTTATAGATGAGGGGGTAGTTGCAGAGGCACTTATAGAGAAGGTGGTGGAGTGGGGAAGAGAGTTGGGGATGGAGGAGATTCACGGCCCGTTAGGCTTCAATACTTGGAACAGACAGGGGATGATGGTAGACGGTTTTGAGAATCGCCCCCCTATAAACTGCCTATACAACTACCACTACTATCCGCAGATTATGGAGAGGCTTCAATTTCAAAAGCAGTTGGATTGGGTGCAGCTAAAGATTAGAGCCGATAGGGGTGTTCCCGAAAAACTCTATAAGATAAACCAACTGCTATTGGAGAAACACAATCTTAGAGTTCTACCATTAAAGGAGTTGAAGAGTTCTAAAAGATATATCGACAGTTTTTTTGAGAGTTATAACGACAGCTTTAGCAAGATTGACAATTTTGTCCCTTTAAACTCTAAGGAGATAGAGGAGATAAAAGAGGAGTATATCCCAAAATTGAAGGAGCGTCTAACCTCTATAGTGGTAGATTCCGACGACGAAATTGCCGCTTTTGGGGTCACTTTTCCAAATCTTTCAAACTCTTTTCGTAAGGCGGGGGGGAGGCTCTTTCCCTTTGGCCTTTTCTATATTCTACACGAGATGAAAAACTATAAAACTGTAGATTTGATGCTTTTGGGCTCCTCTCCCAAATGGAGAAATAGTGGAATCTCCTCTATTTACCATTCAACTTTAGCCAAATATTTTAAAGAGGATGGGGTAGAGTGGGGTATCACAAACCCGCAAGAGGAGAATAACTCCTCTACCAAGGTGTGGGAGAGATATGGAGGGGTCGAGCACTATATGCGTCGCCGTTGTTACATAAAAAAAATATAATATGCTATTGAGTGAGATTTGTTCGATTGTCAAGGGTGAGCCTCTCTGTTGCACCGAACGGTTGAAAGAACGGGTCGAGTATGGTTTTGCATCTGATTTGATGAGTGATGTTCTTACAATAAAATCTGTCAATTTTTTGTTAATTACAGGATTGACCAATATACAGCTGTTACGGACTGCCGAAATGGCCGACGCTCCATATATTTTGCTCTGTAGAGGCAAAAAGGCGACAGAGGAGATGTTAAGATTGGCAGAGGAGAACAATATTTTGATTTTGAGAACAAAATTCTCTCTTTTTCGATCTGCCGGACTCCTTTATAGTAACGGTTTAAAGGCACTCTATTGATATGGTTAGCGAATATAAAGTTAATGGAGGCGATTTTACTATGGCGGGGGTAGCCTCCTCTGAGGTGAAGAAGAATTTGAAGCAGTTGGGGGTATCTCCGGCTGTTATTAAACGGGTAGTGGTTGCTCTCTATGAGGCTGAAGTAAATATTGTAGCTCATGCCTATAGGGGGGTGATAAGGGTTGAGATTGCTGCCGATGGGATTAAGATGGTGTTGGAAGATGAGGGGCCTGGTATTCCAGATATTGGCCTTGCCATGACTAGAGGCTATTCAACTGCCTCTTCTACTGTAAGAGAGATGGGTTTTGGAGCGGGAATGGGGTTACCCAATATAAGCGAAAATGCAACCAATTTTACTATTGAGAGTGTGCCGGGGAAGGGTACCACCCTCTCTATTGAGGTTAAATTTTCGTAATATCTATTTTTAAAGCGTGAGATGGAGCATGAAGGCAAATATAGGGGAGCTCTCCAAATTTTACAGGAGGTGTGTATTGGCTGTTCACACTGTATTAAGGTTTGCCCCACGCAAGCTTTAAGGGTAAAGGGGGGTAAGGCACATATACAGAGAGAGTGGTGTATCGATTGTGGGGAGTGCTACAGGGTCTGCCCAACCCGCGCTATAGGTGTCAAGGACGACGATTTTAAAACTATCTTTAACTATACCCATAGAGTTCTTTTGGTTCCCTCCCTCTTTTTTGCCCAGTTCGAGGATGAGCTCCCCCGTAAGGTTATTTATGATATTATTGGAGAGCTTGGTTTTACAGAGGTGTGTGCTGTTGAGCAGAGTGTAGATACTCTTTTGGAAGATAGCAACCTATATGTTAAAAATGCTACTACCAAGCCGGTAATCTCCTCCTTTTGCCCCGCTGTAATTAGATTGATTCAGGTGAAGTTCCCTTCGCTCTTAGAGAATATAATGAAGCTGCTCCCTCCTATAGAGATTACAGCACTCTTCTACCAAAAGAGATTTGAGAGAATGGGGATTACCGACTATGGAATTTTCTATCTCACCCCCTGTGTAGGGAAGATAGCAGCCATCAAATCGCCTGTAGGTGGGTATAAATCGCCCATTACAGGGGTTATAAATATGGACTTTTTCTACAATAAGGTCTATTTGGCATATAAGCAAAATATCCCAATTACCAAACGGATAAGAATCAATGGAGCTATCTCTTCCGATGGGGTGCTCTTCTCTATTACAGGGGGCGAATCTAAACATATAGAGGGGAATACCCTCTCTATAGATGGTATGGAAAATGTAATAGATTTTTTAGAAAAATTGGAGAATGAAGAGATAAAGGGGGTTGATTTTATTGAGATTAGAGTTTGTGACGAATCGTGTGCCGGAGGAATACTCTCTTTTAGGAATCGTTTTTTAACTGCTCAAAGTTTGAGAAACTACTCTGCCAAGATGCCCCTTAAACACCATTTGACACCCGACTATAAACACTACTGCTCCCCCTTTATAGATATAGAGAATATTGAGCCCCGCTCTATGGTCAAGTATGATCCTGACCTTAATGTTGCCCTTAAAAAGATGGAGAGTGCCAGAAAGTTGCGGGAGCTCTTTCCGGGGATAGATTGTGGCGCTTGTGGTGCTCCCACCTGTGAAGCTTTGGCAGAAGATGTGGTGAAGGGCGAAGCGAGGGTTGATGCCTGTATTTTCTTAAGAACTATTTTAGAGAAGAGAGGGGAACTCACTTTGAAGGAGGCGATAGAGATTATGGAGGAGATTTGGGGGAAAGAGAGATTTAATAATCATTAACTATATTATAATATGTTACTTAGAGAGATTGTAGAAAAGCTGGAGTTAAAAGTTTTTGTAGGCGAATCGCTTTTGGATAGAGAGATTCCGTGGGCCTACTGCTCCGATCTGCTTTCGGATGTGATGGGCTTTGCCAAAGAGTCTCAATTGTGGATAACTCTACAGACCCATAAGAATATAATTGGAGTTGCCTCTCTTAAAGATCTTGGGGCGATTTTATTGGTTAAAAATTTTACTCCCGATAAGGAGACAATGGCATTGGCCGAAGCGGAAGAGATCCCTATTTTAGGCAGTGCGCTCAACAGTTTTGATTTATCTGGAGAGCTCTACAATCTTCTAAAGTAGGTGAGGAGCGACCTTCATATACACACTACCCTCTCTCCATGTGGAGATATTGAGATGACTCCAAAGGCAATTGTAGAAAAGGCTATCCAAGAGGAGTTGGATCTGATAGCTATTACCGACCATAACTCTACTTTGCAATCTTCAATTATTCAGGAGGTTGGAGAGAGAGAGGGAGTTAGGGTGCTGTGTGGTGCCGAACTCTGCTCTAAGGAGGAGGTGCATGTTGTTGCTATTGTGGAAGAGAGAAGCTCTCTCACCCTTTTGCAAAATTTTATTGAGAGGCGACTTATGAAGGTTAAAAATAGAGAGGAATTCTTTGGCTACCAGTTGGTGGTGAATGAGCAGGAGGAGGTGCTCCACCAAGAGGAGTGGCTGCTGATAAATGCTTTAGAGAGTGGAGTTGATGAGATTATAGAGTTTATCCACTCTATTGGTGGAGTGGCAATTGCTGCCCATATAGATAGGGGCAGCAATTCGCTATTGAGTCAATTGGGGTATATCCCCCCCGATCTCGCTTTTGATGCTTTCGAACTCTCTTACAAATGTCAATTTGACCAATTTTTGGAACAAAATCGACAACTCCACGGTAGAGCTCTTCTCTGCTCTTCAGATGCCCACTATATAGAGGATATTGGCCGCTGTTACACCCTTTTGGATATTGAAAATTGGTCTTTTGAGACATTTCGTAATGCTATTAAAATGGGAGGTAGCGAACGATTGCGGCGCTCTTTAAGTTATAAATTCTAAATTGTTGGGACTATTATGAATGATCTTTCACTCCATATTATAGATATTTTACAGAACTCCATTTCGGCCGGTGCCACTGTTATCAAATTGAAGGTGGAAGAGAGTGAAGTGAAGAATCTATTGGAGATAGTGATTGAGGATAATGGCAGAGGGATGACTCCTAAGGAGGTTGAGGGATTGGGAGATCCCTTTTTTACTTCCCGAACCACTCGACGGGTAGGGATGGGTATTCCACTTTTTCGCCACTCGGCGGAGCAGAGCGGCGGCTCTTTAGATGTGGAGTCGCAGTTGGGGTTGGGAACCAAAGTGACAGCCCGGTTTGAATTGAACCACATAGATAGGGCTCCGTTGGGAGATTTGGCAAACTCATTTGTATTAACTCTTTCATCCTACCCCGATATTGCTTTTTTAATGGAATATATATATAATGATAGGGGTTATCTTTTTGATAGCGAAGAGGTGAAAGAGGCGTTAGAGGGGACTCCACTCTATCTTCCTCAAGTTATTAAGCTTTTAAGCGAGATGATTTCCGAAAATATTGAGGAGTTAAAAAGAGAGAATCGATTATGAAGAGAAAACATTTGGTAGCCTTTACAGGGGCAGGAGTTAGTGCAGATAGTGGAATTTCTACTTTTAGGGATGCCAATGGGCTGTGGGACAACTATAGGATAGAGGATGTATGTAGTGTAGATGCATTGGAGAATAACCTTGAAGAGCTGTTGCACTTCTACAATATAAGAAGAAGAGAGCTTATGGGTGTCTCCCCAAATAGCGGCCATATCGCTTTGGCCAATTTGGAGAGATATTTTAAAGTTACAGTGGTAACTCAAAATGTAGACAATCTACATGAGAGGGCGGGGAGTAGTAGCGTACTTCACATACATGGAGAGCTTACCAAGTGTAGAAGTATAAAAGATGAGAGCTATATAAGAACGATCGAGGGGGATATTTTGCCCGGCGATCTATGCCCAAAGGGGGGGCAGCTCAGGCCACATATTGTATTCTTTGGGGAGTCTGTTCCTCTATATGAAGAGGCTGCAAAAATTATTATGGATGCCGACCTCTTTTTGGTGGCCGGAACATCATTGGCAGTATATCCGGCAGCCGGATTAGTAAGAGTGGTTGGAAGGGGGGTACCTATCTACTCGATAAATCCCAACCCGGTAGAGGTAGGTGGGGTGGATGTGATTCAGATAGAGGAGAAATTTGTAAGTGGAATGACCAAATTGGCACCTATTTTAGTCGAAAAATATTACAATCTGTAACTAAAATATTTCTAACTGTTAATTATTTCCAGTTGAAACCAATCTCTTTATTACTAAAAAGTTATAGTTTGTAAATAAATTTTTTGTTTAATGAGAATTAAGCTATTTTTGGGGCGAAAGTGTAATCGAGTCTGCAAAAAAGTGTAGTTGAGTCTCCGAAAAACTGTAACTAATTGCCAATAAGTGCCAACTAAACATTAATTATATAAGTATGAGTAAAATCAAATCTATCGACGATTTGCGCAAGATGAAACAAAATCTTGAGCACGGTATGAACATCCGTGAGAAGAGCAATTCGCCCGAATCTCTTGTACAAGTTAGAGTAGCTATGGCTACCTGTGGTATAGCTGCCGGTGCAAGAGAGGTAATGAATACTCTGATTGAGATTATCGAAAGGGATAAGATTCCCGCATTGGTGACTCAAGGGGGATGTATGGGATACTGTTATGCCGAACCAACCATTGAAGTGAAGATTCCAGGCAAAGATCCTGTTGTCTTCGGAAATGTAGATAGTACTGTGGCTGCTGAAATAGTTGATAAGTACATCTTAAAAGGGGAACTTATCGATGGTATTATTCCCACAAACTATCAAACAATTAACGAGAAAAATTAGTATTTATGGCAGAGTACAAAATGCACTTGTTGGTTTGTGAAGGAACCGGCTGTAGAGCTTCACAAAGCCAAGAGATTGTTCTCAATCTCAAAAATGAGCTGAAAAAGCAAAATTTAGAAAAGGATGCACAAGTTGTTACAACCGGCTGCTTTGGCTTTTGCGAAAAAGGTCCGATAGTTAAAATTATCCCCGACAACACATTCTACACACAGGTTAAGCCCAGCGATTGTGAGGAGATTGTAAAGGAGCATATCTTGAAAGGGAGAAAGGTTACCAGACTTCTCTATGAAGACCCTAAAACCCAAGAGCATGTAGAGGATTCAAAACATATGGGCTTCTATCAAAAGCAGTTGAGAATTGCCCTGCGTAACTGTGGTTTTATCAATCCAGAAGTTATTGAAGAGTATATAGCAAGGGATGGTTATGCAGCTTTGGCCTCTATTATTGAGGATATGAGCCCCCAAGAGGCTATTGAACTCCTAAAGGCTTCAGGTTTGAGAGGTAGGGGCGGTGGAGGATTTCCAACCGGATTGAAGTGGGAGTTTACCGCTAAAAATGCAGCAGATCAAAAATATGTTGTCTGTAATGCCGATGAGGGTGACCCGGGTGCCTTTATGGACCGCTCTATTTTGGAGGGTGACCCGCACTCCGTTCTTGAGGCGATGGCAATATGTGGCTATTGTATTGGTGCCACTAAGGGACTTATCTATATTAGAGCAGAGTACCCTCTTGCAATTAAGAGATTGGAGATAGCTATTGAGCAGGCGAGGGAGATGGGCCTTTTGGGCGAAAATATTTTTGGTTCGCAATTCACCTTCGATATTGAATTGAAGTTTGGTGCAGGAGCTTTTGTATGTGGCGAAGAGACTGCCCTTATCCACTCTATGGAGGGGAATAGGGGAGAGCCTACAGTAAAACCTCCATTCCCGGCCGAAAAGGGATATAGGGGAAAACCTACATGTGTAAATAATGTTGAAACTTTTGCAAATGTTCCTGTAATATTTCTAAAGGGTGCCAAGTGGTTCTCATCTATTGGAACGGAAAAATCTAAAGGTACAAAAGTCTTTGCCCTTGCCGGAAAGATCAATAATGTGGGGCTTATTGAGGTGCCTATGGGTATCACTCTAAGAGAGGTGATATTTGAAATAGGTGGAGGTATTAAGGATGGTAAGAAATTTAAGGCTGTTCAAACCGGAGGACCTTCGGGTGGATGTCTAACAGAGAAGCATCTTGATACACCAATAGATTATGATACTCTTCTTGCTGCAGGCTCTATGATGGGTTCGGGAGGGATGATTGTGATGGACGAAGATGACTGTATGGTCTCTGTAGCCAAGTTCTATTTGGAATTTACGGTAGAAGAGTCGTGCGGAAAGTGTACCCCCTGTAGAGTAGGAAATAAGCGGATGCACGAAATTTTAGATAAAATTTGTGCAGGAAAAGGGGTTATGGAAGATCTCGATTATCTCGAAAACTTAAGTAGAGTGATTAAGGATACCTCTCTTTGTGGTTTGGGACAAACCTCTCCTAACCCTGTACTCTCTACTCTTGAGCATTTTAGAGATGAGTATGAGGCTCATGTGACAGAGAGAATTTGTGTGGCAGGAAGTTGTAAGGCTCTTAGGCTCTATACTATCATTGCCGACAAATGTACAGGTTGTACCGCATGTGTTAGGGTTTGTCCTACCAATGCAATAACAGGCGAGAAACGGCAACCCCATGTGATAGATCCCGACCTCTGTATAAGATGTGGTGCATGTTTCGAAAAGTGTAAATTCTCAGCTATTCATGTTCAATAAAATCCTCTATGGAAAAATTTAAAATAACTATAGATAACATTGAGATAGAGGTAGTCAAAGGCACTACTGTCTATAATGCAGCAAAAAGTGCTGGAATAGATATTCCCGCTCTCTGCTACCTAAATTTGGAGCATTTAAATATTGAGAGCCGCCCGGGCGGTTGTCGTATATGTGTTGTTGAGATAGAGGGGAGGAGAAATTTAGCCCCCTCCTGCTCTACCGAGTGTACTCCCGATATGGTGATTAAAACCCATACTTTAAGGGTACTCAACGCCAGAAAAACAGTTATGGAGCTTATCTTGTCGGATCACCCTTCGGCATGTATCACCTGCTCCTCTTCGGGGCAGTGCGATCTTCAAGAGATTGCCCAAAAATTGGGTATAAGGGAGATTCCATCGGTGGCCGATGCCGAAATGTCTACCTATCGTAAAGATGCCTCTCCCGCTCTCAATAGAGATATGGACAAGTGTATCTTGTGCCGCAGATGTGAAACTATCTGTAACGATGTTCAGACAGTTGGCGCTCTAAGCGCTGTAAATAGAGGCTTTATGTCTGTTGTAGCGCCCGCTTTCGAACAAGATTTAATTGACTCTCCCTGTACATTCTGTGGACAATGTGTTGCAGTATGTCCTACAGGTGCTTTAACTCCTTTCGACGATACCCATAAGGTTATCCGTGCATTGGCAGATCCCAAAAAGACTGTTTTAGTGCAGACTGCACCTGCTGTAAGAGCCGCTTTGGGCGAAGAGTTTGGCCTACCTGCCGGAACTTTGGTTACCGGTAAGATGGTTTCTGCCCTTAGAACTTTAGGGTTCGATAAGGTGTTTGATACAGACTTTGCTGCAGACCTTACCATTATGGAGGAGGGTACAGAACTTCTTGACCGACTCACACGATTTTTAGAGGGAGATAAAGAGGTGAAACTCCCAATTTTGACCTCTTGCTGCCCCGCATGGGTAAACTTCTTTGAGTACTACTATTGCGATATGTTGGATGTTCCCTCTACCGCCAGATCGCCCCAGCAGATGTTTGGCTCTATAGCTAAAACTTACTATGCCGACTTGATGAAAGTAGATCGTGAAGATTTGGTAGTTGTTTCTATAATGCCTTGCCTCGCAAAGAAATATGAGTGTCAAAGAGATGAGTTTAAAGTAGACGGCAACCCCGATGTAGATTATTCGATCTCTACAAGGGAGTTGGCCCGCTTGATTAAAGCGGCAAATATCAATTTCGATATGTTGCCCGAAGAGGATTTCGACCAACCTTTGGGCGAATCGACCGGAGCGGGAGTGATCTTTGGAGTGACCGGTGGTGTGATAGAGGCAGCTGTTAGAACAGCATACGAACTTCACACCAAAAAGAAGTTGGAGAGAATAGACTTTACCGAACTTCGCGGTTTGGAGGGGATTCGTACGGCAACTATAGACTTTGGTGGAATTCCTATAAATATTGGAATTGCACATCAGTTGGGTAATGCCCGTAAGTTGTTGGATGGTATCCGCTCGGGAATGTACAACTTCCACGCTATTGAAATTATGGCTTGCCCCGGAGGTTGTATTGGAGGTGCCGGCCAACCGCTGCACCATGGAAATTCCTCTGTAATTAAGGCCCGTTTTGATGCTATCTACAGAGAGGATGCAGGAAAGAGTATCCGTAAATCTCACGAGAACCCATATATTATTAAATTGTATGAGGAGTTCTTAGGCCATCCTATGAGTGAGAAGGCTCACCAGCTGCTCCATACCCATTATTTCACTAAAGAAAATTCAAAATAGTTATGAGTACATTTAAAATACAGTCTGAACATAGAGAGAGTATAAAAAATATTTGTAACTCTTTCAAAAACGATCCTAGCGAGTTGATTAATGTACTGCATAAAGCGCAGGGTGAGTTTGGGTTTCTTCCGGAGCCGGTACAATGCGAGATAGCAAAGAATTTGAATATCTCTGCAGCTAGGGTATATGGAGTTGTCTCTTTCTACTCTTTCTTTACTATGACTCCTAAGGGAAAGCACGCCATCTCTATCTGTATGGGGACAGCCTGTTATGTTAGAGGTGCAGAGAAGGTTTTAGATGAGTTTAAAACCCTTTTGGAGATTAAACCGGGAGGAGTGACAAAAGATGGCAAATTCTCTTTAGACTCTCTCCGTTGTGTTGGAGCGTGTGGTTTGGCCCCCGTGGTGCTGATTGGAGAGAAGGTGTACGGTAGGGTAGAACCCCATCAGGTGAAGGATATCTTGGCCGAATACAACGACTAACAGTAGTTGTATGAGATATAAAAAAGAGGAGGATCCTAAAAGATCCTCCTTTTTTGTTCAACATTATCTCCCAAGCTCTCTCTATTTAAATAGGCCGGGAACTTCTCTCTATTTGCCCAATTTAGCCTCTACATCGGCCTTGGGAAGTGGTTTGGTGCAGAAGAACCAGTCGTGGCAGGTTACATCTTTCTCTCCTCCCGACATTCTACTTTCAGCTACTCCGCAGGAGCCGGCTGTAGGTACAATTACATCGTCGCCGGGACGCCAGTCGGCAGGCAGAGCAACTTTAAAGTTGTCGGCAGTTTGTAGTGCAATGAGTACTCTCTTAAGTTCATCGAAGTTTCTACCAATCTCTAACGGGTAATAGACAATTGTTCTTATAACTCCTTTTGGATCAATAAAGAAAACAGCTCTTACAGCTTTGGTGTTGCTTTGGCCGGGCTGTATCATCCCATATTTGTTTGCAACTTCCATTGTGATATCCTCAATAAGAGGAAACTTAACCTCTACATTGCTCATCCCTTTATAGGTAATCTTCTCTTTAATAGTGCGAAGCCAAGCAATATGGCTGTATAGTCCATCTACCGAAAGACCTACCAAATCGCAGTTTAGAGCTTGGAACTCCTCTGCCATAGAGGCAAAGGTCATAAATTCAGAGGTGCAGACAGGTGTAAAGTCGGCAGGATGGCTAAATAGAATAACCCATTTACCGTTGTAGTCGCCTGGAAAATTGATATCTCCTTGGGTAGTAGTAGCTTTAAATTGTGGTGCAGGATCGCCTATACGAGGCATAGAATAGTTTTGTTCTTCCATAATGTGATTTTTATAAATTTGTTTAAATAACGGATTATTAATCGATTAGTAACCGATTAATTCAAATTTACCCTTAATTTTACTATTTTGCAAATAGAGAAAAATTATGGTTACATCTATACAATCTATTGGATGAGTGTGGTTAATTAGAGCGCTGCCAATATGCTGCGAAGCTTGTCGATATTTAAAACGGTAACTCTATTTGCCTTGGCAGCTATAATACCTTCATTTTTTAGTTGGCTAAAAGAGCGGGCTAAAGCGGGACGCGATACACCAAAATAGGCGGCAAGCTGAGTTTGATTTCTTCTCATCTGAAAGGAGTTTTGATGTGGCTCCTTTTTCTGTACCGCCGCAAGTTCCTCTAAAATGTAGAATGAGATCTTCCCTTTAATACTTTTTATTGTTAAAATATTTAGTTTCTGTGATAGAAACTTCGCTTTATTGGCATTGAAAGTTAAAAATTGTTGAAGAAAATTGAGATTTTCCTGAAAGAGTTTCAAAATAACATCTTTGGGTATCATAATAATTTCACTCTCTGCAATGCTCTCTACCTCTACCGGGAAGCTGTTCTTTTGGGCAAAGAGGAATGCAGATGCAAATGGCTTTGGAGCATTTATAATTTCGATCTCAATCTCTTCTCCCTCTTCACTTGCCATTTTAGTGCGTATCGTACCTTTGGTTAGAATGTGAAGATGTTCAAAATTGTCGCCCTGATGTGCAATTATCTCCCCCTTTTTAAAGCTCTTTTTTTGAAACTCAACATTTTTGAGAGAGTTTAAAAGATGCTCGTGGGGGATGGCGCTGCAGATTGGACAGTGGGTGAGTGCCACTTGAATATTCTCTTCTATTTTCATAAAATTGGTACAACTGTAACAAATGTTACACTTATTTAGTTCATTTAAGCTATTTTTATGATGTTAAAACAAATATTAATCAATAATAGTTTTTTATGAAGAGTATGTTTTGTTATCAATGCCAAGAGGCCTCTAAAAATGTTGGTTGCACAGTTAGAGGTGTTTGTGGGAAATCTCCCGAGGTTGCAAAAATGCAAGATCTCCTTATCTATCTTTGTAAGGGAATCTCACACTATGCGGTACCTCTAAGAGAGATGGGCTATGAACCTACAGAGGCCAATCTATTTATTGTGGAGTCGCTATTTATGACAATAACCAATGCCAATTTCGACCGGGCAAGATTTATCACCTATGTTAAGAGGGCAATTGTTTTGAGAGACTCTTTAAGGAGTGTTTACCAATCTAAAGGAGGTTCTGTAGACTCTATAACCTTTGATGGTGCTTTCTGGAGCTCCAACGACGAAGCGGAGATGGATGCAAAAGCTGCAACAGTTGGTGTTTTGTCGCAAGAGAATGAAGATATCCGTTCACTAAGAGAGCTTACCACTTATGGTTTGAAGGGGATGGCTGCCTATGCGGAGCATGCTGCCAATTTGGGTTTTGAAGAGGATGAGATCTATGCATTTATACAGCAGACATTGGTTGATCTTACCAATGATTCCCTTGGAGCAGATGAACTTACAGCTTTGGTTTTGAAAACCGGTGAGTTTGGAGTAAAAGTTATGGCTCTTTTGGATAAGGCAAATACCTCTACTTATGGGAATCCCGAAATTACTAAGGTAAATATTGGTGTTAGAGAGAATCCTGCAATTCTTATTTCGGGACACGATTTGAAAGATATGGAGGAGCTTCTAAAACAGACCGAAGGTACAGGTGTAGATGTTTATACCCACTCCGAAATGTTACCTGCCAACTACTACCCCGCATTTAAGAAATATAGCCACTTTGTAGGCAACTACGGAAGCTCGTGGTGGAAACAGAACGAGGAGTTTGAGACATTCAACGGCCCTGTTCTATTTACTACCAACTGTATTGTTCCCCCCCGCAGCAGCTCTACCTACAACGATAGAATATATACTACCGGCTCTTCGGGATACCCCGGCTTTATCCATATTCCGGATAGAGAGGAGGGAAAAGCTAAAGATTTCAGCCAAATTATAGAGCACGCCAAAAGGTGCGCCCCTCCTACAGAGATTGAGAAGGGTGAGATTGTTGGCGGATTTGCACACGCACAAGTTTTCGCATTGGCCGATAAGGTTGTAGATGCAGTTAAGAGTGGTGCCATTAAGAAGTTCTTTGTAATGGCCGGATGCGACGGCAGGATGAAGAGTCGTGACTACTATACTCAATTTGCCGAAGCACTACCTAACGACACTGTTATTCTTACGGCTGGATGTGCCAAATATCGCTACAACAAGCTCCCTTTAGGCGATATTGGAGGTATCCCCAGAGTTTTAGATGCCGGACAGTGTAACGACTCCTATTCGCTTGCTGTTATTGCATTGAAACTTAAAGAGATTTTCAATGCCAACAGTATCAATGACCTTCCTATAGCATACAATATTGCCTGGTATGAGCAGAAGGCTGTAATTGTTTTATTGGCCCTACTTTCGCTTGGTGTGAAGAATATACACTTGGGACCTACACTTCCAGCATTCCTATCGCCCAATGTTGCCAATGTATTGGTTGAAAACTTTGGTATAGCGGGAATTGGATCTGTAGATGACGATATTAAGCTGTTTTTGAGTTAGTATTTGTTTGACACAATTTGTTACAGCTTGATAAAGGCCACCAATTGGTGGCCTTTCCAATTTTAATATTTGATTGTTTTTGTCTACTTTTGTTCACAATTTATAATGTATGAGAGATAGTAATCTACTTTCCAAAATAGGCGGAATAAAAGAGAAATTTGACTCTTTGGCACAAGAGCTCTCTTTGCCTGAGGCTACTGCCGATATGAAACGATATATTTCACTTAATCGTGAATATAGTACCTTAGAGCCTATTGTTGAGGAGGGGGAGCGCTATCGTATTGCCTGTGCCAATTTGGAATCGGCAAAAGAGCTTCTTCTTAGTGAAAAAGATGAAGAGATGAGGGAGATGGCTAAAGAGGAGATTTCAGATTTGGAGGAGAGGATTCCTGCTATGGAGGAGAGGATTAAGGTGCTTCTTCTTCCTGCCGACCCGGAGGATGCCAAAAATGCCATTTTAGAAATTAGAGCCGGTGCCGGTGGCGACGAAGCCTCTATTTTTGTGGGGGATCTCTTTAGGATGTATCTAAAATTTGCCGAAAAGAGGGGGTGGAAAATTGAGATCAACAGCGAATCGGAGGGTACTTCGGGTGGCTATAAAGAGCTTATTTGCGAAGTCTCCGGAGCCGGTGTATATGGTATATTGAAGTATGAGAGTGGAGTTCATAGGGTTCAACGGGTGCCTCAAACCGAAACTCAAGGGAGGGTGCACACCTCGGCCGCCTCTGTAGCTGTTCTGCCCCAAGCAGAGGAGTTTGATATTGAACTTAATATTAGCGATGTCCGAAAAGATACATTTTGCTCTTCGGGCCCCGGTGGACAATCGGTAAATACAACCTATTCGGCTATACGACTTACCCATATCCCTACAGGAATTGTTGTACAGTGCCAAGATGAGAAGTCGCAAATTAAAAATTACGAGAAGGCGTTGGTTGAACTTCGTACCAGAATCTACAATTTGGAGTATCAGAAATATCTAAATGAGATCTCTGCAAAACGGAAAACAATGGTCTCTACGGGCGATCGGTCGGCTAAAATTAGAACTTACAACTATCCGCAGTCGCGCTTGACAGACCATAGAATAAATTACACTATGCACAATTTGCAGGGCTTTATGGATGGGGATATCGATGAGGTTATAGAGCTGCTTCAGGTTGCCGAAAATGCCGAACGCCTAAAGGATAGCAACTAATGGACTATAATACTCTCTATAGCAATATTGTTAATAAAGGGAGCTTTTTAACTATAGGGTTGGACCCTACAAGGGAGCTGCTCCCTTCGCAATTTGCCTCTTCCAAATACCCTCTTTTTGATTTTAATAGAGAGATAATCGATGCTACAAGCGATCTTGCAGTGGCCTATAAACCCAATTTGGCCTTCTATGAGGCAGAGGGGCCGTTAGGGTGGAGACAGTTTGAGATGACAGTGGAGTATATTAGGAGGAGGGATCCCTCTCTTTTTATTATAGCCGATGCCAAGAGGGGAGATATTGGCAATACTGCCCAACGCTACGCCTCCTACTATTTTGATAGGGTGGGGTGCGATGCTGTAACCCTCTCTCCCTATATGGGCGAAGACTCTATAGCTCCTTTTTTGAAATATAGCGGCCGCTGGGTAATTATTTTAGCACTTACCTCCAACCCCTCTGCAGAAGATTTTGAGACCAATAGTGTTGTAGCTAAAAAAGATGGGCTAAAAAATAGTGTTCAATCGCCTTTGTATGAGAGAGTTGTAAGGAGGGCAATGGAGTGGGGAAGTAGCGAAAATACTATGTTTGTAGTGGGGGCAACCCGTTCGCAACAACTTGGGGAGATAAGAGAGATAGCCCCTTCACACTTCTTTTTGGTACCGGGGGTAGGGGCACAGGGGGGGAGCCTACAGGAGGTTATCAAAGAGGGGATGGGAGAGAGATGTTCGCTTTTGATTAATAGTTCAAGGGAGATAATCTATGCATGGCGCGGCGCCGATGCTCAAGGTGGAGAGAGGCAATTTGCTGCAGAGAGTGCAAGAGTTGCAAAATCTTTTCTCTCTACAATGGGCGAGAGTCTGAAAAGGTTGCAACAACGCTCTCAAGAGCTTTAACCTTATCACCAATTTCCAACTCTATTTTGCTATCTAAAGGGAGGTATAGATCTACCCTCGATCCAAACTTTATAAATCCAAGTCTGTTGCCCGCCTCTACAGCTTTTCCCTCTTTTGCATAACAGACTATACGCCTTGCAATATACCCGGCTATCTGTCTTACCACTATCTCTTCTCCTTTACTGTTTTTAATAGCTACAGTTGTTCTCTCGTTTAGAGTAGACGATTTTGGGTGCATAGCTACAAGGTAGTTGCCGGGATGGTATTTGTGATATGTAATCTCTCCTTTTATGGGAAACCAATTTATATGGACATTGAGTACAGACATAAAGATAGAGACAAGGGTCACCTCCTCTTTTAGGTATTCCGGTTCGTATACCCTCTCTATTGCTACTATTTTACCATCGGCAGGAGCATACACTTTGTGAGGCTCGTTTGACGAATAGCGACGGGGCTCTCTAAAGAAAGAGAAGATAAAAATAAGAAGTAGTAGTGCGGCAGCCAATATAATACTCTCTATAGTACTATTTTTGACAAAAAGTGCTGCCAATATTGCCACTGAACTTAGTATTAGTGTAGATTTGACTATTATGGAGTATCCCTCTTTGGCAATTTTCATGGTTATAGAGAAGTCTTAGATTAGTTGAAAAAAATTGATATAGCCTATTGCCATTGGAAAGGCAAACAGAGCCCCATCTATACGGTCTAACACCCCTCCATGCCCCGGTATAATAGCGCCGCTATCTTTTACATTGAAGTTGCGCTTGATTAACGATTCAAATAGATCGCCAGCCACAGATAAGAGATAGAGTAGTGTGGCAATAGCTATGGAGTGTAGTAGCGGATAGGGGAATAGGGGAGTTGTGCGTATGAGCAATAGAGTTATGAGTACAAATAATAGCCCGCCCCAAAAGCCCTCCCAACTTTTCTTGGGTGATATTGATGGGGCCAATCTATTCTCTCTTTTTTGGCCAAATTTAGTACCTATTAGATAGGCTCCAACATCTCCCGACCAGAGTAAAATGAATAGGGATAGGAGGGGTAGGGGGGTGTAGTTGCCCAATCTGTCGAATAGGATTAATGGTATAAGCGATAGGGGCACTGCAATATAGAGAGGAGCTGCCAAATGGAGTAGCCCCTCTTTAAAATTACTGCCACTACTTCTATTGGGAAGCGACTCTTTGCTGAAGAGAATGGAGAGTACTACTGCAAGGTAGAGTGGTGGGAGGAGTAAAAAATAGCTTTTATCTACCCTATTTGCTACATAGAGGTGTGATAGTATATATATAGAGGCAGAAAAGAGTAGTGTAACCGCTGATGTAATTGAAAATTTAGTACCATTTGTTATGCGTAGAAACTCTTTTGTTGCAATTACAATTAGTAACAATATGAGTAGAGCTGCCCACCACTCTCCCATAAAAAGTAGTAGCAGAATAGTTGCAACAAAGAGTGCTCCACTTAGGGTGCGTATAGTTAGATTACTCATTTTGGGAGGTAAATGGAAGATCTTGACCTTTCCGTTTTCCAAAAATCTGTTCTAAATCCTCTGCAAAAATAACTTCCGCCTCTAAAAGTTTTTCTGCTAAAGAGGTAAATCCTTCAATATTTTCCTTTAAAATATTTTTGGCTCGAAGATAGGAGTGGTCTATTAATGCTTTCACCTCCTTATCTATAAGTTCGGCTGTCTTTTCGCTATAAGGCTTGCCAATATTGAAACCGGAAGATTCTGTGGAGTCGTAGAAGGAGATATTGCCCACCTTTTCACTCATACCAAGGTAGGTTACCATAGCGTAGGCCTGTTTGGTAATTTTCTCCAAATCGCTTAATGCTCCAGAGGAGATGGTGCCATTGATTATCTCTTCGGCTGCTCTTCCTCCCAAGGTGGCAGCCATCTCGTCCATCATCTGTTCGAAGGTGGTAATTTGCCTCTCTTCGGGGAGGTACCAAGCAGCACCCAGAGAGCGACCACGAGGAATAATTGTAACTTTTAAAAGAGGGTTGGCGTGAGGAAGTAGCCAGCTCACTGTGGCATGACCCGCCTCGTGAAAGGCGATAGTCCGTTTCTCTTGTGGAGTAATTATTTTGCTCCGTTTTTCAAGACCGCCAATTATTCGATCTACTGCATCTAAAAAGTCCTGCCTCTCAACCTCCTCTTTATTTTTACGAGCTGCAATGAGAGCAGCTTCATTACATACATTGGCAATATCTGCTCCCGAAAAACCGGGTGTATGTTTAGCTAAAAAAGAGATATCAAACTCCTTGCTAAGTTTTAGAGGTTTGAGGTGCACCTCAAAGATAGCTTTTCGCTCCATCAGTTCGGGTAAATCTACATGTATCTGACGGTCAAATCTACCGGCCCTCATAAGAGCTTTATCTAAGATATCGGCGCGGTTGGTTGCTGCCAAAATTATTACACCGGAGTTGGAGCCAAAGCCATCCATCTCTGTAAGAAGCTGATTAAGTGTGTTTTCACGCTCATCATTTGAGGAGAAACCTACATTCTTTCCCCTTGCCCTACCAACGGCGTCAATCTCATCAATAAAGACTATACAGGGAGCTTTCTCTTTTGCCTGACGGAAGAGATCCCTTACCCTTGAAGCTCCTACCCCTACAAACATCTCTACAAAGTCGGAACCCGAAATAGAGAAGAAGGGGACATTGGCCTCTCCGGCTACCGCTTTGGCTAAAAGGGTTTTTCCGGTACCGGGAGGACCTACAAGAAGTGCCCCTTTTGGAATTTTGCCTCCAAGAGAGGTGTAGCGTTGTGGGTTTTTTAAAAAATCTACAATCTCCATCACCTCTACCTTCGCCTCTTCTAAACCCGCTACATCTTTAAAGGTGACACTTATATTGGTGGACTCTCTATCGAAAAGTTTGGCTTGAGATTTACCTACAGAAAAGATTCCTCCCCCACCTTGAGCGCCACCTCCCATATTTCGATTCATTCTACGGAAAATAAAGAGCCACATTGCAATCAATAGTATGGGAAAGAAGAGCCACTCCAACGCCTTCCCTATATAGTTGGTACGCTCCTCAATTTTAAGATCGAAACGATCTTTTTGGGGCAACGACTCTCTAAGTGATTCAAGTTCGGAGTAGAAATTTTCTGCTGTTCGAAATGTAATGTGTGGAGCAAATTTAGGCTCTCGGTTTCCAAA
This sequence comes from uncultured Muribaculaceae bacterium, assembly GCA_964512295.1. GTDB lineage: Bacteria > Bacteroidota > Bacteroidia > Bacteroidales > UBA932 > Bact-08. Next base: position 90,345 of record CAZEGL010000001.1, read on the forward strand.
GAGCTCCAAATATTTGCTAAGGCTATCTTTTTTTATTTCAACTTCTCCCTTCTCTAAATTTTTAATGTAGGTAATCTTTTCTACATCACCTGCAGGGGCAATCTGCTCCTTTACCTCTAACCACCCTTTTTCTACAGGGCCGCCACCATTGTAGTTGAGGAACTTATAACCTAAAAAGAGTACAAGCAATATATATATCCAGAGAATATTAAATTTGGGCAGTTGGAATTTCTTTCCCCCTTTTTGAGGTTTATTACCTGTTTTATTACTCTTTGTCATCTTGATATATAGTTTTTTCGGCATCTGCCCATAGCTCTTCCAATCGGTAAAATCGACGATACTCGCTCTTGAAGAGATGAACTACAATATCGCCATAATCCATTATAATCCAAAAGGCGTTCTCTTTGCCCTGTATTCTGGAGATCTTTCTGCCCCACTCTTTTACCATCTGCTCTTCTATATTGTCGGCAATAGCCAACACTTGGGGTTCCGAGTCGGCATTACATATTACAAAGTGGTCGCATATTGCACTTCCTATAGAGCTGATATCTATAGATACTACACCACTCCCCTTCTTATCCAATATGGCATTGGCTATTGTTTTGAGTTGTGAGTTGTTGTTGCTGCTGTTGTTACTTTTAGTTTGAGACACTATCTTTCTATTATTTATCTGTTTGTTTCTGCTTCTTTACAAAAATACGATATTTTTACTGCAATTTTAAGACCAACCCAAAAATTGATAATATGGAGTTCAATATAAGACGATTTGACACAACCGGCTCTACCAATAGTATCGCCTTGGAAAATATAAAAGTTGACCGGCACTTTACTGTCTATTGGGCACGATTCCAAGAGAGGGGCAGGGGGCAGAGGGGAAAGGGTTGGGAGAGTGAGAAAGATAAAAATCTCCTTTTCTCTATCTTGTTGAAGGAGATTGATATTAAAGCAAAGGAGCAGTTTCAAATCTCTCAAACTATCTCTCTTGCTATTGTCGATTATCTCTCAAAAAGGGGGATGAAGGCAAAAATTAAGTGGCCCAACGATATTTATATTGAGGATAAGAAGATTTGCGGAATATTGATAGAGCACTATCTAATGGGTGACATTTTATCGGCTTCCATAGTGGGCATTGGCTTAAATGTTAATCAAAGGCTCTTTTTAAGCGGTGCTCCCAACCCAATCTCTCTAACAGAGCTTACAGGAGTGGAGCACTCTTTAGAGGAGGAACTTCACCTTCTTCTTTCAGTAATATATGAGAGGTTTGAGACTTTCTATTGGGGGGAGAGAGAGAGAGCTGTAACAGCGCTCGGTAGAGAGTATAAAGGCTATCTCTATAGGGTAGGAGAATTTGCTCTATATCAAAATGCAAATAGCTCTACAGCTGAAGCTGTTGGAGAGCCATTTGAGGCTAAAATTGTAGGTGTAACCGATATTGGGGAGCTGATATTGAAGAGGCGTAACGGCCACTCTGCAACCTACTCCTTTAAAGAAGTGCGCTATATTATCGACTCCAGCGACTCATCTCTTCAATAGTCCGGGTGGGGTTTATCGATCCAAATATGGAGTTGCCTGCAACTAAAATATCTGCACCGCTCTCAATTAGTTTTGGACCATTCTCAAGGGTAACACCCCCATCTACCTCTATTAGAGTAGAGAGATTTTGAGATTCGATAAGCTTTCGTAGGGATCTAATTTTTTTATAACTCTGCTCTATAAATTGTTGGCCACCAAAGCCGGGATTGACACTCATTATTAGTATAAAATCTGCCGAAGGGAGAATCTCCTCAAGAGAGTTGATTGGGGTGTGCGGGTTAAGGGCTATACCAGCCTTCATTCCCAATGAGCGAATCTTTTGAAGGGTTCTGTGCAGATGTCGGCACGCCTCTATATGAACCGAAAGATAGGCGATATTGAGTTTGGCAAAGTGCTCCAAGTAGCGGTCGGGATCTACAATCATCAGATGGGCATCCAATGGCTTTTTTGCCCGCTCGGCAATTGCAGAGAGTACAGGAAAGCCGTATGAGATATTGGGGACAAAGAGTCCGTCCATTATGTCTAAATGAATAAGATGAGCTTCGCTTCTGTTGATCATCTCTACCTCTTTGTGGAGCTCTCCAAAGTTGGCCGAGAGCATAGAGGGTGCAATTAGTGGTGTCATATATGGTTAATTTATAGACTCTAACAAATCTATAAGAAGTTTCATAAATTTATCTACAGTGGCAATCTCAACCCGCTCACCGGGTGCGTGCGCCCCTTTTACTGTGGGGCCAAAAGAGATCATATCGAGCGTAGGAAAATTCTTGAGGAACATACCACACTCCAACCCGGCATGGATAGCTCTTACTATTGGCTCTTGATTGAAAAGTTTACGATAGGAGCTAACAGTTAAATCGAGTATTGGCGACTCTTTGCTTGGCTTCCACCCGGGATATTGATTGAGATGATAGGCCTCTGCACCAGCCAGCCTGAAATTGGAGGCTACTTTTGCGGCAGCGTGATGTTTTGCAGACTCAATAGAGCTTCTTTGGCTTGTTCCAATAACAATTTTGCCCTCCTCAACTATCTTTATTGATGCCAAGTTGGTAGAGCTCTCAACCAACCCCTCTATCTCCTGACTCATTGCCAAAACTCCGTGTGGAGCACTATTCATTGCCCATATCAACTTTTGGGCACTCTCTCTATCGATTGCAGAGTCGCTTTTTGGAGCGCTCTCAAATAGCCCATTTAGATTGGGATCGCTTTTGGGATACTCTCCTTTAATCTCTAAAAGGGTTTGGTTGAAGAGCTCTCTGCTTCTCTCTATTAAAGCCTCTTCAATAGCTATTATACCATATGCTTCACGGGCAATTGCATTGCGTTTATTGCCACCCTCTACAGAGCAGAGGTGATACTCTCCCACACTTTGCAGCTGAAGAAGATAGCGAAACAGAAGTTGATTGGCATTGGCCAATCCTTTATCTATTTCGTCTCCGCTATGCCCCCCCGAAGCACCAAAGAATCCCACTTTAAAAAAGTTTAACGGTTGAGTTAGTGGGGTGGGAGTGTAGGGAAACTCTACAGTTGTATCTAACCCTCCTGCACACCCAATAAAGAGCTCTCCCTCATCTTCGGAGTCTAAGTTTATTAAGATTTTTCCGCTCATAAAGTTGGGTTGGAGTGCTTGCGCTCCAATTAACCCTCTCTCTTCATCGGCAGTAAAAAGAGCCTCTATCGCTCCGTGTGAAATGGTAGAGGAGTCTAAGATGTAGAGCTGTGCTGCCATACCAATACCACAATCTGCTCCAAGGGTGGTCTCTTTGGCAATTAGCCAACCATCCTCTTCTTGGTACTCTATTGGATCGGTATCGAAGTTGAAGTTGCTATTGGAGTTTTTTTCGCAAACCATATCGGAGTGGCTCTGCAGTATGACGGTGGGTGCCCCTTCACGACCCTCTGTTGCCACTTTAGAGATTAGTACATTGTTAGCTTCATCTACCTTGTATGAGAGACCTCTCTCCTTTGCAAAGTTAATTAGATAGGCTACTATTTTCTCCTCTTTTCCACTCTCCCGAGGTATTTTGGTGATTTGGTGGAAGAGCGAAAAGATTGATTGTTGTTCCATTTCTAAAAGAATTATCTGATTTTGAGCTTCTCCTCTATCTCTCCTACAAATTTACGGAAAGTTTGATCACTATCCAAAAGGTCGCAAACGGTGTTGTAGGCATAGAGAACAGTGGTGTGATCTCTACCACCTATTTTTGAACCGATAGAGGCTAAAGAGTCGTTTGTGTGGTTACGGCTCAGATACATAGCTATCTGTCTTGCCTGTACCAACTCCCGTTTGCGGGAGGCGCTGGAAAATTTTTCACAATCGATCTTAAAATAGTCGCAAACAACCTGCTGTATAGATTCTACACTAATTTCAGGGGTAAATTTGGAGACAATCTTCTCTATAACTCCCTCTGCAAGTTCTAAATCTATCTTTTTATGTGTAAGAGTGGAGTGGGCCAAGAGCGAAATAAGGGTCCCCTCCAACTCTCTAACATTGGTGTTGACTCTATCTGCAATGTACTCTACAACTTCGGTAGAGAGCTTAATACCATCTTTATAGCCCTTTGCCTGTAGGATTTTGACTTTGGTGTCGAAGTCGGGAGGGAGAAGTTCTGCCAACAGCCCCCATTTGAAGCGGGAGAGAAGCCGCATCTCTAAATCCTGCAAATCTACAGGAGCTTTATCGGAGGTGAGGATAAGCTGTTTATTTGTTGAGTGGAGATGACTAAATATGTGGAAAAAGGCATTTTGTGTACCCGCTTTACCAGAGAACTCATGGACATCGTCTATAATTAGAAGATCTATCATTTGATAGAAATGGAGAAAATCGGTCAATTTATTTTGAACCGTTATTGCATCCATATATTGGGTCATAAATCGATTGGCGCTTACATAGAGCACTATTTTTTCGGGGAATTTATTCTTTACCTCTATCCCTATCGCTTGTGCCAAGTGGGTTTTTCCCAGTCCCGCCCCTCCGTAGAGAAATAGAGGATTGAAGGCTCCCTTTCCTGGGTTCTCTGCAATTGAGAGTCCTGCCGAACGGGCCAATCTGTTACACTCTCCCTCAATAAAATTGGAGAATTGATAGTTGAGATTTAGTTGGGGATCTATCTCCAACTGTCTTAGCCCCGGAATGACAAATGGGTTGGAAATTTTATTGCCTCTATTGGGAATAGGTAGAGAGCGGTTCTTTAACTCCTGCCCCGACTGCTGGGGATAGACCACCGGCTCTTCACCGCTGATAACCCGTACATTATACTCCAATTTGGCCTCTTTCCCTAATACTCTCTTAAGAGCTTTTCCAATAAGAGCTATATAGTGTTCTTCAAGATACTCCCTAAAAAAATTGGAGGGGACCTCAATTGTCAATACAGTTCCTGTAAGCTTTACCGCCTTGATAGGATGAAACCAAGTTTTAAAACTTTGAGGTACTATTATATCACTTATGATATTTAGACAGCTATTCCATACAGTGATATGTTTAGGTTCCGACATATTGGATAAAAAGAGATTTTAGGTTAAGTTTTCTGTACAAATTTGTATAATTTTTTTAAAGAAAAAAAGAAAAATTGAGTTGTAATTTTGGAAAAGATTACAACCTTTTGTAAGTCAGTGCCAAATATTTTAATATAAATTTTTTAATTGTTAAAAGAGAAAATATTTTTAGTAAATATCTAAAAAACAGTAATTTTAATATATTTTTTGGGGTTTTTGGTAATCTCTTCAATTAGATGATTTAGCTCTTTGATCAAGCTTTCCAATGAGTTGTGAAGAGAGTCGCTCTGGAGCAGTTTGCCTATGCTTCCATCGGGGTTTTCAAACTTGGCAGCCAACCCCCTTATCTCTTCAATGGTTTTGGTAAGATCGGCCACTTTTATCTGCTCCGTGATAGCTTCTATATTCTCTAATGAGCGGTTGAGAGGAGAGTTCTCTCCTTCGAGTCGCGTAGTCAATTTATTGATATTTTCGATAATTTGGGAAATTGAGTTGCCGCTCTCTTGGAGATCTTTTGTGAAAAGGGTGCTGTTGTGAAGAGTTTGCTCCAAATTTTCAAGTGATTTTTTTAAGCTCTCCTCTACCTCCTCTCCAACAATAGAGTTTACCCGTTCAACTGTGGTGTGTAATGATGCCAATAGAGTATCGATCTTTTCAATAACCGGAGTTAGGGAGCCAATCACCCCCTCTATCATTCCCGCTTCAAAGGCGCTGGGTATGGTATCTCTGTTTTTGAGGAAGAGTGGGGAGTCTCCCAACTCCAATTTGAGTGCTCTACTCCCAAGAAGGTCGGTGCCATAGGAGTAGGCAATACTATTGCTGGGAATTTTGTATCTGCTTTTAATTGCTAATGTGACCAAAAAATTATCCTCCTCTTTATTCCAGTCGATACTCCCAATGGCTCCAATTTTTAATCCCCTCAGGTAGACTGGAGTGGTGGGGGCGAGACCATCAACTTCATATAGAGATGTATGAAGATAGGTTTGACGACTAAAGAGCTCTTTACCCTTTAGAAAATTGATAACTCCATATATTGAGATTAGGATAATGATTGTAAATAGAGCCAATTTTTGCTCGCGGTTAATTTTGAATTTAGCCATAATGATTCATTATCAGTTTGTTAGTCTTTGTAATTGCCGCTCCTTTATCTTGATAATAAAGGCATCGGGAAATTGTTTTCTTATCTCTCTCTGTTGCTCTTTAGCTTCATTTAAAGTTGAAAATTTACCCACTACAAATTTATGGAGAGCATCTTTTTTTAGCAGATAGATCCCCCCTAATCCTTTAAACTCTTTTGAGTTGCCGGGTAAAGAGCGGGAGAGGGATAGAATCTGAATAGTATATATTTCTCTCTCCTGGGATAGGGGTGTAGGGGGCTTTTCCATCTCTCTCTCCTCTTTGTAGTAATGGGAGTGATAGGATTGAAAGGCCTGAAAGATTTGCCGAGCAAATTTTGTATGGGCTCTTTTATCGTTTAAAATTTTCAAATCTCTCTGATTGGTGATAAAGCCAAGTTCAACCAATACCGAAGGCATGCCGGTTTTCCATAAAACTAAAAATGGAGCCTGTTTAACACCACGGTTCTCTATTATTGGCCCCTTAGAGAGCTCTTGTTGAATAAAAGAGGCAAAATGGAGACTCTGTTCCATATGTGCATTTTGAAGAAGAGAGAAAATTATATAAGATTCGGGATCGTTGGGATTAAATCCGTTATACCTCGACTTGTAATCATCTCCTTCGAGAAGTATAACGCTATTTTCCAACATTGTAACCTCTAAATTGGAACGCGACTTGTCGCTTCCCATTACAAAACTCTCTGTACCGGATGCTGCAGTAGAACGGGCTCCATTCACATGGATAGAGATAAAGAGATCGGCTCTGCTCTTATTTGCTATCTCGGATCTCTTGTCTAACATTAGGTAGATATCGCTCTTTCTGGTGTAGATTACCTCTATATGGGGGTAGCTATTCGATATCATCTCTCCCAATTTAAGAGCAACTGAGAGTGTAATCTCTTTCTCCTTTACTCTACCTCCGGCTGCAACTGTACCGGGATCCTTCCCTCCGTGGCCGGCATCTATCACCACTTTTGAGATTCCTACCCTCCCTCTCTCTTGACCAAAGAGGGGTGTTGATTGAGTAATAGCGAAAATTAGTAGGAAAAGGAGGCTTCGGGGCATAGTTGTTGTTAAATTAGTATTAACTTTACACCCTGCAAATGTAATACATTTTTGCAATCAATTAGAGTGTTTTTGCTTTGAGAAGAGAGTTCCGATTTCTCATTATATCGCTTGCTTTTATTGGCATAACTTTAGAACTGTGGGCTCTAAGGTCTTCGCACTCTTCGCTATTGTCATTGGCCAAAGAATCTATCGATCTTAATATTTCCGATAGTATCAAGGGGGTACTCTACGATAGTGTTGCCACAAAGCGCAACACTTTGCATTCGAAGAGAGTAGTAGATTCCGCCGGGCGAAGGGTTCCTATTCTGCAGTTGGACTCTGCCGGGCGAAGGGTTCCTACTCTGCAGTTGGACTCCGCAGGTAGGGCCTCTGTTGACTCTGCCGAAATAGAGTCTATTAAAGCTGCAGATCCCGCTCTTGCCGATTCTCTTGGAAGAGCCGGAGTTGCCGATACTACAAAGAAGGGTTCTCTGCTCTATCCTATTTTTTCTGAGGCAAGAGATTCTGTAGTAGAGGATTTTAGTAATGGTAAAAGGGTTATAAACTATTATGGCGATGTTTCGGTAAAGTATGGCTCCCTCTCAATAAAATCGGCATTCCTCTCCTACGATTTGAGCAGCTCTACAGTCTATGCTACCGGATTGAAGGATAGTAGCAATCTTTTACAGGGGAAGCCTGTGGTGTCGGAGGGGAACGATCAATATGAGATGGAGGAGGTACACTACAATTTCAAGAGCCGTAAGGCTATCTTTAAGAATATGATAACTCAAGAGAATGAGGGTTTTTTACATGGGGCCAAATTGAAGAAGATGGCCGACAACTCTATAAATATTGCAGGCGGCAAATATACAACCTGCGATAGCGAACACCCCCATTTCTATCTTAAATATACCAATGCGAAGGTGGTTACCCAACCCAATAGAGTGACTATCTTTGGTCCTGCCTATTTGGTGGTAGAGGATGTTCCTACACCTTTTGCACTTCCTTTTGGCTTTATCCCCGAAAGAGCTACCAGAGCGAGTGGCCTTTTAATTCCAACATTTAATGATGAGGCCTCTAGAGGCTTCTCTCTAAAAGGGTTGGGCTACTACTTTGTCTTTGGGGATCACTTTGATGTTACCCTTACAGGAGATATATATACTTTGGGTTCTTGGAATGCAATGCTCACCTCCAGATATAAGAAGCGATATAAATATAATGGAAATCTATCTTTAAACTATTCGGTCAATCAGGTGGGGGAGAAGGGAGCCCCAGATTTTAGAAGGAGTAAAGATTTTGCGGTGAGATGGAGCCACACTCAAGATCCAAAATCTCGACCCGGCACCTCTTTTAGAGCCTCTGTGAATTTCTCTACCCCTATGAACGATAGGCTAAACTCTTACGATATCCAGCAGAGTCTTCAAAATCAGATATCGTCGTCTGTTTCATATGGCAAAACATTTTATGACAAACCTTTCTCTCTCTCTCTCAATCTTCTACACAGTCAGAACTCATTAGATAGCTCATATGCATTAACGATACCCAATCTAACTTTCACCCTTAATAGAATATTTCCATTTAAGAGAAAAGAGGGTGTGGGTAAAGAGCGATTTTTAGAGAAGATCTCTCTCTCGTATAACTCTAACTTCAACAACAAGTTAAATTTTAGAATGAGAGATTTGAATGAAGAGGATCTACTTTCGAAGTTTAGAAGTGGAATGCAACACAATTTTCAGATAGGACTCCCCCCTTTTACACTTTTAAACTATTTTCAATTCTCTCCGGGGCTCTCTTTTGGTATGAATTGGTTTTTTCAGGAGAGTTCTAAACATTATAATTCAGATAACAACAGGGTAGAGAGCGAAGTTGGCTCTCTCTTCTCACATTTTGGTGCAACTACAGACTATTCGGCATCGCTCTCTATGGCAACTACCATTTATGGTCTCTTCAACTTTGGAAAAAAGAGAAATATAAGGGCAATCCGCCATATGATTAAACCCTCTATGAGCCTCTCCTACAGACCCGAACAGGGAACTGCCGCAAATGGCTATCTCACTTACAACTATATAGATAGAGATGGCAATCTAAATAGTTTGGAGTACAATAGATATGAGGGGTTGGGATTTGGTTACCCCTCTAAGGGGAGTAGTGCCTCTCTCAATTTTTCGGTGAGCAATAATGTAGAGGCTAAGGTGGTAGATAAAAAGGATAGAGATGAACTTAAGAAGATTAAGATTATAGATAATCTCTCATTAAGAGGCTCATACAATTTTATTGCAGATTCGCTAAAACTCTCCAATATCTCTACCTCTTTGACAACTACAATTTTTGGTTCGTTGGCACTCAATGCAAATGCAACTTTCAACCCCTACGCTGTTGACAATAATGGAAGGACCTACAATAAATATCAGATTGAGGTGCCGGGAGGAGGTATTGCCCGTCTAACTAATGCCAGTCTCTCTTTCTCCTACCAATTTTCGGGTGAGGGGAGGCGCAAGGGGGCGGGAAAGGGCTTTCCTGCAAATAGTTTTCAAAAAGAGTTTGAGTATACCAGAATATACAATCATCCCGTTACCGGCGAGTATATTCCGGGTGGATGGGTCTTTTACATGGACCCAAATAACCCGTGGTCTGTGAACTTTAACTACAACTACTCTTATGGTCGCTCCTACTCCAATGTTGGAGGGGAGTTGCAGAGTAAACACAATTTTATGCAAACTTTGGGTGTCTCTGCACAATTGAAGTTGGGAAGAGACCTCAATATTAACATTAATACGGGGATAGATCTTATGAAGATGGCTTTGACTACAACCCAACTTAGCGCCACATATGATCTACACTGCTTTTTAATCTCCTTCTCATGGGTCCCTTCGGGAATGTTTGAGAGTTGGAGTTTTAGAATAAATGCTAAATCATCTGCTCTTGCCGATCTTCTTCAATTTAAGAAAAATGCAAGTTATTGGGATCGTAGGGGTGGATTATAAATTTTTATATTATGAAAAAAGTTATTTCAACCAAGAGGGCACCGGAAGCTGTTGGCCCCTATAGCCAAGCAGTGGTTGCCAACGGATTTATCTACATTTCGGGACAACTTCCAATGGATCCCAAAACGGGGCAATTTGTTGAAGGGGGGGTAAAAGAGCAGACAGAACAGGTGCTGAAAAATGTAGGAGAAATTTTAAAAGAGGGAGGGTACGGTTTTGAAGATGTTCTAAAATCTACTGTCTATCTTACAGATATGAAGGATTTTGCAACTATGAATGAGATTTATGCCCAATTTTTTGGTGAACCCTATCCTGCCCGTGTTGCATTTGCGGTAGTTGGGCTTCCAAAGGGGGCACTAATAGAGATAGATGTTGTAGCATATAGATAAATAGCTCTCTTCTAATTTGGATTTGTGGGAGATATAGAGTATATTTGCGCCACACTTGCGGCATATCCTTGCCCGATTCATACGGATAAGTTACATCCACACATCTATTTTAATGTACGACATACAAGAACTTTCAGAAAAAAGTCAGGAGCAGTTGATTGATATAGCTGCCCAATTGAAAATTGCAAAAGCTAAAAATTTTACTAAAGAGGATCTAATCTATGAGATCTTAGACGAACAGGCTAAGGTTGGCGGTAGGATTGATAGAGCTAAAAAACGAACCCTCCAGAGCAGAGTTAAGGCTACAGCTAAAGCTGAAGCCAAAGAGGCTTCTACCAAAGAGTCTTCTACCAAAGAGAGCGTGGCTGCTACACCTAAGAGTGAGCCATCTTCAGCTAAGGGTAAGGGAGAGAAGGCCGAAACTGCTAAACCAAAGGTTAAAACTACCGCTCCAAAGAGTAGTAGCAAGGGGAGCGATACTAAGAGTAAACCGTCGGCTGCTGTTAAAGGTAAGGTAGAGGTGGAAGCGAACAAAAATAATAGAACAGATGATGACTCTTCCAGCTCTGCTCTAAAGAGCGAAGAGCAGGAGAAGAGACCAAAATTGCGTACCAGGACAACCAAGCGTAGCGTTACTAAAATTGAAACTTCCCGATCTACTGCCAAATCGGACTCCTCCAAAGCTACTACCAAACCCGACTCTTCCCAATCCGCTGCCAAACCCGACTCCTCTAAAGTTGCCGATAGGGTTGAGTTGTCTAAATCTACCGCTAAAACAGAGAGCCCTAAGACTCTCGTTGCTAAAGAGGGGGGTGCAACAGAGGGAGGCACTAAGGTTGACAAAAGCGCTCCTCTTGCCAAGAGTGGTAGCAGGGAGAGCTCTCTCTCTACCAATAGTAAAAGAGCTGAGGAGGGTAGAGATATGGGTAAAGAGGGTGTAAAAGAGGAGCCTAAGATAGATTCTTCTCTAGGCAAAGGGGGATCTTCTCGCGAAAGTACCAAACCCTCTGGGAGTGCCCCTAAATACCCACCTAAAAGAGGAGAGCAGGGGGGAAGAACTAAGATTGAGTTTGAGGGAATAGTTGAGGCTAGTGGTGTTCTTGAAGTTATGCAGGATGGCTTTGGTTTTTTAAGATCTCCCGATTACAACTATCTAAATTCTCCTGACGACATCTATCTCTCCCAATCGCAAATTAGGCACTATGCGCTTCGTACCGGCGACACTGTTACAGGCGAAATTAAGCCACCCAGAGAGGGAGAGAAGTACTTCCCTATGGTGAAGATAAAGATGATAAATGGAAGGGGCCCCGAATATATTAGAGATAGAGTCCCTTTCGATTTCTTAACGCCACTATTTCCCAATTCGAAATTCAATTTGACCTCTAATGGACACAATAAGCTTTCGGAGCGGATTGTGGATATGTTTACCCCAATTGGTAAAGGGCAGAGGGGGCTTATTGTAGCACAACCTAAAACCGGAAAGACAGTTCTTTTAAAAGATATTGCCAACGCCATTGCCGACAACCACCCCGAAGTCTATATGATTGTCCTTCTTATAGACGAGCGCCCCGAAGAGGTGACCGATATGGCACGCAGCGTTAAGGCAGAGGTGATCTCCTCTACTTTTGACGAACCTGCCGACAAGCATGTGAGAATTGCCAATATTGTTTTGGAGAAGGCAAAGAGGTTGGTTGAGTGTGGCCATGATGTGGTGATTCTTTTAGACTCAATAACCCGTTTGGCAAGAGCATACAATACTGTGCAGCCCGCTTCCGGTAAGGTATTGAGTGGAGGAGTTGATGCAAATGCCCTCCACCGCCCCAAGAGATTCTTTGGTGCTGCCCGTAAAATTGAGGATGGAGGTTCTCTCACTATCTTGGCTACTGCACTTATAGATACCGGCTCCAAAATGGACGAGGTTATCTTTGAGGAGTTTAAAGGTACGGGCAATATGGAGTTGCAGTTGGATAGAAAACTCTCCAATAGGAGAATATTCCCTGCTGTAGATGTCACTTTAAGTAGTACTCGAAGAGACGATCTCTTGGTAGATTCATCTATTCTTGCAAGAACTTATATTTTGAGAAATCTGCTTGCAGATATGAATTCGGTAGAAGCTATGGAGTTTTTGAGGGATAGACTTCCCAATACATTAGATAATGGCGAATTTCTCTTCTCTATGAATGGTGAAGATATAAGCAAGAGATAATCTTCTCCTCTACATTGAGGTGAAGAGTTGTAGTAGTGTGGCCACTGCTATACCAACGATTAGATTGATCACTTTTGCAACAAAGAAACTTTGTTTACTCTCTGCCAATAGTGGTAGCGTGGCGTGTCCATCCTGCACAATGGAGTTGGCAAGTAGTACGCTAAATGGAGAGGCACCACTTGCAAAGAGAGTAACGAATATCATATGTGGCCCCGATTCGGGAATTAATCCCACAAGGGAGGCAATTAAGATTGTGAGATAGATATTTTCTGAGATCCACCTATCTACATGTAGATAGTGCAATCCGTAATTGATTATTAGGAGGGTTCCAAATGTCCAGAGAAATATAGTTTTGAAGTGTCTCTTTATTATGTGATCCCATAGATGCTCTTTAATAAAATGGTGGGATGAGCGTACAATTAGATAGAATACCACAACTGCGAAAAAAGCAAAAAGGAGATTGATCCACCGCTCATTTAAAATGTTGAGGTGGTGATGGCCTGTCTGTTCCATATGTTCCAATCCTTCGTGGGGCGAATGGCTATGTTCTAAAAGGCCTAAAGCTATAGCTGCAACAAATAGAGTTAAACCCAAAAGGAGTAAAGTTCTCTCTTTAGAGAGAAAGGGTGCACTATTGCTACTATCTCTTTTATCACTCTCTATCTCATGATGATGGTGATGATCTTTGGAACTCTTATCTGATTGGGGTAGGGGGTGGGTAGTGGCTGAGCAGCACTCCGAGTGCAATTGGTAGTGTTTGGAACTGAATGGGGCAAACTCTTTTTTAATAAATAGATCGGTTAGCAATCCAACAACGATAGCTAAAACAAATAGTATTAGAGTTAGAATTATTGCCTCTTTTGGTATGAGAGCCAACATAATAAAGGCTTCATCGCCAGAGGAGGCGATCATCATGGCAACTAAAGCTCCAAAAGAGAGTAGCTTGTGGGTGTAGAGAGAGACCACCATAAAGCCACCTACACATCCCGGTACAATACCCAGCAATGAACCTAAAAGTACCTGTCTAAATTTTGAGCTTTGCATCTTGGCAAATCCTCTTCCTTTTGTATATACATTGATATACTCAATAGAGATCATCATTATCATAACTAAGGATGTAATGAGAATTCCATTTTTTAAAGCTTCGACCAATGGATGCATAAATAGAGGTATTATTGTTCTATATACTTAGAGATAAGAGCATTCGCTGCTGCATAAGAGGTTATTTGCCCCTCTACCGCCATCTTCTCATACTCCTTAATAACACTTTTGATAGATTGGTTCTCAAAAAAGAGTGCGTTAAGGCGCTCTTGGATGGTTTGATACATCCAATATTTTGATTGTTGCCCCCGTTTATGGTGTAGATAACCGTTACCCTCTATTAGAGAGAAAAAGCTCTCAATCTCTTGAAGGAGAAGTTCCAAACCATCTCCGGTAATGGCAGAGGTTCTCAATGCCTTTGGACTCCACCCCGACTCTTGGGGAGGAAATAGCCTAAGTGCATTGTTATATAGCGCTTGAGCAAGTTTTGCTTTATCTATATTGTCGCCATCGGCCTTGGTGATAGAGATTAAATCGGACATCTCCATTATACCTCTTTTAATTCCTTGAAGTTCATCGCCTGCGCCAGACAACATTAGCAGGAGAAAGAGATCTGTCATTGAGTGTACTACAGTCTCCGACTGGCCCACTCCAACAGTCTCTATGAAGATCATATTGTAGCCTGCCGCTTCGCACAAGATAATTGACTCTCTGGTCTTTCTTGCCACTCCACCCAACGATCCTCCACTGGGACTGGGGCGAATAAAGGCTTTTGGATTTACTGAGAGCCTCTCCATACGGGTCTTATCGCCTAAGATACTCCCTTTGCTCCTTTCGCTACTTGGATCTATAGCCAATACAGCCAATTTGTAACCTCTCTCTGTTACAATTGAGCCGAAAGCTTCTACAAATGTGCTTTTGCCCACACCTGGTACCCCTGTGATTCCAATACGCATAGAGTGGACTGCATGTGGTATGGCCAACGATACAACTCTCTGTGCCTGCTCTTTATGCTCCTCTTTTTGACTTTCGACAAGCGTTATAGCTCTACTTAAAATTGAGATGTCTCCTTTTAAAATTCCATCTAAGTACTCTTTGTCGCTCAACAGGCGCACCTTTCGATTCCGGTAGAAATTTGTAATATATGGATTGACCGCAGGGGGCTGCTCTATACCTCTGTTAACTTTTAGAGCACTCTCTTCTCTCTTCTTATTCATTATATAGTATCTATGGGGTAACAGTACCCTGTATAATTAAATTCATCACAGGTCTTATTGGAGAGTTTCCAATTATAGAGAGGAGCAATGAGATGTTGCCTGCCCTCTCTTTAGAGGAGTCGAAGGTAACCTCTACTCTTCCCGATTTTGAAGGAGCAATTGTAGATGGGGAACGGAAAGTGAGAGAACCACTCTCTGAGTAGATTGCCCTAATTTGAAATTCACTCTTTCCTATATTGTTGATATCGAAGGAAAATTCAACCTTTTGACCCCTCTTTACCGTTCCAAAGTTATGATTGGATTTTTGTGCCATTGGAATGGGCGCCATCTCCCTCTCTTTGGCCGTAAGGTGCTCAAAGTTCTCTATAAGAGTGGCGCTAACTGGAAAGAGGCGGTTTGAAACCTCCTTCCCTCCCACCAAAACCTTTGCATAGGAGGTAATCTTTCCCCATTGAGAGAGTTGATTGGGCTCTATTTTTATTGTTATAGAGCTTCTCCCATTTGGGGGGATGGTGGAAGGATTGGCCTCAATCGATATACCTTTTAAAGATGAGGTAAATTCAATCTTAATAGGCGACTTGCTGTTATTGATCCCCTCTACTGTTTCGCTATATAGCCTCCCTTTTGAGATATGTCCAAAATCGAAAAATCCCTTTTTGAGGGAGAGGGAGCCAAATTTAGAGGGAAAAAGCTCATCTAAGCTTTTCTCTTTCTCATGCACAACTCCCTTTATTCTTAAGACTATTGGCCGTTGCTCTCCTGTAACATAAACAGTTAGAGCTTTGTCAAAAGGGTATGGACCTTGATTGTTTAGAAAAGTCACTGTAACGGAACCTCTTTTGCCGGGCGCTACAGGAGTTTTGGTCCATTGTGGTGAAGCACACCCACATGAAGAGATTACAGTTTGAATAAGAAGGGGTTTGTCGCCACTATTGGTGAAATTAAATGTGTAACTTTTTGGCCCCGAAGTGAGTAGAAAATCGCCAAAATCGTGTATCAATTTGTCGAAGTTAATATTTTGGGACTGAGCCGAAACAGCAGTAGTATTGAGTAGAAAAACAAAAAGTAACAGGTTGGATATCAGATGAAAAGAAATCTTTGGTCTCATTTTAATACTTTAATTGATTCAACAAATATAAGAATTGTATTTGTTCTATTAAACCAATTGCTTACCTTTGTAGGAAGAAACCAACTTTAAATTTTTGTAAAATGGCTTATGTAATTTCAGAAGATTGTACTGCTTGCGGATCTTGCATTGACGAGTGCCCGGTTGAAGCAATCTCCGAGGGTGATATCTATGTTATTGATCCCGAACTTTGCACAGATTGTGGTGCTTGCGCAGAGGTTTGCCCTGTAAGCGCTATAAGTCCCGAGTAGTCGGCTTCACTTATAGGAAATAAGGCTCTTTCGGCTCCCATGGGGTTTGAGAGAGCCTTTTCTATTTTATCTCCAAACTATTGTGGGTGCCATACATTGCTACAGCATAGAGCTTTCTCTCTACTCCACCCACCCTTATTGCCCCCTCAAAAGAGTAGTGCCCCTCTTGAAGGAGAATCTCTAAATCGATTGGGAGCAGTGGATCAATAACTCTCTCCTCTACAACCTCTCCCATTTCTATAATTTTTAGTATAAAGGGGTGGTCGCTCCAATTGTGTGCTATTAGTATAAAGCTTTCTCCATTGGCATACCACCTCCCCTCTTCAATAGAGATTTTACCACTATTTAGGTGAGAGGGGAAGGTAAAATTGATATGGGGCTTATCTAAATGGTGAGAGTAGGAGGGAGAGTTCACTTCACTAAAAGTGATTAAATTCCACTCTTGAGAGAGGGTACTCTCCTCTTTTGAACAGGAGAGAGTTGTAACGCTTATAACCAAAAGCACCAAAAATTTAACTCTTTTCATAATATATTCTTTTAGTAACTAAATTTTTACTCTTTATTCTATGGAGTAATATCTCCCCAATAGACTCTTCTCCAGCCTATATCTACCACTTTGGGCTCTATCTCCAACTCCAAGGAGTTAAAAACCTCATCTATGTACTGCTCATCTACTCTGCCGCTTACATCAATTATAGATACCCCATTGCTAGAAAACCAGTAGATGTCGTTATTGTCAACTTTAGAGAGGCGTAAAGTCCGCTCCCCATCAAATTGGGTTCCATCACGCCAATATCGATAACTCACCTTTACTGCCACCATATTGTAAATCTCCTCAATTATTTGCAGATTGCTTGGGGGGGTGAGATTGGCTCTAATTAGTATGAATAGAGTGGCTTTAAGTGGAGTGTTGTCACTTGAGTATTCCCAATTTTGCCCGATATGTAAATCTATCTTGAGTGGTTCATAAACTCTACAGAGGAGACTGTCGGAACTATTGCCCAAGGTAGATTTTACGACAACTCTAATGGCCCCTTTTGCAATGGCCAATATTTCGCCTGTTTGCGCATTGATTGAGGCGATTGAGGGATTGCTGCTACTCCAAATAAGTGCACCACTATTGAAGTTGGGCGGTTTTAATGTAACTGTGGGAGTGAAGTGCTCCCCTACAAGCAGGTCTACTATGGGGGGAGAGAGAAACAGACCCTCTGTTTGGGTGCCGGGTTCTACAAACCGGGCAATATAGTGCTGATTTTTGGTGGTGGGCTCTAAAGGGGGAATCCACTCTGCCAAGTGGTATATTCCTCCAATAGGAAGGGCTGTCAATCTGGGCATCTCTCCGTAGCTGTGTAGCCCCTCTCCAAAAATTAAGGCTGCCCATATTGGTTCACTCTCTGCCGTTATGGTGTAGTACCTCTCCTGTAAATCTTCTATATTGCAATGCCAAGAGGGGTTGCCAATGGCGGTGCCGCTAAATTTGAGAGTTAATTTATACTCCTTTCCCCGCTCAATATCGAAGTTGTTGAAGCGATCACTTCCCGGATAGTACCTATATATGACACTTCCTTCTAAGGTATTGCTTCTGTAATTGAACTCTACCTCTATATAGCTGCAGAGATGCTTTTTCCCAATTGGCTCTTTCTCTTTAGGATTGCTATTTGTACCAATTGTCCCTTGAAGATTCTCGAAGAGATAAAGGGAGTGTTGGCTATTTAGAGGAGAGGAGCCCAGCTGCTCCTGTGTGAGAGAGATTCCGCTTTTGTCTATCTCTGCTAAAGTGGGGGTATGGGGGGCCAGAAGAGTAGTACTATAGGGGATGTTTCTTACTGCTATAGAGGTGAGTTGCATCTCTACAGAGGGGCAGAGCTCTTCAAAGTTGAAACTAAAACTAATTTTGGCTCTTGGCTCCCTTAAAGCGACTATCACCTCTTCTCTTGCCCCTATCCCTGCAACAACACTCTCTCCAACTAAGATCTTCTCTTGGCTGCCGGCATATATAGAGGTAATGTGGGTATTGGCCACTTCACTATAACTCTCTGTTGGGGGTAGGGGTAGCTCACCCCAATTTGCTATAGCAACCACTCTCTTCTCTCCCTCACTAACCTCTACTCTACTCTCTGTTTGGTTAAAGATCCTCTCTTGATACTCCAATTCTCCTAAATCGTTATATATAAGGAGTATAATATTTGAGGGGAGGGTAGAGAAGGGGAGCGGGCCTCTCCCTTTTGTAGCCTCTTCAAACTTAAAGAGAAGTTCTAAAGAGTTGACCCTTTTTCCGTCTTTTTCAACAACTTTGGTCTTTTGGTGGAGTTTAATGCATCCGCAGGCCAAAAGTGTTATTAGAATTAAAAAAATATTTCTCACCTTATCGGTTTTAAATTTGTCAATCAAATAGTTCTCTATTTAGTTGGTGGCGCTCGATTAGTAACGACAGTTCCGGATCCAATGAACCCCTGTGTGCCATTTTAGGCTCCAACTCTTTAGAGCGTAAGAAGAGTGCTACTGCCTCCTTCTCCTCTCCTTTGCGGGCTGCAATTAATGCAAGGAGATATTTTTGTACTCCACTTTCGGGTAATCGCTCTAATATGTTAAAGGCTGGAAGATCTTCGCCTATTGCCAAATGGGCAACAGCAGAGTTGATATCGCCATAGGGAGCAAGTAGTTCAATAGCTTTGCTATATCTCTTGTTTTTTAAAGCTTCCAATCCCCTGCTGTAGAGCGTGTCGATCTCTGTAGTTACTGCACTCTCTTGAATCATCCCCCTACGAGAGAGTTTTATAGTAATCTTTACTACTCTTAAAGGGGGGTAGAGCCTCTCTTTTATATAGTTGAAGTGGGGCGACAGTTGTAATGCCCTCTCCCGTTTGTTTCGGTTCTTTATTTGTAAGGAGCGAAGAGTTGCTGCTCTATTCTCTATAGTACTGTCACTCTCTATTGCCCTATAGAGACCGCTCCAATTTTCTCCCTCTGCCGAAATTAAAATGGGGGGCGAGTTTACTACCCTCTTCTGTAGATATCTTTTGATTGCCGAAGCTCTATTGTGGGAGAGCTTCAAATTGGAGCTAAAGTTACCCTCGGGAGAGGAGTAGGCGGCAATAGAGATTGTATCTATATCAAAGATCTGCCGGCGGTATAGAGAGTCTAAAAGGGATGTGACTCTTCCAAGTTCCACTCTATTATTTGAGAAGAGGGTATCTATAGTGTAGCTTCCAATAGGAAACTCTATTTTGGAATTGAGGGAGATCTGCTCCCTCCTATGGATGGTAACCTCTTTATAGCGTACTATCTCTTGTGCCAACCCCGCAATAGAGCTTACTCGAAATTGAATTTTGGGGGAGCTCTTTAGTGCTACAGAGAGCCCATATTTATTGAAGATACTGCTCTTTACATGAATTTGAAATCTCTCTTTAAGGGGCGGGGCGGGAAGCTCCAACGAGTATCTTAAAGCGAAGTGCCCCTCCCTCCCTCCTATTAGGGTATCTATATGAACCTTGGTAGGAGTGGGGCGATTGATATATCTATTGAACCGCTCTAAACTATCTTGAAGCTTAATCCTATTTCTTTCGATTGCTCTATGGTTGAGATAGTGGTTAAAAATTGACTCCTCACCTACTCCAAATTGTGTTGTCAGAGAGTGGTCGAGCGCACCGGAGAGAAGCTTGGAATTTGGAAGATACCGTTCTAAAAATAGTGTAAGTTCCCTTAGATTTGCAAAGTGCTTTAGAGGTGAAGCATCTTCGGGGATAAGGGAAGAGAGGTAGTGGTTATACTTTTGGTACCCGGCCTGCTGCCTTTTTTTAAACGATTTGCCACTCAATAGGAGCGGAGAGAGCGGGAAGAGGGTATCGCTGTTTTCTACAATTGGTATAAGCTCTGTCTGCCACTCCTTGTCAAGTAGAGTTTTGGGTACCTCTATATTGAACTGTACCGTAACTCTCCCCTCTCTCTCTACCAACCCCTCTCTTTGGGCAGAGATAAATATCTCTTCCAATTGGCGGTGGGGCAATATCTCATTTGTACTGCTCTCTCTTCTCCCTTGTGTGAGATAGATCTCTCTACCCGAAGGTGACATTATAGGCTCTTGATCTACTCTATCGCTATTTTGAGTAGCACTATCCTCTTTGGCCCCCTTTTCCGTTGCCCCCAAATGTGTCAAAGTGGGGGAGAACTCTCCTTTTACTACACGCCGTAGCGGAGAGCTACAGGAGAGTAAAAGAGCCAATAGAGCCAATAGTGAAAGGTATCTTCCCATTTTAAAAAAGATAGAGTAGCGAAAGAGAGAGTTTAAAGGGGAGCAACGATCCTCTCCACCTCTCTTCAATAAAGTTGCCACAGCATCTCCCTTCATATCTTTGGTAGTGTAGTAGCCCCACAAATAGCCCCCCCTCTATCTCAAGATTAAAATGGCGAGAGAGCATTTTGGAGTAGCCCGCGGTAATGGTTGCTCCTGCTCCCTCTCCCTGATAGCGAAACTCTCTGTGGTTAAGATTGAAGATTCCTGCAGTTGCATACCCACCATAGAAGAGTCCCGAATAGCAGTGCCAGCTCCACCCTCTTGCTCCTGCCATCACAATAAAGTGTTTTACTCTTCTGTCGCCTCTTAGTGTATGGGGGCTCCACGATAGGGGGAGATGTAGCGAGACCCCCTTCGATATCGCTTTCGACCCCTCAATATTATAGAGACCCAAAAAGAGTGATGGTAAATTTATTGAGAGTGAGAGCTCTTGCCCTTTTAGAAGAGCTGAACTCAAAAGAAAAGAGAGCAGTAGAGGTGTGATGAACTTCATTTGTCAACTTTTACTGTGTGGTTTAAATCTCTTGAAGAGAGAGGGCCTCTATCTGCTCTTCGCTCCACTCCTCTACGGTTGCCCCTGCAAAATTGATAGCCTTACGGGAGACCTCTACAAGATATCTATATCTTCTTCCCCCTTTAAAGTGGTTGTCGGGGGCTGGAAGATCAATCTCTTTTGATAGAAGAGGGAGAGGGGCTTCACTCTGCAACTCCACCTTTAGCTTGGGAACAACCCCTTTAGTTAGAGGTAAAATAATGGTAGAGAGATGATTCTCTATTAGTTTAAAGGGGGTAAAATGCTCCTCTAATCCAATAGCCTCTTCAATGAAGCTACTTGAGAGTTGGAAAGAGGATGGCGATAGAGGAAGCCGCAGTGAGGCATGTAGTGTTGGAGTCGATTCCTCTTCACTCTTTAAAACAAATTGTATTGCTATAGCTGTAGAGAGATGATAAAAGGTAAGAGGTACTCTCTGCTCTCTTGTGAGATAGATGGGGGAGGTTGAGGCAAAAAGATAGTCTCTACCGTTGAAAACCCTATACTCCCCCCAGTTGTAGGGTTCATTAAACTCCTCTCCATTGGTGGAGAGCAGATAGAAACTGTAAACTCCTTGGGGGAGTAGAAGTTGTGAGTTGTCGAGCGGAACAACTGAGCCGCAACTCTCTATTTTAAATAGTGGAGGTACTCCCGGCCACTCTCTCTTTAAGAGGGGATTGTCGCCACTACCAAAGCAGTGCATAGCGGCAACAATCCCCCCATTTATGGGGGCGATACCTTTGGTTGGGAGGTTGGAGCAGCTGAAACCTACTCTATAGAGAGTCTCTTTTTGGAGAGCTGTTTCAGAGCCCTCTTTTTTACAGCTGCCCAACAGCAGAAGGAGCACAATTGGAACTATGGAGAGTTGTAGCTTCATATTGTTACCTCTCTATTAAAGTTATCTCCTCTAAATTGTCTACTACAACCCAATCTGCTACAGTGCTGCCGATAAACTCCAAAGCATTTGCCCCTGCAATAAAGGTGAGCTTATAGTGAGTTCCCGACAGATAGTCTCTTTGTGGAACTTCAACTTCATAGAGTTTACTCTCTACCTCTACCTCTCCTATTTTTAGCGAAGCGGAAACCTCCAATGCCAATTTTGCACCTGTTATTGGCAACATAATATAGTTGGCCGCATTGTTATAGTGTTCAAGCGACACTTTTTCGTTATTGAGAGCTTGCGACGAAACTATATTGCCACTTTTAAGCTCCATTGTGGTTGTAGCTGTTGCCAAGGGAGGGGTAATCTTTATTGTTGCTACCTGTAGATTCTCTACTCCATCGCCCTCTTCTATCTCTATTGTGAGCTTTACTGCTCTATGGGAGTAGGCAAATTGGACACTTCCCCCTTCTGGAATAGATTTGGATGAGGCCCACAGATAATCTATCCCATTGGAGAGAGGTTGTGACACTCCACTACTCAAATTTAACGATGGAACGCTACTGTTGTTAAAGGAGATTGAGTAGAAGTCGTAGAGCCCCTTTGGTAGATAGAGTGGAGAGCCGGGCTCCAACTTACCCCCTTGGGTAGCGACGGCAATAAGGGGAGTACCCTCTATGCAAGAGGAGCCGGCAGGGTCGTGGGTAGAGGAGTAGGCAAAAATTTGGGCCCTATTTCCTGTTGTAAAAAGGGTAGTGGATTTGGTTGAAAGTTCTTGTTGATAAGAGGCGTAGAATTGGATTTCCCTATCTGCAAAAGGGCTCTCTTGTGCACTCTCTTTACTACAGGAGAGCGCTACGGCAAAAATTGCAACCGAAGTGAATAGATCTTTAATCTGTCTCATACTCTTAAATTTAAAGGTTTATACTCTACTATAAGATGGTGGAAGTACTCCTCCCAATCCCATATTCCAACTGCCTCTACCGCCATCTCAATAGGAGTGATCGAAAGATTAAACCTATGGATTTTACCCCCCTCAAGCCCCATTGGTAGGGAAACTCTACAGTAGAGCACTCTACACTCTTTAGTTGCCAAATTGGAGAGGGTGGCTCTAATTGTGATAGAACTTCCTGCAACCAATGGGTTACAGGGGTAGTACCACTCCTGTGAAGAGTCTCTACAGCGGCATATTTCAAAAAATGGAGTGACTGAGCCCTCTCTACCACAAAGCCCGGTAAAGAGATCTACAATTGCCTCCTCCTCTATAGGTGGGGTTATCTCTAAAAGTATCAGCTCTTCACTATTGGTAGAGGAGATTAGAGGCTCAATAACTACTATGGCGTTTAGTAGAGAGTGGTTGAGGGTGAAGAGATTTAACGAATCTTTTAAAACTCTACCTTCGAACCTGCTATAGAGATAGTACTCTCCATTTTTTAATAATTTTTCATTGGATGCATCCTCCCCACTACTATTCTCTTTCTCCCCCTCCCCTTCTGTTGCCGAAGGGATGGTGAGTAGAGAGTAGAAGGTGAAGAGGTGGGAGGGGAGAAAAAGAGGCTCTTCCCCCTCATATCTATCTTTGCCAACTTGAAGCCTATATCTCTTGATTCCTTTTTCTGAACTCTCTTTACTACTTTGATAAATTAGATAGAGCTGTTGGGTGCTCTCTACAACTTGAGGAGGGGTGTTTCCTTCAATAAAGGCCACTTTGTATCTCCCCCAATTTGGACAGTGGGAGAGATTCTCTTTGATACAGCCTATAACAATAAATGGCAATATTAGAGCTAAGACTCTTTTCATACTCCCCCCCTTTTTGAAAACTCTATCAGCTGCTCTACTCTTTCCCACTCTTCAACTCTAAAGGAGATTGAGGGATCACTATTAATATTTGGAGTGAGTTTTATCAAATAGAGGTGGCCCGCCTCTGTTTGTAGCGGAAGAGAGCCGCTACAGAGAATATTTGGAAAGCTCTTCCCACCCACTATATACTCTATAGAGAGTTCAATCTCTAAAGTGGTGTTGCAAGGTTGAACTATAAGTTCTAAAAGGCCATTTTGCTCCTCTACTATCTTAAGTGGCCCAACCACCGGCTCCTCTACAAAAGCCCCCTCCGCCAAATGAAATTGGTAGAGACCATCTTGGGGAGTCGATACCTTTAGCCAATTTAAAACTATCACCCCATACTCCTGATTTGAGACAATTTGGAAACGAAGTTTGGAGAGAAGCCTTTGGTAATCTAAGTAGATAGAGAGGTTATCCTCAATTTTTATTCTCTCTTTACAGGCTCTCATATACTCTTTACCACTTTGGAGGTAGAGAGAGTTCCCTACTGAGGGGGTAACATTTAGAGAGCTGCCGTTCTCTGTTAAAGAGTAGAACGAGTACTCCCCGCTCTCTAAAAATATTGGAGCGGTTGAAATAAGGGTTCCACTCTCATGCGATACTAAGGTGTACTCCCCTATTTTGCCCCCCTCTACCCCTGCCTCAATCTTAAAGAGCTGCAGAAGGGCTACTGCCCCAACAGCTAAAGGAGAAGAGGATTTGGTAGGTACAACTGCACCAATAAATTGGATAGAGTGAAGAGGCTGGGCTATCTCTCCCTTTTGGCAAGAGCTTCCCAACAGCAGAATGGAAGATGCAAATATGAGTAGGGGGTTTTTCACAAGAGCAAATCTAAAGAAAGAACTGCTCTTGTAAGTGGCTATAAATTAACTTTGTACAAAGTTAGCTTTTGTTTAATCAAATTGAGATTTTATTGCTTTTAATAAGAAAAGAGCTTTTGAGATAAAAATTATAGAACTATTTGATTGGCTTCTCTCATAGAGTATTTCTCTTCTTTATTATTAGGGAGAGAGATAAAATGTTTAACTTTACCCTTTATAGTTAAAAGCAGCTCCTATGTTAAATATTAGATTTGTAAGAGAAAACAGCACTTTAGTAAAAGAGAGATTATCTATTAGAGGTTTTGACTCCTCTACAATAGTAGATCAAATTCTCGCTTTAGATATTACCAAAAGAGAGAGTGAAACTTCGTTAAATTCTCTCTCTTCCCAACAGAAGATTTTGGCCAATCAGATTGGGGAGTTGATGAAAAAGGGGGATCGCGAAGATGCAGAAGAGATTAAGAGTGAGGTTGCCTCTCTAAAAGAGCAGGCTAAAGAGCTTAACCAAATATTTGAGAGCTCCTCCCAAGAGCTTGAGGAACTTCTCTTACTGTTGCCAAATATTCCACACCATTCGGTGCCTGCGGGGATGACGGCCCAGCAAAATGAAATTGTAAAGGAGGGGGGAAAGATTCCTCTGCTTGAGGATGCACTGCCACATTGGGAGTTGGCTACAAAGTACAATTTAATAGATTTTGAGACGGGAGCAAAGATTACCGGCGCAGGATTTCCTCTCTTTAAAGGGAAGGGGGCAAAGTTGCAGAGAGCTCTTATCGCCTATTTTTTAGATTTTAATATTGAGGCGGGATATAGTGAAGTTATCCCCCCCTATATGGTAAATGAAGCTTCTGCCTATGGAACGGGGCAGCTGCCCGATAAAGGGGAGCAGATGTACCATCTTGGATTGGACAATTTTTTTATGATACCTACCGCCGAAGTGCCTGTGACCAATATTTTTAGAGACTCTATTTTATCACAAGAGGAGCTTCCGGTTAAAGTTACTGCCTATTCGCCCTGTTTTAGAAGAGAGGCGGGCTCTTATGGTAAGGATGTAAGGGGGCTAAATAGATTGCATCAGTTCGATAAGGTAGAGGTGGTGCAGATTGCACATCCCGAAAGTTCATATCAAATTTTAGAGGAGATGGTGGGGCATGTAGAGAGGTTGATTCTCTCGTTGGGGTTGCCCTATCGTATCTTAAGGCTTTGTGGGGGAGATATGGGCTTTACTTCGGCACTTACATACGATTTTGAGGTCTATTCTGCTGCTCAAAAGAGGTGGTTGGAGGTGAGCTCTGTCTCTAACTTTGAAACTTTTCAATCAAATAGACTAAAACTTAGGTTTAGAGATTTATCGGGTAAAATTGAGCCGGCACACACTTTAAATGGAAGTTCGCTTGCACTGCCCAGAATTATTGCTGCACTGTTAGAGAATTATCAAGAGGAAGAGAGGATTGCAATTCCTTCTGTTTTAGTGCCATATACAAAATTTGACTATATATTTTAGTCTCTCTCTCCCTACTGCTGTATGAAAGATAGGCGTACAATTTTAGGTGTAGATCCTGGAACTCAAATGGTGGGATGGGGTGTGGTGGAGTTGCACGGCACTATTGCCCACTATAGGGGTATGGGCACAATCTCTTTAAAGGGAGATAGAGACCCTTATGGCCGTCTTGCAACAATTTTTAAAGAGATTTCGGCACTGATTTTGGAGTACTCACCGGGAGAAATGGCAATTGAAGCGCCATTTTATGGGAAAAATGTTCAATCTATGCTTAAATTGGGAAGAGCACAGGGTATTGCAATAGCTGCCGCTATGAGTGTAGATATTCCTGTCTATGAGTATGCTCCAAGGAAAATTAAACAAGCCATTACAGGGAGGGGAGGGGCATCTAAAGAGCAGGTTGCTTTGATGGTCTGTTCGATGTTGAAAATTGAGAGGGGAAACCACCTTTTAGATGCTACAGACGCTTTGGCAGCAGCTCTCTGTCACTCATATACCAATAATATTATCTCTGATTGCATAGATGGAAGAGGGGGCGCTACGCAATCTAAAAAGAGGAGTAGTTCATGGAGCGATTTTATTGAGAAGAACCCCGACAGATTAAAATAGGGTAGATGATATTTTTAACCTTTTACATTTTTGGCTGTCTAAGTAGATATTGAATAGTTGGATATATTTTAAATAGTTGATAATAATAATTTAATGATAATGGAGAATTTAAAACGACTCATTTTGCTCTTTGCTGTAGCGCTCTCTTTTGCCAATATAGGCTACTCTCAATCGAGAGAGTTCAAAATTAAAGGGGTTATGGTAGATAGTATAAGAAACGAGGCCCTTGAATTTGCTACAGTTACCCTATATGAGAAGGGTGCAAAGCTCCCCTCTAAATATGCACTCTCAAATAGTAAAGGGGAGTTTGAGTTGGCTACAACAAAGGCAGGCGACTATCTTCTTAAAGTGGAATATATGGGCTTTACCCCAATCGAGAAGAGTATAACTGTTGGAAAACAGAGGGTTATGGAGCTGGGAAATGTGGGGATGTTGGAACAGATTAACCTTTTAGACCAAGTAGTAGTGAGCGAATTGGGCAATCCTGTAATTATCAAAAAAGATACAATCGAATATAGTGCAACAGCATTTAAATCTACCGACAACGATATGTTGGAAGATCTTCTCAAAAAACTTCCCGGGATTGAGATTGATTCCGATGGTAAGATTACTGCACACGGCAAGCAGATTGATAAAATTATGGTAGATGGAAAACCCCTCTTCTTTAACGACCCCGCTTTAGCTACAAAGAACCTCCCTGCCAAAATAATAGATAAGGTGAAGGTGATAGATAGGATGTCTGAACAGTCGCGCTTTACAGGTATTTATGACGGTAACGAGGAGACTATTATAGATCTCTCTATCCGCCCCGGTATGATGAATGGATGGTTTGGAAATGTTAATGGAGGGTATGGTACTTCCGACAGATATCAGGCTGCAGGGATGGTGGGGAATTTTACCGAAAATTACCAATTGAGCCTAATTGCCAATGCCAACAACAGCAACAATAGATCCTTTTCCGACTTTGGAGGAGATGCTATGAGAAGTATGAGAAGTACCTTTAGTGGCGGTGGTGGCGGAAGAGGCGGCGGTATTAGGGTGGGAGGAACTACCCTAAGGTTTGGGGGTAACGGTATTACCAGTTCACAAATGGGAGGTATCAATGCAAATACCCAAACTAAAAATGAGAAATTTAAGATTGGTGGCAACTACTTCTATGGAAGTACAGACAATGTGTCGGAGTCTAACCGAATAAGGCAAACTTTCCTTGCCGATAGCAGCTTCTACAATAGAGACGAATCTATCTTACAAAATTTTTCGGGCGACCACAGAGTAGCTTTGGAGTTGGAGTGGAGCCTTTCAGAGAATACCTCCATAATTTTTAGACCAAATATGAGTATTGGAGAAGGGGCTTTTAGCGATGAAAATAGTTTTAGTACCGAAGGGGCTTTTGGAACTCTTATAAATGATGGTAGCAGCCACTCTTATGGAGATAGCCGCTCTCAAGGAACGGGTGGAGATCTGCTCTTTAGACAGAGGTTGGGTAAACCTGGAAGAACCTTTTCTGTAAGTTTCAACTACAACTACTCCGATAGAGATTTAATAGGGGTCAACTACTCTGAATTGAATAGTTATAAGTTAAAACCAGATCACTCTATAGAGACAACAACCAATATTGTAGATCAAAAATATGATCTTACAAACAAATCGCTAATGTTGGGAGCGAGAGCCTCTTATACAGAGCCTTTGGGCTCTAATTTCTTTATGGAGTTGGCATACCGCTATAGCCATAGTGTAAATAAATCGGAAAAGAACAGTTATAATAAAGAGAAGCCAGAAGACCATGATCATACAGTTTTCGATGAGGAGTACTCCAACTCCTATAAGAATACCTTTATCTCTCAGATGGCAGAGATCAATATCTTAAAGAATGAAGAGAAGTACAACTACACTTTAGGATTTAATGTGCAGCCCTCCTATACCGAAAGTATTGGATTGGATGCGGGAGATATAGAGAGGAGTGTTGTAAATTTTTCCCCCTCGGCTATGTTTAACTATAGATTTAATAAGGAGCGCTCCCTTAGGTTGGATTATAGGGGGACAACCAGCCAACCCTCTTTGAATCAGCTGCAGCCTGTTCCCGATAACTCAAATCCCCTCTATATACCTATTGGTAATCCCGACCTCTTGCCGGTATTTAACCATAGGCTCTATGTTACTTTGAGAAATTCCAATAGGGCAGCCTATAGATCTCTCAACTTTAGGCTTGGAGGCAACTACTATATGGATAGAATTGTAAATGCAACAATCTACGACTCAAAAGGGGTAAGATATAGTATCCCTGTAAATACAAATGGTTCATACTCTATCTTCTCAAATGTGATGTATAACACCCCCGTGGGTTCAACCAAGTTTAACCTCTCCTCTTCAACCAGACTTTCGCTAAATAGAGGAATAAACTATAACTCAATTGAGGAGGAGGTCTCTTTGGATCCCGCCCCCGATATAGATGAGCTAATGGCTAATGCTATTAAAAATAAGACCACTTCGCTCTCTCTTACCGAAAATTTGAGATTTACCTATAGGGGCGAAAAGATGGAGAGTAGCATTGGAGGGCGTGCCTCATACTCTTATGCCTGGTACTCTATTGAGGAGGAGAACAGCAGACCTGCAACTTGGAACAACGCTCTCTTCTACTATATGAACTGGAGCCTGCCTGGAGGATTGAACTTTATGACAGATATAAATTACCAATTCTATATAGGGTATGAAGAGAGTATAATTAAACCGGCAACTATCTGGAATCTTGAACTCTCTAAGCTGCTATTTAAAAATAAGGCTACGCTTGGTGTGAGAGTTTATGATCTTTTAAATCAATCGAGAAGTGTATATAGAGATATCACAGACAACTATATTGAAGATAGCTCCAACAATACCCTTCAGCGCTATATTATGGTAAACTTTATCTACCGTTTTGGGAAATTTGGAAAAGATTCTGTTACCGGTAGAACTCCCGGTATGGGGCCGGGCGGTGGAAGAGGAATGTATAGGGGAATGCATTAATTTTAAAGTAAAAAAGCTATCTTAGCCATTGGATAATTTACTCTCCAATGGCTAGAGAGATAGTTTTAACGGTACTTTTTACCTCCCTTTTATCTATCTCCATTTTGTTTTCACAGAGTGGAGTTTCTTTTGTTGTCAATGGCCGGTTGGTAGACTCTTTGACCAAGGAGCCTTTGGAGTTCGCATCTGTTACTCTCTCTCCCAAAAATTCTAAATCTATTCTTAAATATAGCCTTTCGGGGGGAGAGGGGGAATTTACTCTCTCTATTGCAAGAGGAGGATACTATACTTTAAGGATTGACTATATGGGATATAGAAGTTTATCCTTTAATCTCTTTCTCGATAAAAAGAGGATACATGAGATGGGAAATATTGAGCTTGCCGCTTCGGCAAACCTACTTAAGGAGGTGGTGGTGGAGGATCTTGCAAATCAGGTGGTGATGAAGAGCGATACAATTGAGTACCAGGCTTCTGCTTTTAAGAGTTCTGAAAACGATATGCTTGAAGATCTATTAAAGAGAATGGTAGGTATAGAGATTGATTCCGATGGGAAAATTACCGCCCACGGAAAGGAGATAGATAGGATTCTAATAGATGGCAAACCCTTTTTTTTTGACGATCCCTCTTTGGCAACAAAGAATTTGCCGGCCAAAATAATCGATAAGATAAGGATAATTGATAGGTTGTCGGATGAGGCTCAATTTACTGGAATTTATGATGGCGTTGAGGAGAGCGTTATTGATCTTAAACTCAAACCGGGAATGTTGGACGGCGCCTTTGGAAATGTGACAGGGGGAGGAGGAACGCAGCAGCGATATCAGGGTACTTCTATGGTTGGGAAGTATAAAGAGAGATACCAACTTAGTCTAATAGCCAATGTAAATAACACAAATAACCGCTCCTTTGCCGATCTTGAAGGAGATTTTTTAAAGAGTATGCAGGAGAGTATCTCTTCCGGGAGCAGCTCAAATAATATGAGCATTGGAAATACCTCTTTTAGAGAGGGAGGGAGAGGGATTACCCAATCTCAGATGGGTGGGGTAAATCTAACGGGCGAAAATAGAGGGTCCAATTTTAAGTATGGGGTGAGCTATTTTTATGGCTATACCGACAATAGCACCCACTCCGACCGTTATAGACAAACTTTTTTAAAAGATAGCTCTTTTTTTAGAGCGAACAATACAGATGTTGCAGCCCAATCGCAGAGCCATCGTATAACGGCCGAAGGGGAGTGGTTTATAACCGATAGGAGCTCTATTTTAACCAAAAGTTATGCAACTCTCTCTGCTGCCTCTTCCGGCAATGAGAGTCCATTTAAGACAGATGGTTTTTTTGGTGCTCCTATTAATGAGGGTAATAGCCGCTCCTCTGTAGAGAGCATCTCCTATCTTATAAGAGGTAGCCTCCTCTATAGACATAAGTTTAAAAAAAAGGGGAGAACCTTTACAATAAATCTCTCCTACTCTCTTTCCGATAGAATTCAAGCCGGAACCAACTACTCTTTTAGACAAAATTATAGAAACAGTCGCCCCTCTTCTACCACTCTTATAGATAGATTTTACCATAGAAATAGCGATAGGTTGGCGTTGGCAGCAAGGGCTGTATATACCGAACCATTGGGTAAAAATTGGTCGTTGGGCTTCGCCTACAGGTATGGCGAAAGCTACAGCAACTCTACAAAGAACACCTTTAGCTTTAGAAGGAGTAGTGGGGAGCGATATTGGGACGAACGGTACTCCAACTCCTTCAACAATATTTTTGTATCGCAGATAGGGGAGATCAATCTCTCAAAGAAGGAGAAGCGTTACAACTATACGGTGGGGGTAAATCTACAACCCTATTACACACAGAGTATTGGTTTGGGACTTAGTGAAGTACGCCGTTCGGTACTCAATCTCTCTCCCTCTTTTATGTATAGGTATAGATTTGGTAAGGGAAAATATCTTAGAATAAATTACAGGGGGAGAACAAGGCAGCCCACTGTTACTCAACTGCAGCCCGTACCTACAACCTATAGCGCTCTCTATATTAGGGAAGGGAACCCCGATTTACTCTCTGAATTTCTAAACAAACTCACTATTATCTACAGAAATTCCAATAGCAAAAAGGGAAAATCGTTGAGCGTAAGGTTTGTTGGAGATTACTATTTAAATAAAATTGTAAATAGGGTGTGGTATGATCCCGAAGGGGTACGCTATAGTAAACCTATAAATGAAAATGGGGTTTACTCTTTGATGTTGAGCGTTATGCACTCTTCACAAATTGGTAATTCCAATTTTGGCATCTCCTCTTATAGTAGAGCCTCTTACTACAGGGGGGTGAGTGCCTATGGGCAGGAGTATGAGGATACAGATATTAGTAGAACCTCAAAATTTACAATTTCTGAGCGCTTTAGAGTTATCTATCGAGGTAGTAGGGTAGAGGGAAATATTGGCTTTAGGGTTGCCTACACTTCGGCGCAATACTCTACTCTTGAAAATATTGGCTCTGCCACCTGGAACAACTCCCTTTCGCTCTACCTAAATTGGAGTTTACCACTGAAATTTAATTTAGTCTCCGATTTTTCTTACCGTTTTTATGCCGGATATGGGAGTGATCTCAATAGAGAAAATATAGTATGGAATGGGGAGTTGTATAAATTGGTTCTAAAAGAGAGGGGGAGCATTGGGGTTCAGATATACGACATTTTAAATCAGACCGAAAGTATTGTGCGATATACTACCGACAACTATCTTGAAGATATCTATTCAAATACACTGCAACGATATCTGCTCCTCAAGTTTACCTATCGCTTCGGACAGTTTGGCCAAAAGTAGCAGTGCTATCCATTGGTTTGGGAAAATTTTCGCCACCGCTCCACCACCTGCTCCATAGAGGGTGGCATTTTTGACGAAAAGAGCATCCTCTCTCTTGAAATAGGGTGGATAAAACCTATATCGCGAGCGTGTAGAGCTTGCCCCGGTATAAGAGCAAAGCTGTTCTCTACAAACTCTTTATACTTTCCATAGAGCCTTCCCTTCAACACTCTGTCGCCACCATATCTGTCGTCGTTAAAGAGGGGGTGCCCTATCCAATCCATATGTACTCTAATTTGATGGGTGCGACCGGTCTCTAACGAACACTCTATTAGGGTGGTATAGCCAAATCGTTCAATAACTCTATAGTGGGTCACTGCGTTTTTACCCTCCGAGCCATCTTCAAAAACTTTAAATTTCAATCGATTTTTTGGATCGCGCCCAATATTTCCCTCTATCGTTCCCCCCTCATTTTTAAGATTGCCCCACACTAAAGCGAGATAGCGCCTCTCTACACTCTTTTCAAAAAACTGTTGTGCCAAAAAATATTGTGTTATCTCATCCTTTGCTGCTAAAAGTAGCCCCGATGTGTTTTTATCTATTCTATGGACTAAAACTCCCATTCTATTGTCGCCCTCACTCTGCTCTCCCTTTAAATTTAAATGGTATGCCAATGCATTGAGGAGAGTGCCGCTGTAGTTGCCGTGTCCCGGATGGACAACCATCCCTGCCCTCTTATTGATTACCATTAGTTGATTGTCTTCGTATATTATCTCTAAAGGGATCTCTTGAGGAATAATTTCAAATTCCCTTTTTTGATATGGAAGCTCTATAACAACAGTATCGTTGGGCCTAACTATATGGTTGGCTTTAATTTTCTTTCCATTTAGAGAGACAAATTGAGCTTTGATTGCAAGCTGGATGCTGTTTCGGGAGCGCCCCTCAATCTTTGAGACTAAATATTTATCTACCCTTAGGGGAGATTGCCCTCCATCTACTTGAAAGCGGAAATGTTCAAAAGAGAGTTCGTCGCTGCTCTCTTCATTAGAGAGAAAATGGCTCTTCTCCTCCATCTTTACTTCTGAATACTCTTTAAGAGCTCTTTATCTGTACTTAAAGATAATGTAACTCTTGTTCCCAATGGGTAGATAGCCTCTTTACCGGCACTTGGACTCTGCTCTACTATAAATGCCGATAGTGAATCTGCCCTGCTTGTTATTGAGGAGTGGTACTTTACTCTTCCTAAGTTTAGAGAGCTCTCTACCAAAATATCTTTGGCTGTCTCAAGAGAGAATCCAATAAGAGAGGGGATAGAGGTGTAGCCCTCTCCTGGAGCTGTACCAACTTTAAGGTCTATAGAGGAGCCCGCTTCAATTAAAGTTCCGGGCGATATCTCTCTCCCTTTATAGAGCTGTGCCAGAGTGTTGTTGGTTGCTATATCGGGCTGATAGTGTAGAGTACCCAGTTGAAGCTCCTTGGAGTTTAACTCTGCCTTTGCCTGCCGGAGCGAAAGCCCTACCAACGATGGCATAATCACCTTTTTGGGAAGATGGGAGTTGATTGTAAGAAGGACTCTTCTCCCTTTTTTGACTTTTGAGTGGGGGGGAGGATTTTGTTTGAAAATTACCCCTCTTTTCATATTTGAGACAAATAGGGAGTCTTTAATCTCTAACTTCAACTTCCCTCTACCCCCTTTTTCAATTGCCTCCTCAAAGGTCAAACCCGAAAAGTTGGGTACAGAAAATTCTCTATTGTGCCTGGTAATTAGATTTAAGGAGAAGTAGATTAGAACCAGAAGTAGAAAAAGTGCTGCAACCCCCTTGAAAACAGTCTTTAACATTGATTTCTATTTAAACTCTAAATCAAAATTACAATTTATTTGGCAATTTCGTTGTATAAACTGTCTCTTTCAACCGCTATGTAGCCTGCCGATTGTGCAATCTCTTCAATCTCCTCTACAGTTAAGTTGGGGCTCTTCTCAATTGAGCCGGCCATAGAGTAGATTTTTGTGGAGTTGCCAATTGTACCGTCGAAGTCGTCTGCTCCATAGAGTAGGGTAAGGGTAGCGAGCTCTCTACCAAGAGATGGCCAATAGCTCTTTATATGTTCGACATTGTCTAAAACCACTCTCGAGAGTGCAAATGTTCTTAATATCTCTATATTGTCAACCTCTCCAACTCTTCCCAATCGGTTGTTTTTGGATTTGTAGTGAAGGGGGATAAAGGCATCAAACCCTCCACTTCTCTCCTGAAGCTGCCGTAGTTGAAGTAGGTGTTCAACTCTGTGCTCTCTACTCTCTATATGGCCAAAAAGCATCGTTGCATTGCTTCTTATTCCAAGGGTGTGGGCAGTTTCATGAATCTCTAACCACCTCTGTGCCGTAACTTTATCGGGGCAGATCTTCTCTCTTATTTGGGAGTTGAATATTTCGGCTCCCCCGCCGGGAAGGGCTGCCACTCCAAGCTCTTTTAGTAGAGAGATCAATCTATGGGGCGACAGATTGGAAATTTTACACATATGATCTATCTCTGCTGCCGAAAAGGCTTTTATGGTAACCTCTTTTGGAAGGTTTTTCCTTACCAGCTCAATGAGATTTAAATAGTATGAGAGAGGGTGGGTGGGGTGGTGACTCCCTACAATATGTATTTCGGTAATCCCTTTATAGTAGTGCTCTTTTATATATGATTCAATCTCTGGAAGAGACATACTCCAAGCACCCGGCTCTAATGCACTCCCTCTTCTGTAGGAGCAAAATTTACACTCTAAGAGGCAGATGTTGCTTGGTTCAAGATGGAAGTTTCTATTATAAAAAAGTTTTTTCCCATTAATCCTCTCTCTAATTTGTGTGGCTCTATGCGACAATAGGTTTAGGTTGGGTTCACTATAGAGGGTAAGCGCCTCTTTAAGATCTATTCCACTATCTCTCATTTTTCAATAATCTATTTGAATAGTCTTTAATCAAATTGCTTGCCTCTCTATGCGGTGTAAAAAAAAAGAGGCACAAATGGCGCCTCTAACTCTCTATAATATTTTGGGAAATCTCTTTAGAAACGATCTTCACAAGAGACTGTCAATTTTTTACGCCCACGACGCCGCCGAGCAGCAAGTATTCTTCTTCCGTTGGGGGTGGACATACGCTCACGGAAACCATGCTTATTGCGGCGCTTGCGTAGTGATGGTTGAAAAGTGCGTTTCATCTTTATAGTTGATTTTAATTAGCTAAAAAATGTGAAATGCAAATATAGTTATATTGTATCAAATTACAAATTTCGACTACAACTCTACAAAGAGTACCCCCTTCTCTTTAAACCACTCTTCTTCAAACAACTTCTCTATTTTATAAAGGTGGAAGCGGGCTCTTTCAATTTTGCACTTTGAGGTAGACTCCTCTATCTCTGCACTCAACTCTAGCCCCTTTAGAGCTACCAAACCGTGTATGCGCTTGGAATTGGATGGAATAATAAGATCTCTACTCCACTCCACAAGCTGCCTTGTTGAGGCTACGGCACGCGTTACACCAAAGTGGTACTGCCCTTTTAGCTGCTCAACCCTACTATGCTTTGTAGTGACATTCTCCAACCCAATCTCTTTAACTATATTGGCAACGGCATCAATTTTCTTACCTCTTGAATCACATAGGAGAAAGTTGCTTTGAGGATGGAGAATAGCCAAGGGAATACCGGGAAAGCCGCCACCGGTACCAATATCTATAATCTTATCGCCCTCTTTAATCTCTATAACTTTTGAAATTGCCATAGAGTGTAGAATGTGGTGAAGGTATAGATTTTCTATATCTTTTCTGGAGATAAGATTGACCCTTTCGTTCCAGTAGCTGTAAAGAGCTTTTAGAGATTGGAGCTGCTCTCTCTCTATTTTATCTAAATCTGGAAAATATTTAAATACTCTCTCTACCATTTATTGAATAGTTCTTTTTTGGCTCTGCGAACTCTGCTCTTCACAGTGTTGAGTGGAATTTTTAGCTCCGTTGCAATCTCTTCAAGAGGGTAATCGTGTATAAAGCGCAGCTCTGCAACCTCTCTGTAGGTAGAGGAGAGCTCTCTGATTGCTTTTATTAGCCTCTCTACCCCCTGTTTTTCTATTAGTTGCTCTTCGGGCGAGGGGGCAAAAACTCCCCCTTCGCCTCTTTCAATCCCCTCACTTGAGATTGCAACAGAGATAATTTTACCCTTTCTTAAAAAATCGAATGCACTGTTTTGGGCTATGGCATATAGCCAGGTAGAGAATGAGTAGCGGCTGTCATAGAGTGCGATCTTCTTAAAACATTTTGTAAAACTCTCCTGTACTATATCGTTTGCATCTTCGGGATTGGGTATTCGCTGTAAAATAAAGTTAAAAAGCCCATCACGATACCGTTCAACCAATCTAAAGCAGGCATCCTCATCTCCTTTGCGGATCCCTTCAATCACTTCATCTATTTCAAACTGTTCCACCACGCCTTCTCTTTAATACAACTAATGTGCCTCTAACCAATTTTTGGCAATATTACACTCTACAATAAGGGGTACCGAAAGTTTGACAACTCCCTCCATCTCCTCTTTTACTAAAGCAGAGAGCCTCTCCTCTTCCCCCTTTACAACATCAAAGAGTAGTTCGTCGTGTACCTGAAGTACCATTTTACTCTTTAGCCCCTCTCTACCGAGGCGTTGAGAGATATTGACCATAGCTACTTTTATAATATCTGCGGCACTCCCCTGAATTGGTGCGTTAATGGCATTGCGCTGAGCTAACCCCCTTACGGTAGAGTTGCGGGAGTTGATATCGGGTAGGTATCGTTTTCTTCCATATAGTGTTGTTACAAAACCCTCTTTTTTTGCCTTTTCAATAGTTTGGTCTATATAGAGTTTCACTTGAGGATAGCTTTTAAAATACTCCTCAATCAACTCATTGGCCTCACCTCTTGGAATTGATAATCTTTGAGATAGGCCAAACGGTGAAATTCCATAAATAATTCCAAAGTTGGCTGTCTTGGCACTGTCTCGCTGTTCTCTGGTAACCTCCTCCTGTGGAATATGGAATATTTTTGCCGCTGTAGAGAGGTGAATATCTTTTCCCTCTATAAATGCTTCAATAAATTCCGGGTCGCCACTCATATGTGCCATCAATCTAAGCTCTATTTGGGAGTAGTCTGCAGAGAGTATAGATCCCTCTTTATTTGATGGAATAAAGGCCTCCCGAATTTTTCTCCCCCTTGTGGTGCGGATTGGGATATTTTGGAGATTGGGGTTGGTGGAACTGAGTCTTCCTGTTGCAGTGAGAGCCTGTTGGAAGGTGGTGTGGATTTTTCCACTCTTCTGTGAGACGAGGGAGGGGAGAGGCTCTATATAGGTGGAGAGTAGTTTTTTTAGGGTTCTAAACTCTAAAATAAGGGGGACAATAGGGTGCAACTCAATAATTGAGCTTAAGGTCTCTTCATCTGTGGAGTAGTTCTTTTTTGCTGTCCGTTTAGCATTGGGTACCAATTTTAATTTTTCATACAGCAACACTCCAAGCTGTTTTGGAGAGGAGAGATTTAAAGCACTATCATCTGCCAACTCTCTTGCCTGCCGCTCTATCTCAATTAGCTCCCCCTCCAACTCTGCACTATACTCCAACAGCAATTTGAGGTCAATTTTAACCCCCTCTTTTTCAACTGCAGCAAGAACAGTCATGAGTGGCATCTCTATCTCTGTGTAGAGAGAGTCTACACCCACCTTTACCATCTCCTCCTTCAACACTTTATAGAGAGGGTAGAGGCTGCTGCTCTTTTCTAAAAGTTGCACCATCTCATTATGGCTGCTCTCTTGGGAGAAGAGATCGCCGCCACCCCTTTGTACCGTAGGCTCTACCTGAAGGTAGTGAAGCAGCAGCTGTTCCAACTTGTGGCTCCTTTCGGGCATAATGAGGTAGTGCATAAGTTCTATATCGGCAATATAGCCGCACAGCTCTTTCCCTTTCTCAAGCAGCCCTTTTATAAAAGGTTTTAGAGAGTATCCTATCTTTATAATCTCTCTGCTCTCTAAAATGGCAATGAGATTTGGATCTTCTATAGTTGAGAGTTGAACTGCGCTTCCATCCGATCCCAATAGATATTGGTTAGATGATTGGAGTATAACTATATAGCCACTCTTCTCTACCTTATCTAAAAGCTCCTCCAATTTGCTCCACTTCCAAAGAGTGGGGCTCTTTTTGGGGGACTCCATCAACTCTGCTGTGGTACTCTCCAATTGTGAGTGTGAGATGTTTTGAAAAAGTTGGGGCAACATCTTTATTAGTGAGGGAAACTGGTACTTTTTAAAGAGTGAAAGGAGCTGTGAGGGGTCTGACAGCTTTAGTTTCAGCTGCTCCTGATCTATATCTATATCGATTGAGCTATCTATTGTAACCAATTTTCTGCTTAGTAGGATAGAGTCTGAAGCCTCTTGGAACGCTCTCTTTTGTCGCTCGGGCAGAGAGTCTATGTTTTGGTAGATACCCTCTATGGAGCCATATTGAGAGATTAGTTTTTTTGCTCCCTTTTCTCCAACTCCCTTTATACCGGGAACATTGTCTGAGGCATCTCCCCAAATTGCCAAAATCTCTATTATCTGCTGTGGATTCTCAATCCCATATTGTGAGTAGAGCTCCTTCAAATCTATAACCGTATCGGGAGTACCCGCTTTTCCGGGCTTAAGTTGAAAAATATTTGGAGAGAGCAGTTGTCCAAAATCTTTGTCGGGGGTAGCCATAAAGACTTTAAAACCATCTTTCTCTGCCTTTTTTGCCAATGACCCTATTAGATCGTCTGCTTCAAATCCCTCTTTTATAAGTACCGGAATCTCTAACGCCTCCATTATCTCAATCAATTGTGGAAGAGCCTCTTTTATCTTTTCGGGGCTCGCTTCTCTATTGGCTTTGTAGAGTGGATAGAGATGGTGGCGAAAGGTTTTGTGGGGGGAGTCGAATGCTACTGCAAAATGGGTAGGCCGCTCTTTTATTATATAATCGAAGAGGATTTTGGTAAAACCGTAGAGTATAGAGGTATCTACTCCGGCAGAGTTTACCATTGGTCTTCTAAGAAAGGCGTAGTAAACTCTAAATATTAAAGAGTGTCCATCTATGATAAAGAGTTTTTTCATTATTAAAGGTTGTCTTGAGCTACCCACTCCACATAGGAGCTGGCTGTCTCGTGTAATTTTATCGATTGGAGTGTAAGAGGGTGGGGAAGCTTCTCCTTTATTATCTCTACAAAGTGAAGGGTAAGGTTTTCGCAGGTGGGCTGGAAGGGGAGCTCTATAACATTATTGTATTGTGATGCGAGCTCTTTTGCCAAAGAGGCTCCTTTCTGTAGTACTAAGGCGTGATCAAAGATTGAGATTATATCTCTGTTGACAATCTCTTTTAAAAGAGAAAAATCCAATACCATCCCATTTTTTGGGTTTTTGGCCTGCTCTAATGGTCTTCCGGAGATAGTTATAAATAGTTTGTAGGAGTGTCCATGAATATTTCGACACTTTCCATCGTAGTGGGAAAGGGCGTGTGCCCCTTCAAACTGAAACTCCTTGGTTATTCTTAAAATTGCCATTCTATTTTTATGTAAAATTACAAATTATTTAGTTAGGGTAGATAAACTCAAATAGTAAGAGTAATATTATCCACTTGTATAACCCTCTTTTAATTATAATATGATACTTTTTGCCATAATAAGAGATTAATTTTTGGGATTATGGCAGTGAATCTTTAGATTTGTTAAAAATTCATTAACTATGGCTTTCAATATTCAAGAAATTCTTTCAGACAACGCAAAAAGTATGAGGAGATCGGCTATTAGAGATCTGCTCAGTATTGCCAATCGCCCAGAGATAATCTCCTTTGCAGGTGGCTTCCCAAATCCTGCAACTTTCCCGGTAGAGGATCTTAAAGTGATTATGCAGGAGGTGTTAGAGGTAGAGAGCACCTCTGCCCTTCAGTATGGCCCTACAGAGGGAAATCCAAAATTGAGGGAGATACTTGCCCAAAGATATAGGGAGCAGGGGTTAGATATTACTAAAGATAATGTTCTTATAACTACCTCTTCTCAGCAGGCTATCGATCTCACCACCAAAATCTTTATCAATCCCGGCGATACTATTGTTTGTGGTCTTCCCTCCTATCTTGGTGCACTGCAAGCCTTTTGGAGTTATAGAGCTCAACCTGTTGGGGTAAAAAAGGATGAGGAGCTTGATGCTGTTCTCTCTGCCTTAGTGCAGAGTGGTAGAAAGCCAAAATTTATCTATGCTATCCCCGACTTTCAAAATCCATCTGGGGTAACTATGAATATAGAGCAGAGAAAGATGATGTTAGAGGTGGCAGAAAAGTGGGATATGTTGATTTTGGAGGACTCTCCATATAGAGAAATTCGCTTTGAGGGTGAAGATCAGCCGTTGCTATATTCTATGAATAATGAGCGAGTTATGCTTTTAGGAACACTCTCTAAAACGGTATTGCCAGGTTTTAGGATTGGATGGATTATTGCTCCAACCCCTATAATAGATAGGTTGGTAGTTGCAAAGCAATCGATGGATTTGTGTACCCCTGTTTTTGATCAGGCTGTTACTGCCCGTTACTTTGAGAAGGGGCTTTTTGAGAAAAATTTAGAGAAGACAATTGAACTTTATCGTCATAAGAGAGACCATATGCTCTCTTGCTTTGAGAGATATATGCCCAAGGGAGTGAGTTGGACCCGCCCCGAAGGTGGACTCTTTCTATTTGTCACCCTCCCCAAGGAGCTCGATGCAACTGAGCTATTCCATAAAGCTTTGAAAGAGGATGTCGCTTTTGTTATTGGAGAGGCGTTCCACTGCGACGGTTCCGGCAAAAATACCTTACGGATCAACTTCTCCTATATGGACGATGGCCCAATAGAGGAGGGGGTAAAACGGTTGGCTAAAGCTATTGAGCAGATGTTATAGAAAGGTCAATAGGGTTGGATCAAATTTAAGTGAGGTGCTTTCAAACATTTGGTTGAAGGCACCTTTTTCTATCAAATTCTCTGGCCTTCCCTCTATAAAACCCCTATATCCCAAGATCCACACTCTATCGGCAATTTTAAGAGCGTGTTGGATATCGTGGGTAGAGAAGAGAATTGAGCGCCTCTCTTGACAAGAGATTTTTCTGAGTAGCTGTAACATCTCTATTTTGTTGGCTATATCTAAAAAGGCGGTGGGTTCATCCATTACCAAAATTTTACTCTTTTGAATAACTCCTCTTGCCAAAGTTGCCCTATGGAACTCTCCATCGCTTAGGGTTGAGATATCTCTATCTCTATGGTTAAACAGCCCTACGCTTTTTAAAACTCTCTCTACATCCTCCATCTGAGCTCTATTTATTGCACCAATCCAATTTGAATCTCTGTAGAGACCGGCAACCATCATATCTATGAGTGATAGATGTTTTACTCTGGGCGTTTGGGAGGGTATATAGGTGATTGTGGCGCCGGGGGTGGCAATAATTTTACCATCTATAAGGGGTATATATCCCGCTATACTCTTTAGAAGGGTGCTCTTCCCTGTTCCATTGGCTCCCATAACTGCTACAAGTTGGGAGTGGTTGAGATGGGTGGAGATTGGTGGAAAGATGGCGCTCTTGTATCCGATTATAGCACTCTCTAAGGAGAGAAGGGGAGAGGTTTCATTTGGTAAGAGGGTGTTACTCATACCTTTTCGCTCTTTAATAGTATTATTAAGATTATAGGTATTCCCAATAGGGCACTTACGGTGTTTATAGGGAGTACCTCTCCTCTTCCGGGCAGCTGTGAGATGGTATCTGCAGTAACCGTTACAATGGCCCCAATAAGGGCAGTGGCAGGGAGTAAAACTTTATGGTTGGACTCTTTAAAGAGATAACGGGCAATATGGGGAACCACTATTCCAATAAATCCTATTGGGCCACAGAAGGCGGTTACTCCTCCTGCCAAAATAGTTGTGGTTATTAAAATTCTCCTTCTGCTCCGTTCAATATCTACCCCAACTGTTTTGGCATCCTCTTCGCCAAATAGTAATGCATTGAGCTCTTTGATGTTGTAGATAGAGAGGAGCACTCCGGCCACAACTATTATAGCCAGGAGTAGGAGAGAGGAGTAGGAGAGACCGCTAAAACTACCCATAGTCCAGATGACAAATGTTTTAAGCTC
Source organism: uncultured Muribaculaceae bacterium (assembly GCA_964512295.1). Classification (GTDB taxonomy): domain Bacteria; phylum Bacteroidota; class Bacteroidia; order Bacteroidales; family UBA932; genus Bact-08. Next base: position 133,173 of record CAZEGL010000001.1, read on the forward strand.
TTGAGCGGGAGAGAGGTATTGCATAAGAGCTATGAGTGCACCGGCCACTCCCGATATTAAAATACCAAAGATAAGTAGGGTGTTGCTCTCTCTAAGTCTAAATGAGAGGAGTACCATTAGAAATGTTATAGCACCTGCCCCTGCCAAAGCTGCTGCCACCACCCCAAAACTGTTGAGTAGAACACTATCTGTAGAGATTCCAAAGAGAGAGAAACCCATTATTAGAAGAGCAACTCCAACACCGGCACCGGAACTGACCCCCAATATGTATGGATCTGCAAGAGGATTGCGAAATAAGGTCTGCATCTCCATCCCACATATCGATAGTGCAACTCCTGCCAAAAGAGCTGTCAACATCTTTGGAATTCGATAATTAAAGAGGATATTGGCTATAGATGAAGAGTCTGTTCCACCAATTAAAGTGAGCCAAATCTCCTTAACGGGTAAGATTACCGACCCCAAAAAGAGGTTTAAAAAGAGTACCCCTATTAGGAGTAGCACCAAAAGTGTAAAGGGAAGAATATATTTTTTCTTCAAGTGCAATTTTGCTCAATTTTAGAGTTACAAATATAGCTTATAATAGTTAGAGAACTAAATAGTCGATATTATTGACTATTTTTGTTGAAGGTTAAATTATAAAATTAGTAGTAGATGAGAGAGAAGATTGTTGCAGGAAATTGGAAGATGAATAGCTCTATTGATGGCGGTGAAACGCTTGTTAAAGAGATAATTGAATTAATGAAGCAAGGCAAATCGGATGTTACTCTAATTGTAGCCCCCCCCTTTACACACCTTGAAAGAGTCTCTAAAAGAGTTGCTGCCTCGGGCGCCTCTATAGCTGTTGCTGCCCAAAATTGTGCCCATAAAGAGTGGGGGGCCTATACCGGAGAGGTCTCTGCCAAGATGTTGAAGGAGCTCTCCTGCCAATATGTGATTATAGGCCACTCCGAAAGAAGAGAGTACTTTGGTGAGGGGAGCGATCTGCTTCTTATGAAGTGTAAAGAGGCTCTTGCTGCAGAGATGAAGCCTATTTTTTGTGTTGGAGAGAGGTTGCAGGAGAGGGAGCAGGGAGAAGAGTTCAATTATGTCTCTAAACAAATTAGAGAGGTGCTCTTCCATTTGTCCGACAAAGAGATGGAGCAGGTAGTGGTAGCCTATGAGCCGGTTTGGGCTATTGGCACAGGGAAGACCGCCACAGCAGCACAAGCTCAAGAGATGCACTCCCATATAAGGGGAGTTATAGCTGAAAAATTTGGAGAGAGGGCAAAGAGTATCTCAATACTTTATGGCGGAAGCTGCAACCCAACCAACGCAAAAGAGCTCTTTTCACAAGAGAGTGTAGATGGTGGGCTTATTGGAGGGGCTTCTCTTAAAAGTGACCAATTTATAGCTATTGCAAACTCTTTCTAATGTTCTATACCGAAGTTGCTATTGAACTTACCCCCCATAGCGAAGAGGGGGCAGATATTGTTGTAGCAGCTGTTGGAGATCTTCCATTTCACTCTTTTTATTACCAAGAGCCTATTTTAAAATGTTATATAGAGAGTGCGCTATTTTCCCAAGAGCTGTTGATGGAGGTGGTTGAGAGCTTGAGTAAAACAACCTCTACTCTTTATAAAGTAGAGGTGGCAGAGATTGAACCTACCAATTGGAATGAAGTTTGGGAGAGAAACTACTCTCCTATTGTGATAGGGAAGAGATGTACCGTTAAAGCTTCGTTTCACAATAACACTCCTGTAAGCCAATATAATATTACTATAGATCCAAAGATGGCATTTGGAACAGGACACCACTCTACTACTGCTCTAATGGTAGAGACGATATTGGATTGCAATATAAGAGGCAGAAGGGTTTTGGATATGGGGTGTGGCACGGGGATTCTCTCTATTTTGGCAGCAATGATGGGCGCAACAAAGAGAGTTTTGGCAGTAGATATAGATAGTGATGCTGTAGAATCTACCATAGAGAATTGTTTAAACAACGGTGTAGCAGATAGTGTTGAAGTGGTTTGTGGCGATATTGGCTCTGTAGAGGGGAGAAGTTTTGATACTATTTTTGCCAATATCTCTAAAAATATTGTTTTAGACTATTTGGAAGAGTTTGCAAAGATGGTAAATAGTGGAGGGGAGATACTCTTGAGCGGCTTCTATCAAGAGGAGATTGACCAAATTGTAGCGAAGGGGAGAGAGGTGGAGTTTGACCCCTCGTTCATAGATGGGAATGATAGATGGGCAGTTGTAAAAATGGTAAAAAGGTAAAATGGTACCTTTTTCATTGTAATTTCATTGGAAAAATAAAAATTTAAATTAAATTTGTGCTCCCAAAAGCGGGCATGGCGTAATTGGTAGCCGCGCTAGACTTAGGATCTAGTGCCGAAAGGCGTGGGGGTTCGAGTCCCTTTGCCCGCACAAAAAGGCAGATTCCTGGCAGGGGTTTCTGCCTTTTAGCTTATAATGGCAAATCACTATTAATGTAGTAATATGAAGATTACAGAGAAGCAACGGGAATCGTTGACCAAAGAGATTACAATTGAAATTGAGAAAGAGGATTATCTCCCAAAAAAGAGAGAGATTCTAAAAGAGCAGGCAAAAAAGAGTGAGATTAAGGGCTTTAGAAAAGGGAAGGTACCCCCCTCTATTATTGAGAAATTCTATGGCAAATCTGCACTTTTAGATGCAGTAAATAGTGTGGTTGGAGAGGCTCTAAACAACCATATTGTAGAGAATAGTATCAACATTATTGGTGAACCGCTACCTATTGAGCCCGAGAGTGCAATTGATTGGGATAGTGAAGAGGGAGAGTTCTCTTTCTCTTTTGAGATTGCACCAGCCCCCCAGATTGAGCTTCAATTGGATGAGAAGAGAACTCTCCCTTATCATAAAGTAAAAATTACCAAAAAGGGGAAAGAGGAGTATATTAAAAATATAAGGAAGCAGATGGGCTCTATGAAAGAGGAAGAGAAGGCCGGTGCCGACTCTCTACTAATTGCCGATCTTACCCAACCCGATAGAGTGGTAGAGGGGGCCTATATCTCTCTCTCCTCTATTGAAGAGGGGGAGTTGAGGGATCAGTTTATAGGTAAAAAAGTTGGCGACTCTTGGGAGATTGATGTAGAGAGAACTTTTACCAACGAAAGCGATAGGGCTGCTCTTCTAAAGGTTAAAACCGAGGAGCTGGGAGAGATTACTCCACTATTTACTATTGTTATTAAGGAGATTAAAAAATTTGTTGATGCTGCTGTAGATCAATCTCTCTTCGATAAAGTTTTTGGGGAGGGGGAGATCTCTTCAAAAGAGGAGTTTGAATTGCGAGTTGAAGAGAGAATGGCAAACGAGTATAAAGAGGAGTCGGAGTATAAGTTTTTAGTAGATAGCCGTGAAGAGTTAATTGAGTGGGCAGATGTTGCTATTCCAGAAGAGTTTTTAAAGAGATGGCTCTATGAGGCAAATGAGGGTAAATTCTCTATTGAAGAGATTGAAAAAGAGTTCCATCTTTTTGCCAAAGATTTTCGCTGGCAGTTGATTACGCAACATCTTATTAAGGAGGGTAAATTGGAACTTCCTAAAGATGCACTTTTGGAGTATGCCAAAAAGATGGCCTCATACCAGTTTGCTATGTATGGCTTGAACAGCGTGCCTCAAGAGCACTTGACCCAGTATGCTCAATCTCTACTCTCTGACCAGAAAGAGGGGAGAAAAATTTATGAAAAGGTAGAGGAGCAGATGGTTATTGATTATGTTAAAGGTAAGGTTACACTCCAAGAGAAAGAGATAACTATAGAGAAGCTTAGAGACTCTGTTAAACAATAAAATTTTATATTATGGCTACCGATTTTGAAAAATTTTTACACTCAAAGAGGGGAGTAAGCTCTTTGGCTTACCATAGAGTAAATTCTCTCTATAGAGCCTATCTAAATCCTACCATTATAGAGGAGAGACAACTGAATGTGACCACTATGGATGTCTTCTCTCGTCTTATGATGGATAGAATTATCTTTTTGGGAGTTCCTATCAACGACGATGTAGCCAATATTATTCAAGCACAGCTACTCTACTTAGACTCAACCGATAGCACTGCAGATATCCAACTATATATCAACTCTCCCGGTGGGGGTGTATATGCGGGTTTGGGGATTTACGATACAATGCAGCTGGTTTCCAGTGATGTGGCAACTATCTGTACAGGAATGGCAGCCTCTATGGCCGCTATTCTTCTTGCCGCAGGGAGCCCCAAAAAGAGGTCTGCCCTCACCCACTCCAGAGTTATGATACATCAACCTATGGGTGGAGTAGAGGGGCAGGCGAGCGATATTGAGATTACCGCCAAGCAGATAGTCTCTATTAAGAGAGAGCTCTATGATATTCTTTCGCTACATACCGGTAGAAGCATAGAGGAGATTGAGAGAGATGCCGATCGAGACTTCTGGATGAAGGCGTCGGATGCCAAAGAGTATGGTATGGTAGATGAGATTTTATCTAAATCTAAGAATAAGAAGGGGTAGATGGATAATATAGAGATAGAGATATACCAATGTGACTTTTGTGGCAGAGAGGAAAATGAGGTAGAGTTACTTTTTAGAGGAAGATATAGCAATATTTGTAACGAGTGTCTTGAAGAGTATTACTCCTACGCTAGAGCCCATCTCTTAAGGAAGCAGAGGGAGAGTTTCAATTTGAATGATCAGCAAAAGCCTCAAGAGATACACCGCTTTTTGGATCAATATGTGATAGGGCAGGAGAGGGCTAAAAAAATTCTTTCGGTAGCGGTATACAATCACTACAAAAGGGTAAATAGTATACCCGATAACGATTTAGAATTGGAGAAATCCAATATTCTGTTGGTTGGCCCAACAGGAAGTGGTAAAACTCTTTTGGCCAAAACGATAGCAAAGATGCTTAAACTTCCTTTTGCTATTGTAGATGCTACTGTCCTTACAGAGGCGGGATATGTGGGTGAAGATGTAGAGAGTATTCTCACCAGATTATTGCAGGAGTCCGATTATAATGTCGATTTGGCTCAGAGAGGTGTTGTCTTTATAGATGAAATTGACAAAATCAGCAGAAAGAGCGATAACCCCTCTATAACCAGGGATGTTTCGGGTGAAGGGGTACAGCAGGCTCTGTTGAAACTTTTGGAGGGGAGTGTAGTAAATGTTCCTCCCAAAGGGGGGAGAAAACATCCTGAACAGCATTTGGTGGCTATCGATACCAAAGATATACTCTTTATTTGTGGTGGTGCTTTTGTGGGGATAGAGAGAAAGATTGCACAACGGCTCAATACACAGGTTGTAGGGTATGGAACTACCGCAAAAAAAAGTGCTGTAGATAGAGAGAATCTTTTACAATATATCGCTCCTCAAGATCTTCGTTCATACGGTTTAATACCTGAAATAGTGGGAAGGCTACCTGTTATTACCCATTTAGACAAATTGGATCGCAAAGGGTTAAAATCTATTTTGGTAGAGCCTAAAAATGCTCTTATCAAACAGTACATCAAGCTTTTTGAGATGGATGGGGTAACTCTTCAGTTCGACGACGAGGTGCTTGACTATATAGTAGATGTAAGTATAGAGTACAATTTGGGTGCAAGAGGGTTAAGGTCTATATGTGAGACTATTATGGTAGATGCAATGTATAGCGCCCCCTCCCGCAAGAGTAACTCTTTTAGAGTTAAATTGCCCTATGCCAAGAGAAGGATAGAGAAGTTTATCGACCCATTGCAAAAGAGTTCTAAAATTTAACTATAAGGAGTGCAACTCTCCATATCACAACGGTTAAAATAAGCAGTAGCAGATGGTTGGTACCATCTGCTCTTTTTTTTTGAGATTGAAGAAGATACTCTCTCAAAAGAAGTGTTGCAGGAGGAGCCAAAATATAGAGTAGTTGGGGAGCATAGCTTTGATATAGAAAAATGGAGCCTAACAGTAGTAAGAAGAGAGTAACTATATATCTTATAGATATCTCTTTTACCCTCTTATATTTCAATAGGTTAAATATTGCGTAGAGAGCTATTTTAAGAGCCAAAAAGAGCGACAGCAGTAAGAGAAGAAGGGATATAGGAGAGTTTAGTCCGATGGCTCTATAGGAGAGAGAGCTTATCCTCTCAACATAGATGGTGAGAAATAGTTTTAGGTCGTCGAAAAATAGATATCGGGTGGCAATAGCCAATAGGGGAATAAATAGAAAAGAGGTTATATAGAGTAGGGTGTTTTTTATAGTAGCATGTTTATTCAGAGATATATAGAGAAGAGCAAAAGGTAGAAAAAAGAGGAGTAGCGGTTCAAATAGAGTAGCAATTGAGAGTAGGAGGGCAGATTCGGCAAGCTCTTTATCTCTTACAGGAGGGAGGGTGCTTCTATAGATAGAGAGGAGGAGTAAGGGTGTGGCTACTGTAGCTCCACTAAAGAAGAGAGTTTGAGGTATGGTAAAGAGTATTATTAAGTAGAGGAAGACCGATACCCTCCTTCCCGGGCTATTTTTTAAAAGGTTGTTATCTATAGTGGTTATTATATAGCAATTGACTCCAGTAATAGCAAATGTTATTAGCGTTGAAATTACAGGCGATAGGAAGTCAAACTCTATAACTCCCGAAAGAATAGGGATCCAAACTGTTTTGCTGTAGAAAAGATCTCTGTTCAATAATGGGAAGGCGGTGATTAAAAGAGCTAACGCTATAATCCCAAGTAGAGGGGGAGAAAGAAGTGTGCTGTAGAGTCTACCCTTTTTTGCCATGACCGTTATAGTAGATCTAACCCAATATCTCTTCGGTATCCAATTCCATTATACTCTACTTTTGAGACTACACTATAGAGCTCTTCTCTGCACTCCTCTATAGAGTTTCCCAAGCAGTTTAGTGCCAATACTCTTCCTCCCGATGTAACAATCTCTTCCCGCTCCTCTTTGGTACCGGAGTGAAAAATAGTGGCGTTGCCACTCTCCTTTGGTAGTGCGATTGGAAAGCCTTTTTGGTACTCTCCGGGGTAGCCTTCCGAGACAGTAACCACTGTAAGTGAAAAACGGGGATCACTCTCAATTTTATGTGGGGAGAGCTCTCCCTTTCCTATATCTATCAGAGATGAGAGGAGATCGCTCTGGATTCTTGGTAAGATGGCCTCTGCTTCGGGGTCTCCCAATCTTACATTGTACTCTATTACAAAAGGGTTGCCCTGGCAATTGATAAGTCCAAAAAAGAGAAATCCTTTAAAGTCGATCCCCTCTTTTTGTAACCCCTCAATTGTAGGAATTACCACCTCTCTCTCTATCTTCTCTTTAAATAGGGAATTGGCAAAGGGGACAGGGGAGAGTGCACCCATCCCACCGGTATTGGCCCCCCTCTCCCCCTCCCATCTTCTCTTATAATCTTTGGCTTCGGGTAGGGTAAGATATTGTTTGCCATCGGTAAGAATAAAATATGAGAGTTCAATGCCCTCAAGGTACTCCTCTATTACAACTCTTTTGCCTGCCTCCCCAAAAATCCCCCCCATCATCTCTTTTAACGATGCAATAGCCTCCTCTCTACTTGGCGATATTATTACCCCTTTACCGGCGGCCAAGCCATCGGCTTTAAGGACAATAGGGGTGGGAAGAGTCTCAATAAAGTTTATGGCATCATCAATTTGGGAGGAGGTGAAGGTTCTATATTTTGCTGTTGGTATTCCGTGCCTCTCCATAAAGAGTTTTGCAAAATATTTACTCCCCTCCAGCATTGCCCCTTGTGCAGAGGGGCCTATGAAAAGGAGATTGGAGAGGCTTGAATCGCTCTTTAAATAATCTTTTAACCCCTTTACCAACGGCTCTTCGGGCCCAGGGAGAACCATCTCTATACCTAAAGTTAAAATGGACTCTTTAATAGAGGCAAAATCTTTTATATCTAAGGGTAAGTTTGTTGCATATCTTGCTGTTCCGGGATTGCCGGGAGCACAGTAGAGCTCCGACAAAAGCTCGCTTTTAGAGATTTTCCAAGCAAGGGCATCTTCTCTACCTCCCCCTCCCAATATTAGTACCTTCATTCTATTCTTTTGGGCAAAAGTAGTAATAAAAAGTTAACTTTGTAACTCTTTAATTTTGGGTATGTACTATAGTAGAGCAATAAAGCGGTTCTTTTTGGGAGCACTTCTCTCCTCTCTCTTTTTTACTCTTTTGGGATGCAATAGGGGGTTTATTAAAGGGAGAGATATGCCCTATCTAATAGCACAAATCTACAAGGCCGATAAATATATTGGGATAATGCCCCATCTTCAGAGAGAGGTGGATACCCTTAGGATATATGATGCGATTCTAAAAAGGGAGGGTTACACCATAGAGCAGTTTCAAGGAACATTGGAACACTACCTTATGCGTCCTACAAAATTGAAGGAGTTCTACTCAAAAGCACAACTTTTGGTTACAGAGGAGTTGGAGTGGGTAACAGCTCAAATAGAGAGAGAGAGGGTAGCTATTTTTTTAGAGAAATTTTTTACAAAATTTATAGAGGATAGTACCACTCTCTATTTTGAGGTGCCAATGGAGCGGGCATTGAGCTGGATTGGCACACCAAACAGTTATCCCAAATGGAGATTTGATTTTACCGACTCTTTGAATGCTCTCTACGAGACGCCAAAATTGTCCAAATGGTGGAGTAAAAGTATTGAAAATAGGGGCTACTCCTATAAATATATAGAAAATAATGAGGAAAATAGCAGCCCATTGGCTCTTCCCATCGAACAGAATCGCCCCCATAAAACAAGGGATGGCGGTGTTAGACGAAAGCGGGAAGGTATTAGAGGTTAGAAAACTTTTAAAGGAGGAGGAGAGTGTTGAGTTTTACGACGGTATTTTGGTGCCCGGTTTTGTTAACTCCCATACACATATTGAGTTGTCGCACCTATTGGGAAAGTTCGAAAGAGGTAGCGGTATGGCCGGCTTTATCAGGCAGATTAACCGTTTAAGAGATATTGTAACAGAGGAAGAGAGGGTAGAGGCTATAGCGGAGCAGATGGATAAAAGCTACAACGAAGGGGTCTCTGCAATTGCAGATATTAGTAACCACCACTACTCCTTCTCTGTTAAGCAGAACTCTAAAATATATAGCAGAACATTTATAGAGCTGTTTGGAACAGAGGAGAACCAAGCCAACTCTATAATTGAGAGTGCTAAAGAGTTGACTCGGAAGGCTAAAGAGATGGGGCTTGATGCCGCTCCTACACCACACTCTTGCTACACACTCTCTCCCAAGCTTTTAGAACTTGCGTCGAAAGAAGCTCTTTTAGAGGGGTGGCTCTCATTTCACAATCAGGAGAGTTGGGAAGAGGAGATGATGATTAAATTTGGTGAGGGACCATTGGCTCAAGAGTATAAAGGCCGTTCTCTCTCTACTCCTCCAGTTACCGGTGCTTCACCTCTAAGCTATTTTCTAAAAATATTGGCCAAAAGTGGAGAACTTTCAAATCAGAACATATTGTTGGTTCACAACACCTCCTCTACAGTTGACGATTTTATAGAGGCTTCGGAGGCTATAAAAAATTTATATTGGGCACTCTCTCCGAGGTCTAATTTGTTTATACACAATATTCTACCTCCAGTAATAAGAATGATGGAGGAGGGTCTCAATTTGGTTTTGGGAACCGACTCCCTCTCCTCTAACAGCTCTCTCTCTATGGTAGAGGAGATTAAGACAATCCAAGACTATTTTCCATCTATCCCCTTAGAGAGGATAGTTGAATGGTGCACTATAAATGGGGCTCGATTTTTGGGCAAAGAGAGGCTATTGGGCTCTATTGAACCGGGCAAGAGCCCCGGTATTGTGTTAATCGATAAGATTGATTGGGAGAGGATGCACCTTACTCCCGAAAGTCAATCGAGACGCATTATTTAATTATTATAATTGAGTAGAATGAGTATACTTTTTAGAGAGATTGTTTTTGGCCCTATTGTAAGTAGAAGATTGGGAGTGTCGTTGGGGATAAATCTTCTTCCACTCAACGGCAAGTTGTGTAACTTTGATTGTATCTATTGTGAATGTGGATATAATAGAGATAGGAGGGGGGATGGTAGATTGGCTACCAAAGAGGAGGTTTTATCTTCACTTGAAGAGAGGTTAAAAGAGCATGACCTCTCTATTGGAGAGGTTGACTCTATAACCTTTTCGGGCAATGGAGAGCCTACTATGCACCCTCAATTTGGAGAGATTGTAGAGGGGACCCTAAAGTTGAGAGATCTGTTTGCATCAAAGGCTAAAGTGTCGGTACTTACCAACGGCTCTCGAATAGGGGTGGAGGAGGTGGCAGAGGCACTTTTAAAGGTGGATAATGCCATTATTAAGATAGATTCTCCCTATAGAGAGAGTATAGAGATTTTAAACCGTCCTCAATATAGATTCTCTTTAGAGAGGATGGAGCGGGAGCTTGAGCGCTTTAAAGGACTCTTTGTGCTGCAAACCCTCTTTGTTGAAGGTGAGGTAGATGGAGAGGAGTTTTCCAATGCCTCCAAACAGGAGGTAGTAGAGTGGTACTCTCTTATAGATAGGGTAAGGCCGCGTGAAATTATGATCTATACAATAGATAGGGAGACTCCGGCCAAAGGATTAAGAAAGATCTCAATAGAGAGGTTGGAAGAGATTGCAACCCCACTAAGGGATAGAGGCTATAAAGTTACAGTTAGTGGATAATATTAGAGAGTTGGTTGTATGAGACTACTTTTACAGAGAGTAAAAAAAGCCTCTGTGGTATCGGATAATCTGCAGAGAGAAGAGATTGGAGAGGGGCTCCTTGTTTTTGTAGCTTTTAAGGAGGGAGACACCAATAAAGAGTTGGAATATGGGGTGAAGAAGGTTTTAAATATTAGACTCTTTGACGATGAGGAGGGAGTTATGAACCACTCTCTGTTGGAGAGAGGCGGAGAGCTTCTGTTGGTAAGCCAATTTACCCTATACGGCTCTGCTAAGAGGGGGAATAGACCCTCCTATATTGCAGCGGCCCCGGCAGCTGTAGCTATACCACTCTACAATAAGTTTCACGCTCTTCTCTCTAAGGGGTTGGGAAGAGAAGTTGCTTCGGGGGTTTTTGGCGCCGATATGAAGGTCTCATTGGTAAATGATGGGCCGGTAACTATATGGATTGATACAGATATTTAAAATGGAATTGGAGATAAATATTAAAGAGCAGTTGGATTTGGCACAAAGGAGAGCTTTGCAGTTAGAAGGGGAGCAACAGCTCTACGGAAAGCTTCTCTCTTTTATTGATTTAACCTCACTTGGCTCTACCGATACGGTAGAGAAGATAGCAGAGCTTACCCGTAGGGTAAATGATATGGAGGTAGAAGTTCCATCGCTCCCCTCCGTTGCAGCTATATGTGTCTATCCAAATTTTGTAGCTACAGTCAAATCTGAACTTAAGTGCAGTAGTGTAAAAATTGCATCTGTTAGTGGAGCTTTTCCCTCTTCACAAAGTTTTTTGAAGATAAAGAGGGAGGAGGCCAAAATGGCTATAGAGAGTGGAGCAGAGGAGTTGGACATTGTGCTTCCACTCCATCTATTTTTTGCAGAGGAGTATGGAGCTCTTTTAGAGGAGATTTTGGCCATTAGGGAGGTTGCGGGCAACTCTACTCTAAAGGTGATAATTGAAAGTGGACTCCTCAATGGGGGTGGCCAAGTGGAGAGAGCCGCAGCTCTTGCTATTGAGGGGGGGGCAGATTTTGTAAAAACCTCTACCGGTAAAGTTGAACCGGCCGCTACCCCATTGGGAGCTCTCTCTATCTGTAATGTTATTGCCCGCCACTACCAAAAGAGTGGAGAGAAAATTGGGTTTAAAGCTGCAGGTGGTATCTCTACACCTCAAGAAGCACTCCTCTACTACTCTATTGTAGAGACTATTTTGGGCAAAGAGTGGATTGATAACTCTCTTTTTAGGATAGGTGCGAGTCGTTTGGCCAATAATTTGATAGCCTCCTATGATAGTAGAGTAAAAAAATATTTTTAATTTTTAATTTAATAGATTTATGAGAAAAATTTTTCTTTCACTTCTTATTTTTTTTACCGTTGGTGCTATCTCTGCACAAGAGTATAGTAGTGCAATCGGTTTGAGAATTGGAAGTTCCATTGGTGCCAGTTATAAACAGTTCCTCAATACTACGCACGCTATAGAGGGTATTGTAGATTTAGATATAATAGGGAGCGAAAATATGAAGGTAAAGGCTTCTGCACTATATCAATTCCATTTTCCTACAGGGGCCGATCGCCTCTCTTGGTATTTTGGACCGGGTGCTTCGGCCGGTATATTTGTTGGTGAGAAATCGGGTTTTGTTATGAGTATAGATGGTGTTTTGGGCATTGAGTACAAGTTTTATGAGGTTCCTATTGCACTCTCTTTTGATTGGAACCCTAAGGTTCAGATAATCTCCGATGCCGGCTTTATACCGCAAAATTTTGGATTGACTGTTAGATTTACACTTTAATTTTTTTATTATGATAAAGAGTTACATTAATGAAAATAGAGAGCGTTTCCTTGAGGAGCTCTTTGAACTTTTAAGAATCCCTTCGGTGAGTTCTTCTCCCGATCACAAGGCCGATATGGAGCGGGGAGCAGAGAAATTTAAAGAGTTTCTCCTTGCAGCAGGATGCGATAGTGCAACTATATATCCAACTAAAGGGCACCCGGTGGTTTATGCAGAGAAGATTATAGATAAATCTCTTCCCACTATTTTGGTGTATGCCCACTATGATGTTCAGCCGGCAGTTCCTCTTGAGCTATGGACAACTCCCCCTTTTGAACCCGAAGTTAGAGATGGAGCTATCTATGCAAGAGGTGCCAACGACGATAAAGGCCAGGGGTTTATGCATGTAAAAGCATTTGAGTATCTGATGAAAACCAATACTTTAAAGTGCAATGTGAAGTTTCTTATAGATGGAGAAGAGGAGATTGGTTCGCCAAGTCTTGGAGAGTGGGCAGAGGCAAATAGAGAGCTGTTGGCCTGCGATGAAATTTTAGTTTCCGATACCACTATGATTGATGAGAAAATTCCCTCTATCAATGTTGGTATGAGAGGGTTGGCCTATATGCAGGTAGAGGTTACCGGCCCCAATAAAGATCTTCACTCCGGCCACTACGGTGGTGCTATAGCCAATCCAATCAATGCTTTGGCTGGAATGATCGACAAGTTGATAGACTCTAAAGGGAGGATCACTATAAAGGGGTTCTATGACGATGTTGTAGAGCTTAGCAGCGAGGAGCGGGAGATGTTGGCCCGTGCCCCATACAACGAAGAGGAGTACAAGGCCTTTTTAGATATAGATGAGGTGACCGGCGAAGAGGGATATAGCACAATGGAGCGTACCGGTATTAGGCCCTGTTTGGATGTAAATGGTATCTGGGGCGGATATACAGGTGAAGGTGCCAAAACAGTATTGCCCTCTAAGGCCTATGCTAAAATATCTATGCGTATTGTGCCCAATCAGGAGCATAGAAAGATTGCACAACTCTTTGAAGAGCACTTCCTCTCTTTGGCCCCCAAAGGTGTTAAAGTTAAGGTTACGCCACATCATGGTGGAGAGGGTTTCCTTTGTCCTATCTCCTCTAAATTATATCGCTCTGCAGCTGCTGCTCTTAAAGAGGTTTATGGCGAAGAGCCTGTGCCCAGTAGAGGAGGAGGAAGTATTCCGGTATTGGCCGAACTACAGAAGATATTAAAAGCTAACCCACTACTGTTGGGCTTTGGCTTAGAGAGAGATGTTATTCACTCGCCCAATGAGAGTTTTCTTTTGAGCCAGTTTGAAAAGGGGATAGAGTCTATTATTCTATTCTATAACAACTACTGCCAATAGATATAATGGCAAACACAATTGAGGTAGCTATTCAGGGTGTTGCCGGCTCTTTTCACGAGATGGCAGCTATTGATTTTTTTAAAGGTAGCCAACTTTCTATTATAGAGTGTGGTACCTTTGAAGATCTATTTTCTCTTCTCGAAAGAGGAGGGTGCCACTATGGTGTGGTGGCGGTAGAAAATTCAGTAGCGGGGATTTTGTCTCACAACTTTTTTATGTTAAATGAGTACTCCCTTGAGGTGGTAGGAGAATATTACCTTAAGATAGAGCAAAATTTAATAGCTCTCCCGGGAACAACACTCGAAGAGATTAAGGAGATTAAGTCGCACCCTATAGCACTCCGACAGTGTCACCTCTTCTTGAACAAAATGAGAGAAAGAGGTCTTTTGGTTACCGAAAGCGCAGATACCGCCTCCTCTGTTAAGGAGCTCTCTCTCAGTAGAGAGAGAGGGGTGGCTGCAGTTGCTGGAGAGTTGGCCGCTACCCTTTATGGGATGGATATTATTCAAAGAGGAATAGAGAGCAACAAGAGGAATTTTACCCGCTTTATTATTGTTAAAGCTAAAAATAGAAAGGGTAAAGAGCTCTCTCTTCTCCCTAAAAGAGGAGAGAAAAATAAAGCCTCTATCTCTTTTATCTTAACCAATGAGCCGGGAATGCTCTTTAGGGTTCTTCAAATCTTCTCTGCATACAATTTAAATATGACTATGATACAATCTCTTCCATATTTGGGTAGAGAGTGGGAGTATCGGTTTTTTGCAGATTTTGTCTTCGACGATGTAAAGCTTTGCCGTAAAGCTATATCGAGTGTAAAGAGGGTTACAGGAGCTGTTTGGGTCTCTGGAATCTATAGTAGGGGCGACTCCCCCTATTGAGTAGACCCTCCTCTTTTAAAAATGTTGGGAGCTTCACCGCAAGGCGAAGCTCCCAATTTTTCTCCATCCTATCTCTAAACCCTTTAACTTTAAAGAGTGTAGAGAACCCATATTTTAGTTGGTGCGCCCGGGGTACTCTTTAAGGGCTGCCTCTATACACTCCATTGCATTTTTAAGATCCTCTACATTTAAGACATAGGCTATTCTAACCTCATCTTTACCCTTACCGGGTGTTGCATAGAAGCCGGCAGCCGGTGCAACCATAACAGTCTGGTTATTGTAGCTAAACTCCTCAAGTAGCCATTGTGCAAATTTATCGCTATCGTCTATAGGAAGCTTAGCTGTTGTGTAGAAGGCCCCCATAGGGGTAGGAGTTACCACTCCATCCATCTTCCTAAGTGCATCAATCAAGAGATCTCTCCTGCTTATATATTCGCTCTTAACAGCGTCGAAGTAGGATTGGGGCGTATCTAAAGCCCCTTCAGAGGCAACCTGCCCTAAAGCGGGGGAACAGAGGCGCGCTTGAGCATACCTTAAAACGGCAGAGAGTACTCTCTTATTTTTTGTTACTATTGCTCCAATTCTTACCCCACACATACTATATCTTTTTGAGACTGAGTCTAAAAGAATCACATTCTCCTCTAACCCTTTCATATGCATTGCAGAGAAGTGAGGCTCGTTGGTGTAGCAGAACTCTCTGTAAACTTCGTCGGAGTAGATGTATAGGTTATGTGCTTTTGCAAGATTGCCCAGCTCAATAAGGGACTCTTTGGAGTAGAGTGTGCCGGTAGGATTGCCGGGATTGCAGATAATAATCCCTTTGGTCTTGGGAGTGATCAGCTTCTCAAACTCCTCTATAGAGGGTAGGGCAAAGCCACTCTCTACAGTAGTGGATATAGGCTTCAAAACAACATCGTTTTGAAGTGCAAAAGAGTTGTAGTTTGTATAGAAAGGCTCAATTACAATTACCTCATCTTCGGGATTGCAGGTAACGGCCAAGGCTATCTGTACCGCTTCGCTACCTCCATTGGTAATGATAATTTCATTGTGATCGACATCTATATCTATAGCTTGATAATATTTTGCAAGTTTTTTACGATAACTCTCTATTCCGGCGGAGTGGGGATAGGGAATATAGGTGTCGTTAAAGTTCTTAACAGCATTAAGAGCCTCTTTTGGAGAGTCTATATCGGGCTGTCCAATATTTAGATGATAAACTTTTATACCCCGTCTCTTTGCCTCTTCGGCGTAGGGTACCAATTTTCTAATGGGAGAAGCCGGAATATTCTCACCTTTTCTTGAGAGTGTCAACATAATTAATCACCTTTTTGCTAAAAATAAATCTTATCGAAGATGATGCAATATTATCAAAATAAATGATAGTTTCAAAAAAAAAAGCGTTGGATAACCGACCTTTTAAAACTAATATTTGGTAAGCTCATATAGAAAGCGCTCTATAGAGGGTTGTGCTTTTGAAACCGATATAGGTAGATTATTGGTGATTATGGCAAAGTAGAGGAGCCCCCCCTTTTTGCGTTCTACAAAACCGGCATAACAGCGACAGTTTGAGAGTGTACCGCTCTTGGCATGAACTCTTGATCTGACACTCATGGGGTATTGTGCCAACACCTTTTTTAAAGTGCCCTGCTCCCCAGCTACAGGGAGAGAGTGAAAAAAGATCTCAAATATTTCACTCTTCTCTATTGCTCTGAAGTAGTTGCAGAAAAATCGCGAAGAGGCTAAATTTAAACGGGAGAGACCGCTCCCATCCTCTTGTTTGTATCCTTCAAAGGTTAGACCCATCTTTGTAAGTTCTCTTTTTACAGCAGCTTTTGAACTGCCATAGGAGTCGTCATTTTTAACAATCTTCCCTATTGCTCTAAAGAGAGTTTCGGCAAAGAAATTATTACTATTTCTATTGGTAACCTCTACAATTTGGTGGAGTGGGGGGGAGAGAGTTTCGGCTATTGGAGTCAGCTCCTCCTCTTTTGGGCCATTGAAGTGGTTTGCATCCAATATCTGAGACTCCACTAAGATACCATTGGCATTTAGGAACTCCATAAAGTGATATGCACAACTGAGATGTGGAAATTTATTTGCAACAGTAATTGTTCTATGTGAGGGATGCAAGGGGACTCTTCCTCTAATTTGGGCAGTTTTGGTGAGGGGAGAGAGATAGTAGAAATAGTTGAGGGAACTATTTGCTCTGCCACTATTTAGTTGGTTCTGATACTCCATTCCGGGAATATATGGGTAGAACTGCTCAATTTTTACACTATCCCCCTCATTGGTACCAGGTATAAGTCTAATTTGTTGTCTGTTCTCTACAAATGAGAGTGCATCTGCACCCGCTCCATAGGAGGTCCCCAATTGACTCCAACTCCAACTTCTTGGTGTTGAGGGTGTAGAGAAAAACCTATTGTCGGCAACTATATGGCCTTCAACTCTCTTTATTCCGGCTCTCTCGATAGCCTCTTTCCACTCTTTGAAGATTATCTCTATTGGGGTGGCAATACTCTCTTTAGAGCCAAGTGTTGGGTCGGCTCCTCCAACTATGTAGAGATCGCCTTGTAAGATACTATCTATAACAGTACCACTATATTTTATCTTTGTAGAGAATTGAAAATTGGGTCCCAAAAGAGCGAGCGCTACGCCGGTGGTTACTGTTTTCATTGTAGAGGCGGTGTTGAGCCTCATATCGGGGTTCCATGAGGCTACACTTCTCCCCTTTGAGTCCATTACTAAAATTGAAATGGCCGAAGATGTAAAATTGGGCTCTTTTTGAAGCTCTTTTATATATTTGGCTATATTATTCTGCGACAGCAGCTGATAGGGAAGAAGTAGAAAGAGTAGTAGGAGGAGTGTAAGGGGAAATTTTAGATTTCGATAGATAAATAGTCTCATTTTGTTATATTGTGTAAAGATGGTGTAGAGTAAATGTATAAAAAATTATTTCATTGGAGGAGAAAAGTTAACTTTGTACCAATAAATTGATTATTTATAATGTAAAATGGGAGTTGAAGAGAGTCAAGAGTCGTTAAAATATGCAAAACGGGGGGTCTCCTCCTCTAAGAGCGATGTTCATAATGCTATTAAAAATATAGATAAGGGACTTTTCCCAAAAGCATTTTGTAAAATAGTTCCCGATTTTTTAACTGGAGATTCCAATTACTGTTTGGTTATGCATGCCGACGGGGCTGGAACAAAATCGGCACTTGCTTATAGCTATTGGCGTGAAACTGGAGATTTAGATATCTGGAGGGGGATTGCTCAAGATGCTATTGTTATGAATTTAGACGATCTGCTCTGTGTTGGGGTAACCGATAATATTTTACTCTCTTCAACCATAGGGAGAGATAAAAATTTAATTCCTGGCGAGGTAATCTCCACAATTATTGAGGGCTCCGAAACTTTTATAGATAAGATGCGGGAGTTTGGTCTCTCTCTCTACTCTACAGGGGGTGAAACTGCCGATGTTGGAGATTTGGTACAGACTATTATTGTTGACAGCACTGTTTGTGCCAGGATTAAAAGGAGTGAAGTTATTGACAATAGTAATATTGCTGCCGGCGATTTGGTAGTGGGGCTCGCCTCTTCGGGGCAAGCTATCTATGAGGATCTATATAATAGTGGTATTGGGAGCAACGGCTTAACATTTGCCCGTCATGAACTGTTTAATAGTGAGGTGGGCAAGAGATACCCCGAAAGTTTTAGCCCCAATATTCCCAAAGAGGTGGTATATACAGGAAGTAAAGGGTTGAAAGAGATTGACCCTAAGAGTGGTTTAAGTTGGGGGAGACTACTTCTTTCGCCAACCAGAAGTTATGCCCCAATTGTTAAGGAGCTACTTTCGGTTGATAGAGAGATGATTCACGGTATGGTACACTGCTCCGGAGGGGGGCAGACCAAAGTACTCAACTTTATTGACAATTTATGGGTAATAAAAGATAATCTCTTTCAAATACCCCATCTCTTTAGAGAGATTCAGAGTGAGTCCTCTACCCCATGGCAGGAGATGTATAAGATATTCAATATGGGGCACAGGATGGAACTCTATGTTGCCCCCAAAGCGGTTCCCAATATTTTGGCAACTTCAAAAAAATATGGAGTTGAAGCACAAGTTATAGGAAGGGTAGAACCATTAGATAGAGGGGCTAAGGTTACATTAAAAACAGAAAATGGAGAATTTAATTATGAAGAGTAGATTTTTAAAGAGAGTATTATACCTCTCGTTTGTTTCACTTGTTACTCTTACTCTCTTCTCCTGTAAAGGTAGAAGAGAAACTCAAAAGAGTGATAGTTGGGAACCTCAAATTATTGCCAAGGCGGTGGAAGATAGCAGCTCTATCTTTTATGCCAATTTTTCAAACTATCCCTCCGAAAGGGAGGAACTTCCTATAGGGATGTTTGACTCGGGCACCGGTGGATTAACTGTTATGGAGCAGTTTTTAGCATCGGGCCTATTTAATAACGAAAAGTTTATCTATTTGGCCGATCAGGCAAATATGCCTTATGGTGTCTATTCATCTGAGGGGAAAGAGCGCTATTTGAGAGAGTTGGTTGTGAAAGATGCCCTCTTTTTAACCACCCCTCCCAATAGAGTTAAAATTATAGTGATTGCCTGTAATACAGCTACTGCATATGGGTTGGGCGATGTAGAGAAACTTTTGGAGAGAAGCGGCACAGATGTGAAGGTGGTGGGGGTTATAAATGCAGGGGTAGAGGGTGCTCTCTCTACAATCCCTTCAAATATAGAAAGTTTTGCTGTGGGAGTATTGGCCACCGAGGGAACAATAGCATCTGAGGGGTATCAAAATAGGATATACCAATATGGTGCGGAGAAGAACTACAATTCCGACATTAGAGTTGTTGCCCAAGGAGGTAAAGGTTTTGCCGAAGCTGTAGATAGTGAACCCGACTATATCTCAGTAGATGCAACCGGTGTAAGAGAGAATTATAGAGGTCCCAAATGGGAAGACTCTCTTGGTGTGAGAGCTTCGCTGCTCCCTCTATACAACTTCGACTATAGTTCCAATGCCCTGTTAATTGAAAGGGGAAGCGAGGGTAATATTAAAGAGCTTCAACTCAACTCTACAGGCAATTATGCAAGATTTCATATGGTTACACTTTTAGATAAACATCGTAGGGAGAATCCAGGAGTTAAACTCAGAAGTGTAATTTTGGGGTGCACTCACTACCCTTATCTGCTCGACACTCTTAAGAAGGTGATTGAAGAGCTGAAAGAGTATAGTGTAAATGGGGAAAAACCCTTTGCTGAGCTTATTGCAGAAAGAGTTGAATTTATCGATCCTGCCTATAATACAGCAAAAGAGTGCCATAGAATTTTGATGGAGAACACTCTTCTCTCTAAGAGCGAAGAGCCCTTTTCGCTTGAGCCATATATCTCTCTTCCCCATCCCAACTTAGATCCCGCCCTTTTGGAGGGAGCGTCCAACTTAAGCTTTAACTTTAAGTATGGTAGGGAGTTGAATGATGAAACCCCCTCGGTTGTGATTCTTCCATTCTCAAAAGAGAATATCAACAGAGAGAATTTAAACAGAATTAAAGAGCGGTTGCCGTTTACCTACTCTCTTATAGAAAAATCGCTCCAATAGATGAATTTTAAGAGTACAATCGATAGCCCCAAAGTAGAACTTCTACCTGTAGGGAGATTTGAGGGAAATATTACTGTTATTGAGTCACTTGATAAAGAGTTTTTTACTGCTGTCGAATCTCTTGGCAAAGAGGAGATATTGGGCTTTGATACCGAAACCAAACCCTCTTTTACGGCAAACAGCAAAAGGAGTGGAGTGGCCCTTCTTCAGCTCTCTACCTCCAAAGAGGCCTTTCTTTTTAGACTCTTTAAGTTGGGACTCCCCAGCCAACTTCTTGAAATTCTTTCTTCTAAAAAAATTGTAAAGGTAGGGGTTGCTGTTCACGACGATATTAAAGGATTGCAACGAATTTCCCACTTCAATGCCAACTCTTTTGTAGATCTGCAATCTATTATAGAGGAGTGGGGAATTAAGGAGAAGAGTTTGGTTAAGATGGCAGCAATTGTTATAGGGGAGAAGATCTCCAAATCTCAACGGTTATCAAATTGGGAGGCAGAGAGTCTAACCCCTGCACAACTCAGCTATGCAGCCACCGATGCCTATGCTCCTTTAAAGATTTATCGGAAGTTGTTGAGGAGTGGTTAATTTGAATTGTATAGATTATATACTATATTTGCACTCCTAAATCGGGTACCCTGGCCGAGTGGTTAGGCGGCGGTCTGCAAAACCGTATAGAGCAGTTCGATTCTGCTGGGTACCTCGCAAATGAGAGAGGCAACCTAAATGGCTGCCTCTCTCCTCTTTTAAGACTCTCTATAAAAGCCTACTCTAAAGTTCGTCGAAATCTACATTGGTGTATGACTCGCTTTTACGAATCTGCTCTTCGAAATCGGGGATATTCTCCTTTATAAATTGGATACTCTCTTCAAGCCCTTGTCTAAATTTCTTGAAATCCTCTTTGTATAGAAAAATTTTGTGCTTGTCGTAACTGTGATGTTGACCATCTGCTGTAACCCTTCTCTTACTCTCTGTGATGGTCAAATAAAAGTCGTTGTTTTTAGTTGCCTTTACATCGAAAAAGTAGGTGCGCTTACCGGCCCTAACAGGTTTAGAAAAAAGTTCATCTTCCCTCTCTCTTTGCGATTCTTTGCTGTTGTAATCTTCAAGATACATCTTTCTAATCTTTTATTGTTTAAAAGAACAAATATAAAACTATTTTTAATGGACAAAAATCTATCTTTGTACAATATCTTTAATTTTAAGTATGTTAACCAGAAGATTAATTAGAATCAAAGTTTTTAAACTCCTCTTTTCCTATAATTACAATCGTAAAATTACCTTTTCATCTATTGATAATGAACTGATTAAAAGTTGTGAGGCGACTCTCCTTCTCTACTATTTTATTTTGAGCCTCCCTGTGGCTTTAAAAGATGTAGCTAAAGAGAAGATTGAGATTGGATTAAAAAAATATAAGCCAACTCCCCAGGAGAGGGTGCCAAATAGACGCTTTGTAGAAAATGAAATTATCCAATTGATAGAGAGAAGTGGCGAAAGGAAGAGGGCTCTTGCAGAGGGTGGAATATCGTGGGAGAACTATCTCCCTTTTGTTAAAAAATTGTATGCCATTATTTCTGAAAGAGACTATTTTATAGAGTATATGGGGTATGAGAGGCTCTCCCATAAAAGAAATATTCAATTAATAGTTAATATTTTACAACAGGAACTTTTAGAGAGTGAGGAGTTGGATTCACTTCTTGAAGATCTCAGTTTATATTGGACAGACGATCTCTCCTTTGTGGTAGCTACACTCTCTGATTTACTATTTAGAATTAAGGATAGCAAACCACTTGGCCTGCGAGAACCCTCTCTCTTTTTTGAAGAGGAGGATAGAGGATTTGCCCTGCAGCTGCTCAATAGAGCAATTGAAAATTTCGACTCCTACCAAACTATTATCTCTGAACATCTTCTAAATTGGAAAAGTGAACGGGTAGCTCTTTCAGACTTAATCTTAATTGTGATGGGGATTACAGAAGCGGTACATTTTCCATCTATCCCAATAAAGGTTACTATAAACGAATATGTTGAACTCTCTAAATATTATAGTACACCCAATAGTAGAGAGTTTGTGAATGGACTCTTAGACAAGATAGTGGCCACAATGATGGAAAGGGGCGATATTCGCAAGAGTGGGCGTGGTTTGGTTGGGTGGGAAGATTGATTATTTTTGTAATAAATTACTAAAAAGTAGAATATGAATTTTATGATCTTTTTGCAGGGCGCACCCCAAGGGGGAGGTGCCAATTATAGCTTCCTACTAATGATGGCCCTAATTTTTGTTGTGATGTATCTTTTTATGATACGCCCTCAACAGAAGAAACAGAAGGAGTTGGCCAATTTTAGAAGTACTCTTGCCAAGGGAGATAAAATTGTAACCATTGGTGGAATATACGGTGTTATTGCAGATGTGAAAGAGAAATATGTTTTGGTAGAGGTAGATGCCAATGTTAAAATTAGACTTGACAGATCGGCCATTGTTAAGGATGTAACCGATATACCTCCCGTAAAATAGAGCCAAAATGCTCGCTAAGGGGCTAAGGAAGATAGCAAAATTTAGAGTAAAAAAGGGGAGAGAGCTACTAATATTTCTAATTTGCCTCTTTCTAGCATTTGCTATTTGGTCTATAGATAAACTCTCCGACAGTTACACCCATATTTTTCAATATAGAGTTCAACTTTTTGAGCAGAGCGAAAGGGAGGAGGAGCCCTTTCTTTCTCAAAATAGGCTCTCTTTAAGAGTTCAATCTACCGGATTCGATATTATAAAATATCATTTGGCTGGAAAAAAAAGGGAGCTGGCTCTCAACTTAAAGAGTGCTACTATTAATAGAGAGAAGTGGGGAGAGCGCCGCTCCTATCTACTTACCAACGATATTAAAGATGGTGTTGTTGCTCTTCTCAGCCATAAAATTGCTGTAGACTACTTTATAACCGATACCCTTTTTTTTAATATAGCAGAGCAGCAGGAGAGGGTTGTTCCTATAAAATTAAATTATAAAATCTCTTTTAAAGAGCAATATATCAACCCTTCTCAACCTAAAATCACCCCCTCTTCAATTACTGTTTGGGGTGCCAAAGAGAGAGTCTCTGAGTTAGATTCGCTCTATACAGAGAGCTTGGTAATTAGTGGTAGCGATAGAAATGAATCTGGTGTAGTTAAGATAAAGAAGTTGGCGGGAGTGAGATTCTCTCAAGAAGAGGTGCTCTACTCTATAGAGAGTGTTAGATATGTAGAGATCTCACAATCGGTTGATGTTGAAGTAATCAATATTCCCAAAGGGTGGAGTGCAGAGCTCTATCCTCCAACTACAACGCTACTGTTGCGGGAGAGGCTCGCTATGAGCAGCTATTTGAGAAATTTTAAAGCAAAAGTTGTTTTGGATTGTAAAGAGTTGAAGACTCCTACAAAATGGAGCTTAGATACAGTTGTTGCACCCACTTTAGTAAATATGCCGGAGGGGGCAATTGGGTATAGGTTGGAGCCTCCTCTTGTAGAGGTGGGTCTTTTTAAAAATAGAGAGTAGTTATGTCAATTACTGTAGCATCTACAGGGGGTATAGGAAGTGGAAAGAGCTATGTTTCTCATCTTTTTCAAGCTTTAGGGCTCCCCTTATACTTTGCAGACGATAGAGCAAAAGAGCTCTATTTAGAGAACAGAGAGCTTGCAGATTCCCTCTCTACCCTTTTAGGAGAAGCTATTGTTAAGAGCGGAGTGTTGCAGAGAGAGATGATAGCTGCTAAAATTTTCTCAGACTCTACTCTACTCTCTAAGGTTAATAGTTTGGTGCATCCGGTAGTTTTAAAAGATTTTATTGAGTGGAGAGAGAAGCAGAGGAGCAAGGGGGCTCCTTTGGTAGTAATAGAGAGTGCAATAATCCTTACAATACCCTCACTCTTAAGAGAGATAGATAAGATAGTTGTAGTTCATGCTCCGTTGCAGATTAGAAGAGAGAGGGTGATGAGAAGGGATCGTTTAACAGCGATAGAGTTTGATAGAAGAGTTAATAACCAGCCAAGCGACAACTACTTTTTAGAGAGGGCAGATTTTGTTATTGATTCAAGTGGAGCGAAAGGGGTACTGCCGCAACTATTAAATATTTTGAAGAGGTTGGGAATAGAGGATGGGCAGTTGAGATCAAAATTTATAAATATGATATTATGAGTAAAACAGATTTAGAGAAAATTTTTTCGGCTTCGGGATATCCCGGCCTTTATAAATATGTGGCACAGGCCAATGCCGGTATAATTTTAGAGTCGCTCTCTACCGGGAAGAGGAGCTCTTTTAGCACCTCCTCTAAATTGTCTGCCCTCTCCGATATAGCAATTTTTACCGAAGAGGGGGAGATTTCTCTTATGGATCTTCTTTTAAAGATGAAGGAGGCGATAGTTTCGGAAACTATCTCTCTTCCATCTCCAAAACCGATAGAGTTGAAACTTTTTTTTGAAAAGGTGCTACCCAACTACGATAGGGAAAGATTCTACATTTCACATATGAAGAAAGTGGTGGAGTGGTACAGTAATTTGGAGAAATTTGCCTCGCTTGATTTTGTTGATCCTAATGAGCAGAGCGATGAAGGGGAGAGAGAGTAGAACTGTTCAACTTGTCACTCTGGGATGTTCTAAAAACAGGGTAGATTCTGAACATCTGTTAAGACAGATTGCTCTCAATAGCTTTACAATACTTCCATCGGAGGGAGATTTCTTTAGCTTGCCACCTCAAATATTGATTATCAATAGTTGTGGGTTTATTAAAGATGCAAAGGAGGAGTCGTTGGAGAGTATCCTTTTGGGGGTGGAGGCAAAAAAGAGAGGGTTGGTAGAGAAGCTCTATGTATTTGGGTGCCTTTCTCAGAGATATAAAGAGGAGCTGAGGAGTGAGATTCCAGAAGTAGATCACTTTTTTGGTGTTTTTGAGAGAGAGAGTATAGCTCAAATATTGGGTTTCAGATGGAGCAGCAATCTCTCTACCCCCCGCCTTCTCACTACCCCCCCCCCTTATGGCTCTCTTAAAATTTCGGAAGGGTGTGATAGAGGCTGCTCCTACTGTGCCATACCTCTAATTAGAGGAGGGCACAAATCGATTCCCCAGCAGGAGTTGGTAGATGAAGCCAACTCTTTGGCTCAGATGGGAGTTAAAGAGCTTATTGTAATTGCTCAAGATACCACCTACTACGGATTGGATTTATATGGAGAGAGAAGAGTGGCCTCCCTTTTAGAGCGATTGTCGCAAATTAAAGAGATTGAGCGTATTAGATTGCTATACTCATATCCCCACTCTTTTCCTTTAGAGCTGCTTCAATTGATGTTGGAGAATCCCAAAATTTGCCGTTATATAGATATCCCTCTTCAACACATCAATGATGGTGTACTCTCCAATATGAGAAGGGGAATCGATAGTAAAAGTACCATTGAGCTATTGGAGAAAATTAGAAAGAGTGTGCCGGGGGTAGTTCTCCGTACCACTCTTATTGTGGGACACCCGGGCGAGTCGCAAGAGGCCTTCAACCAGTTGAAAGAGTTTGTTAGAGAGATTGGATTTGAGAGGTTGGGCGCTTTCACCTACTCTGCAGAAGAGGGTACTTGGGGCTACTCCAATTTAAAAGATACTATTCCCCAAGAGGTTAAGCAACAGAGGTATGAAGAGCTGATGGAGATACAGGCAGAGTGCTCTTTAAACTATAACATAAGTAGGGTAGGTTCTACTGCAAGGGTGTTGATAGACTCTTTTGAAAATGGCCTCTATTTTGGAAGAAGTGAGTTTGAAGCTCCCGAAGTAGATGGTGAGATTGTAATTGGAGGGGGAGAAGATGATGGGAGTAGTGCTAAAAAAATTATTGGTACATTTGCAGATGTAAAGATAGAGAGTGCTGATCACTACGATTTGATGGGACACTTTATCTAATAAAATTTATTAACAGTTTATTGGAATGAAACTTTTAGAAGGAAAAGTAGCTCTTATTACAGGAGCGGCACGGGGAATAGGGAAATCTATTGCCCTTAGATATGCCCAAGAGGGGGCCAACATTGCTTTTACCGATCTTAAAATAGAGCAGGAGGGCGAAGCTACCAAGAGAGAGATTGAAGCGTACGGTGTTAAAGTTCTTGCTATTGCTTCTAATGCCGCCTCTTTTGACGAGGCTCACTCCGTAGTTAAGCAGGTGGTAGAGCAGTTTGGTAGGGTAGATATCTTGGTTAACAATGCCGGTATTACCCGCGACGGATTGATGATGAGAATGAGTGAAGAGCAGTGGGATATGGTGATAAATATAAATCTAAAGAGTGCATTTAACTTTGTGCATGCTGTTACCCCAGTTATGATGAAGCAGCGTTCGGGTTCCATAATCAATATGAGCTCTGTGGTGGGAGTGGGAGGCAATGCGGGACAAGCCAACTACTCTGCCTCTAAAGCGGGTATGATTGGCCTTACAAAATCTATTGCGCAGGAGTTGGGTTCAAGAGGTATCCGCTCCAATGCTGTTGCACCGGGTTTTATAATTACCGAGATGACCGATAAACTCCCAGAGGAGGTTAAGAGCGAATGGGCAACAAAAATTCCTTTGAGAAGAGGTGGTACTCCAGAGGATATTGCCGATGTCTCCCTCTTCTTGGCCTCTCCACTCTCCTCTTATGTTACCGGACAGGTTATTTCGGTTTGTGGAGGTATGAAGATGTAACTATTAAAATAGTGGTTATGAGAATTTTAAAAATTGGAAAATGGGGCTTTATCTCTCTTTTGCTCTCTCTACTACTGCTCTCTTGTGCTCCAATAGCAACTCTCCTCTCTATTGAAGAGAGGGTAGAGCCGGAGTTTCCGATAGATTTTTCAACCCAATCTGCAGCGCTTTTTATTATACCCGATATAGCTTTGCCTAACCAGGATTGGAGTGTAGTGAACGACTCTTTACTTATGTTGGAGTTGGCAGAGGGGGTAGCTAAGGGAATAGAAGAGAGGGGAGAGTTGAATAGTGGCGATATTTTTATCTTCTCAAATAGAGGTAGGGAGAGTGAGTGGAAGGCTGAAACGATTAGGGAGTTTTCGCTCCTCTCCAACTCCGATATTATCCTTTTGGTAGACTCTCTCTCTATTGAACTACCCTCTATTGAAAATGCCAAAAGGGTCTATAGAGAGGATGGCTCTTCTGCTCTCTACCCTCAATCCAAGATTAGGTCGCTAATTCATCTTTACGATGGTTTTTCGGGCGAAAGGGTCTACTCAATTCCCAAATGTGACACCACCTATTGGGAGAGCGACTCTTTTACCCAATATAGGAGTGCCCCATTTTTGGAGAGGTTTCAGCGACTCCTTCCCTCTCTACTCAATAGGGTGGGGGAGAATCTATCGGAGAGGCTCTTCCCCTCTTGGAGAACTATAGAGCGAACTATCTATATCTTTAATAGTAGCCCTTGGATAGAGGCCTACGATGCAGCCTCTAAATTACAATTTGATCAAGCTCTCAACTTCTGGATAGAGGAGAGCGGTGGAAGGGATCTTTCAAAAATTGCAGCAGCAGCAAACAATATAGCTGTTATATGCGAGTTAAAAGGTGAGTACAGTTTGGCTTTAGAGTGGTTGGAGCTCTCTATTAAAAGTGCCTCTCTCCCTTCTACCCATTCTTATTACAATTATATTAAAGAGAGAGTTGAGTCCCAGTAATAGCAGCAGGAGTATAAGAGACTCCCAAAGAGAGGCACAAAAGAGACGGCATAGAAAAGTTATAGCCTTTAACGACAAAGAGTTGGAGGTATTCAATTACTTTTGTGAAAAGTACAAAATAGCATCTCCCGCTAAATTTTGTAGAGAAGCTATTATAACAACTATCTTAAAGCAATTGGAGAGAGACCATCCTACTCTCTTTTAAAGAGTTTTTTTACAAAAAAGGTGGGCCTATAAGCCGGATTCTGTGCTCCGATAGGAGTCTCTGTCATTTATCTAATGCGACCTACCCTCCAACATTGGACGAGCAGCCCTCAAGCGTTGGTTTACGCGGTCTTGCAGGAGAGTGTCCGTACCCGTACTGTGTCGCCACACTGCGGTGTGAGCTCTTACCTCACATTTTCACCCTTACTCTGCAATGCAGAGCGGTTATTTTCTGTTACGGCCTGCCCGAAGTTACCCCCGGCTGTGTTTTCCACAGACTCCCGCTCTATCCTGTCCGGACTTTCCTCCCCATCAAATAATGGGGCGACAGAGCAGCCCACCTGTAGTACAAATTTAGATAATCAATCTCAATAAAGAAAAAATAACTATATTGCGACGATTTAAAAATATGCTTGGGGGTGCCTTTCGGCTGAGATTACACCCTTCTAACCTGACCAAGATTATGCTTGCGTAGGGAAAGCTTCCAACAGACACTCCCGGCTTTAATACTTTTTATAATGATGAGAGTAACTTTAACTTTAGGAGTGTTTTTTTCTTTTTTGGTATCTACACTTCTGTCGGGGCAGGAACCTGTTGTCCTGCACTCTCTTGATAAGGAGAGGCTCAATAGTTTAGATTCAATTGTAGTAGAGGTTTTTAGAGCCGAAAATTATACCCCTATCACCTTCACCAAGATTGAAAAAAAGAGATTGGAGCAACTACCCCCTCTCTATTCTCTTCCAATGAGTCTCTCCTCTACTCCCTCTTTAGTTTATACTACAGAAGGGGGTAGTGGTATGGGTTACACATCTTTGAGAATAAGAGGGAGCGATCAAACCCGTATAAATGTAACTTTAAATGGGGTAGCCCTCAACGACGGCGAATCGCATCAGCTATTTTGGGTTAATATTCCGGCACTCTCAAGCTATTTAGAGGATATTGAGGTGACCAGGGGAGTGGGGAGCTCAACAAATGGAACTGCCGCTTTTGGAGCCTCTCTAAATATGCGCACACTCTTTTCTCCTTCTGAACCTTATGGCAGTGCAGAGATAGGATTGGGGAGCTTCAACTCCTATATAAATAGTTATTCGGTAGGAACAGGTAGGTTAAAAAGTGGTGTTGCCTTTGATCTAAGATTTACAAATAGCACCGGCAATGGATATATAAGAGGGAGTGCAAACGATCTTAAATCGCTCTATAGCTCTCTATCGTTTCAGAGAGGCAATACCCTTATTCGGGCCAACTACATTATGGGAGATCAAGCTACAGGTATAACCTGGGAGGGTATATCGCGAGAGCAGGAGAGGGAGGATAGAAGATACAATCCGGCCGGTCTCTACTTTGACACTGCAGGCAATGAACACTTTTACCCCAACGAAAAAGACAACTACCAACAACACCTGCTCCAGCTCCATTTGGTAAAGGGTTTTTCGCCCTGGTGGAGCCTCTCTACCACTCTTCATCTAACAAGAGGGAAGGGATTCTATGAGAATTACAAGTGGAACAAAAAATTTTCATCTTATGGCCTCCCTTCGCAAGAGTACGAAAATGAAAGTTATAGCCGTTCCGATTTTATTATTGAACAGGCCCTTTCAAATTGGTATGGTGTAGCCAACCTAAATTTAATCTACAAAGATTCAAAAGTGAGAAATGTGATGGGACTTTCGGCGTCGCACCATACTGGAAGCCATTTTGGGAGAGTTCTTTGGTCTCTCTACAACAGCTCCATCCCTTTAAATTGGGAGTGGTACAACAATGGGGGCGATAAGAGCGATTTTTCACTCTTCGACCGTGTGGAGTACTATCCAACCTCTAAGGTGCTTCTTTATGGCGACCTGCAATATAGATTTATAGAGTTTACTCTGCGTGGCAACGATAAAGATTTTGTTCCACTCGATTGGAATAGGGAGTATCACTTTTTTAATCCGAAAGGGGGAGTGAGCTATATAGTGTCGCCCCGGTTTCATCTATGGGGATCGATTGCAGTGGCTCACAAAGAGCCGAGCCGAGCCGATATCAAAGAGTCTATAAAGGGTGGCGAACCCGATAAGATTTTACCCGAAAGAATGGTAGATTTTGAGTTTGGGGCAAAGTGGAGTGGAAGAGATTTAATGTTGGAGGGGACACTCTATTTTATGGAGTATAAAAATCAACTAATCCCTACAGGCCGATTGAGCGAAACGGGATATTTGATAAATGAGAATGTAAATGAATCTTATAGAAGAGGGGTTGAACTCTCTATGGAGTGGAGCATCTCTAAAAGATTAAAATATAGAGGAAACCTATCGCTCAGCTCCAATAAAATTTTAAATCTAATCCAATATTTCGATCTATTTGATAGCGATTTTAACTCTTTAGGACAACAGGCCGTTGAGTATGAGAAGAGTAATATCTCCTTCTCCCCTTCGGTAACCTCATTTTCTGAACTCTCATTCGTTGGAAGAGACAATTTTACAATCTCTATCAATTCACAATATGTTGGGAAAGAGTATATGAACAATGTAGAGTTTGAAGGGGCTCTTATTGAACCATACCGAATTGAATCTATGATACTTTCAAAGGGCTTTAGGTTGAAGGGGGAGAGAGAGTTTAAACTTAGCCTCTATCTAAATAATCTCTTTAGTAGAAGATACTTCTCAAACGGCTGGCACTATATGGCTCTATTTGACAATGGAGAGGTTTATCAGCAGGAGGGAATCTATCCACAACCCTATCTCAACTGGAGTGTGAAGGGGATATTTAAATTTTAAGAGGTATGATCTTAATTGAGATAGTAGGAGCACTACTTGGTTTTTTATATGTTCTGTTGGAGATTAAACAGAAGAGGCTAATGTGGATTGTTGGTGCTGTTTCGGCACTTTTCTATATTGCCATTTTTTTAAAAAGTTCGCTATTTGCCTCTATGATATTACAACTGTGGTACTTGGGAGCATCGTTCTATGGGTGGATAAAATGGGGGAGGAGTACCAACCATCAAAGCGAGGAGGGGGTAATAGTGCAGATGAGTAGTAGAAGGGTGATTATCTCATTGGCTCTCTCTATAGTGGGGGTAGCTCTCACTTGGGCTCTTTTGAAATTTTTCTCTAACCACCCCCAACCACTGGCAGATGCTTTTATAACCTCATTTAGCCTTTTAGCAACCTATTGGGTGGCACATAAATTTATCTACCACTGGTATATATGGATAGGGGTAGATTTGGTTGCAGCAATTCTCTATCTTTCACAAGGGTTACTCCCAACAGCGCTCCTCTATTTAATCTATTGTGCTATTGCTGTTGTAGGAGTTCTACATTGGCGGAAATTTAAAGTGCTATTTGAATAGGGGGTGAAATTTTATAAATTTGACTCAATTTTAATACTATGCTACTTTTGGCAGACAGCGGCTCTACTAAAGTGGAGTGGGCTATAATAAAAGAGGGGAGAGAGTGTAAAAAGATTGTAACTCAAGGGATCAATCCACATTTTCAAACCTCTAATGAGATTGTTGCTGCTCTCAATGAGCAGCTGCTCCCTCTACTTGATGGTGAGGAACCCAATGAACTTATCTTTTATAGTGCAGGGGTTGCTACACCAAAGTTTGCAATGGAGTTGACTCAAGTTTTTTCCTCTCTATTTACCCAATGTGCAGTAGAGGTGGAGTCTGACCTCCTTGCTGCCGCTCGTGCTTTATGTGGCGATAGCCCGGGGGTGGTTGGTATATTGGGAACCGGATCAAATTCATGTTACTATAATGGCCAAGAGACTCTTCAAAAGAGTTTTGCAGGGGGATATATTTTAGGTGATGAGGGGAGTGGAGCCTACTTTGGTAGAAGAGTAATAGGTGATTGGATAAAAGGAGTAATCCCAAAAGAGTTGGGAGAGAAATTTGAAAAGGGGTACTCCCTCTCCTACGAAAAGGTGGTTGAGAGGGTATATAGAGCACCCTTTCCAAATAGATATTTAGCCTCTTTCTCTACTTTTTTGGAATGTGAGAGAGAGCATCCATATGTGAAAGAACTTTTAACCGATGGTTTCAAATCATTTATTGAGAGGTCGCTCCACCACTATCCCTACCACACCTCTCCGGTAAATTTGGTAGGATCGATAGCCTCTATATTTCAGAGAGAGATTGAAGCGCTCTTCTATAGGGAGTCTATAGAGTTGGGAAGGGTTCTAAAGTCACCAATGGAGGAGTTGATAAAATATCACATAGATAGAAGATAAGAGTATGATGAGTAGAGCGGTTACTGAGAGCGACTCCCTTTGGAGCAATTTGGAGAGTATGACTATTGGCGAACTTCTAAAGGGGATAAATCTTGAAGATAAGAGGGTAGCCGATGTTGTTGAAGAGACTATACCTCAGATAGAGAAAGTTGTAGAGGAGTTGGTCTCAAGAATTAAGGAGGGGGGGCGTCTTTTCTATCTTGGTGCGGGAACAAGCGGTCGGTTGGGTATATTGGATGCCTCTGAAATTCCTCCCACATTTGGCGCTCCATACGATTTGGTGGTAGCTCTAATTGCCGGAGGCGACGGTGCTATTAGAAGGGCGGTAGAGGAGGCCGAAGACAATCCCAATCAAGGGTGGGAGGATCTTTTGAAAAATGGGGTGGAGCAGGGAGATGTGGTTATTGGAATTGCCGCTTCGGGTACCACTCCATATGTTGTTGGTGCGCTTGGTAGAGCGCGTGAAAAAGGGATCTTTACCGCCGGAATAACTTGTAATCCTAACTCTCCGCTCTCTAAAGTTGCCCATGTGGCAATTGAGGCTGTTGTAGGGCCGGAGTTTGTTACGGGGAGTACCCGTATGAAGGGGGGAAGTGCACAAAAGATGATTTTAAATATGATTACCACCACCACTATGATTAAGTTGGGAAGGGTAAAAGGGAATAAGATGGTAGATATGCAGCTAACCAACGAAAAGTTGATAGAGAGGGGGGTACGGATGATAATTGAGGAGATTGGAGCTATTGAGCCCGACGAGGCGAGAGCCTTGCTACTCACCCACAACTCTGTTAGAAATGCTGTAGAGTTTTATTTTAATGAGATTGATATAGAAGATGAATAGATTGTCCAATACTTCGCAACTACTTGCTGCTGCTGTTGAAGAGCTCTCTATGCTCCCCGGAATAGGGGCCAAAAGCGCACTCCGTTTTGCTCTTTTCCTTTTGGATCAGCCATTGGAGAATGTTGAGCGATTTGGTTCGGCAATTTTAAAAATGAGAAGAGAGATTACCAATTGCCCTATATGTAACAATATTACCGATACTCCAATTTGCTCAATATGTACCGACGGTAAACGAGATAGTACTACTATCTGCTTAGTGGAGAGTTTTAGAGATTTAATAAGTATAGAGAATACGGGCGAATATAATGGGGTATATCATGTTTTGGGTGGTTTGATCTCTCCCATGGATGGAGTATCACCCTCCAACCTCTCTATTCAAACTCTTGTTGAAAGAGTGGAGAAGGGGGATATTAAAGAGGTGATAATGGCTCTTAGTACAACAATAGAGGGGGAGACTACCGCTTTCTTTATCTATCGCAAATTGATTCCCTTTGATATTAAGGTGAGCACCATTGCCCGTGGTGTTGGATTTGGCGACAATTTGGAGTACACCGATCAACTTACCTTAGGTAGGTCTATTGCCCGCAGACAACCTTTTAACCCTTAGTTGCCAATTATATGCACACTTTCCCTCCATCTCTCCTAATTGGAACATTTGCTCTATATATAGTAGTACTCTCTACTCTATCATGGTTTACCTCTAAGGGGGGAGACAATCGCTCCTATTTTTCATCGGATCGTAAA
The DNA here is from genome assembly GCA_964512295.1 of uncultured Muribaculaceae bacterium. Taxonomy (GTDB): domain Bacteria; phylum Bacteroidota; class Bacteroidia; order Bacteroidales; family UBA932; genus Bact-08. The sequence continues at coordinate 167,100 of CAZEGL010000001.1, forward strand.
TCATCTTGGTTTACTATAGCGTTTGGAATGGTGGGAACCTCTATGACAGCTGTTACTTTTATCTCTGTTCCCGGCAATGTGCTTAATCAAAATTTCTACTATCTCCCTTTGGTCTTTGGTTTTATGTTGGGTTACATAGTAGTGGCCAAAGTGCTGATACCTCTCTACTATAAAATGAATTTAACCTCTATCTACACCTATTTGGAGGAGCGTTTTGGAATCTATTCCTATAGGAGTGGGGCGGGGCTCTTTCTTATCTCCCGTATTTTGGGCACTTCGGTAAGGCTCTTTGTTGCTATTTTGGTTATAGAGACTTTCTTACCCAATAATTTTGCTCCATTCTGGTTAGTTGCCTCTATCTACATTGGATCAATTTTCCTCTACACCTACAGAGGGGGAGTTAAGACAATTATCCGTACCGATCTGATTCAAACCATATTGATGGTATCGGCACTCTTTTTGACACTCTATTTTATAACTAAAGAGATGGGATGGAATGGCAAAGAGATGGTTGGGGCGATATTCAATTCGGGCTATAGTAAGGTTTTTGACTGGGAGTGGGGAAGTGCAACCAACTCAATAAAACAGCTCTTTTCGGGTATTTTTATTACCATAGCTATGACGGGGTTAGATCAGGAGATGATGCAGAAGAGCCTTACCTGTAAATCTATAGGGGAGGCTCAAAAAAATGTCTATACCACAGCCTCTATTATTTTGGTAGTAAATTTTCTCTTTTTATCTCTTGGGGCACTACTTATTCTCTACACCAACTCCAAACTTGGAGGGATGGAGGGGATTGGCCTTACCAATCAATTTGGGCAATTTTCTAAAGGGGCTACAGATAAAATTTTTCCCACAATAGCAGGAACTTATATGGGCCTTGGGGTTGCTCTAATTTTTATAGTTGGGTTGATATCGGCCTCTTTCCCCAGTGCAGCAGGGGCACTTACCGCCCTCACCACCTCTTTCTCAATAGATTTTCTGCGCATAAACAGGGGGGGAGGGGGTAGCGATAGGGGTAAAATTGCTATAAGAAAAGGGGTTCAGGCCACCTTTGCCGCTATTTTGCTGCTGCTAATCTTAACTCTCAGGAGAGTCAATAGCGATACGGTGATAGATCTAATATATACTCTTGTCTCCTATAGCTATGGCCCTCTATTGGGGCTATTTTTCTTTGGCCTCATTACTCGGTGGAGGGTGAAAGATCGTTGGGTTCCTTTTGTCGCTCTTCTCTCTCCAATTTTATGCTATATTTTGAACTCTCTTATGGAGAGCTATCTAAATTTTGGATTGGGCTTTACAATTATTATTGTTAATGCTCTTTTAACTTTTGTTGCCCTCTATCTGTTAAGAGAGAATAAAATCTATGATAATGCCAATTAAAATTGCAATGATCTCCTATCTGAACACTCTGCCGTTTAGGTATGGATTAGATTTATACCCTTTTACCTATCCCGTAGAAGTGCAGTATCTTACCCCTGCAAAGGCGGCACAGAGTGTAATAGAGGGGAACTCCCATTTGGGTATTATGCCATCTGCCACTCTTCCAAAATTTGGTGTGGATAGAGTGATATCGGACTGGTGTATAGGGGCCGATGGAGAGGTGGGGAGTGTTGTTATCTGTAGCAATAGGACAATATCGGAGTGTAGAGTACTCTATATGGATAACCACTCTAAAACTTCACAACAGTTGGCACGGCTACTTCTAAAAAAAAGATGGAATATTGAGCCACAGCTTCTTCCCTTCTCTTATGAAAATGAGAGTATCGAGAGTGATAAAAGCTATCTTCTAATTGGCGACAAGGCGCTGCTGCACAAAGGCTCTTTCTCTTATATCTATGATCTTGCAGAGGAGTGGAAAGGTTTGACTCAACTCCCTTTTGTCTTTGCATGTTGGGTTGCCCGCAACACTTTAGAGAGTGCTTTTATTGAGCAGTTCAATAGTGCTATGGAGTTTGGGGTGAACAATATAGAGCGGGCAATTGAGTGGGAGAAGAACTCTTTTGGGGTAGAGTTTACCCGCCACTACCTTACCAATCAAATCTCATACCCCTTAGATGATAAGAAGAGAGAGGGGCTAATGGAGTTTCTCAAAATGGGAGAGTCTCTTCAGTTGGGGTAAGTGGCCGGCTACTTTACCTTTACTTTTACAACAAATCTATTGTAGAGTAGCAGAGAGATTATCGATCCAACTCCTATCATTGTAAAAATTAGCCACATTGTGTTGGGCTGATTTAACTCTTCTACATACTTTCTGTAGAGAGAGGAGCCTAAAAAACCTCCTATACTGCTTCCTATCACTCCATAAAGAAAAGAGTAGCCCAAATAGAGCGCTTTTTTGTCGGGAGGAGCAATCAAACCTATATAAGAGATAAATTTTGGATGGGTAGTCATCTCTCCAATGGTAAATACCACTATTCCAATAATAAAGATCCAGGGCGACGAGGAGAGGGTTAGTATGAATATACCAAGAGTTCCTACAGCTATTCCGGTAATCATGGTGGGAAGGGGAGGGCTCTTTTTAACTAAGTTGGAGACTATCAGTTGAAGTGTTATAATCACTCCCGCATTTATTACTGTAACATGCTCCACATCAAATTTCCAAGAGGGGTTGGCAACAAAAATAGAGAGAAAAGAGTTTACGGCACTATTTACAGCACCCATATCTATTTTCTCATTTAAATACCACAGCACTGTTCCAAACATCTGAAAATAGAGGATCCAAAAGGCAGAATAGAGAAAAATCATAAGTACAAATCTCCAATCTTTCAAAACCGATATCATATCGGTTAAGAGCTCTACTATATTTTTTCCTCCTCTCTCTCTTTGCGGCTCTTTATAGAGTGTGAGATTGAGCAGAAGCAGGAGTAGACTCACAGCCCCAGCCATATAGAATATGTAGCTGTATGAGTAACTCTTTAGATATGGAACCAATATCAGGGGAAATAGAAAAGCTCCCAAGTTGATACTCCAGTAGAAGATACCGAACCCGAGTGTGGAGTTGGATTCATTGGTTGAGAGTGCTATAGTGCCGGAGATAACAGGTTTGAAGAACCCCGCTCCAATAGCCATAACTATTAGTGAACCCAGTACAAGGGCGTAGCCGGTAGAGATTCCAGTTAAAAAATAGCCTGTAGCCATAGTAATAAAGGCAAATGTCAGTACCTTTTTATAGCCGTAACGATCGGCTATAGCTCCCGAAATGATTGGTAAAAAATAGAGAAGGGGAGGAATTGTTCCCAATATGCTCCCCGCTTCAATTTTAGAGAGCCCCAATCCCCCCAACTCTCCAGATAAAACTAAATAGAGAGATAAGATAGACATCACCCCGTAGTAGGCTCCCCGTTCAAAAAACTCCATTACAATAACTGTCCAAAACTGTTTTGGGAGTGATAAAATTGAAGAACTCTCTCTCTTTTTCATATTCTCAATTTGTAAGGTTTATATCGCTATTTTAATTTAAAATTTAGCAAACATACTCAAAAAGAGTAATTTGTTTGCGAGATAGTAAAAATAGTACTATTTTTGTGCTCCCTGTTGGGATTATAAATAATGTATAACTATTAGATTTTAAAAGAGTTACAAAGATGTCAAAAGGAAAAAGAGTTCTCTCGGATCATGAAGATGATATTGAGCAGATTAAAACCGGCGAAGAGAAGTTAGAATCTTTTCTACAAGAGGATGATGGTGAATTAAATACCTCTGAAGAGAAGAGAAGAGGCAATAACTACTCTGTTGCACCCGAAAAGTTTGATTGGGACTCCTACGAAAAGGAGTTTCAATATGAGATGGATAAGGGTGAGATTGAAGATCTCTACAGCCAAACACTCTCTACAGTGGTTGAAAACGATGTTACCGAAGGTAGAGTAGTTGCTGTAAATAAAAGAGAGGTGATTATCAATATTGGCTATAAGAGCGAGGGAATTATAAGTATAAATGAGTTTCGCTACAACCCGGAACTTGCCGTTGGCGATACAGTTGAAGTTTATGTAGAGAGTGCCGAAGATAAAAAAGGGCAGCTCACTCTCTCCCATAAGAAAGCGAGAGTTCTCCGCTCATGGGATAGGGTAAATGAGACATACGATAACGACCAAATTGTAAAAGGGCATATCAAGTGTAGAACTAAAGGGGGGATGATTGTAGATATATTTGGTATCGAAGCTTTCTTACCCGGTTCGCAAATAGATGTTAAACCTATAAGGGATTACGATATCTATGTAAATAAGACAATGGAGTTTAAGATTGTTAAGATCAATCATGAGTTCCGAAATGTTGTTGTGTCGCACAAAGCCCTTATTGAAGCTGAATTAGAGGCTCAAAAAGATCAAATTATCAGTACCCTTGAGAAGGGGCAAATTTTAGAGGGTGTTGTTAAAAATATAACCTCCTACGGAGTCTTTGTAGATTTAGGAGGAGTAGATGGATTGGTTCATATTACAGATCTCTCGTGGGGTAGAATTTCACACCCTGAAGAGGTTGTAGAGCTGGATCAAAAAATTAATGTGGTTATATTGGACTTTGACGATACCAAGAAACGAATTGCCCTTGGATATAAGCAACTCACTTCTCACCCTTGGGAATCTTTAGATCCCAACCTTCAAGTTGGAGATAAGGTAAAGGGAAAGGTAGTGGTAATTGCCGATTATGGTGCATTTGTAGAGATATTGCCTGGAGTGGAGGGGCTTATTCATGTTACAGAGATCTCTTGGTCGCTCCACCTTAGAAGCGCACAAGATTTCCTAAAAGTTGGCGATGAGGTTGAGGCAGTAATTTTGACTCTTGACCGCGAAGAGAGAAAGATGTCACTTGGTATTAAGCAGCTTAAGAGCGACCCTTGGGCCAATATCACAGAAAAATACCCAGTTGGAACAAAATGTTCCTCTATAGTGAGAAACTTTACAAGTTTTGGAATCTTTGTAGAGCTTGAGGAGGGGGTAGATGGTTTGGTTCATATAAGCGATCTCTCTTGGACCAAGAAAATTAAGCACCCCTCTGAGTTTACTACCATTGGAGAGAATCTAGAAGTTGTAGTGTTGGAGGTAGATCAGGAAAACCGTCGTTTAAGCCTTGGACATAAGCAGCTGGAAGAGAATCCATGGGATGTTTTTGAGACAATCTTTACCCTTAACTCTGTTCATGAGGGAACTGTTACCCTCTTTGCCGACAAAGGCGCTGTTATCTCTCTTCCATATGGAGTTGAAGGATTTGCCACTCTTAAAAATTTAGTTAAAGAGGATGGAAAACAGGCTGAGTTAGAGGAGAAACTCTCCTTTAGGGTAATTGAGTTCAATAAAACTTTAAAACGAATAACTCTATCACATACCAGAATGTATGAGGAGCAGCCCCAAAAAGAGGTGAGAGAGAGGGAGAGAAGCGGCGGCGGAGACTCTACTAAAAAGGCTATGAAGAAGATAAGTGCCAATATAGAGAAGACCACATTAGGCGATATTTCTGAATTGGCAGCACTTAAAGATGAGATGGAGAGCAATGAGAAAAAGAGTGAGTAGATGACCTTCTCATTTACATCGTTGGGTATCGCTTCGGCGGTACCCACTCTATCAAGAGATCAGAGCGCTCATGTGGTTAATTTACATGAGCGTTTCTATTTAATCGACTGCGGTGAGGGGTGTCAAAAATCTCTTTTGAGAGCAGGAATCTCTCCACTGAAGATTAAGGAGATTTTTATAAGCCATATTCATGGCGACCATATTTTTGGATTGCCGGCGCTTCTCTCTACAAATGCTCTCTTAGGTAGAAGAGAGCCTTTAGATATATATGCACCATTAAATTTTGCTCCTCTACTACAGTTTTATAAATCCTATTTTGGGAGTGAATTTACCTATGAGATTAGGCATAAGGTGGTTAGTGGCGATTCGTTAGAGCTTCTGTTAGAGACACCTAAAGCTCAAATTTACTCTTTTCCCCTCAACCATAGAATAGCTTGCTACGGTTACCTCTTTAAAGAGAAACCCCCTCAAAGAAATGTTTACAAAGAGGCGATCGAGAGAGAGAACCTCACTTTTAGTGAAATCACTACCATTAAAAGGGGAGAGGATGTTGTAAGAGAGGATGGCAAAAGAGTTTCGTCGGCTTCTCTTACCTACTCTCCTTACGCTCCACGCTCATTTGCCTATTGTAGCGATACTGCGCCATTTGAACAACTTCCTACCTTCGTTAAGGGGTGCAACTTAATCTATCATGAGGCTACCTATATGAGCGATATGGCCAATTCTGCCCAGAAGAGAATGCACTCTACTGCAGCTCAGGCAGCACAATGTGCCAAAGAGGGGGAGGTGGGAGCTCTTCTTTTGGGACACTTTTCGTCTCGTTACTCCAATTTGGAGCCATTATTGCAGGAGGCTAAGGAGATTTTCCCCAATAGCTATATCTATCAAGAGGGGGAGAGCTTTATAATACCATTGGAAAAAAGAAATAAAAATGAAAAGGAGTAGTGTTAAAAGGGTAGCTGTTACTATTTTGGTTACACTCTCTCTCTCTGCCACCCTAACTCTTTATGGGCAGCAGGATAGGAGAGAGAAGGCCTCTTTGAAAATTGTGCAGCTGCTAAATATTTTAGATGACAATTATATAGATACCCTAAATTTTACTGAAATATCGGAAGAGACTACACGCTATATCCTCTCTCTGTTAGATCCACACTCAACCTATATTGGTGCAGAGGATGTTAAGAGGAGCAACGAACCTCTTGAAGGCTCATTTGAAGGTATTGGTATAGAGTTTGCCATAATAAGAGATACCCTTACAGTAATTTCTACAATAGTTGGGGGACCATCTGAAAAGGTTGGATTGAGAGCGGGAGATCAAATAGTGGCGGTAGATGGGGAGCCAATTGCCTCTGTAAAGTTGACCAATAGCGATGTCTATAAATATTTAAGAGGCGCGGGCGGAACCCGTGTAATATTAAAAGTTGTTAGAAGAGGCTCTGAAGAACTCCTAACATTTACAATAGTGAGGGGGAAGATTCCAATCAATAGTGTAGATGCCTCATATATGCTTGAAGAGGGGGTGGCCTATGTGAAACTGAGTCGCTTTGCTTCCAATAGTGCCCGTGAAATTATAGAGGCTATAATGGCCTTAGGTGATCACTCTAAATTGAAGGGGATGGTTTTAGATTTGAGATCCAACAGTGGGGGTTACTTGGGGAGTGCCATAGAGATTGCCAATTTTTTCTTGGAGAGGGGTGAGACTATTGTCTCGATTGAAGGTAGAAAGATTAAGAGAGTCTCTGAGGTTGCTAAGGGGAACGGCTTTTTTAGGAAGGGGGCACTTGCAATAGTTGTAGATCAATATTCGGCTTCGGCAAGTGAAATTGTGGCGGGGGCTATCCAGGATTGGGATAGGGGGGCTATTTTTGGAAGAGCCACCTTTGGAAAAGGTTTGGTTCAACAGCCTTTTAATTTGGTAGATGGTTCGCAAGTGAGAGTTACCGTTGCACACTATTTGACCCCCTCTGGAAGGGAGATTCAAACCCCATATAGAAAGGGGGAATCGAATGAATATTTTAGAAAGATGGAGGAGCGATATCTAAGAGGGGAGTTTTTTCATAAAGATACAGTGAAGTTTGACCACTCGTTAAAGTATAAAACTCTTAAAGAGGGGAGAGAGATTTATGGTGGGGGAGGGATAACTCCCGATATATTTATTCCGGCAGATACCTCACTCTACACCCCTTACTATGGGAGGATGGTAAGAGAGGGTATTCTCCTTTCGTTTGTCAACCAATATACCCAATCCAACAGAGAGAAACTGCTTCAACTCTATCCAAGTTTCGAAGAGTTTAATAGTCACTTTTTGCCAAAAGAGCAACGGCTAATAGAGGATCTTTTTGAATATGGTTCAAAAGAGGGGGTGGAGTACAATGGCAAAGAGGCTCAAAGATCGATGGAGTTGTTTACACTCTTGGTAAAGGGGCATATAGCCCGTACCCTATACGACGAAAATAGCTACTACCGCATTGTTCAAGAGTTGGATAGAGAGCTGTTTGATGCTCTTAAAGAGTATTTTAAGGAGCAGCTCTCTCAATAGATTTGGCACTATTTAGAGCTTTGATTGCTCTTCGGTAAGCTGCAACATTGCGATTGTGTTGGCTAAAGGTTTCGGCAAAATTGTGGGTGCCGTCCAACTCCCCTTTTGCACAAAAGAAGAGGTAGTTGTGGCTTGTGTAGTTGAGGGTAGCATCTATAACCTGCGGAGAGACCGCCACTATGGGACCGGGAGGAAGCCCCCTATACTTATAGGTGTTATATGGCGAATCTATCTTAAGGTGTCTATACAATATTCTTGTCACTCCCTCTCCCCGCAGTATATATCTAATTGTAGGATCGGCCTGAAGAGGCATTCCTATTTTTAGGCGGTTTAAATAGAGACCCGCTATAATGGGGTGTTCAAAACTTTTATTGCTCTCCTCTGCCACAATAGAGGCTATAGTTATCACCTCTATTGGAGATAGGTTGATCCTCTTTGCCTGCTCCTCTCTCTGAGGTGTCCAAAATTTGACATACTCCTTGTGAAGCCTCTCTACAAGAGCTTTTGGAGTGGTAGTCCAATAAATTTGGTGGCTCTCTAATAGAAACATACCCAGAAATGTGTTGCTATTAAAACCTAAAGAGTCTATAAAAAGAGAGTCCTTTAGAACTTTCAATACCTCTGTAGAGTCATATAAAATTTTACTTGAGAGTGTCGCAGCCAATCTCTCCATAGAGTTAATCCTGCCGGAGATAACCAAATTGTGGGGCTGCTGGAGCCCTCTTCGTAAATGTTCAATAATCTCTATATTGCCCATTTGGGATGAGAGTTGGTATCTGCCCACTTTAATTGTTTTGGGAAGCTTTTTATGTTTGGCTAAAAGAGAGAAAAGGGTTCTATTTTGAATGATTGAATTGTGATAGAGCTCCTCTAACAGCTCTTTGTAATCGCTCTGTGGATATACATAGAGAGTGTATTGCTTTGAATCTCTCTCCCGTGGTATCCGGATTATTGCTACTAAGATAACCAAAGGTATCACAAGTAGGATTGCAATTTTTATATATCTTCTTCTCATCTATTTACTTTTATTACCTCACCCTCAATTAAATCTCTATCTTCTTTAAAAGAGTTTAACTTTAATAATGTTTTGAATCTAATAGCGTAGAGTTGTGAAATATCCCAAAGTGTGCTCCCCTTCTCTACTCTATGCCACTTCACCCCTTTTGGGGCTCTCCTCTTTTTTCTTTGGATATAGAGAATCATATTTTCATGAATGGAAGCCCCTTTTGGAAGATCGTTAAATCTATAAATCTCTCTTTTGAAAAGAGAGTATTCGTTGGCCAAAGAGCCAAAGGAGTCGTAACGGGTTGCAACTATATAAGATACTCCATTATTGGTATAGATAGTTCTCTGGAGCTCTATCTTTTGATTAGAGGTACTCTCTGCCACTCTTTGTAATGAAGCTTTATGAGTATCATATTTATATAGTTGATAGTGTTCGATTAGTTCAATAAGTAGCTTGCTGTAGTTTGGATTGGTGGCATAACCCGCCTCTTGTAACCCTTTAGCCCAACCTTGATAGTCGGTAGGGCTTAATTTAAAGAGAGTGCTGTAACGGCTGCGGCTGCTTAAAAAGAGCGAGTGGTCACGAAACGACTCTTGGACCCTCCCATACTTTCTAAAACACTCTCCTCTTTTATCGTCGTCGTGATATAATCTATCGCCACTCCAGTCGTGACACTTTATTCCAAAGTGGTTGTTTCCTTTTAGAGCCAATTTAGAGGTACCCCACGAAGATTCCAATGCCCCTTGTGCTAAAATAATACTTGCCGGGATAGAGTAGAGCTCCATCTGCTTTACTGCAATTGAACTGTACCGTTCTATATAGTTCTCCTGTAAAGAGTTTTGTGCCGATAGGGGAAGCCAAAGTAGAGCCTGCGTAAGAATAGAGAGAAGGGTTAATTTTATCGATGGCATATTGAAGAGTTCTCCAACAAAATTAGTAATTTTGACTCAATCTCAAATAGTATAAAATGGAGGAGAGGAGTTTAACTGTTAAATATAGAGAATATATAGAAGATGTGGGGCTGAGTGAGGGAGAGCGCCAACTTCTAAACTGTGCCCGCAAGGCGGCAAAGGATGGATACGCTCCCTACTCCAATTTTAGAGTAGGGGCAGCAGTGAGATTGGACAATGGAGAGATTATCATTGCAAACAATCAAGAGAATGCTGCTCTCCCTTCGGGAATGTGTGCCGAAAGGGTTGCCCTAAACTATGCCCACTCCAACTACCCCAACTCTTCGGTTGACTCTATAGCTATAAGTGCCTTTGTAGATGGAGCGGAGAAAGAGGAGCCTATCTATCCGTGTGGTTCCTGTAGACAAGTTATGGTAGAGTCTGAAAAACGCAGCTCCAACCCTATTAAGGTGATTGCGGGAGGTAGAGGATATACCCATGTAGTTGAGGGGATAAAGAATTTTTTACCATTTGCTTTTGAAGAGATTGAGTGAAAATTTCTCTATTTGGCCAATTTGAACTATATTTGCAACGGGTAAGTGATATACGACTAGCTCCCACTCAACTCCCCCAGGGTCGGAAGGCAGCAAGGGTAGGTGGTTGTAGCAGTGCGATATATTTAACTTACCCTTTTTTTATTTTTTTAAAATTGTAATGGAGATGAAGATAGCTGTAGCACTTTCTGGGGGAGTAGATTCAAGCGTTGCTGCCTATCTCCTTAAAGAGCAGGGGCATGACCTTATTGCCATTTTTATGCAAAATTGGCACGACACCACTGGTACCCTCTATGGCGATTGTAGTTGGAATGACGATTGGAAAATTGCCCAATTGGTTGCATCCAAGTTGGATATTCCCCTCTATTTTGTTGATTTAAGCAGGGAGTATAGAGAGCGGGTGATAGATTATATGTTTAAGGAGTATGGTGCAGGAAGAACTCCAAACCCCGATATAATGTGCAATAGAGAGATTAAGTTTGACGCTTTTCTCAAACATGCCCGCTCTTTGGGAGCAGAGATGATTGCTACCGGCCACTATTGTAGAAAAGAGAGCATTGTGATAGAGGGAAAGAGGATATATAAAATTTTAGCGGGATTAGACAGCTCTAAGGATCAGAGCTATTTTCTTTGCCAACTTACACAGGAGCAGTTGCAGAACTCCCTTTTTCCAATTGGAGGACTTCTAAAGAGGGAAGTTAGAGAGATAGCCGAAAGGCTCGATCTCCCTACAGCCCATAGAAAAGATTCGCAAGGGTTGTGTTTTGTTGGAAAGATAGATCTTCCTCTCTTTCTACAGCAGAGATTGGAGGCTAAAGAGGGTGATGTTATTGAGATTCCCAGCAGCTATTACCAAAATATAGATAGAGAGTGCAATCCCTTTGGAAAGGGGTATCGCTACAAAAGAGAAGATGGCTCTTTGATTGGAAGGCACAATGGGGCCCACTTCTATACCATTGGCCAAAGAAGAGGTCTAAATATTGGAGGACATACCAATCCTCTATTTGTAATTGGAGTAGATATTTCCGAAAATATTCTCTTTGTTGGAGAGGGGGAGGATCATCCCGGACTCTACAGGGAGTTGATCTCAATTGAGAAGGAGACTCTCCATTGGATACGCCCCGGATTGGAACTCTCATCTTCACAGTCGTTTAGAGTAAAGGCAAGAGTTAGGTATCGTCAAGAACTTCAAGAGGCAACTCTTGTAAATGATAGTGGCAACTATTCGCTTCTATTCGACAAGGCCCAAAGGGGTGTTACTCCAGGGCAGTTTGCCGCCTGCTATATTGAAGAGGAGTTGATCTGTTCGGGGGTAATTGAATAGGCTATCCCTTAAAGTTTGTGATTTTACTTGTTGTCTCTATAGACTCTTTTGGGTATTGAAAAAGAGGAAAGAGAGGTTCGGTCTCTCCCGAAGTGTAGCTCCAAATTGAGGAGTATGCATCCCTCTTCTCTCCCATATGGTGCAGCTCTTTTAGATATGAGTTTATAGAACGGGACTCAACAATATATATCTGCTCCAATTTTTCGATAAGGGGGGTGTGTTCACGGGTATGGTCGTAGGAGAAGGAGAGGATTCTCTTTCCCTCCTTGGATATTCCAATAGTTTTAAATGTAAAGCTTTTACCAACAGCGGGTAGATTTAGAACATTTCTATCTGTAGGAAGAAAGGGGAGTGAGTGCTCTCGCATAAACCTATTTATTCTTTTGGCCAAATTGCTACCCCTCTCCTCTTGGAAAATTCTATTGAGCTCCTCAATCTGCCTATTGCTCATGGAGCCAAAACTCTTCTCCTCTTCTCTCTCCTGTAGAGAGCGGCTATTGGGAACAAAAACTTCTCTATTCTCTTCAAATCCTTTAACTGTAAATGTGTAGTAGGGTACTATTCCAACTGAATTTAATGCTTGACGAAGTTTGGCACTATGCCCTCTTCGCGAGGCGGCTGTATTGAAGACCAATTGGTTGGTAATTATCCATCCGGTCGACAATATCTTTTTGATAGCCCGATCCGCATCGGGGGTAACCTCGAGTGGGCTCTGAAAGTGTGTCTGTATAATAAATTGGGTAATACCTATCTCTTCGCCTCTCTTTTTGAACTCTTTCAAAATCTCAATTAGTTGGTCATCGATTCTCATTGGCAGATAGGCCAAAATTCTGGAGCCCAACCTTACCCGCTGTATCTCATGAAAACGCTTCGATGGAGGAAGCTCTAAATTCCTCTCTCTTTTTCGCCGGGCCATCTTTAAAACTGCATCCAATATCTTCTCCAATACTTTATTACGACTCATAAGAGCATCGCCACCGGTGATAAGGATATCTCTAAGTTGGGAGTCGTTTTCAAAATAGTCCATAAGCTTTTGTAGCTTATTCTGCCAACTCTCTTTTGGCTTAAGTTCATCTTGGTCGAAGTTGAAGCGCTCACTCTGGAAATCATACATTCTTTGGCAAGAGGCGCAGAGCCCACCACAACTTCTCCCGCGAGTTTCGGGAATCATAATGGCAACTTCGGGATATCTACGGTGGATATTATTTCCTTCGGGTAGAAGCCATCCCGCTGCATTTGGTTCGTTTTCAACTACTCTATCCTCCCTCTCCCAAGCTTTTATATTTCCATAGGTCTCAATGAGCGATTCGGTATATAAGATATATGAACGAATAGTTTGATCGTTGAAGCCTGCAGAGGTAGTGTTGAGGAGTGAGATATAGTAGGGGGTGATAAAGAAGGGGATCCCCTTTCTGCGGGCTCGATTCAACATTCGTATTGTCTTGGAGGTCAAGCTCTCATCCATAAATCGGTTGAGCTCTCCGGGAGTTCTTATTGCCATTGCGAGGTGAAATCTAAAATCTTTCCACCACTCCAATACCATCTCTTTTTTCTCCTGATCTGTTGCTCCCTCTTCAAAACGATATTTGGAGTGGATTGCACCCCTTCTCTCTATTTTATCTACTAAAAGTTCAACAATCTTCTCTTTTCTCTCTTTGCGTATCTCTATAACTTCGCTATCCAAGCCGGTTGGCCACCGCCTCATATCTTTTTGAAACTTATAGTTTGAGTAGCTTCGCTCCTTTTGATATCCTGTTGCCCTACTCAAGAGTTGATAGAGATCTTCAAAAAGATCGAGAGAAGTGGTTGTTATTGGACTCTCCTCTTTAAGAAAACAGAAAAGAAGGGAGAAGGTCTCAATAAAAATCTTCTCTTCTCGAGAGAACTCTTTAATATAGGTAGATTCATGGGAGAGCATCTCTATTATAACTTTGGCGCTCTCTACCTCACTATTGACAAGGGAGTTCTCTACTCTCTCATTGGCGAATATTTCCATAAGATTACAAAACTCCTTGGCATTGTCGCTCTCATAGGCCATCTTATATATTTGGGGTAGATTTTTCTTAAATTTATTAAATATTGTCTGTCTCATAATTTTCAATTTTGATTGAGAGCCTATCGTATGCGGGCTCTATTCCTAAGGGTAAAGTATCTATAAGTTCTTGATGGAGACCAATATGGTGTGAGAGATGTGTAAGATAGCATCTTTTGACTTGACTCTCTTTTGCTATAGAGATCGACTCCTCAAGGCAAAAATGGGAGTGGTGACTCTCTTTGCGTATAGTATTTAAAACCAAAGTATGAGAGTGGCTCACTTTTAAGAGTTCTCTCTTTTCTATATTTGAGGCATCGGTTATATATGAAAAGTCTCCAATTTTATATCCGAAGATTGGCAAACTTCCATGTAGAACTCTAATTGGAACTACCTCTACTCCCTCAATCTTGAAAGGGGAGTTTTGAATGATATTTAAATTTAACCGAGGCACTCCCGGGTATCTCCTCTTATCAAATGCGTAGTAATAATCTCTTTTAATAGCATTGGCTACCCGCTCCTCACAGTAGATAGGGAGAGCTTTGTTGTGATTGTAATTGATAGCCCTAACATCGTCTAACCCACCTATATGATCTTTATGTTCGTGCGTCAGAAGAATGGCATCTATATCTCCAATAGATTCTCTGAGCAGCTGATATCTAAAATCAGGACCGGCATCTATCACTATTTTTTTTGTGCCAACCTCAACTAAGAGACTTGATCGTAACCGCTTATCCCTACTATCGGTAGAGGAGCATACTTTACAAGAACATCCAATAACAGGTACCCCTTGAGAAGTTCCCGTTCCAAGAAAGGTCACTTTTATCATCAGGTACTTTTTGCTATCCCAAAGTTAAGATTTTTTATACCTTTACCAAAATTGAAAAATTGAAAGGAAAATTATTTTTAATCCCCTCTCCACTTGGAGATACTACTGTAGAAGAGGTGATACCAAATGGTACCCTGGAGATTATCCGCTCTCTTGACCACTTTATTGTGGAGGAGTTGAGAAGCGGTAGACGATATCTCTCTAAATGTGGATTCAAAGGGATGGTCTCTTCTCTAAAACTCTATAGACTTAACGAACATACCTCCATAGAGGAGATGGAAGAGTATATAACTATTATAGAATCGGGTATCTCAATGGGGATGATAAGTGAAGCGGGCCTTCCGGCAGTTGCCGACCCGGGCTCCAACATGGTGCTCTTGGCACACAATGCAACAATAGAGGTGGTTCCATTGGTGGGGCCATCCTCCCTAATGCTTGCACTGATGGCCTCTGGTAAGAGTGGTCAAAATTTCTCTTTTGTAGGGTACCTTCCTGTGAAAAAAAATGAGAGAAAGGTGAAAATTGAGGAGATTGAGAGAGAGGCCAATAGATTGGGTAGGGCCCATTTGATGATTGAGGCTCCCTACCGCAACGACTCTCTTCTGGCCGACTTTTTGCAGTTCTGCTCCAATGGGACTCTACTCACTATAGCTTCTATGCTCACCTCTCCAGAGGGGTTTGTTATTACTAAAACAATAGAGGAGTGGCGTAAAGCTCCTATAGAGTTAAATAAAAAACCGACTGTTTTTATATTATGAGTAAAGAGGTAGAGTATTTAAAGAGCACAATTGAACTTAAAGAGATGGAGTTTTGGGCCTATCACGGCCACTTCACACAAGAGCAGATTATTGGAAATCGGTTTGTTGTATCGGTTGCTGTAGAGTACGATATCTCTAAAGCGGGCAGGAGCGATCTATTGGAGGATGCTTTAAACTATCAGGAGCTATATAGTGTGGTTGAGAGAGAGATGGCACACACATCACATCTGTTGGAGAGTGTAGCCTCAAGAATTGTAGATGCCCTCTTCAACACATTTCCACAGATTGAGGGAGTTTCACTTGAGCTTTCAAAGATTAATCCCCCTTTGGGAGGGAAGTTGCACAGCTCTAAAGTGACTTTAAAAAAGAGAGGCTATGACCCCAACTCCAAATAATAGGGTAGCATTTGTAACTGTAGGGTGCAAGCTCAATTACTCCGAATCCTCTACTTTAGCGAGAGAGTTTTTAGAGGGTGGCTTTACCCAAGTGCCGCCCAATAGTGAGGCCGATATCTATGTAATAAACAGCTGCTCGGTAACTGAAAATGCCGAAAAAAAGTGTCGCAATTTAATAAGAAGGGTTAGTAGACTCAATAGCGATGCTGTTGTTGCAGTAACCGGCTGCTATGCACAACTCAACCCTTCCCAGATATTGAAGATAGAGGGGGTAGATCTTGTGATGGGGACAAATTACAAAGGAGATCTCTTTAAAGAGGTGTTGCGTATTAGAGAGTTAAAAGAGAGAGATAAGGGATATGCCTTCTCTTGCGATATCTCCTCTGTAGACTCTATCTTTCCTGCCTACTCTTCCGATGAACGGACACGCTCTTTCTTTAAAGTTCAAGAGGGGTGCGACTATAAGTGCAGCTATTGTACTATACCTCTTGCCCGTGGAGCAAGTAGGAATCTTCCTATCGATCTACTTGTGAAAGAGGCTAAAGAGGTGGCTGCTAAAGGGATTAAAGAGTTGGTTCTTACCGGTGTAAATACCGGCGATTTTGGGAAGAGCAGCGGCGAAAGCTTTATTGATCTACTACGCGCTATTGTAACAGTAGAGGGAATAGAGAGGGTGAGGGTCTCCTCTATTGAGCCCAATTTGCTCACAGAAGAGATTATAGAACTCTTTAGCTGTGAAGCCAAATTAATGCCCCATTTTCATCTTCCCCTACAGTCCGGCTCCAATAAGATTTTGGCTGCTATGAAAAGAAGATATAGCCGAGAACTATTTGCCCAAAAGGTAGCTTCAATTAAATCCCGCCTCCCTTTTGCATTTATTGGGGTAGATTTGATTGTCGGTTTTCCGGGGGAGGGGAGGGAGGAGTTTGAAGAGAGCTACCGCTTTATTGAAGAGTGTGCCCCCTCATTTCTGCATCTTTTTCCTTTTTCGAAAAGGAGAGATACTCCTGCATATCTATTTGAAGATGTAGTAGATGAAAAAGAGAAGAGAGAGAGAATAAACTCTTTGACCACCCTTTCTCAGAGGCTTCATGATAACTTTCTCACTCTAAATAGAGGTAGAGAAGAGTTGGTTCTGGTAGAGGGGAGTGAGAGAGACTCCATGTTGCATGGCTATAGTAGAAACTATATTAGGGTAGAAATAGCTCACACAAAGGGGGTAATTGGCCAGATTGTAAAGGTTACTCTCTAATCTTGGCCCTCTCTCTTCTCTTTTTTCCAAATAGATTTCTAAAGAGCTCTTTAAAAGAGTTAAACTCCTCTTGATATACTAAACCTACACCATTTCGTTGGCTAAAATCTAAATAGGTAGAGTATTGGTCGGCAGAGTGGGAGAAGAGTTTACCACGAAAACGCCCCCTCTCATCTATTTTAATCTCTACATCCAAGTCGCCCACAACCTCACCCTGTCTTCCAGAGTATCTACCGCTCCCTATATTGCCATTTACAATAACTCTATTGTTGAAAAGTTGTGCCGAAATAGCGGCATCAAACAGATCTCTACCGTTTTGGCCCGGCTGGTAGTTAAAGCTAAGGTCTAAGGGAATATCCAACTGATTGAAAATTTTATTAATCTGATTTGAAAGTAGATCTGTTGCATTGGAGTAGAGCAGCGTAGAGTTGTTGACAATGCTCGACTGTACATCCGGTATAAAACTTCCCGAAACCAAGAGCGACATTACCTGTCTAACCATCTTATCTTCTGTGTTGAGAGCAGCACTTACCCTTGCTTTGGTTATTGGATCTATTTCGGGGATATCTATATTGAAACCTAAGTTGGGGTTCATTAACTGCCCACTAAGATTTATTTGACAATCTACACTTCGCCGTGAAGAGACGGAACTGGTATCTGATATTAGGGTGTTGATTGAGGCTTTTGTTCTGTAGTGAGCAGTAGCATTGAGATTGGTCTTGTTGAGATCTCCATTGAAACTTATTAACCCACCCTCTGCTATTGTAAAATCTCTTTCGATAAATCCTTGTAAGACAAATTTATATGAACCACTTTGAATACGATAGTCGCCTTGGATTGAGAATAGATCTTTGGTTGGATTGATCTCTAAGGTTATAAGACCACTTCCATATCCTGTTATTATATCGCCCACCGACTTATCTATCTCAATTAGCATCGCAGCATCTGGGGTCATATTTGCTCTTAACTTTATCTCCAATTCGCTCTCCCCACGATAGAGAGTTTCGCGACCCCCTCTTGTGCGTTCCATCCTTTCGGCAGCAGGCTCTCTAAAAGTTAGTAGGGAGTTGCTACTCACTTCGGTTGTTGCAGTTAAGGGGATATGTATGGCACTATTTTTATTGGTTGTCACAGCAAGATCCAACAGTAGCTTATCTAATGGCCCCGTTATCTCCAATTTGCCGGTACCAAAGGCATCTCCATAGAAATCGCTATGATCCTCTTCGGTACAATTTAAAAGCTCAAGATTTACAAAATCTATCGAACTTTTGAACTCCATCTTATCGAAGTGTTGATGGTAGAGCGCTCCATTAACTTTTCCAATATTTCCAAATCTATCTTTTAACTCTACCCCTTTAAACTCGATACTTCTATTAGTGAAATCTATAGGGCCATTAAGGGTATATTTCACTTTGGTAAAATCTACCATTAGAGAGAGATTTTCTGCCCTTGCGTTGCTTCCTGTTAGAGTAAATTTATCCCCTTTGGCATGTAAATTTAAATCTCCACTAATGGTTCCTCCTAAAGAGGAGAATATATCTACAAAGAGAGGTTCCAGGAAGGGGCTGCCTATACCCCTCAATTCAAAGTCTATATCTAACTCTTTTTCTTTAGGGCGGTAGTATCCTATTGCTTTAAGTGGCGTACTGTCGTTAAGGTTATTTTCGGCTATGATATTTACCTGCTTAGTGCTGTCGTTCCATTCGCTCACCAATACCATAGAACCAAAGGGATTGGAATTAAGTTGCATCTCTTCGATCGTTAGTGAAGCATTTACAACGGGAGATTGTAGAAGATTGGTAATCTTGGTGGTACCACTCATAACTCCTTTAAAACTCAATTCATTAGCTGCAAGCAAGTTGCTAATGGGTTCAATATCCATTTTATTTAGAAGGAGTGAGAGTGTGTCGGAAGAGCTTTTGGAGATTCTTCCATCTATAGCCAGGTGCTGATCTTGATAGTGGAGCATAAAGTTGTCTATCTGAGTGACATCTTTATAATTTGAGAGTGTAGAGTTGGAGATTTTCCACTTGGTACCGTTGATATCAACCTCTGAAGGATATATTTTAACCTTACTAAGTAGTAGGCTATCCTCTTCGGATCTTGAAAAGGAGAGTTCGGAATGGAAGTTCAGCCCATTAGCAACACCACTTTGAGCTATATTTGAATATTCGCTCTTGAGAGTTATATTGTTATCTATTGCCATTATCCTCACATTGGCACTCTCTAAGGAGAGTCCGGCAACCTCTACCAAGTTTGAGCTGATGCGGGAACCTATTCCTCTGTGGCTACCTGCCACCTCTATATTTAAATTTGAGGCAGTGCTCTTTTTATAACCCAGTTCATTGCTCTTAAGTGAAATAGAGAGAGTGTCACCCCTCTTAATTTCTCCACTTATCTTGGTGTTGTCGGCTATAATCATACCCGGAAGCAGAAACTGCAATAGTGAGTGGGTTTGATGGAACTCTATATCTATTGTACACTCTGAACTTTTATTCCCATTCTCTATCTGAGGAGGCTCAATTAATGCGCTAACCACACCCGAAGCTATCTCTTTAAATGAGTTTATAAATTGGGGCAGGGGAGAGTTGCCACGAAACCGGCCATCGGCAAAGTTAGATTTTAAATCTATTCGGTAGCTCCCTTTTTGAGAGGAGGAGAGTATAGAGAGCTCTCCTATAGGGTGGGTCCCTTCACTGTTTATATATTGGAACTCTTTAGCTTCAATAGAGCCCTCTATTACCCCTCTTTGCTTTTGGGTAAAATTTGCTGCTGTCTTAAGTGAGAGTGAAGAGATAGTATCCCTATTATCTATATTAAGCGCAGCAAGGTTTGCATATATTATATCGGCAAAAAAATCGTAATGGGACTCCCTCCCTTTTCGAGGTGCGGTAAGATCTACAATTCCTTGAAACATAAGATTTAGATTGGGATCGCGACAGATTAGCTTACCATCAAAGCTACTCTTTTCATATCTTCCTGCTGCAAAAATATTGCTATATGGATAGTTGTTGAGTTCCAACTCCTCTATTCGTAGCGAATCTATAGAGAAGAGATCGCCCCCTCTTTTCTCCTCTCTGAAGAGAGCACTCATCTTGGTAGAAAGGGAGAGTTTGCCAAATAGATCGTTTGATAGAAGTTTTCCCAAATCGAGCCGGTTGGTTTTTATATCTCCACTAATCTCAAATCCGCTATCCCGATGGCTCTTAAAGAGTGCATCGGTATAGATGGTTCCCATATTGGAGGTGAGAGTTCCATTGAGAACAAAATCGGTAAGAAGCCCGGCAAGTCTACCGCTGAACGAATAGCGGGTGAGAGGGGTAATTGCCCTAATATTCTTATCGGGGTAGGAGTTGTCTAAAGAGGCTACAATTGCTGCTATATCGGAAAATGTAGTACTACTTCTTTCTATATCAACAAAGAGCATAGTCTCATCGCCTAACGGAAGTCCAGATATTTTTGAGTTTAATTTTAAAGTAGAAATTCCCGATTTGGAAGAGAGTTGAAGATTTTTTGCAGAGAGGTTGGCAATAGGCCCGGAAATCTCACCTTCAAAGTTGATATAGAGCTTATTATCTTTTAAATCAGAAGCAAAAAATGAGAGAGAGTTAAAGTCTATATGGGAATTGTAAAAGCTGGTCTGGAAATTGACCCGCTCTAAGAAATTTTTAAATGGTTTTGGAGAGTCCCAAAGTAGATTGAACTGTGTAGAGTTGAGCTTTGAGTAGATGTCTTGTAGATGAAACTGCTCCATCTTTACTGCTCCATTGGTAAGTAGCAAATTGGCCTTTAACTCATCTACCCTGTACCCGCTCTGCTCTTTAAAGTTTAAATCTAATCCTTTGGCACGCAGGGAATCTCCTTGAAAAGAGAGTTGTTCTACAGCTAAGTTGATGGAGTGTAGATAGAGATTGGAAAAGTTTATTACCCCCTTCTCTTCTCTCTTAAAACTATCCGAAAGAGTATCTTTAAGGGTGAAGATAAAATCCTTAACGGTAATATTGGAGGCATCTATAGTAAAATTGGACTCTCCTTCACTTTCACTACTCTCTTTTGAGGTAAAGAGGAGATCTAAATTGGTAGTAGAATCGTTGAGCTGGACAATATTGAACTCTCCCCTTTCCAATTTTAGATTGTCGATATGCAGCTCCCCCGACAGGAGTGGGCGGGGATGAAATTTTAGAGAGAGTTTCTCTATTGCCGCAACTCTCGATCCATCTTCTGCAGAGAGTGTGAGATTGGTCACTATAAGTTTTCTAAAAAAAAGATAGTAGACTCTCCCAATCTTAACCTCCCCCTCAATTTTTACCATTAAACTTTTAGCCACTCTATTGGCAATTATAGTTTGAACGGGTGAGAGTTGAAGAGTAAAGAGTATTCCTATCTGCAATAAAAGGAGCAGAATAAGCGTCTTGCCTACTATTTTTTTGAATCTTCCTATTGTTGCTTAATTTTGTTCTGTAAACTATCGTACTCTATAAAAGTATAAAAATAGCTATTTAATATATATTTTATTTAAAATAGTTGATGAATATTACAGTTTTGGCAATAGAGTCCTCCTGCGACGACACTTCTGCAGCTCTTTTGAGGGATGGAGTTGTTCTCTCTAATCTTATGGCCACTCAGAAGGAGCATAATGAGTTTGGCGGTGTGGTACCTGAATTGGCCTCTAGGGCCCATCAGCGAAATTTGGTTAGAGTAGTAGATAGTGCTTTGAAAGAGAGTGGGATTTCACTTAAAGAGGTAGATGTTATAGGCTACACACGGGGCCCCGGTCTTTTGGGCTCTTTAATAGTAGGCTCCTCTTTTGCAAAGGCTCTCTCGTTGGCTCTAAAAAAGCCCTTGGTAGATGTAAACCATATTCAGGGGCATCTGCTCTCCATTTTTTTAAAGGAGGAGGGTGAGAGCGATAGAGAGGATCCTAAATTTCCATTTATTTCACTTTTGGTTTCCGGCGGACACACTCAAATTATTGAAGTACAGAGCCCTTTGGAGTATAAAATTTTAGGAGGTACCATTGATGATGCTGCCGGTGAAGCGCTGGACAAGTGTGCCAAACTTTTGGGCTTGGGATATCCCGGTGGTCCTATCGTAGATAGATTGGCAAAAGATGGCAACAATAGAAGATTCAACTTCTCAAAAGCCGATGTTAAGGGGTTGGATTTCAGTTTTAGCGGTGTAAAAACTTCACTACTCTATTTTTTGAGAGAGCGCCTAAGAGAGAACCCCAACTTTATTGAGGAGAATCTCAACGATATATGCGCTTCATACCAATATAGGGTTGTCGAGAGCCTTTTAGAGAAGTTGGTTGTAGCATCACACCAGAGGGGAATTGGTGAGATAGCTCTTGCCGGTGGTGTATCTGCAAACTCATATCTTAGAGCAAGGGTGGGGGAGATAGGCGATAGAGAGGGGTGGAGAGTCTATCTGCCACCCCTCAAATATACAACCGATAATGCAGCAATGATTGCAATTGCCGCATATCATAAATATATGGCAGGATATAGAGCTCACGGCAATCTGGCCCCCTTCTCAAGGCTAAGTATGGAGTAGCAGAGAGTTACTATCTCACTCTAACAACCGCTACACCCGGCGCATCCCCCAGAGTCACAGTCTGATAGCGGAGGAGTTACCCCTCCCCATTTTAACTCCTCTTCGGTTGCCTCTCTAATAGCCTCTACCTTTCCCACAAAGTGTAGTGTAGAGCCGGCCAAAGGGTGGTTAAAATCTAAAGTAACACTCTCTTCCTCAACTTTTTCAACTACCCCTTGGAGTCTATTCCCTTCGGAATCTTGCATAGGAATGATGTTACCAATGGTTAAGAGCCCCTTTTCAATCTTTCCATCTACTTTAAAAAGATCTTTGGAGAGTTTAACAATAGCCTCGCTGTTTACTACACCGTATCCCTCTTCGGGTGAGAGTTGGAAATCAAAACTATCTCCAATTTTTTTATTGAGAAGATTGGCTTCAAACTTGGGCAGAAGGTATCCGCTTCCAAAGAGGAACTCTAAAGGTTGGGAGGCATCTACCTCTTCAATAAGTTCCCCCTCTACCGTTAAGGTGTAGGAGAGTGAAATCACTCTCTCTAATTCAATTTTCATATATCCGATTGTTGTTTAATTTCTATATTTTCTTCTATCTCTTCTTCTGGTACCAACCGCTCAATTTTATAGCCAAATAGAGCTACCAATAGAGTTAAGAGAGGGGTGGCTATATTAAAAAAGCAGTAGGGAAGATAGCTTAAGGTGGCAACCCCTAAAACTGTAGATTGTACAACACCGCAGGTGTTCCATGGCACCAAAACAGAGGTTACGGTACCGGCATCTTCTAATGTACGGCTTAGAAGTTGAGGCTTGTATCCCATCTTTCTATAGCTTTCCGAAAACATCTTTCCCGGTATTAAGATAGAGATATATTGTTCGCTTAAAGCAATGTTAAAGAGAATAGTAGTGAGAGTAGTGGAGGCTACTAACGAAAATCCACTCTTTACGAATGAGACAATCTTCTCTGTGAGTGTAGCAATCATACCACTTGCCGACATTGCTCCTCCAAAGGCTACAACCATCAATATAATCCAAACCGTATCCAACATCCCAGACATCCCAGAGGTGGTGAGGAGCTTATTTAACATTACATCTCCTGTCTCTATTGTTGTTTTGGAAGAGAGTATCTTTAGTGTAGAAAAGAGAGCCCCCTCTAACTTTGAGAGACTCTCTGGCACTATTTGGGCTATTAGATGGGGTTGCACCAATAGAGCTAAAATTGCCCCCAAGAGGGCCGAAATAGCAAGAGTGATAAAAGGGGGAACTTTTTTTACTATCAAGAGAATTGTGGCGAGTGGGAGAAGAAAAAGGGCTGGAGAGATATTAAAAGTTGTAGAGAGTAGTTGTAGCTGTCCATCTATCTCCAACCCCCCTTGTTGTGGAAGAAGGAAGCCTGCAGTTCCAAAAAATATAAGGGTGAGTATAAAGGCGGGTATTGTGGTAATCAACATATAGCGAATGTGGAGGTATAGATCTACCCCCGCAACAGAGGCTGCAAGATTGGTTGTATCGGAGAGTGGAGATATTTTATCGCCAAGATAGGCACCGGAAATTACAGCTCCTGCCAACCAAGGAGATGGAAAGCCAATTATCTCTCCAGCTGTAAGAAGTGCTACCCCAATAGTGCCAACTGTTGTCCAAGAGCTCCCCGACATTACCGAAACTGCCCCCGATAGCAGAAACGCTACAACCAAAAAAAGAGAGGGGGTTATTACCTTCAATCCGTAGTAAATCATTGTAGGAACCACTCCACTAATCATCCAGGAGGCAGTTATAGCTCCAATCATAAGGAGTATAAATATAGCTGAACCGGTTTGCGACAGATTCTCAATCATGGCCCTCTCTATTGTGCTCCAAGGAACTTTAAGATAGAGGGTAGAGATAAGAAGAGTGGTAAGAGTTGCTATTAGTAGGGCAATTTGGGAGGGGCCGGAGGTGATATCTCCTCCAAACCACTTGACTGCCGCAAATAGAGTTGCTATTAAGATAACAAGTGGTAGAGTAGAGAGGAGAAGGTTTGCTCTTTTCATAAATTAAAAGAGCGGTAGACGAGCCTCGAACTCGCGACCTTGGGCTTGGGAAGCCCACGCTCTACCAACTGAGCTACTACCGCAAAAAAGTTTGTAAAAGTAAAAAAAATTTTGATAGTTCTAAAGTTCGTTTGCTTTAACTTTGATAACTTTTCCTCTATTGGATAGAGCAAGCTCTGAGTTGCTCTTTTTCTTCTCAGTAATAAGCTTGTGAAGAGCGATATCTAAACCGTTTAAAATATTGTCTCTAAGCTCCTTTTTCTCTTCTAACTCTTCTGCCTCACCTCTTTGTTCTACCTCTCTCTCTTCGTTTTTTTCAATATTTCTGAGATCTTCATCTCTCTTCTTCTCTTTAGAATTAGATTTATTCTCCACTCTGCCCATACTTCAAAATTTTATTGTAAGCACCTTTATTGTAGATCTTTGTCTCCATCTCTATTCCCCCTTCGGCTATAAGCTCAAGCGGTATTGTGGAGTTATTGATAATCATCCAATAGTCGCAAATTGGTATATAATGCGAAGATAACCTTTTTAATCCAACTCTGTATCTTCTTCGTATGACACTCTCTTCAATATTGTGTCCTCCAGAGGCTACCCGCATCTTAACTCTCTCAACTGCAAGGTCTGGAACGGTAAGCCAAAAGAAAATTAAGGTCACTTTGTAGTTTTGTGCTTGAGCCAACTTTATATAGTGTGCATGTGAAGTTGTTGCTAAAGTGGTCTCCAATGCAAAGTCGCTCTTATTTGCTATTAGGTTGTTTATCCGCTCCAACATTATCCGTCCAGCCTGTATAGCAACACTTTCGGGTTTAAAAGGTGAAATTCCTCGGGCTATCTCGTCGGCATTGACAAACTCTTTGCAGGAGAGCATCTCAGGTAATATTGTATAGGAAGCGGTGGTCTTTCCTGCACCATTACAGCCGGCAATCACATATAAATTTGGCATATAGGCTCTTTATATAGAAAGGTCACACAATTTATTAACTAATTTTATAGTGCACTCATTAGAGTGTCCGCAAAGATACACTTTTTTTGATTGAGCCCCTTTTTCCAAAAAGGAGACGATCTTTAAAAGATATTTGGATATTAGAATATAAAAAATTACCTTTGAGAGCAATCGATTGCATAGATTATCATATACTATATTTTCTATTATAGAAATATGAAAAAAAAGCAGGTATCCATATACGATATTGCAAAGGAACTTGGTGTTTCGCCATCTACGGTCTCTCGGGCATTGAACGACCATCCCCGAATTAGTCAGGGAGTAAAGGAGAGTGTTCGAAAGCTTGCTAAAGAGTTAAACTTCTCTCCAAATGTTGCGGCAGTTGCTCTTAAGACCGGTAAGGTGCGAACTATTGGGATGGTAATACCTCTTATAGATAGAAACTATTTTGTACAGGCTATTACAGCTGTAGAGAAGAGAATCTACAAGGCGGGCTATGATCTTATTATCGCCTCGTCGGGCAATTTTTACGATCGAGAGAAGAAGATAATTACCTCTATGAGCCAAGGTAAAGTTATTGGTCTTATTGCAGCGGTTGCAGCGGAAACCACCAACTACTCCCATTATGAAGCTTTGGTAGAGATGGGGGTCCCCCTTGTTATGTTTGATAGAAAAATGTCTATTCCTAATAGTAGTAGTGTGGGGCAGGATGACTATCTGGGCGCCTATAAAGCAACTCGACATCTTATTGAAGAGGGTTGCCGAACAATATATCACTATAGAGGGCCACAAAATGTCTCTATTTGGAGCGAGAGACACAAGGGATACCTGCAAGCTATGAAAGAGAGCAATTTAGAGGTAGATGACCACTTTATCCATACGGCATTGACTACCGAAGAGGAGGGGTACCTATATGCCCAAAAAATCTTATCTCAAGATACTCTTCCCGATGGTATTCTCTTCTCTGGCGATTTTGCCGCTAAAACAGCAATGGAGCTATTCGTTTCCAACGGTGTGCGGATTCCACAAGATATAGCAATAGTGGGCTTTGTTAATGAGCCTTGGGATCCTTTTTTAAATCCTCCATTGAGCTCTATAGAGCAGTTTAGCTATAAAATAGGAGAGACAGCAGCAGAGATGATGTTGGAGGCAATTGAGGGAAAACCCCATAGAAATGTCGTTTACGAACCGGAATTGATTATTCGAGAATCGTCGCTTAAGAGTAAATATTTATAGAGATTTTATTTTTGTACTCTTTCATGCAATCGATTGCTCATAAATAAAAACAATTCAATTAATTTAAGTTTAAGATTGTTAGAAATTAAATTAAAAGATAATTAAAGATGAAAAAAATTGTTGAATGGTTTATCAATCTCTATGCAGTTTGGATTCTGCTTGCTTTCGTAGTTGGCTTTATAGCTCCTGAAACTTTCCTGTGGTTTACAAAGGGGAGTCTAATGACTTGGGCCTTGGCTTTAGTGATGTTGGGAATGGGGCTGACTCTAAATTTAGAAGAATTTAAGGTGCTGTTTAACACTCCAAAGGTAGTTGTTTTTGCCGCTATCGTACAATTTACCGTTATGCCATTTTCTGGATGGTTGGTTGCTAAAATGTTCAACTTTCCAATTGAGTTTACGGTAGGAATTATCCTTTTGGCAGCCTCTCCGGCAGGAACAGCATCTAATGTTATTGCCTATATAGCTAGAGCTAATGTGGCTCTATCTGTTGTTAGTACAGCTGTTTCAACACTTTTGGGAATTGTTATGACCCCTTTGTTATCAATGCTTCTTATAGGCCAATTGGTTCCTGTAGATGGATGGGGACTTTTCTGGAGTGTTGTACAGGTTGTCTTTATACCGGTATCGATAGGACTCTATCTCAACTATAAGTTTCCCGCTTTTGTTAAAAGTTTAGGGCAGACAGGCCCTGTAGTTTCAACTATTGCAATTATTTTCATTTCGGGGGGAATCATTGCTCCGGCTGTTGTTGGGGGGCGAAGCACCTTAATTGAGTATGCGGGAGTTCTCACTTTGGCTACCGCTATACTACACTCTTTGGGTTTTGGGCTCGGTTATGGGGTGAGCAGATTTTTTGGCTACGATCACTATACATCAAAAGCGGTCTCATGCGAGGCGGGTATGCAAAATGGAGGACTTGCAGCTGTCTTAGCTAGAAATAATTTCCCTGCCCATATGCCTTTAGTTGGGGTGCCGGCAGTATTTGGTTCCGTTTTACAGACAGTTATTGGTGGGATTTTGGCCACTTTTTGGCGTTTTCTCCCCAATTCATCAAACAAAAACAATTAATGGCATCACGCGAAGATATATACTACTGGAAGTGCGACCGCCCTTCGGCTTTCTCTCCCAAACGATCGAATAGTGATTTGATTGAAATAGATAGAGAGGTAGAGAGAGCTCTATCACTACACTTTAAAGATAACAATTTTACTTTTAAAACATTTGACGCTCAAGGGAATCATCACACTTTTT
>CAZEGL010000002.1:0-158746 GCA_964512295.1 uncultured Muribaculaceae bacterium
GAAGAGGTACAAATTATTGGTTTGGGTGAAGCTCCCAAAAAGACCACAGTTACCGGAGTAGAGATGTTCCGTAAAATTTTGGATAGAGGTGAAGCCGGTGATAATGTAGGGCTACTTCTTAGAGGAATAGACAAAAACGAGATTAAGAGGGGGCAAGTTATTGCTAAAACCGGAACCATCACTCCCCACAAACAGTTTAAAGCCGAAATCTATGTATTGAAGAAAGACGAAGGTGGCCGTCACACCCCTTTCCATAACAGATATCGTCCACAATTCTATATCCGTACACTTGATGTTACCGGAGAGGTTACACTTCCCGAGGGTGTAGAGATGGTAATGCCGGGCGACAATGTCTCCATTACTGTGGATCTCATCTATCCTGTTGCTGTAAACAAAGGGTTACGGTTTGCCATTAGAGA
This sequence comes from uncultured Muribaculaceae bacterium, assembly GCA_964512295.1. GTDB lineage: Bacteria > Bacteroidota > Bacteroidia > Bacteroidales > UBA932 > Bact-08. The sequence goes on from CAZEGL010000002.1 coordinate 420, forward strand.
GGGTGGAAGAACTGTAGGTGCAGGGCAGATTACAGATCTACTCAATTAAATATTAGATAAAGTCTCAAGGGGCATAGTTTAAGGGTAGAATAGCGGTCTCCAAAACCGTTGGTGGGCGTTCGAATCGCTCTGCCCCTGCGACTACAGCGGTTACGCGCTGTCAGTTCAAACCGGTAAGAGAGAGTGCTTCCCTCTCTATCGAACCGAACAATTGATGTTATGAACAAAATTAAATTGTATATCCAAGAGTCCTATTCAGAACTTGTAAATAAAGTCAGTTGGCCCACTTGGAGTCAGCTCCAAAACTCCGCCATTGTAGTGATGGTTGCCTCTCTAATTTTTGCTTTAGTAATTTTTGGAATGGATTTGGGGTTTAGAAATATTATGACTTTTATTTATAATCTGCTTTACTGATTCACATGATTTACAACTCTAAGAAGTGGTATGTTCTAAGAGCAGCCGGAGGTAAGGAGAGAAAAGTTAGAGAATATATAGAGAAGGAGATAGAAAATAGCAATCTCCACGACTATATCACTCAAGTTTTAGTTCCAACCGAAAAGATATATCGGGTTAGGAATGGAAAACGGGTAAGTACCGAAAGGGTTTACTATCCCGGTTACATTCTAATAGAGGCCTACCTCACAGGAGAGATACAGCATATACTCCGAAGCATACCTCATGTAATGGGCTTTTTAGTGGAGGAGATGGGTGCCGATAAAAAACCTATCCCCATTCCATTGAGAGATTCCGAAGTCAATCGTATCTTAGGAAGGGTAGACGAGTTGGCAGAGAAAGAGGAAGAGAATGCTATACCTTTCATTATTGGAGAACCTGTAAAAGTTATAGATGGTCCTTTCAATGGGTTTAACGGAAACATCGAAGAGATTTTAGAGGATAAGAAGAAGCTGAAGGTGATGGTTAAAATTTTTGGAAGAAAGACACTATTAGAACTTAATTTTGTTCAAGTTATAAAAGAATAATAAATAGATCATTATGGCTAAAGAAGTTGCCGCTCTCATAAAATTGCAAATCAAAGGAGGAGCAGCCAATCCCTCCCCCCCGGTTGGTCCCGCTTTGGGATCGAAAGGGGTAAACATAATGGATTTTTGTAAACAGTTCAATGCCCGTACCCAAGATAGAGCAGGAAAAGTACTTCCTGTAATTATCTCGGTCTATACAGACAAGTCCTTCTCCTTTATTGTCAAACAGCCTCCGGTGGCGGTGCAGTTGAAAGAGTTTGCCAAGATTAATTCAGGCTCGCCGGAGCCCAATCGTAAAAAGGTTGGATCTGTAACATGGGAACAGATTCGCACAATAGCAACAGAGAAGAGTCCCGATATGAATGCCTTCACCCTCAAGTCCAATATGAAAATGGTTGCAGGTACGGCAAGAAGTTTGGGAATCAATGTTGTTGGAAACTTTCCCAAAGATATAGATTAGAAAAATCGCGCAAAAATGAGAAAGCTAACAAAAAATCAGAAAATTTCATACCCCAAAGTCGATCCTAAAGGTCACTATAAGCTTACAGAAGCTTGCAGCTTGGTTAAGGAGATAACCTTTACCAAGTTTGATGCCTCTGTAGATATTGCTGTACGCCTTGGAGTTGACCCACGGAAAGCAAATCAAATGGTAAGGGGTGTTGTCACCCTTCCCCATGGAACCGGTAAAGAGGTGAAAGTATTGGTACTTTGCACTCCCGATAAGGAGAGCGAAGCTACAGAAGCAGGAGCCGATTTTGTAGGTTTAGATGAGTATATAGAGAAGATTAAGGGTGGTTGGACCGATGTAGATGTAATAATCTGCACCCCTTCTGTTATGGCAAAAATTGGAGCTATCGGTAGAATTTTAGGACCGAGAGGACTTATGCCCAACCCCAAGTCGGGTACCGTTACAATGGATGTAGGAAAGGCTGTTGCCGAAGTTAAAGCGGGAAAGATAGACTTTAAGGTAGATAAGACAGGAATTGTACACTCCACCATTGGTAAAGTTTCGTTTGAAGCCGAAAAGTTGGTAGATAATGCCAAAGAGTTTATAAATACAATTATTAAACTCAAACCACAAGCGCTAAAAGGAACCTATATCAAAAGCATCTACCTCTCATCTACAATGAGTCCCGGTATTGCCGTAGATACAAAAGCTATCACTGCTGCTGAATAAAATTTGAGTTTATGAGAAAAGAGGAAAAAGATAAAATCATAGAGAGTTTAGTAGCACAGTTAGAGGTTACTCCACACTTTTACATTACAGATATTTCTGGACTAAATGCCGAAAAAAGTGCAATGCTCCGTAAAGCCTGTTTTGAAAAGGAGATAAAACTCTTAGTTGTCAAGAATACACTACTCCAAAAGGCTCTTGAAAAAACCAATATAAGCGATAGAGATCAAGTGATTGGTATATTGAAAGGTCCTACAGCGGTAATGTTTTCAGAGAGTATCAACTCCCCAGCCAAACTAATTAAGGAGTTTGGTAAGGTTCATACCAAACCTGAACTTAAAGGGGCAATCGTACACGACTGCGCCTACATTGGAGCAGACCAACTTGAGACATTAATCGCTATCAAGAGCAGAGAGGAGCTTATTGGTGATATTATTGCACTACTTCAATCGCCCGCCAAGAGTGTTATATCTGCACTCACATCAAGTGGTGGCGGTAAGATTGCGGGCTTAGTAAAGAGCCTATCAGAAAAAGAACAAATAACAAACAATTAAAAAAATAGATCAATCATGGCAGATATTAAAAAATTTGCAGAAGAGTTAGTCAATCTCACAGTTAAAGAGGTACAAGAGTTGGCCCAAATATTAAAAGATGAGTATGGTATTGAGCCGGCTGCTTCCGTTGCTGTTGCAGCTGTTGGAGCTGCTGCAGGTGGAGCCGATGCAGGTGCAGAAGCGGAGCAGACAGAATTTGATGTTCTTCTACTCTCTCCGGGACAGACTAAATTACAGATAATTAAAGTTGTAAAAGAGATTACCGGATTAGGATTGAAAGAGTCTAAAGAACTTGTAGATTCTGCCCCCAAAGCTGTAAAAGAGAAGATCTCTAAAGCAGAAGCAGAGCAGATTAAAGCACAACTCGAAGAGGCGGGCGGAGAGGTTGAAATTAAATAACTCAACAGCCCGTTTCGGAAGGGTTTATAACTGGGTTTAGAGCACATAGATGCTCTAAACCTTTTTGTCGTTATTTTATATTATTTCAACTAATCCATTCAAGATGTCGCAAACAACTAATAATAGGCGTATTACATTTGCCACCTCAAAAGCACTCTTAGATTATCCCGATTTTCTGGAGGTGCAATTGAAATCTTTTCGAGATTTTTTCCAACTTGAAACCACTCCCGAAAAGAGAAAAAACGAGGGGCTTTACAAGGTGTTCCAAGAGATATTTCCTATCACCGACACCCGTAACAATTTTATCTTAGAGTTCATAGATTACTTTATAGACCCTCCCCGTTACTCGCTTGAGGAGTGTTTAGATAGAGGACTCACCTACAGTGTTCCCCTAAAGGCGAAGCTAATGCTCTCCTGTACCGATCCCGAACATGAAGATTTTGAAGATGTTGCACAAGATGTCTATTTGGGCACTATCCCCTATATGACACCAAGAGGTACTTTTGTTATCAACGGTTCGGAACGAATAGTAGTCTCTCAACTGCATCGCTCACCCGGAGTATTTTTTGGACAGAGTATTCACGCCAATGGAACAAAACTATATTCAGCTCGAATAATACCATTTAAAGGCTCTTGGATAGAGTTTGCAACCGACATCAACAATGTAATGTATGCCTACATAGATAGGAAGAAAAAGCTCCCTGTAACCATTCTTCTAAGAGCTATCGGCTACGAAAAAGATAAAGATATCCTTGATATCTTTGGACTTGCCAATGAGGTGAAGGTAAATAAGAGCAACCTCAAAAAGAGCTTAGGCAAAAAATTGGCTGCCAAAATAATCAAAACTTGGTATGAGGAGTTTGCCGACGAAGATACCGGAGAGGTTATCCCTATTGAGCGTTCAGAGATAATATTAGAGAGGGAGACCATTTTAGAGGAGAAGCATATAGATCTTATCTTAGATGCAAAAATAGATACTATACTCCTAAGGAGAGACGAAGTGAACAGCAACGAATATGCTGTTATCCACAACACCCTACAGAAAGATACCACCAATACAGAGAGCAGCGCTATTAATTTTATTTACAAGCTCTTAAGAAATTCTGAACCACCCGACGACGCTACCGCAAGAGATGTAATAGATAAGCTCTTCTTCTCAGACAAGCGCTATGATTTGGGAGATGTTGGAAGGTACCGTCTCAATCACAAATTAAACTTGAATATACCGGTAGAGACAAAAGTTCTTACCAAACAAGATATTATTGAGATTATCAGATATCTTATCTTTTTAATCAACTCCAAAACCACTATAGATGATATAGATCATCTTAGCAATAGACGCATTAGGACTGTAGGGGAGCAGCTGGCCAACCAGTTTAGTATTGGTCTTTCAAGAATGTCCCGTACTATTCGCGAAAAAATGAATGTACGAGACAATGAGGTATTTACACCAATGGAGCTTATTAATGCCAAGACTCTCTCTTCGGTAATCAACTCCTTCTTTGGAACCAGTCAACTGTCGCAATTTATGGATCAGACCAACCCTTTGGCCGAAATGACCCATAAAAGGAGACTCTCTGCACTTGGCCCGGGAGGTCTCTCCAGAGAGAGAGCCGGTTTTGAGGTACGAGATGTCCACTACACCCACTATGGAAGGCTATGCCCCATTGAAACACCCGAAGGTCCCAATATTGGGCTTATCTCTTCACTCTGTGTCTATGCCAAGATTAACGATTTAGGTTTTATTGAGACCCCTTATAGAAGAGTAGAGGATGGTAAGGTAGATATGAGTTCCAAAGGGGTGGTATATATGAGTGCCGAAGATGAGGAGGAGAAGATGGTAGCACAGGCCAATGTACATATCTCCAGCGATGGAATGATAACCGACGAAAGGATTAAGTGCCGATTCGAAGCAGACTATCCCGTTGTTGGAATAGAGGAGGTTCAATATGTAGATGTATCGCCTAACCAGATAGCATCGATAGCGGCATCGCTAATTCCCTTCTTAGAGCATGACGACGCCAACCGTGCCCTTATGGGATCCAATATGATGAGGCAGGCAGTACCACTTATAGAGTCTGAGGCACCCATAGTAGGGACAGGTTTGGAGGCGGCGGTAGTTCATGACTCTCGGGTACAGATAAGTGCAAAAGGAAAAGGAGAGGTGGTATATGTCGACTCCAGGGAGATTCATATCAAGTATGAAGCTTCTGCAATGGAGAGATTGGTAAGCTTTGACCCAGAGATTACAATTCACAAGCTTCCACTCTACAGAAAAACCAACCAAAATACCTCTATAACACTTAAACCCATTGTTAGAAAAGGAGATAAAGTTACTGCCGGTCAAATAATTACCGAAGGATATGCCACTAAAAATGGAGAGTTGGCTTTAGGAAAAAACCTAAAAGTGGCCTTTATGCCTTGGAGAGGATATAACTTTGAAGATGCCATTGTAATCTCTGAGCGACTTTTAAGAGAGGATGTCTTTACCTCGATCCACATAGATGAATACACTATGGAGGTTAGAGATACCAAACGGGGAATTGAGGCACTTACAGCAGATATACCCAATGTGAGCGAAGAGGCAACAAAAGACTTGGATCACAATGGAATAATACGAATTGGAGCCAATATAAAACCGGGAGATATCTTAATAGGTAAAACCACCCCTAAGGGCGAAAGCGACCCTTCTCCAGAGGAGAAGCTCTTGAGAGCAATATTTGGAGACAAAGCGGGCGATGTTAAAGATGCTTCACTTAAAGCTTCCCCCTCTCTCTATGGAACAGTAATTGGCAAAAGATTATTTAATAGAGTTGTTACCAAAGAGAGCGACAAGCGGGGTAAAGGAAGCATTAAAGGGATTATTGAGAGAGAGGAGGAGAGTTTCAATAGAAAAATTGAGAGGCTCAACGAAGACTTTATTGGCCGCCTCTCTACCCTTTTAATAGATCAAACCTCTGCTAAAATAACCAATCTTAGAGGTGAAGAGGTGGTTCCAAAGGGAAGCAACTTCACAAAAACTCTGCTTGAGAGTGTCGATTACACAAATGTAAATCCATCTAAATGGTGTAGCGACAAAAACACCAACAATCTTGTTAAAGAGCTTATCAACAACTACCTTATAGCTTTTAAGGAGTTGGATGCCGAACTTAAGCGAATTAAGTACAACTTGACTATAGGCGATGAGCTCCCCACTGGAATAATGCAGCTTGCCAAAGTCTATATTGCCAAGAAGAGAAAGATTAAAGTGGGAGATAAGATGGCCGGGCGACACGGCAACAAAGGTATTGTTGCCAAAGTGGTAAGAGATGAAGATATGCCATTTTTAGAGGATGGCTCAATTGTAGATATTGTCTTAAACCCCTTAGGTGTTCCCTCCCGTATGAACTTGGGGCAGATATACGAAACTGTCTTAGGGTGGGCCGGAGCCCAATTAAATCTTAAGTTCAGCTCACCTATTTTCGACGGAGCCTCCCTTGATGAGATAAGCAGTTACACCCAAAAGGCGGGAATTCCCAAATATGGAAAGAGCTATCTTAGAGATGGTGAAAGTGGAGAGCTCTTCGATCAGCCTGCTACAGTTGGAATAATCTATATGATGAAGCTTGGCCATATGGTTGACGACAAGATGCACGCCCGATCAATAGGGCCCTACTCTCTTATTACCCAGCAGCCGTTGGGAGGAAAGGCACAATTTGGGGGACAGCGATTTGGTGAGATGGAGGTATGGGCTTTAGAGGCTTTTGGTGCATCCAATATCCTACAAGAGATTCTAACGGTAAAATCGGACGATATTACCGGCCGTTCAAGAGCGTATGAATCTATTGTCAAGGGTGATCCAATGCCAATACCCGGGATACCGGAATCTCTCAATGTCCTTCTGCATGAGCTGAAGGGGTTAGGTTTGAGTATCAAACTCGATTAATTGTTCCATATTTAACTGAGAAATAGAGATTGTATGATTACAGCAAAAAAAGATATAAAGGTAAAGAGCCAATTTAGTAGAATCACTATCGGTTTAGCTTCGCCCGAAGATATCCTACAGCGCTCTTCAGGTGAAGTGTTAAAGCCGGAGACGGTTAATTACCGCACCTACAAGCCTGAACGAGATGGACTCTTTTGTGAGAAGATTTTTGGCCCCTATAAAGATTACGAGTGCCATTGCGGTAAGTTTAAGAGAATCCGTTATAGAGGAATTGTTTGTGACAGGTGTGGCGTAGAGGTGACCGAAAAGAAGGTGCGAAGAGAGCGAATGGGTCATATCACACTCACTGTACCTGTTGCCCACACTTGGTTTTTCCGTAGCCATCCAAACAAGATTGGTTATCTTTTAGGTATCCCCTCCAAGAGGCTTGAGATAATAATCTATTACGAGCGATATATTGTAATTCAGGCGGGTGTAGCCAAAGAGATAGCCTCTGTGAATGAGTATGACTTTCTAACAGAAGATGAGTATCTAAAAATATTGGCTTCAATCCCTGCAGAGAATCAAAATTTAGAGGACTCCGATCCAAATAAATTTATAGCCAATATGGGTGCCGAAGCTATCCAGATGATGTTGGAGAGGATAGATTTAGATAAGCTTGCTCGAGATTTAAAAGTGCAGGTAGAGACAGAGACATCACAACAGCGGCGAGCTGAGGCATTAAAAAGATTGGGTGTTGTAGAGGCATTTAGAGAGTCGAAAGAGATTAACCGTCCCGAATGGATGATTATGAAAGTTATCCCGGTAATCCCTCCCGAACTCCGTCCATTGGTTCCTTTAGATGGAGGCCGTTTTGCCACCTCAGATTTGAACGATCTCTACAGAAGAGTGATAATACGGAACAACCGTCTTAAGAGATTGATTGAAAATAGGGCCCCCGAAGTGATTTTAAGGAACGAGAAGAGAATGTTACAGGAGGCTGTAGACTCTCTCTTCGACAACTCGCGGAAATCACATGCGGTAAAAGCAGAGGGCAACCGTACACTAAAATCTCTTTCAGACAGCTTAAAGGGGAAACAGGGGCGTTTCCGTCAAAACCTTCTTGGTAAAAGAGTAGACTACTCTGCCCGTTCTGTAATTGTTGTAGGGCCCGAGCTAAAGATGCATGAGTGTGGATTGCCTAAAGATATGGCTGCAGAACTCTACAAGCCTTTTATTATCAGAAAATTGATTGAGAGAGGAATTGTAAAGACAGTAAAATCTGCAAAGAAGATAGTAGATAGAAAAGATGCAGTTATTTGGGATATTTTAGAGAATGTTATGAAGGGGCACCCCGTTCTACTTAACCGCGCCCCTACCCTACACCGCCTTGGCGTACAAGCATTCCAACCCAAACTGATAGAGGGTAAGGCTATACAGCTTCACCCCCTCTCCTGTACCGCTTTCAATGCCGACTTCGATGGCGACCAGATGGCAGTACACCTTCCGCTTGGAAACGCTGCAATCTTAGAGGCACAGCTGCTTATGTTGGGTTCCCACAACATTTTGAACCCTGCCAACGGAGCTCCTATAACAGTACCCTCACAAGATATGGTTCTTGGACTCTACTACATAACTAAAGAGAGAAAGGGGGCAAAAGGAGAAAATTCCACCTTCTATGGGGCGGAAGAGGTTATTATACGCTATAACGAAAAGAGTGTCGATCTGCATGCCGAAATCAATCTAAGGTTGCCAAAAGATAAAAACGACCCCACTAAGGGGTACCGGATGATTAAAACCACAGTGGGAAGAACACTCTTTAATCAAGTGGTACCAAAGGAGGTAGACTTTATCAACGAAGTTCTTACTAAAAAATCTCTGCGCGATATTATTGGTAAAGTGATTAAGAGATCTGGAGTTGCCAGAACTGCTCAATTCCTTGACGATATTAAAGATATAGGATTTAAAATGGCCTATAGCGGAGGTCTCTCTTTTAATTTAGATTATGTACTTATTCCAGAAGAGAAGAGCACTCTTATTGAAGAGGGATACAGACAGGTAGAGAACATTAAAAACTCCTATAATAATGGACTTATTACCAATAATGAGCGCTACAACCAAATTATAGATATATGGACCTCTACAAACTCCAAGCTCACCAATATTGTTGAGAAGAGGATAGCAACTGATAGAGAGGGATTCAATCCTGTCTATATGATGCTAAACTCAGGAGCAAGGGGGTCAAAAGAGCAGATTAGACAGCTTTCCGGAATGAGAGGCTTGATGGCAAAGCCACAAAAATCTGGAGCCTCTACTGCCGAAATTATAGAGAATCCTATTCTCTCTAACTTTAAGGAGGGTCTCTCTGTATTGGAGTATTTTATCTCTACCCACGGTGCAAGGAAAGGTTTGGCCGATACTGCGCTCAAGACAGCCGATGCCGGATATCTCACAAGGAGATTGGTAGATGTATCCCACGATGTAATTATAAATGAAGAGGATTGCGGAACTCTCCGCGGTTTAGTGGCTACTGCTATCAAAAATAAAGATGAAGTGGTAGAGTCTCTCTATGAGAGAATTTTAGGGCGCACCTCTGTACACGATATCTATAACCCTCTCACCGGAGAGTTGATAATCTCTACAGGGGAAGAGATAGTAGAGGAGATTGCGGAATTAATTGAATCCCTTCCTATTGAGAGCGTTGAAATTCGTTCGGTCTTAACTTGTGAATCTAAGAAGGGGGTTTGTGCCAAATGTTATGGTAGAAATCTTGCTCGCGGAAGGATGGTTGAGATTGGTGAAGTGGTTGGGGTGGTAGCTGCCCAATCTATTGGTGAGCCCGGTACACAGCTTACCCTTAGAACTTTCCATGTGGGGGGAACCGCCTCAAATATCGCTTCCGAAAGCGAAATTATAGCAAGGTATGATGGTCGACTTCAGTTCGACGAGCTTAGAACAGTAGTCAAGAGGGGTCACGACGGCCAAGAGAGAGAGATAGTGATTGGTAGAACCGCCGAAATGCATATAGTAGATATCAATACCGGAATTGCACTCTCTAACCACAATATTCCTTATGGAGCAACCCTCTTCTGTAAAGATGGAGATATAGTAAAGAAAGGTACCCCCATTTGCGAGTGGGATGCCTATAATGCACTCACTATTGCAGAGATAGATGGGGTAATTGAGTTTGAGAATCTACTTGAAGGGGTAACTTTTAGAAAAGAGGCTGCAGATGAATACTCTACTCACAAAGAGAAGGTGATTATAGAGTCTCGCGACAAATCTAAAAATCCGGCAATAAGAATAGTTGGAAATAATGAGGCAGAGCTCCGCCAATACAATCTCCCGGTTGGAGCCCATATTATTGTTGAGCTTGGCGATAAAGTGAAGGCGGGCGATATATTGGTAAAAATTCCCAGAGCTATTGGAAAATCTGGAGATATTACCGGTGGTCTACCCCGAGTAACCGAACTATTTGAGGCTCGTAATCCTTCAAACCCTGCAGTAGTTACAGCTATTAGTGGAGAGGTAGCGATGGGTAAGGTTAAACGGGGTAACAGAGAGATAATTGTAACGCCTAAGAGCGGCGAAAGCATAACCTATCTTGTACCTCTTACCAAACAGATTTTAGTTCAGGAAAACGACTTTGTTAGAGCGGGAATGCCACTCTCCGAAGGGGTTATCTCTCCGTCGGATATATTGGCAATAGAGGGTCCTACCAGAGTTCAAGAGTATATTGTAAATGAGATCCAAGAGGTTTATAGGATGCAGGGAGTGAAGATCAACGACAAACACTTTGAGATTATAGTTAGACAGATGATGCGCAAAGTAGAGATTGTTGAACCCGGCGACACCAAATTCCTCCCCGAGCAACTTGTAGAGAAGTGGGAATTTATGCAGGAGAACGACGATATCTACGATAAAAAAGTTGTTGTAGATGTAGGCGACTCCACCACACTCTTTAAAGGAGACTTAGTTACTCTTAGAAGGGTTCGTGAAGAGAACTCCTTGCTAAAGAGAAAAGATCTAAAACCTGTAGAGGTTCGCGATGCAGAGCCCGCTACCTCCAACCAGGTACTACAAGGTATAACGCGCGCAGCTTTAAGAACCAACAGCTTTATCTCTGCGGCTTCATTCCAAGAGACTACAAAAGTACTTTCGGAAGCTGCAACTCTTGGTAAAGTAGATCTCTTAGAGGGGCTTAAAGAGAATGTAATTTGTGGCCATCTTATACCGGCAGGTACCGGAATGAGAGAGTTTGACAGAAACATTGTAGCCTCAAAAGAGGAGTATGTAAAAGCAGAAATTAGAAAGGCTGCTATAGATGAGTAGTTGTTACCCATAAAGTTAATTAAAAAGAGAGAGCATTTTGCTCTCTCTTTTTTTTATAAGAAGCCAAAGAGTCTATCTAAAAATTTTAGGAGGAGCCGTAGCTCTAAAAGAGAGAGGCGATACCGACTTGATAGGTGGAGTTAGAGCCGTTGTCGCACCTCTTAGGAGATCTTCGCCAATAAACCTCTCCATAGTGAAGTTCTCACCGGCAACAGTCAATATCCGTTTAACAATAGCAGCACGAGAGGGGGCGTTAAAATAGAGGTCGTTATGTCGCATAGCGCTATTGAGCTCTGGGCGCCAAGCTCCATAAGAGTAGTAGAAGGCCCCTTCATAGCTATCTACCACAGAGTACCCTTGGATAGCGAAGAGATCTCTCCATTTTACCGAAGAGCGATCACCGGTAATATCTACATTTTGATAGAAACCATAGGGTAAGAAATCTCTATATTCGTCTAAAACTGATGGAGTTATTGTAGCCCCCTCATTCTCTACATATTCGTCGGCAAGTTTGGCATAACCATGCCCTCCCGCTTCGTGAGCAATTAGATTGCGATAGTGGCTGTTGGAACCCGTACTTCTACTAACTGGAACAATAGCTATTGCCTTACCATCTGCCCACATCCAACAGGTTCCTCCATAACGGTTTTGGTTGGCAACCAAGACAATTAAAGATTTGCGAAGCCTCTCTTCATCTATATTTAATACCCTCTTAACAAAATTAAAAAGGCTGTTTTCATCTATACTCATAGAGGAGCCCCCTTCAAAATTGGTGTTAAAGCGGCTGTTTTTAACAACTCTACGATCGGATTGGCTCACCCCACTCTCCCTTGAATAGGCTGCCAATTTATAGATAGAGAAGTACTCTCTGTAACTACTGTAGGGTTCAAGTGCAAAAAAGGCCTCTATCCCTTCATCCATATCGTTATCAAACTTCCCCCCATAAATAAAATCTTCTCCTGTGTAGCCATCTCCCACAAAAATAATATCAGAGGAAGCAGCACCTCTTGTATGACTCTGTACTACAGAAAAGTCACTATCAAAATAGGCAGGGGTGGAGCCGGTGGTAAAGGTACCCTCAGAGTGGTATAAGGGCGAACTGCTAAATTGGTCTATTGCCGCCACCCTCCACCAATATCTACTATTTGGTTCAAGATAGTGGGAGAGGTAGAAGATGGTGTCGTTCACTGCTATAGGCTCTTCCCAACTATCGGGATCTCTGCTATATTGCAACAGATAGGTAACATTGTCGCCATCGGCATCAAAGGAGGAGCTCCATCTGAAGGGTGGAAGGAGAGAGAGATTTGTACTGTTGTTTTGAGGGCTCTGAAGAGTTGGTGCTTCAGGAGGAGAGTTCACTCCCCTAAGCTGCTTTATATTAACACTCTGCTCCTGTAATCCATACTTCACACTAAGATTAATCTCACGCTGCGACCCGCTGTTTGGAAGAGCTAAAACCGAAACAGTGGCATCGCCCTCTCCAAAAAGAGGATCTACTTCAAGCCAGTTGCCCTCTTGTGGCAACAAAATTTGCCAACGACTATTGGAGAGCAATTTAAAGGAGCTTTCACCTCCATCTTTGTCTATAACCACTGGAGTACCTACCACTTGAAGCCTACCGCTCTGTTGTGTAATCTTTACATACCTCCTCACCTCACCTCCCCCTATATTGAGAGTGGCACTTCGCTCCCTCTCCCCTCCGTTATCGGAGAGGGTAACAGTTATAATAGCATCTCCCTTTCCAGAGGTGGGGGCTATAGAGCACCAGGAGGCCGATACCGAAGCTGTCCAATTGCCGTTGGATTGAAGAGCAACCTCCCCCACTCCATCGTAGTTTGGAAGAGTGAGGGTAACACTGTTTACATCTATATAAAGCGGTTCCTCTTTACTACAAGAGAAAACTAAAATTTGCAAAAGTAGAGCAACAAAAAGAGTAAAAGCACTGTTTCTAATCATATAAAGCAACCCTTACCTTCTATAAACAGTAAATATAGAGAAATGTTCTCAAAAAAAGGGGAGCCTATAGCCCCCCTTTCAATTTTAAAATGTTTAATCAACTATTAATTGGGATTTGCATAACTCTCAACTTCAAACACTTCCCACCAATCGCCAAAAGAGTATGAAATTTCCGGCAAACAGAAATCTACAACAAAGAGGTAGTAGCCGTCGTCAACTACGCACTCATCAAGAAAAGTAGTACCCCAGTGGAACATTCCGTTTTCTGGGTAGTCCACGGCGTCATACCAAATTCCTATCGACTGCTCATCAAATTGGATTTTACCTTGGGAGTCCAAAGAAAATTCAATATGGTATCCCGGTTCATAAAGATTGGGGAAGCGGTAATACTCTCCCTCTTCTGCCTTATAGAGCTCCCTTGATACAGAGGGGGGACCATCAAATCCATATTCAATGATTTCGGAGTAGAAGGTACCTGTTGCGTAGAGTTTATAGGTGAGTTTTCGGCTTACGCTCATCTTCACTTCGCCAACTCCAGAGATAGAGAGTTGGTCGGGGTCGGCTACAGTAACAGTAATAGCGTAGCTCTCCCCTCCAAAATTGTCGATACTGTTATAGTCAAACTGTAGGTATGCCTTATTTTCGCCATCGGCAAAGATGAACTTATCGTCGGTTGGGGTAAACTCATCGCCTGTCATATCAATAATAACAGGTACAGTTAGTGCTCCCAAACTGTTTCCTCTATACAACTCAATCTTAAATGAGTTGTTATCCTCTGCAACCATCTCATATTTTAGAGTTTTAGAGGGGAATGAAACCTCATCTCCCCTTGTTTGATCGTAGAGCTTCCCAGGAGAGTCGCAAGAGAAGAGCAAAAGAAGGGAGAGAATAAAGGTATTTAATAATAGTATTTTTTTCATAATATATAACTCTTAAGTTAGTTATAGTTAAGGATTTTGATCTCGAGAGGGATCCATATTCTCATTACCGTCAAATTCGGTTTGAGGTATCCACAAAATTAGGTCTGGATCGTATGGGGGGTAAACCGCCTTTACAGTATGGTTGCTACCCGAATAGTCTCTATTTATACCCAAACCCAATCTATTAATATCAAAGAGCCGGGGCACTTCACCCCACAACTCAACCCTTCTTTGAAAGAGAATCTCCTCCATTAAAGTTACAGGAGGGGCATTAACATCGCTGTTATAACTCTTACTGTTGGTTCTATTGGCCAAGCGGACAGCGTAATCATCCATCCTCTTCTCTCCTACCATAGAAACATACCTTTTTGCATCGACCCAATTTTCAGAGTGGCAGGCAGCTTCGGCTGCAATAAGGGCCATCTCTTCGGCGCGCATTAAAATATGGTCGCCCGTTTGGGCAGAGGCATCTAAAAAGACCAACTTAGTTTGGCAGTAGGAGCGTTTGGCGCCATCTTTTGTTCCAGCTTCGCCCCAGTTGCTTTGAGGAAGCGGTTCGGTCCACCAGGCTCTCCTGGCATCCCCTTGGGGAATAAGATCATACAAACCACTTGCTATTAGGTGTCTTGCTGCCGAATATGTACTGCCGCTACCGGCATCCATATGGTAGTAAATGTCGGGACCGCCCATAGATTGGTCGGTTTGAATGGCAATTCCCCAAAGTACATTGGGCTTTGAAATATCATTGACATTTCTAATATTTGAGAAGGAGGTAACTTCGGCTCTCCCCTCCAACGCCTTTTCTGCATAGGTTAGAGCTGTGGGGTAATCTTTCTCTACCATTGCATGGCGTGCCTTAAGCCCATAAGCTACATATTTGTCTATATGGGAGCGGTGCTGCTGAGCTACACCACTTTGCTCCAACAGCTCAATAGCCCTATCTATATCGTCGCTGGCCTGTTGAAAGAGTGCAGCTACAGTACCTCTGGGCTCCCCTGTTGTTCCAGCCATTGTTGGAAGGGTATAGATGGGGACTCCAGGGGAGTCACTATCCCAACTTTGGGCATAGATTTGGACAAGCCACATATAGGCCATAGAGCGTATAGCATAAGCTTGTCCAATCACATAATCTGCTAAGCTGGGGTCGCCGGGAAGCTCTCCCTCATTGGCAATTATATAATTTGCATTGGAGATAATAGTGTAGAAGAAGTTCCACATCTGATATTGATGCCCATCTTTTCTAGTCCAATCTCCTTGTGTATCAAAAGCGTAGTCAAAAAAGAACCACCCCGAACCGGCATCATCCATAAGATGGTCATCTCCCTTTAGAGAGAAGGTGAGAATATAGGCAGAAAGACCACCATTTTCATCTTCCCATCCACTTCCCCACTTATAGGTATTAAAGAGTCTGTAGATACCATTTACTGCAGCCAAAGCATTTTGGGAATCTTCAAATACTTTAGTGCCACTAACCCTGTCGGTGGGGTCGGTATCGAGCATGTGAGAACAGCCTCCGGTAAAGAGGAGTCCTACAATAGAGAGTATATAAAAAATCTTTTTCATATTAGATTCTTAGTTAAAATTTAATATCCAACCCTACTGAGAGAGTTCTTGAGGGTGTGTAAGAGAAACTGGTGCTCCCCGAAAAGTTAAATTGGGGGTCGGCACCCTTAAGGGCATTAAAGAGGTAGAGATTGTCGGCTGTAAGGCTCACTCTAAGCCCCTTCATTTTTAGCTTACTACTCACTCTTGATGGGAGTGTATATCCTAAAGTTATATTTTTAATAGCAAAGTAGGATGCATCTATAAGATCCTCATGGGTGGTGGTAATTTGCATTATACCGTTATATTCTACCAAAGGTAAAGGGGTAACATCACCAGGTTTTTGCCAAGTTTTGGTCAATCTATCTTTATGGCCATTCTGCCCCAAATATTGGTGGTAGAGTAGAGTGTAATAGACGCCATCGTACATCTTTCCTCCTATAGAGTAGGTGGTTGCAATAGCCAAGTCTAAATTTTTATAACGCATCTCGTTTTGCCATGAACCGTAGATAATTGGAATACGGCTTCCACCAATCTCCTTGCAGGTGGAAGCTTGGGTATAGCTACTACTAATATATGGCTCTCCCTTCTCTCCATTGGTTGGGTCTATATCCCACACCCAGTAGAGTTTACTCCCCGTTGCGGGATCAACTCCGGCAGATTTGGCCAGATAGAAGGAGTTCATAGTCTCGCCCTCTTTAATTATGTAGTTACCTGTAACTATTTGAGGTTTATCTGCCAATTTAAGAACTTTATTACTTATTGTAGAGCCCATTAGAGTAGAGTTCCAGATAAAATCTCTCCCTTTTGCTATATCGCCCGAAATGGAAAATTCAACTCCTCTATTACGCATAGAACCCACATTTTTATTGTAGCTCTCAAAGCCGGTTGAAAGAGCCATAGGGTAATCCATCAACATATCTTCGGTTACTCTATTGTAATACTCCACACTTAGCGAGAGCCTATCAAAGAGGCGAGCCTCAATACCTGTGTTGAAGTTCCTATTCTTCTCCCATCTGAGGTCTGTACTCTCAAGAGAGCTTACCACCATACCGGGGAAAGATTGGTTAGGATAGCCTAAATCGTAAAAGGCCTGCCAGGCGTATAATGCACCAATATTGTCGTTCCCTTGTACTCCATATGAAGCTTTAAGGGTTAAATTGTTTATCCAATCCAAATTTTCCATAAAGGACTCTTGAGAGACTCTCCAACTGGCACCTACCGACCAGAAATTACCCCAGCGGTGATCTCTATGGAAACGGGAGGAGCCATCTCTACGAAAACTTCCCGAAAGGTAATATTTATCTTTGTAGTCGTAATTTACCCTTGAGAAGTAAGATTCTATAGCATAGTTGTTGGTATAGGAGTCTGAATCTCTAATGTTTGTGGCAGCAGCCAACTCATATAGGCCACCAAAAGGGAATCCCGATTTTTCGCCATAGAGATTTTGATAGTTATATTTATACCACTCATGACCCAAAAGAACGCTCCAGTTGTGGTGGTAGCAGATAGTTCTATCCCAAGTCAAAAGTTGGTTAAAGGTGTAGCTAAAGGTTCTACCGTCTGAAATAGCTACCAAACCATTTAGCGTTTCAGCATTTCCAAAATAGGGATTGAAGTAGGTCTTATTTTTAGAGAGAGCGTAGTCAAAACCCAAATTGGCGCTCAATTTAAGCCCTTGTAGAGGCCCCTCTTCCAATCCTCCAAGCTCTATAAACGTTCTGGCACTTAAGTTGTCGGTAGTGCCTAAATATTTATCTTCCTCTAAGTTGGCAAGAGGATTCCAACCGGCATTGGCCCCCGCAGGTCTATCGTTGCCCCAATCGTATAGAGGCTTCCCCGTTTCGGGGTCGATAACACTATTTCCCGCCGCATCTTTAAGATATAGGGGGTAGATAGGCGACATCAACATTGCACTATAGAAGACATTGGAGTAGCCCGAACTCCCTTGCTGTGCAGAACCAAGGGTTGTACTATTGGTGGAGTTGGCAGCAAAGTTGGCATTTAAACCACTCTTCAGCCAGTCGTTTACAGCAGATCTAATATTTGCCCTTCCCGAAAAGCGTTCAAATTTTGTAGATTTCACCAACCCCTCCTCATTTAGATAGCCCAAAGAGAACATATGGGTGCTTCTGTTGTTGCCACCACTAACAGAGATTTGGTACTCCTGTCTTAAAGGGGCAGTTGCAGTAGCATTGTCTAACCAATCTTCGCTCCATTTCAATCCAGTGCCGGGGAAAATTTTTCCTGTAGTGTGATCTATAAGGGTAGCGGCATCCCTGTCGAAGGGATTATATTGCAACGAATTTCCAAAAACTTTATTGGGGCCGTACAACATCTCCTCTAAGGCAGCTTCACTGGCAATAGAGGGTGACACTCCATCTTTTATAAATTTATTTTTATAGATGGAATAGGTGTTTTCTGTCCACTCGTAGGCATTCAAAGTTTCGTAACGGGGGATAGCTCTTGAAGCCACTCCCCAACTCCCTTTAAAATCTAAGGTGAGTGAACCCTCTTTGCCCTGTTTGGTAGTGACAATTACAACACCATTGGCACCTCTTGCTCCATAAAGGGCCCCGGCAGAGGCATCTTTAATAATAGTAATAGAGGCTATATCGTTGGGATTTATGGCATTAAGGGCACCATCATAGGGTACGCCATCTACCACATAGAGCGGATTGTTAGATGCGCTAAGGGAGCCAAATCCTCTAATAACTAAGTTGGCACCGGCACCGGGCTGCCCCGATCCCGAAGTTGATTGCACCCCGGGTGCCATTCCTTCTAAGGCTTTAGAGACATTGGCAACCGTTCTCCTTTCAATTTTTTCTGAGGTGACAGTTTGGGCAGAACCGGTAAAAGACTCCTTTTTGGCGGTGCCGTAAGCTACCACCATAACATCTTCTAAAGAGACAGTTTCTGGAGTAAGCTGCACATTAACCACTGAACGGCCGTTCACTTCAATCTCTTCGCTCTTATAGCCTATAAAGCTAAAAACCAAAATTGCATTCGAGGCGGTAGTAATGGAGTATCTACCATTGAGGTCTGAAGCTCCACCGGCCAATGTACCTTTTACCTGAATAGAAGCAAAGGGGAGACAGGCTCTCCTGTTGCTGCATCGGTCACAGTTCCGGAGACCTGTATATTTTGCGCGCTTGCCAAGCTAAACGACAAAAAAGCTCCCAGAACTGCTAAAAACAGTTTAATTTTTTTCATACGAAAAGGTTTTGGTTAGTAATTAGTATCAAATATATATTTTATATTACAAATTGTTACTTACAAAGTGCTAATTATTAGAGCATTCCAACTATCAAAGATATCAATTTATTTTAAACATTCAATATAATGGTCACTATATATACTATTTAGATAAAAAAAGCACCCCGAAGGGTGCTTTCAATTGATAAGTATAAAGTATCAAATAGGAACTTAGCAGACGCCCTGCTCCAATGTAGCTCTTGCAACCTTCATAAAGCCGGCAATATTGGCACCATTTACATAGTTTATATAGCCGTCGCTCTGAGTGCCGTACTTGATACATTGGTCGTGGATACTACTCATTATCTGCTTCAATTTGGCATCTACCTCTTCGGCTGTCCAATTGATATGCATCGCATTTTGTGTCATCTCCAATCCCGAAACTGCAACACCACCTGCATTTACAGCTTTACCTGGAGCAAAGAGCAACTTTGCCTTTTGAAATTCAGCAATAGCTTCAGGGGTACAGCCCATATTCGAGATCTCTGCAACACAGATTACTCCATTTGCTATCAACTCTTTGGCATCGTCACCGTTAAGTTCGTTTTGGAAAGCGCTCGGCAGGGCAATATCAACCTTAACGCTCCACGACTTCTTGCCGGCATAGAATTTGGCTTCGGGGAACTTATCTGCATAGGGGGCAACAACATCGTTATTGGAAGCACGAAGTTCCAACATATAGGCAATCTTCTCTTCGTTCAAACCGCTCTCATCTACAATAACTCCATCGGGGCCCGAAATTGCAATAACTTTCGCACCCAATTCGGTTGCCTTTTTGGCAGCACCCCACGCCACATTACCAAAACCCGAAACTGCAACAGTTTTACCTTTAAGTTCAATGCCGCGGGTAGCCAACATATGGTTTACAAAATAGACACCTCCAAAACCGGTTGCTTCGGGGCGGATTAGAGAGCCTCCCCAAGTTGCCCCTTTACCGGTAAGAACTCCGGTATTCTCTCTTGCCAACTTCTTATACCAACCATACATATAGCCAACCTCCTTAGCTCCAACTCCAATATCTCCGGCAGGTACATCGGTATCGGGCCCTAAGTTTTGCCATATTTCAGTAATAAAAGCTTGGCAGAAACGCATAATTTCGGCATCTGAACGCCCTTTGGGATTGAAATCTGAGCCACCTTTACCGCCTCCCATAGGAAGAGTGGTCAATGCATTTTTAAAAGTTTGCTCAAAACCTAAAAATTTTAAAATAGAGGGGTTTACAGAGGGGTGGAAACGAAAACCTCCTTTATAGGGGCCTATTGCATTGTTGAACTGCACACGATAACCGGTGTTTACATGTACTTTGCCGGCATCGTCCTGCCAAGTTACCCTAAAGGTAAATAGGCGATCGGGTTCTACCAATCTTTCAATAATGTTTGCTTTTTCAAATTCGGGGTGTTGGTTATATACCTCCTCTACAGATTCCAAAACTTCGTGTACTGCTTGTAGATACTCTTTTTCGTGGCTATACTTCTTTTCGAGTGAAGCCATCACTTCATTGACTTTCATAAATAGTTGTAATTGATATTTGTAAAATTTAGTTGAATAAAACTCTACTTAACCTCCCAAGTTGCACCACTTCTCAGCAACTCATCTACACTCTTAATTTGTGCATGCTCCCTTGCATTTATCACTTGGTCTCTAACATTATTGTTATATGTTTTATCTTCAACGGAACGAATAACCCCAAGGGCTACGGGCAATTCCGGCCACTTCATATCTATTAGCATAGAGTGTAGGCCGGGGTTCTCCTCCTTGGCATTGTGAACCAAAAGATCTTTTTCGGAGATACCCTTTTCGCCTATTGTAACAGATTTAATTTTATTATCCTCAAAAATAAGCCCCTTATCTCTATTTTTACCGTAAATCATGGGCTCTCCATCTTTTAGGATTATTGTTCTATCGGCCCTTACAAGCTTTTCAGCAAACTCTGCATGGGTTCTGTCATTAAATATGATACAGTTTACCAACATCTCAACAACAGCAGTACCGTTGTGCTTTGCCGACTCTACCATAAGATCCTGAGTCAATTTGATCTCTACATCTATGCTCCTGGCAAAAAAAGTTCCCCTTGCACCCAAAACAAGGGCGCCTGGGTTAAATGGATGCTCTACTGTTCCAAATGGAGATGTTTTGGTTGTTTTTCCCAATTTGGAAGTGGGGGAGTATTGCCCCTTAGTCAAACCATATATTTGATTGTTAAAGAGGATCATATTGATATCTATGTTCCTTCTAATTGCATGGATAAAGTGGTTTCCTCCTATTGCCAAAGCGTCGCCATCACCGGTAATTTGCCAAATGGTAAGACGCGGATTTGCCACCTTCATACCCGTAGCAATTGCGGCAGCCCTACCATGTATTCCGTGAAAACCAAAAGTATCCATATAGTATGGGAAGCGTGAGGAGCATCCTATACCGGAAACAAATACAAATCGCTCTTTGGTATAATCCAACTCTTCACAAATTTGGGGCATAGCCCTTTGAACACTGGCCAAAATGGCGTGGTCGCCACATCCGGGACACCATTTAACTTCTTGGTCGCTTTTAAAATCGTCTACACTATATTTCATAGCTATATTTTTAACCTAATTAATTTATAAAAGAGCTTCAACAGCCTCTACCAATTCTTGGACAATAAATGGTTGTCCCTGAATTTTATTGTACTGCAGATAGGAGAATTGGGGAAATTCGCCTCTTAAATAGTTAACAAAATGGCCACTATTAAGCTCACAAACCAAAATTTTCTTAAAGTTGCCAAAGAGCTCTTCACTATTTTTGGGAAGAGGGAAGATGTAATCGAAATGGGCCAACGATACCGAATGGCCTTCGTTCTGCAATCTCTCTACTGCCGTATAGAGATGGCCATAGGTTCCTCCCCATCCTACAACCAATAGTTCGCCGCTCTCCGAACCAATCACCTCTTGATTGGGAATATAATTTGATAGTCGTGCCACCTTTTCGGCCCGCTCTTTAACCATTCTCTCATGCACCAATGGGTCTGAAGAGACACTGCCATTGTTGTTTTTCTCCAAGCCCCCTACCCTATGCTCCAAGCCGACCGTTCCGGGAAGCGCCCATTTTCTTGCCAAAGTTTCTGGATCCCTTTTATATGGTTGGAAAGGGCTCTCTTCGCTCTCCTCTATAATGGGAGGGGTGATATCGGGGTAGTTTGAGAGTGAAGGTATTTTCCACGGTTCAGAACCGTTACCCAAAAAACCTTCACTAAGCAGGATTACAGGCATCATATGTTCTACAGCATATTTTGCCGCATAGAAAGCGGCATCGAAGCAGTGCGATGGCGAATGGGCTGCAATAATAGCAATAGGAGCTTCGCCGTTTCTACCATAGAGAGCTTGATTCAAGTCTGTCTGTTCTGTTTTGGTGGGGATACCGGTAGAGGGGCCTGCCCTTTGAACATCAACTAATACTAAAGGAAGTTCAGTAATCATAGCCAATCCTAAAGCTTCCGATTTAAGCGAAAGTCCCGGCCCCGATGTGGTGGTCACTGCAAGTGAGCCCGTATAGGCTGCTCCAATTGCAGTGCAGATTCCGGCAATCTCATCTTCGCACTGGAGAGTTTTAACTCCAAGATCTTTTCTTATTGATAGCTCCTCTAAAATAGAGGTGGCAGGGGTTATAGGGTAGGAACCGCAAAAGAGCTGTAACCCCGACTTTTCGGAAGCGGCTAAAAGCCCCCAAGCAACAGCCTGATTTCCATTTATATAACGATAAAGCCCCTTCTCTACTATGGCAGGAGCCACTCTATATGTATTCTGGATAGCTTGAATATTTGCAGCATAGTTGATGCCATCTCTCAAAGCTTTCTTATTGGCAGCTGCAATTTGTGGCAATTTTTTGAATTTGTTGTCTATATACTCAATAGTACTATCTGACGATCTATTAAAAAGATAGTAGCAAATACCCAAAGTAAAGATATTTTTAGAACGCAAAACAGCCTTTGAATCTATTCCGCAATCTTTCAAAGACTCTTTGGTAAGAGTTGTTATAGGGGCAAAGACCACATTGAGGTGCCCTATATTGAGCTCCTCTACAATATCGTCGCTCTTAAATCCGGCACGCGACAACCCCTTCTCATTTATGGTATCGGAGTCGATAATAACTGTTGCAGTAGGTTTTGCCCACTTGACATTTGATTTTAAGGCGGCGGGATTCATTGCCACCAAGACATCACAAAAATCACCCGGGGTCCTTACACTCCCACTCCCAATGTTAACTTGAAATCCCGATACTCCTGCAATAGTACCTTGCGGAGCTCTAATTTCGGACGGATAGTCGGGAAATGTAGAGATATCATTACCAAAGAGTGCAGAAGCGTCGGCAAAAAGGGTTCCAATAAGCTGCATACCATCTCCGGAATCTCCGGCAAATCGTATTACAGCCTCCTTAGAATCAATCACTTGATGAGACATAGTTAATTTTTTTGGTTAGAAAATCGAAAAATAAATTTTCCTTAAAGTTAGCTTTACTTTCTGCTTTATCCAAACCTTTTATCATTTTGATTGGTGGGCACTATCCCATATTTATTACCTTTGTATAAAATTTAAATTGTAATTTTTATGGCAATTATCAAAAAATTGAATGGAATTGAACCTAAGATAGGCAAAGGGTGTTTTATAGCAGAGAATGCTGTAATTGTTGGCGATGTAGAGATTGGCAACGATTGTAGCATTTGGTACGGAGCTGTCCTAAGAGGCGATGTAAACCCTATAAAAATTGGGAATAGGGTAAATATCCAAGATGGTGCAGTGCTCCATACAACCCATCACAAATCGGTAGTAGAGATTGGAGACGATGTGTCGGTTGGGCACAACACAATAGTACACGGAGCTAAAGTTGGAGATAATGTTTTAGTGGGAATGGGCGCCATATTGATGGACAACTGTGTTATAGACGATGGCACAATAGTAGCTGCCGGAGCAGTTGTGTTGGAGAGGAGTCACCTTTCGGGGGGGATATGGGCGGGGATACCGGCCAAACAGATTAAAGAGGGTAGCGAGGCAATAGCCAATGCGGCAAAGGAGAATGCTGCAGGATATTTAAAATATAAAGAGTGGTTTCTAAATAGTTATGAAGATATCGATTAAAAATAGAGTGAGATGAAAAGATTTTTTACATTTTTTGTGGCAATAGCACTGCTCTCATGCAGTACAGACCACGGTTACACAATTAAGGGAAAGCTCCCTACGGGCGACTATAACCAAAAGAGGGTCTTCCTAACCAACTACGACAAAGGTGTTACCATTACAGACACTGCAACTGTAGTAGGAGACAAATTTACCTTTAAAGGTGAAGTTACAACTCCTGAATATTATGGTATTACAATAGATGGGATGGATGAAAAAATTATTCTATTTGTAGAAAACGACAATTTTAAAATCGAGTACCCAAAAGAGGGAGGGGCCAAAGGTGCAGAGGTGACAGGAGGTGAAACCAATACTCTTCTTAATGAGCTTAAAGAGAAGAAGAGAGAGGTGAACGAAAAGTACTCTATAGAGTCGTTGAGGGAGGAGTATAAAGACCAAAATACATCTGTAGATCGCAAAAGGGAGATAGCCAAGTTGGATCTAGCTGCACAAGAGGAGCTGAAAGTTTTAGATGAGCAGTTCTTCAACGATCACCCACACTCCTTCTACACCATCTATCAATTGGTAAAGAAGGTAGAGGAGTACCCTTTCTCTGAGATGGAGAAGAGGGTAGAGGAGTGTGAAGCGATGGCAAAATATGAAGGAAACAGATATCTCCAAGAGGTTAAAAAGAGTATAGAACGGCTTAGACCTCTACAACCCGGCAAAATTGCTCCAGATTTTTCCCTGCCAACCCCAGAGGGGAAGATGGTTTCACTCTCCGAAATCTATCCCAACCATAAGATTACTATGATCGATTTTTGGGCTGGATGGTGTGGTCCGTGTCGTCGTTTCAATCCCAAGTTGGTTGAGCTATACAAAAAGTACAATAAATTTGGCTTTGGTATTGTTGGGGTCTCTTTAGACTCTAAAGAGGAGGTATGGAAAGATGCTATTAAAACAGATAAGCTCACTTGGGTACAGCTCTCCGATCTAAAATATTGGAAAAGCGAAGTTGTAGAGCCCTATTTTGTTACATATATTCCTCAAAACATATTTGTTGACAGTGAGGGTAAAGTTATAAAACGAAAAGTGGCCGCTTTTGAGCTCGAAGAGTTTATCAAAAAGCAGTTGGGAATTGAGTAATAGAGTTGACTATTGGTTAAAAATTCACCAATAATATTAAAAAAGAGAGGGCAACCCAAATGGTTGCCCTCTCTTTTTACTCTTACTAAAAATCTAAAGAAGACTATATGCAACTGTAAGGCCCGCCATAACAATAGAGACCATACTCATCAACTTTATCAAAATATTAAGTGAAGGTCCGGAGGTATCTTTGAAGGGGTCGCCAACAGTATCGCCAACCACTGTGGCCTTATGCGCCTCAGACCCTTTTCCACCATGGTGTCCCTCCTCTACATACTTCTTGGCATTATCCCATGCACCTCCTGCATTGGCCATAAAAATAGCCAATACAAAGCCTGTCCCCAAGCCGCCAACCAATAGTCCCATCACCCCTGCAACTCCAAAGATCAACCCCGTTATAATTGGAGCAACAATAGCTATAATTGAGGGGAGCAACATCTCTCTTTGAGCGCCTCGAGTAGAGATTTCAACACAGCGGGCATAATCGGGTTTACCGGTTCCCTCCATAATTCCCGCAATCTCTCTGAACTGCCTGCGCACCTCCTCTACCATCTTATAGGCAGCACGACCAACGGCGTTCATAGTTAGGCCGGTAAAGAGGAAAGAGATAACTGCCCCTATAAAGATTCCAACCAAAACAACAGGATTCATAAGAGAGACCTTATAATACTCCATAAAGTCTAAAATGGTTGCTTCGCCAACTGCCACCACTCTTCCTCCAATCTCTAAAGTGCTCTGGCCAATATGAACAAGGGCAATCTTCACCTCCTCCAAGTAGGAGGCGAGCAGGGCCAAAGCTGTAAGAGCCGCCGAACCTATTGCAAATCCTTTTCCTGTAGCAGCTGTAGTGTTACCTAAGGCATCTAAAGTATCGGTCCGCTGTCTTACAATAGGATCCAAATTGCTCATTTGGGCGTTGCCTCCAGCGTTGTCGGCTATAGGGCCATAGGCGTCTGTAGCCAAAGTTATTCCAAGGGTAGAGAGCATTCCCACTGCAGCAATTCCTATACCGTATAGCCCAAGGGCAATATTGTGGGCCGAAAGCATCCCCTCTACATCAAATTTGATAGCAAAAAGAAATGATAGAATTATTGCAGCAGCAATGGTGAAGACCGGTATTGCCGTAGAGATCATTCCTGTTCCCACCCCCTGTATAATAACAGTTGCAGGACCGGTTTCACCACTTTCGGCAATCACTTTAGTAGGTTTATAGGAGTGGGAGGTAAAATATTCGGTAGATTGGCCTATCACTATCCCTGCAACCAAACCTGTAATAACCGAGAATGAGATCCAAAGCCAATTTTCAATACCCAATAGATATAAGATTCCAAAGGCAGAGAGTGCTATAAGTAGAGAACTTATATTGACCCCTTTCCCAAGCGATTTAAGAAGGGCGTTCATATCGGCATCCTCTTTAGTTTTAACCAAAAAGATACCCAAAATAGAGAGTAAAATTCCCACCGCCGCAATTATCATTGGGGCAAAAACTGCCTTCATCTGGATAGTTGGATCTATATAGAAAGCAGAAGCACCAAGGGCAGCTGTGGCAAGAATGGCGCCACAGTAGGATTCGTATAGATCGGCACCCATACCGGCCACATCCCCCACATTGTCGCCCACATTGTCGGCTATTGTAGCGGGGTTTCTGGGATCGTCCTCGGGAATTCCTGCCTCTACCTTTCCTACCAAATCTGCTCCCACATCGGCCGCTTTAGTATAGATACCGCCACCAACCCTTGCAAAGAGAGCTTGAGTAGAGGCTCCCATTCCAAAAGTTAACATAGTGGTGGTTATAATAACCATCTTTTGGGCATCGGATACCTCTACAATAAATCTATTCAAAACAAGATACCAAACCGAAATATCCAACAGCCCCAACCCAACTACCACCAATCCCATAACCGCTCCCGAGCGGAATGCCAATCTTAGACCACTATTGAGCGATTTAATTGAAGCATTGGCAGTTCGTGCCGAAGCGTAGGTGGCCGTTTTCATACCAATAAAACCGGCCAGACCGGAGAAAAATCCACCGGTAATAAAGGCAAAGGGTACCCAGGGATTTTGAACTTTTAGCACATAGGCTAAGAAGGCGAAAAAGAGACTCAGCACCAAAAAAACTATAGTGACAACTTTATATTGTTGTCTGAGATAAGCCATAGCTCCTTTTCTAACATGTAGTGCGATCTCTTTCATACTCGTATTTCCTTCGCTCTGCTTCATCATCTGCCTAAAAAAATAGAGAGCAAAAGCCAAAGCTACAATTGCCGCAAAGGGAACTATGAAAAAAATAGGATCGATTTTCATCTTAAAAATTTTAGAATAATTATTTACAATTTAAATTAAAACTCTCTCTTGAAAAGAGAGATTGTTTAGAGCAGGTAAAAAGCGGGCTACACTCTCTTTTAAAAGAGCACAACTCCCCGAGCAGTAGAAATGGGCATAGGCTCCAACTCTATTCTCTTGAGTAGATAGTAAGAGATTTTCTTGAAGCACCCTAATCACCTGTTTTGCAACTGCATAAGAGGGGTCTATCAAAGTAACTCCACCACCTGCCACTTTTTGAATACTCTTTTGGATTAAGGGGTAGTGGGTACACCCCAAAACAACACTGTCGGCACCTCTCTCCAAAATAGGGGCCAGATACTCTTCTATCCTCTCCTCCAGTTCCTCTCCTTCAAATATCCCTTTTTCAATAAGAGGTACAAGCATCTTGGCCGATACCTGAACAACCTCTACCGAAGAGGCAAATGTTACAACATTGTTTATAAATTTCTCGCCACCAAGGGTCCCCTCTGTAGCCAAGACACCAATGATGCCGCTTTGTGTTGTAGAGGCAGCCGGTTTAATTGCCGGTTCCATCCCTACAAAAGGGATTTGAAAACTCTCTCTCAATTTGGAGATAGCGGCCGAAGTGGCAGTATTGCATGCCACTACAACAATATCTACGCCCTTAGAGAGAAGAAAATCGGAGATTAAAAAGCTCCTATTCACCACCTCTGCTACATCTTTTGAGCCGTATGGGGCAAAAGCGTTATCGGCAAAGTAGTGATAGCGGGCGTTCGGCAAAAGAGAGAAGAGCTCCCTAAATACCGAAATGCCCCCAACTCCAGAGTCAAAAATAGCTACCGATGGTGTTGGAGTTCCCAATATTAAGAGTATTAAAGAGGGTTTTGATCAAACTGTTGAGGTTTCTTATCGGCAGGGATTCCCAATCTCTCTTTGGCGATAGGAAGAATATCTAAACTTTGAGAGTCGCTAATATATGGAATTGTACCTCCCGATGTGTCAAAAATATAGATTAGATTTCTCTCTTTGCCAATCTTTTCAACAATATTGTTTGCTTTCTGGAGCACAGGGCGGAAAAGTACCTGCTGCAGCTGCTGTAACTCCTGTGAGGCGTTTTGTTGAAAGCTCTGCAACCTCTGGTCCATCTCTTGGAGTTCATTGGTTTTGGCCTCCAATATGGAAGCTGTCCACGAAGCCTGCTTCTGCTGGTAGATGTTGTATTTTGCCTGTAGTTCGGAGTGGAGACCCTTAAGCTCCTCTTGTAGTTCGTTCTCGTGCTTTTGAAGCACAACCAATGCACTGTCTCTCTCTGGCATTAGGGCAATCAACTCTTGAGAGTTGATATGGCCAAACTTAAATTCTTGGGCAAAACTCACCGTAGAAATAGAGAGCAGTGCAATTAATGTAAATAGGGTAATTTTCTTCATTACTAATTTATATTTATTTCAAATTTAAACGCTTAAGAACAAGTGGAGTAATATCTCCACGGGGATCTTGGTAAACAACTCCCTCTATTGTTGCAATATCGAAGAGCAAAATTAGAGACAATTCGACTGCTACAGAGTCTATCGCTTTTTGTACAATCTCTTTAACCGGGTCTAAATATTGGCGGGATCTCTCGTACATCACCCCCTCCTGCCCATATATCTCCTGCTCAAACTCCTTTACACTTCTCTCCTTAGAGATTATCTCCTGCTCCCTTGCCTCTCTCTCTCTCTGGGAGAGTGTAGCTTTTTCTCTCTGATAGTTGTTGAATAGCAGTTCAATACTCTTGTACTCCTTCTCAATCTGTGTATCGTATTGTCCTTTCAACCTCTCAAGCTGCTGTAGTGCTTGAGTATATTGAGGCATCTTATCTAAAATAGATTGTGTATCGATGTAGCCTACCGATTGGGCAGCTGCCGCTGCAGGCAAAACAAATAGGAGGGCCAATGCTATTAAAAGTCGTTTCATATCTTATTACTATAAAAGTTAAAACTGTTGTCCAATTACAAAGTGGAAATTACTGCCACCCTTTTGACCCTCATGAGAGGTGTCGAATCCGTACCCCCAATCTATTCCCAAAAGCCCCACAATAGGTAGCATTACCCTAACTCCAATACCGGCCGACCGCTTAATTGAGAAAGGGTTGAAAGATCTAATATCAGACCAACTGTTTCCCCCTTCCAAAAAGAGAAGGGCATAAATTGTTGATTGTGGCTGTAGTACTAAGGGGTACCTCAACTCAACCGTAAACTTGTCATAGACATTACCGGCATAGTTGTTATTTTTCTTTGCCGTTAGCGAGTTGTTGGGATACCCTCTCAAACCTACAGTCTCTGTTCCGTAGGTGTTGTAGCCCGACATACCGTCTCCACCCAAGATAAAACCCTCAAATGGGGAGTAGCCCAAATTTCTATTGAAGAGCCCCAAGTACCCCCACTCGGCACGAGTCATTAAAACCAAATCGCCAACCAACCTATTGAATGTAGAACCTTTAAAATTCCATTTATGGTACTCGATCCACCTATATCTTTGAGCATCGGTCATAGAGCTGTAGTCTGTATCTTTGGGGCGGAAGAGCGAGTAAGGGGGAGTAATTTGTAGCCCAAGTTGAAAATCGGAGCCACTACGGGGGTAGATTGGCTGATCGGTAGAGTTTCTCTGAAGACGGATCTTCCAACTTAAATTATTGGAGATACCATCTTTAAAGATAAAGTAGTAGTCCCAATCTGTCAATTTATAAGATTGTGCACTAAGTTCATTATAGAGAACAAATTGGTTGTCGGGCCATTTGAGTCTGGTTCCTATCCCCGCTCCAAATCCATAAACCTCCATCCTTTGGTCGTCGTTAAGATAGAAGTAGTAAGAGTTGGTCTGCCTTGTATAGTAGGTAGAGATAGAGAGAGAGGTAGGTTTATTGCCAAATAGCCACGGCTCCATAAAGCTGGCAGAGAGCGCAGTATAATATGTTCCATTGGTTTGAAAACGAATTGCCAACTGCTGTCCATCTCCCAATGGAACCGGGCGCCACGCCTTTTTATTGAAGATATTTTTAATAGAGAAGTTGTTGAAGCTTATACCCAAAGTTCCAACAAAGGTGTTGCCTCCCCAACCTCCGGCAATTTCGAACTGACTATTGGACTTCTCCTCTAAATTGTAGTTGACATCTACCGTATTTGCATGTTCATTGGGAATAATAGAGTAGCCGCCTGGCGACATCAATTTTTCTGGATCGAAGTGCCCCATTGAAGAGAGCTCTCTAAGAGAGCGTTCCAAGTGGGTTTGACTAAAGAGGTAACCCGGCCGGGTATAGAGTTCGCGTCTTGCCACCTTCTCATGGGTAATATTATTGCCAGTAATTGTAATCTTGTTAAAGATAGCAGGTTTACCCTCGAAGATTCTCATCTCTACATCTACCGAGTCTCCTATAATGGCACTCTCTACAGGTATTACCCTAAAAAAGAGGTAACCTTGGTCTCTATATAGTTTTGAGATATTGCCATCTTCTGCATCAAACAGCCGCTTCTCCATTGATACAACATCGTAAATATCTCCCTTCTCAATCCTTAGAATGGTGTTCAACTGGGTAGCGTCGTAGAGCGAATTGCCGGTCCAACTTATATTTCTAAAGTAGTACCGCTTCCCCTCATCTATAGAGAGCTTTATAGCCATCCTATTATCCTCTACATAGTAGATACTGTCATTCACCACTTTGGCATCGCGAAACCCCAGTTCGCTATATTTTTGTATTAGAAGTTTCTTATCGTTTTCAAACTCCTTCTCATTGAATTTTTTACTATTGAAGAAGTTACGAAGCTTTTGGGCTTTAGTCTTCTTCATGGCAGAGGCCAATTTGGCACTTTTTATATTGTCGTTCCCATCAAACAGTATCTCTTTTATCTTCACCTTTTGGCCCCTCTCTACATTGAATGTAACTTGTACAGAGTTGT
Organism: uncultured Muribaculaceae bacterium; assembly: GCA_964512295.1. Classification (GTDB taxonomy): domain Bacteria; phylum Bacteroidota; class Bacteroidia; order Bacteroidales; family UBA932; genus Bact-08. Next base: position 31,884 of record CAZEGL010000002.1, read on the forward strand.
CGTAAAGAGTATCGCTCTGTTGCGAAACTGTAACGGCAGCATTAATAAAACCCTTCTCTTTGTAAAATCTTTTGATAATATTTGAAGAGGCATCCAATATATAATCGGAAAGTTCACTTCCCACCTTAAGTCTTAGTCTCTCATTTAGATCGCTCTTCTCTCCCGATTTTACCCCCTCTAAATTCCAACGGGAGACTCTAAGTCTCTCTTGAAGATTTAAATTGAGATAGAGAGTATCTCTAACAAGTGAGTCTATATAGAATGCGACATCGGAAAAGGCTCTTTGGGCCCAAATTCTTTTTACTATAGATGAGAGCTCCTCTCCTGGTACTTCAATCTCTTCGCCTATTGCCAAACCGGTGAGTGCTATCATCTGCTCCTGGTTCAAATGGGTTATTCCAGAGACAGTGATACCCCCCAAAATATATTTTTTAGGAGTGTTATAGTCCACAACAACAGCGCTTCCGGGCACTCTCTCTTGAGCTTTCAACCCTACACTTAAGATGCATAAAAGCAATAGAAGAGAGAATAGCGAAACAGGTTTCATTGGTATCATTAAGAAGTTAAACGGCAAATATATAGATTTATTTTCATCCTCACTCTCTTTACTCAATTTTATTGGATTGTTGGAAAATTTTCCCATATCTTCTATCTCTTTTGGCGTAAGCTTCTATAGCAGTTTCAAAGTGCACTTTGCGAAAATCAGGCCAAAGAGTATCAGTAAAATAGAGTTCGGTATAGGCGCTTTGCCATAGAAGATAGTTGCTCAGCCGCTGCTCGCCACTGGTGCGAATAAGTAGATCGGGATCAGGTATTCCATTGGTGCTCAGTAGCGATTCAAAAAGAGTGTAGCCCATTTGGGATTTATTGCCGTTTCTATTTTGATTAGATTTTTCACTCTGCTCTAATAGTTGACAATATCTGCGGGCCGCCTGTTCTATATCCCATTTTCCGCTATAGCTCAGAAAAACAATCATATTTACACTGCTGTTGGCCAATGTAATACTCTCCAACTCCTCTATTTTCTCTACCAATGTGGGTTGCAACCGCTCCATATTGCCAATGGCCCTAAAGCGTATTCCATTATTCATCAGAGTCTTTTGCTCGTTTAGAATAGCCTCTACCATAAGTTGCATCAACCCCTCTATTTCGCCTTGTGGCCTACTCCAATTCTCCTCCGAAAAGGCAAAGAGGCTTAAATACTCTATTCTATTTTCAGCAGCAAATTCGGCTACCGCCTTTACCGATTCAATCCCCGCCTTATGTCCCTCTAATCTCTTCAAACCCCGCTGCTCTGCCCAGCGGCCATTTCCATCCATTATGATGGTAACATGTTTAGGTATCCCTTCCATAAATTATAACTATATAACTCTTGCCTATCTTCGTTAGTGATTCCGTCTATCCTCTCCCCACATTAGCTTCTCTCTCAAAGCCCCTATAAAGCCCTCTTTTGTGAGAGAGAGGTAATTTAGTTCAAAAGGGGCTTTTTTTATTTTAAGGAGTTGGTTGTCTGAAATAAGAAGAGAGCGGTTATCTACGCTCAAAACCGCCTTATTGACCCTCGACTCTACGAATATTTCAACTTCAGAACTATCTGAAATAACTAAAGGGCGCATATTTAGGTTGTGCGGAGAGATTGGAGAGAGAATAAGAGCTTTAACTCCCGGAGCAACAATTGGCCCCCCTATGCTTAGCGAATAGGCTGTGGAGCCGGTTGGAGTAGAGAGTACCAACCCGTCGGAACGGTACGGTGGAAGCTCTCTTCCATCTATCTTTACAAAAAGAGAGATCATATAGGGGTCGCTTCTATGGATAGATATTTCGTTTAGTGCATAGGAAAAAAAAGATGGGGGGAGAGAGTCAAAAGAGAGAGAGAGTAACCCCCTTCTCTCTATATTAAATTGTCCGGCCAAAAGTTTATCTACCCAAAGATGATCGGGCTCGTTGCCCAACCCGGCTAAAAAACCCAATCTGCCAAAATTGACCCCCGCCACTGCAATTTTTCTATCCCCGATTATTGTAAGGGATTCTAAAAAAGTACCATCCCCTCCAAAAGCGAGAAAGAGATCTACCCCTTGCGGAAGATCGCTGCCACTACTAAAGAGAGCGGCAGCCGGCAGCTCTTTCCCCCTATATAGCGATAGTTTTTGGTGAAGATTGGTGTAGAAGAGAAGATCTGCCTCTCTCTCATACAAAAGATTCAAAATAGAGAGGAGCCGTTCAACCCACTCTTGATAGATATCTCTCGCAAAAATTGCTATCTTCATACTCTGATTTTGCTTCTATATTTAGTTAATAGTCAAAAATAGATAAATTTGTGGCCCATTATGACAAAACTAAGCGTAAATATAAACAAATTTGCCACACTCAGAAACTCGAGAGGTGGTAATCTGCCCAATCTAATAGAGGCGGCAAAAGATTGCGAATTATTTGGTGCAGAAGGAATTACAGTACACCCTCGCCCAGATGGACGCCATATTCTCTATAGCGATGTAGAGGAGCTGAAGCCTATTCTAACAACCGAATTTAACATTGAAGGCAATCCTATACCCCAATTTATAGAGTTGGTTTTAAAGATTAGACCCGCCCAAGTAACTTTGGTGCCGGACAGCGAAGATGTATTAACTTCAGACAGCGGGTGGAATACCAAACTTCACAAAGGCTACCTTAGAGAGATCTGTTCTCTACTAAACTCACATGGGATAAGGAGTTCAATATTTGTAGACCCCCACCCCGAAATGGTAAAGCATGCTGCCGATACCCTCTGCAATAGGGTTGAGCTCTATACAGAAAGTTACGCCACTCTATACGACAGCGGTAAAAGGGAAGAGGGGATTGCCCCCTATATTAAGGCTGCCGAAGCTGCAAAGGAGATGGGGATAGGGCTCAATGCCGGCCACGATCTAAATCTTAGAAACTTGGCCTATTTTTACCAAAATATTCCAGATCTGCTTGAAGTCTCTATTGGGCATGCCTTAGTGTGCGATGCTCTATATTTGGGATTGGAGAACACTATACAAGCCTATCTGAGACAATTAAAAACAATATAACTACATTTGAAACTTTTAAAATCAAAAAACTATTAAAGAGATGGAGAAAAAATTGAACCCCGTTACAATTGCTCTGGCTGTAGCAGTTGTTGTACTATTTATTTTACACTTTACATCCAAGAGGGGTGCAGCGCCTACAGCAGAGATACCAGAAAAAGAGTCTCAGCTTCCCACCGGTGATGTTGCCTATATTCAAATCGACTCGTTGTTGAATCTATACGATATGTTTCATGACCTCCGTTCGGAGTATGAAAATAAAGCACAAACAATTCAGAACGATTTGGGCAAAAGAGGGCGGACGCTTGAGAGCGATGTAGAGGAGTTCCAGAAGAAGGTACAGAGGGGGCTACTTACCAGAATGCAGGCCGAAACACAGCAGCAGCAGTTGGCCCAGAGAGAGCACGAACTTCAAAATTTTGTACAGCAGAAGCAGATGGAGCTTTCAGAAGAGGAGGGGGTTATTCTCCGTAGAGTTTTTGATGCCCTTGAGAGATATATAGAGAAATTCAATAGCGAAAAGCACTACTCTCTTATTCTAAGCACATCGGGGACAGCCGGAACTATCCTCTATGGCGATAAGGCACTCGATATTACCCGTACGGTAGCAGAGGGGATGAATGACGACTATATAAAAGAGAGGGGTAAGAAATAGAAGAGTTCCAACCAAAGAAGCAAGAGAAGTTGAAAATTGCAATACTATCTCCGTTTTACCCCTTTCGAGGAGGAATCGCCCAGTTCAATGCCAATTTGGTTGATGAGCTCTCTCTCTCCCATAGTGTTAAAGCTTTCAACTATAAAAGGCAATATCCCAAGATTCTCTTTCCAGGAAAAAGACAAACTGTAACAGAGGAGGATAGTGCAAAGAGGATAGAGAGTACTCCCCTGTTGGATTCGATAAATCCCATCTCCTACTACACCACAGCAAAAACAATAGCAGAGTGGCAGCCACAGCTGCTACTTATGCGCTACTGGAACACCTTTTTTGCTCCAGCCCAAGGTTGTGTCGCAGGTTGGCTTCCCCCCTCGGTAAAGATTGTCTCAATTTTAGACAATGTGATTCCTCATGAACCAAGGGTAATAGATAGACCCTTAACCAAATTTTTTCTCAAACGAAATGATGCCTTTGTTGTTCTATCTGAGTCGGTGGGGAGAGATTTGCTAAAATTGAAGCCCAATGCCCGCTACATAACAATTCCTCACCCTGTCTATAACCACTTTGGCAAAAAAGTTGAACGAAAAGAGGCAGAGAGAGAGCTCAAACTACTACCGGGAAAGCGCAATATCCTCTTCTTTGGTCTAATTAGAGAGTATAAAGGGTTGGATATATTGATTGAAGCCTTCTCAAAATTGGACAACTCCTACCAACTTATTATAGCTGGAGAGTCTTATGAACCTTTTGAACCCTACCAAAAGAGCATAACGGCACTTGCCGCAGAGGGTAGAGTAACCCTTCTTAACCGCTATATCCCAGACAGCGAAGTTCCACACCTCTTCTCTGCTGCAGATGTAGTGGTTCTTCCCTACAGAACGGCCACTCAGAGTGGTATAGGGGCATTGGCCTACCACTTTGAAGTTCCTCTTATCACAACTGCCGTTGGGGGGTTGGTAGAGATGGTAGAGCGCCCGGGCACAGGTATTGTGGTAGAGAGGGCAGATAGCAATTTAATTGCAGAGGCTATAGAGCACTTCTTCAAGGGGGGGAAGAGAGAGAACTATATTGCCAATATAGTAAAGGAGAAGGAGAGGCTCTCATGGAGCAACTTTGCCAAAGAGCTTATAAATTTCTACAACACTCTATAATAGATTTAATGAAGCAAATAACCGAAACCAATTTCACCTTTCCAAAGTGTACCAACTTCTATCGTGGCAAAGTTCGCGATCTTTACACCATTGAGGATCAGTTTGTGGTGATGGTAACCACCGATAGAATATCTGCCTTTGATGTTGTGCTCGAAAAGGGGATTCCCTACAAAGGAGAGGTTTTAAATAGAATAGCCTCACTCTTTTTAGACGCTACTGCCAATATAGTTCCCAATTGGAAAATATCTACTCCACACCCAATGGTAACAATAGGGTACAACTGCACACCACTCCCAATTGAAATTATTGTAAGGGGCTATCTTACAGGAAGTTCATATAGAAGCTATAGGGGCGGTGCTCGAGATATATGTGGTGTAGCAATTCCCAATGGGATGAGAGAGCATCAAAAATTTGAAAAGCCTATAATAACCCCCACAACCAAAGCAGAGATAGGCGGTCACGACACCGATATCTCTAAAGAGGAGATTCTCTCAAAGGGGTTGGTGGGCGAAAGCGATTACAATCAAATTGAGGAGTGGGCCCTTGCACTCTTTAAAAAGGGGAGCGCAATGGCCAAAGAGAGAGGGTTGATTTTGGTAGATACCAAGTATGAGTTTGGCAAAATTGGCGACAAGCTATATCTAATTGACGAGATTCATACCCCCGACTCTTCCCGATACTTCTACGCCGACACCTACCAGGAGCTGTTCGACAGGGGGGAGCCACAAAGGCAACTCTCCAAGGAGTTTGTAAGAGAGTGGCTAATGGATCAAGGTTTTCAAGGGAGAGAGGGAGACTCCCTTCCCCCAATGGGAGATAGAGTTATAGAGTCTATATCGCAACGCTATATTGAGCTCTTTGAGAAGATTACAGCGCTCCCATTTAAATCTGAACTCTCTTCCGGCCAAGAATTGAAAGAGATAGAGCAAAAAGTAATAGAAGCACTTTCACAATTATGACCAAATTTAAGATAGCGATACTCTTACTCATACTACCTCTTTTTACGGGGAAGCTATCTGCACAATATACCCCTCCTAAAGTTGAAAAATCTAATAAAAAAGAGATAGTTGAAGGGGTTGAGTTCTATCTTCACAGAGTGCAGGAGAGAGAGACGCTCTACTCAATATCAAAGGTATATGAGGTGGCTATAGAGCAAATTATTGCCGACAACCCCACCCTTGCCGAAGGGCTTAAAAAAGGAGCAACAATTTATATAAGAGTAAAAAAAGAGGAGATCACACCCCAAAGCCCCCCCCCCATTAGCGACCCCACTATTAGTGACCCCACTAAGAGCGCCCCCCTTGCTGGCGACCCCCCTATTGTTATCCATAGGGTTCGTTGGTTTGAAACACTCGCCTCTATAGCCTCTAAATATGGAGTTGAACCGGAAGAGATTATAAGTTTTAACTCTCTTAAAGAGGGTAAAGTATCTACCCGGCAACTTCTTAAGATTCCACCCAAAAGCTACACACCAACAGTAGCGTCAATAGAGAGAGAAGAGAGGGAAACCGTAACAGACACTCTGCATAGAGAGAGAGCTCCTATAACGGAGCGGATAGAAAAGGCTCTCTACTCAAAGGGGCGCTACTCCACCATAGTGGCAAAATTGCTCCTCCCTTTAAATAGCAGCGAAATAGTTTCGGAAGAGTGGCAGGAAGAGATGAGCAGCCCTTTCATAGAGTTCTATCAGGGTTTTTTAACAGCTCTTATCGATCTCAAAAAACGCTTCCCAACTCTAAGATTAGATTTAGAGGTGATAGATAGTGATGCAACCACAATAGAGAAGATAATTGGAGAGGGTAGATTAGAGAGGGCAGATATTATAATTGGCCCTATCTACAAAGAGGAGTTAAAAAAAGTTTTAAACTACACCAAAGGGAGAGAGGTAGCGGTAGTATCGCCGCTCGATCCCGAAAGCGAGGAGTTTATTTATAAGAGCCCCCATTTTTTTCAGGTCAACACCCCCACTCTCTTAGAGCAGAGGGGAGTACTCTCTAAATTGGCAAAGAGTGCCAATATTGTTGTTATAGAGGAGAGGATGGCGGGAGCCTCCCACCCCATTGCTATAGAGAGTAAAGAGAGCCTAACAGATGGGGGATTTGAGTTTAAAGAGCTCTCCTACACCATAACCGAAGGGCGTTCAATTGGTCAAAAAATAGAGAACCTCCTTTCCGAAAACTCTCTCAATCAAGTGGTAGTAGCTTCTGAAAATGAAGCATTTGTATCGGATGTATTGAGAAATTTAAACTTGATAGCTGCCAATTCAAATTTCAAGTTGGCTCTCTTTGGTACCCCTCGTTGGCGTACCTTCGAGAGTATAGATATTTCACACTACCACAATATGGAGCTCTCTATAGCTCTTCAATACAGTGTAGATTGGGGCAGCCATAGGGTAAATCTCTTTTTAGAAAAATATCGCTCCCTCTTTCTGTCGGAACCCTCTCCCTACTCATTTCAGGGATACGATATAGCCTCCTATTTTTTAGGCAATATGTGGAAGGTTGGGAGGCGTTTTCTTGAAAGCAGCGACCAATACAACGAAGAGCTGCTTCAGTCGGGGTTTCGTTTTATTAGAGAGAGTGGGCAGGTGGGCTACACAAACCACTCTATAAGATATCTCCACTACAACCCCGACTACTCAATCTCTGTCGAGAGTGGCAACAGGGGCACATTTTAGAGCGAGCCATTGCTTTTCTATCTCTTCAAGATAGGGAGAGAGGCCATTATAGACCTTTTGGTGGTAGTGGTCTATCCACTCTATCCTCTCCTTTCCCAAGAGCCCGAAATCTACACACTTTAGCTCAATTGGCACTAATGTTAAAGTCTCAAAATTGAGAAAAGTGGAGTGCTCTTCACCCTCCCAAGAGGTGCAGTGCAGTAGATTTTCAACTCTAATCCCATACTCCCCCTCACGATAGAGTGCCGGCTCATTTGAGAGTACCATCCCCTCTTGTAGGGGAGTTGGGTTCTCCTCTCTCCTTATAGATTGTGGTCCTTCGTGCACACAAAGGTGGTGCCCAACACCGTGCCCTGTCCCGTGCAGATAGGCTACCCCTCTTTTATAGACCTCACCCCGAGCCAAAATATCTAAAGAGGCACCTCTACTCCCTTGAGGAAAGATAGCAGAGCTAAGGTTTATCATTCCCCTTAGAACCATAGTGTAGTCTAAAATCTCTTTGCGGGTTGGGCTACCCATATAGAGAGTTCGAGTAGTATCGGTAGTTCCATGCATATACTGGGCACCCGTATCGATTAGCAGAAAACCTCTCTCTCCTATCGCATTGGGTGCACCATTGTCAAACGAGTAGTGGGGCATAGCGCCATTGGCACCAAAAGCTACAATAGGGGCAAAGCTTTCGGAACGGTACTCCCTATCTAAAGAGCGTTTTTGAAAAAAGAGAGAGGCCACTTCACTTTCATAGATAGGCTCTTCGCCCTTTTTGACTCTTCTCTCCAACTCAATTAAAACTCTTACCCACGCAACACCATCTTTTACCATAGCCAATCTAAAACCCTCAATCTCTACACTATTCTTTTGTGCTTTCATATGCGACACTATAATTTTAGTATCGTCTATAACTCTACGCCCCCCTTTGGCAGCAGCGCTATAAAGTTTCATAGAGGTTCTTCTTAGCGGTGCTATAACAGTAACATTGGCAGGCAGAGATGCAATCTTCTCCTCTACTGTGACATACTCTTCAACTTTAATAGAACTCTCTTCTAAATGGCTCAAAAGGTGTGTAGTTACACTCTCTTGGGAGAGGAATAGGGTGCTTTCGCCCCCCTTTTCCAAAAGCATATAGGAGTAAAGAAGTGGATTGTAGGGGAGATCTTCCCCCCTAATATTGCATAGCCAAGCTATTTCGTCGCAGGCAGAGAGTAGGTAGAAAAGTGTGCCGCTACCCAAAGAGTGGCGCCCCTCTACCTCTTTCCAGAGCCGTTCAATTTTTGAAGCTGCCCTTTCGCCGGCAAGCTCAAGAGGCATAGTGTAGGCTTGGGAGTGAAATAGAGCGCTCCTCCCCTGCCAGATGTAGTCAAAGGGGTCGTTACATAGAATTAACTCTATTGGAGCCAACTCCCCACTCCACTCCCTGTAATCTACAACAGATATTAGAGAGGAGTCGATAGCCACCCTACCCCCCTCTCTTAAATTTTCACTCAACCACTCCATTAATGAGGGAACTCCGGGGGCACCACTTCTCATAAACTGTATGGTACTCCCCTTCAACTGCCGTTCTCCCTCTATAAAGTATCGCGAATCGCTCCACAAAAAAGCAGAGTGGCTACTTACCAAAAGTGTAGCTGCCGACCCTCCAAACCCCGACAACCACTCTACACTCTTATATCGCTCCTGTATATATTCGTTAAAATGTGGATCGGTAAGGGGAACTATTAGGGCATTGAATCGGTTAATTTTTAAAAATTGCCTACTTCTTATAAGTTTTTCTGCTATTGTCATCCGAATCTTCTTTAAAAAATCTATTTTTGCAATAATCTAAGTTAACATCTTTTTATTTTTATTTATGGAAAAAAGTATCAAAGGGAGCAAAACCGAACAAAATCTTCTAAAAGCTTTTGCCGGAGAGTCACAGGCAAGAAGTCGCTATGTCTATTTTGCATCACAAGCCCGTAAAGAGGGGTTTCAACAGATTGCTGCAGTTTTTGAAGAGACAGCAGAGCAGGAGAAAGAGCATGCCAAACGCTTCTTTAAGTTTCTTGAAGGGGGAATGGTTGAGATTACCGCCACCTATCCGGCCGGTATAATTGGAACCACAGCAGAAAATCTTGCTGCCGCAGCAGCGGGTGAAAATGAGGAGTGGGCAGAACTCTATCCCCACTTTGCCGAAGTTGCAAAAGAGGAGGGTTTTCCACAAATAGCCGCCGCCTTTAAGATGATTGCCAAAGTTGAAGCGGAGCACGAAGCGCGCTATCTTAAACTACTTGCAAGGGTAGAGGAGGAGAGAGTATTTGAAAGGGAGGAAGAGATAGAGTGGCAGTGCCGCAATTGCGGTTATGTGCACAAAGGGAAGAAGGCAGCAGCACTCTGCCCCGCCTGCCAGCACCCTATAGATTTCTTTGAACCCAAGAGAGAGAACTATTAATCACCATTTAATTTTAGAGAACTGAGCCAATGGGGGCTCTACGCCGAATAGGCCACTCTATCAAATTGGATATGCCAAAGAGCCTCTCAACAGCTCTTTGGCTTATTCGTATTACAGTTACAATTACTTTAGCGCTCCTCTTCTTAGAGTATTGGGGCGTACTCCCCTTTGTGGCCAATCTGTTAAATCCACTCTTTGCCCTCTTTGGCCTTTCGGGGAAGGCAGCTTTAGCTTTTGTAACCGGCTACTTTATAAATGTCTATTCTGCTGTTGCAGTAATCTCTACACTCAACTTAGATATTAAGTCGCTCACCATCTTGGGGGCAATGATACTGTGTGCCCACAATATTATAACCGAAACGGCGGTACAGAAAAAAAGTGGCTCCTCTGCAGTAAGGATGGTGTTGGTTAGAACTATAAGTGCATTTGCATCGGCATTTATACTCTTCTATCTGCTGCCGGAGGGAGAGGCGGTGGTAGAGAGAGTAGAGAGCTTGGTTCAGCCCACCCTTTTACAGATGCTACAGGGGTGGTTTTTAAAGACTCTCCCCCTTATTGCAATAATGACTACTCTTATACTCTCGCTCACCATTTTGCAGATAGTGCTTAGAGAGCTGGGGGTAATAAAGTGGATGGCAAAGGGGCTAAAACCGGTTATGAGCTTGTTTGGACTCTCTCCAGAGAGCTCCTTTTTATGGATTGTTGCAAATGTTATGGGGCTGGCATATGGAGCTGCCATAATGATTGGAGAGTTAGAGGGGGGAAAAATTAGCCAAAAGGAGAGTGATCTACTCAATCACCATATTGGTATCTCCCACAGTAACCTTGAAGATTTACTTTTGATAGGCTCTACAGGAGCTATTATAGGGTGGTTGCTTTCAATTAGATGGCTACTCTCTCTTGTGATTGTTTGGGGTGTGAGGTTGGAGTTGAGATTAAGAGAAAAAAAATCTATCTTTGTGGGCTAAACTCTTATAAAGAGTTTTACATCTATAGAGTATTTTTAAAAATAAGAGAGATTTTAGGATATGGAAAGAGTTAAGTGTCTAATTATAGGGAGTGGCCCTGCAGGATATACTGCTGCAGTCTATGCCGCCCGTGCCAATCTATCTCCTGTTATGTATGAAGGGATACAGCCCGGTGGGCAACTTACCACCACTACAGAGGTCGAAAATTTCCCCGGATATCCAAACGGGATAACAGGACCATCTATGATGGAGGAGCTTAGGAAGCAGGCAGCAAGATTTGGCACCGATATTCGCAGCGGAGTTGTAACAGAGGCCAACCTCTCACAAAGACCATTTATATTTACAATTGAGGGCGAAAAGCAGATAGAGGCAGAGACAGCAATTATTGCAACGGGAGCTACAGCACGCTACCTTGGATTGGAGTCTGAAGAGCGCTACAAGGGGCAGGGGGTATCTGCCTGCGCCACTTGCGACGGCTTCTTTTATAAAGGAAAAGATGTTGCTGTTGTAGGTGGTGGCGATACCGCTTGTGAAGAGGCAATATATCTTTCAGGTATAGCCAAAAAGGTCTATATGATAGTTCGTAGAGATGTTTTTAGAGCTTCACAAGCTATGCAGGAGAGGGTAAAGAGCAGAGAGAATATAGAGATTCTCTGGAACTACAATACCAAAGAGGTAACAGGCTCCCTAATGGGGGGGGTAGATGGTGCAATATTGAAGCACAAAGATGGTAGCGAAAAGAGAATAGATCTACATGGCTTCTTCTTAGCTATAGGCCACCACCCCAATTCGGAACTTTTTAGCAAATGGGTTGAAACAGATAAAGAGGGTTATATTATAACCAAAGGAAAGAGCAGTAAAACAAATATTCCGGGGCTATTTGCAGCGGGCGATGTGCAGGATCCCAGTTACAGGCAGGCCGTTACTGCCGCCGGTTCCGGTTGCACTGCCGCTTTAGATGCAGAGCGTTTCCTTTCGGAAAACAGTTAAAAATATGAAGAGAGTCTCAATTGGTTTTTTATCTCTCACTGTTGCAGTGGTGCTTTTCTCCTGCAAGTCGCAGTACGAACAGCTGTTAAAGAGTACCGATGCCAACGAACTGTACCAGGGGGCATTCGACTACTACAACAATGGCAAATATGTGAGATCGGCCAACCTTTTTGAAAAGCTGCTCCTTGTGGTAAGGGGCACCGAACGGTACGACACGGTACAATTTCATCTTGCCATGAGCAACTACCGTTTTGGCGACTACTCGCTTGCAGAGACCAATTTCGACGAATTTATCTCTATCTTCCCAAGAAGTCCCTTTACCGAAGAGGCGCGCTACCTCAAGATAAAGTGCTCCTACTACTCTACCCATCGCCCCGATTTAGACCAGATACCTTCTCAAAGAACGCTATCTGCTATAGATATATTTAAATTCGACTTCCCAAATAGCGCCTATATAGCCTCATTAGACAGCATTTCGGTAGATTTGAACGAGCGGTTAGACCGTAAAAGCTTAGAGAATGCGAAGCTCTACTACACCATTGAAGATTACAAGGCGGCCTCCTACGCTCTTAAAAATACATTAAAGGAGAATTCAGAGAATATCTACCGCGAAGAGATACTCTACTATATAGTACTTTCAAATTACAAATATGCATTAAACAGCATACCTGAAAAGCAGAGGGAACGATTTTTAAACTTAGTTGATGAATATTACAGCTTTGTGAGCGAATTTCCCACCTCTAAATATAGAAAAGAGGTTGACAAGATGAATCAGTATGCCCAAAATTTTCTAAAAAAATAGAGCCATTATGGAGATAGATAAAAGAGTACCCAACAATACAATTACAAGAGATTTAGCCAAACTTTCGGAGAAGATTGGCAACAGTTACGAAACAACGCTTATCATTGCAAAGAGGGCAAATCAAATTTCAACAGCCATTAAGCAGGAGCTGAAGCAGAAGTTAGACGAGTTCTCTACCTATGCCGATACCATAGAGGAGACTTATGAAAACAAAGAGCAGATAGAGATCTCAAAATATTATGAGAGGCTTCCCAAACCCTCCCTTATTGCAATAGATGAATTTGAGAACGACAAACTTTATATAAGAAAAATAGAGGAGTAATGCTCAAAGGCAAGCGCATACTATTGGGGGTAACCGGCAGTATTGCAGCCTACAAGAGTGCCCTTCTTATCCGCCTTCTAATAAAAGAGGGGGCAGAAGTGAGGGTTATAATGAGTGCTGCTGCTAAACATTTTATTACCCCTCTTACCCTTGCCACCCTTTCAAAAAATCCAATATCGGTAGAATTTTTCAACCCCGAAGATGGGAGTTGGAATAGCCATGTTTCACTGGCCCAGTGGGCAGATCTCTTTATAATTGCCCCAGCTACTGCAAATATTATAGCCAAAATGGCTGCAGGAGTTGGCGATTCACTCCTGCTCACCACCTACTTAAGTTTAGAGGTACCCCTTTTTATAGCCCCTGCAATGGATTTAAATATGTATCTCCATCCCGCAACAGTGGCAAATATAGAGCAGCTCCGTTTACGGGGAGCCCATATTATTGATGCGGCGGGCGGGGAGTTGGCAAGCGGTTTGGAGGGAAAAGGGAGGATGGAGGAGCCGGAGGCAATAGTTGAAGAGGTAAAAAAAACTCTTGCCACAAAACTTCTATTTAAAGGTAAAAAAATTTTAATAACGGCAGGGCCTACAGTAGAAGAGATCGATCCTGTAAGGTATATCTCCAACCACTCCTCGGGTAAAATGGGATATGCATTGGCCAATACGCTCCATTCGATGGGAGCAGAGGTGGTTCTAATAAGCGGACCGGTAGCTATAGCTCCCCCTGCTGTAGAGAGTATTATAGAGGTAGAGAGCGCCCAACAGATGTATGAAGCTACCGTTGAGCAGTACCGTTTGGGGTACCATATAGCAATCTTTGCGGCAGCGGTAGCCGACTTTACTCCACAAAAGGTTCTCTCTCAAAAGATAAAGAGAGAAGAGGAGATAAGCCTAAAATTGATTCCCACCCCAGATTTGGCTGCCGCTTTAGGTAGAGAAAAGAGAGAGGGCACTATCCATATAGGCTTTGCATTGGAGAGCGATAGTGGAGTGGAGAGTGCCAAAGGAAAGTTGCTCCGGAAAAATTTTGATGCAATAGTTCTAAACTCTCTACAAGAGGAGGGGGCAGGCTTCAAAGGAGATACAAATAAAATTACTATTTTAACTGCTCAAGGGGGTGAGCATCCCTACCCTCTCAAGAGCAAAAAAGAGGTTGCCCAAGATATTGCTCATTTTATCTTAAAGCTTATCTGATGCTTACCCATCTCTCTATATCCAATTTTGTACTGATTGAGAAGTTGGAGGTGGAGTTCCCCTCCGGTCTAACAATAATTTCCGGTGAAACAGGTGCCGGCAAATCTATACTCCTTGGTGCACTATCGCTTCTGCTGGGAGAGAGGGCAGGATTGGACGCTCTAAAAGAGAGCGACAAAAATTGTATTGTAGAGGGCCATTTTTCACTATCGCCCAACTCTCCACTCCATCAACTACTACAGGAGATAGAGATAGAGTCCTCTACAGAGGTTATAGTAAGAAAGGTGATTACCCCCTCCGGTAGGGGGCGCTCCTTTGTAAACGACCAGCCGGTAAAGAGTAGCACTCTAAAAGAGATAGCAAAAGAGTTGGTAGATATACATACCCAAAACGAACATCTCCTGCTAAGCGACAGTAGTTTTAGATTGGATGTCTTAGACTCCTTTGCCTCCAATGCCACCCTTAGGGAGCGTTATAGAGCAGCTTGGGATGAGGTTGGAAGGTTGGAGAGAGAAGTTCGGCAGCAGCGCAAGATGCTTGAGCAGGAGGAGCAGGAGTATGAATACAACAAATTTCAGTTGGAGGAACTTGAGAGGGCCAACCTACTCCCAGGCGAACTTAAGCAGTTGGAGGAAGAGTTGAAGCTACTCTCAAATATAGAGGAGATTAAGAGTTCGCTCTACCAGATTGAAAAGCTATTAAACAGTAACGAAACCTCACTTGTGCAGAGATTGCGGGAGGTAGAGACTCTCTATGCCAAAATTGCCCCAACTTTCGCAAAGGGAGAGCAGCTGGCCTTACAGGTAGAGAGTTGCAGAATAGAGTTGGCAGAAATAGAGAGGGAGAATAGACTCCTTGCAGAGGCGACAGATGCCAATCCCCAAAGGCTACTAATGGTAGAGGAGAGAGCCTCTCTTATCTACTCTCTTTTACAAAAACATAGGGTTAAAGAGGTAGAGGAGCTTATAGAATTAAAAGGGCAATTTGCCGCCAAATTAGATTTGAGTCACCAATATAGAGAGAGAATTTCGCAATTGGAGCAGCAGTTAAAAGAGGAGAGAGAAGTTCTTGCCTCAAATGCCGCAAAGCTTTCAAAGTCGAGAAGCGATGCTTCTCAAAAATTTTCGGAGAGTGTAAAGAGTAGGGTTAGGGAGTTGGAGATGCCCAATGCCAACTTTAGAGTTATACTTACCAATAGGGGTCACTATACTCCTCAAGGGGCAGAGGGGGTGCAGTTTCTTTTTAGCGCCAACAGAGAGGTTGTAGAGAGAGAACTTTCAAAGGTGGCATCGGGCGGCGAACTTTCACGGGTAATGCTCTGTTTAAAGGCAATTTTAGCCAAGAAGAGTGCAATGCCAACCCTTATTTTAGATGAGATAGATAGCGGTGTATCGGGGAGTGTGGCAGACAAAATGGGCAATCTTATTGGAGAGCTCTCACACTCAATGCAGCTTGTGGCCATAACCCATCTTCCCCAGATAGCATCTAAGGGTAAGAGCCATCTGTTGGTTTATAAAGATGAGGAGGGGGCTGGGGGGGCTACCACCCATATAAAGAGAGTTGAAGGGGAAGAGAGGGTAGTAGAGATTGCACGCATGTTGAGCGGTTCTGAACTTACCGCAGCATCGATAGAAAATGCAAAAGAGTTTTTAAGAGAGTAACAATTTTATAACTTTAGGGTATGAGACTAATAATTCAAAACTCCTATGAAGAGGTGTCGCAGTGGGCCGCCGCCTACATTGTAAGACAAATTAGGAGATTCAATCCCACCCCCAACAACCCCTTTCTACTTGGACTTCCTACCGGCTCAACCCCTTATGGCACCTATAAAGAGCTTATACGCCACTACCGCGAAGGGAATATCTCTTTCAAAAATGTGGTAACATTCAATATGGATGAATATGTTGGAATCCCCAAAGAGCACCCCCAATCCTACTTCTCTTTTATGTGGGAGAACTTCTTCCAATATATAGATATCCCACGGGAAAATGCAAATATCTTAGATGGCAACGCCTTAGATTTAGATTTAGAGTGCGACAATTTTGAAGAGAAGATTAATCAGTATGGTGGTATAGACCTCTTTATGGGAGGTATCGGCCCAGACGGTCACCTTGCATTCAACGAACCGGGCTCTTCACTCGCCTCTCGCACCAGGGTTCAGAAACTTACAACAGATACCATTATTGCCAACTCAAGGTTTTTTAACAACGATGTCTCTCTTGTTCCTAAAACAGCCCTTACAGTTGGAATAGGTACTATTATGGATGCTCGAGAAGTTATGGTTTTAGTGAGTGGCTACCACAAAGCGAGGGCGCTCTATCAGGCGGTAGAGGGGAGTGTTAACCACATCTGGACAGTTAGTATCATCCAAACCCATCCAAAGGGGATTATAGTGTGCGACGACGCCTCTACCTACGATTTGAGGGTAGGTACAGTCAATTATTTCAAAGATGTAGAGCGCGACAATTTAGACCCCCGCTCACTCCTATTTGAGTAGATCTAAAATAGATTTGTCTAAGGGGTTTACCAAATGGGTAAAATAACCCACTACCACACCATTTTCATCTACCACAAATTTCCAGAAATTCCACTGCGGCTCTACCCCCTTTTTACCCTCCTTAACCGAATTGTATAACCAGCTGAAGAGAGGATTTCTTTCCTCTCCCTTCACTTGTGAATCTTCAATTATGTAAGGTTCAATAAAGAGATGCTCCTTATAACTCTCTATAAGTTCACTATTGGTAATGGCGCCATCCCCTGAAAATTGAGAGGAGTGAAATAGAATCACTCTCAAATTGTTGGGAAAAGCAAACTGCAACTCTTGCAATGCACTCAGCTGCCAAATATATTCACACCTTAGGGCACTATTTACAATAAGTACCCTCTTCCCTCTAAACTCCTCAAAATTTACTCTCTCTCCACCAAGGGTTTTAAAAGAGAGAGCATAAAACTCTTCGGGCATAGGCATTGCTCGCTCCTTCTCCTTTAATCGCTGCCCAAAAAGTAGAGAGGGTATTAAAATAAGAGCAGTTAGAAATATCTTATACATAGTGGTTTCAATCATTAAATAAAAAAGTACAATTAACGCCAAAAAAGTAACTCTCTATATTTTGGCAGGGGCCACAGCTGGTCGTCTATGAGCATCTCTAAAGTATCTACAGACTCTCTAATAGAGGCCAATAGGGGAAGTAAATCTTTAAAGTACAACTCTCCCTTTTTAGAGAGAGAGCTACTCTCTACACCTCTACCTACTATTTTAGAAGCAGCTTTAACGCCAGTTCCAATAGATTGGATAGCATTGGAGATCTTTTTAAGAGAGTCGCTTTGGTAATGTGAGAGTGAACTCCCCTCCTGCTCTCCGTAGAGCTCTCTCAACCCTCTAACATTCTCTATCAACCGGTTTTGGTACTTCACAGCAGCTGGTATCACATGGTTTGTGGCCAGATCGATCAACACCTTAGCTTCAATCTCAATCTTCTTGGTATAGGTCTCATTCAGCTGTAAATAACGCGCTTCAAGCTCCTTAAAATTGAGTACTCCACTCTCTCCAAAAAGTTTCACACTCCCCTCCTCTATCAACGCTTTGAAAGCTTCCGGACTATTATTTATCGATCTTAAACCGCGGGAAGCGGCCTCTGTTGCCCACTCTTTGGAGTAGCAGTTCCCCTCAAAGAGCAGAGGGCGAGCCTCTTCAATAAAAAGAGCTATTGTTTCCAACAGGGCTTTATCGCGCTCTACCCCGCGCTCCATTGCCTCATCTACAATAGTGCCAAAACGGGTAATCTGTTGTGCCACGGCACTATTTAAAATCGAGAGTACAAAAGAGGGGTTGAGAGAAGAGCCCACTGCCCTAAATTCAAAGCGGTTGCCGGTAAAGGCAAATGGAGCTGTCCGATTTCGATCGGCATTGTCTATTAAAATTTCCAGACTCTTATCGGAGAGTTTGAGGCCACTCTTTTCATTCCCTACCATTTTTTTAAAAAAATTGCCACTACCAATAGAGTCTATCACTTGGGTCAATCTTTTGCCAATAAAGAGCGAGCCCATGGCAGGAGGAGCTTCGCCCCCTCCCAAACGGAACGAATTGGCAAGAGAGGCGCACCCCGCCATCAAAAGGTGGTTATGTTGATAGAGTCCCCTCACTACAGCAGAAAAGAAGCTCAAAAATCTTAAATTATCCTCAAAACTCTCACCTGGAGAGAAGAGATTGTTGCCCTTTTGGGTAAGGATAGACCAGTTGCAATGTTTGCCTGAGCCATTTACTCCTGCAAAGGGCTTCTCATGAAAAATAACCTTCAACTTATGTCTTTTGGCAATCTTTCTCATCAAGATCATCATCATAAGATTGTGATCTATCGCAAGGTTTGCCTTTTCGTAGAAGGGAGCAAACTCAAATTGATTTGGAGCCACTTCATTATGGCGGGTCTTTAACAGCACTCCCAATTTGTACGCCTCACTCTCAAAATCCTTCATAAAGGCCATAACTTTAGAGGGTATTACCCCAAAGTAGTGGTCCTCCAACTGTTGCTCTTTGGCCGCCATCTTACCCACCACAGTTCTATTGCAGAGCATTAGATCTGGGCGAGCCCTATATAGTGCCTCATCTACAACAAAATACTCCTGCTCTATTCCCAACATAACCGAACAGCTCTCTACCTCCGGGTCGAACAGTTTAGCCAATTTTAGAGCCCCCTTTTCAACACAATCCAACGATCTAAGATGGGGGGTTTTCATATCTAAGGAGTCGCCTGTGTAGGAGACAAAAAGTGATGGAATAAAGAGTGTCCCATCAATTATAAAGGCGGGGGAAGAGGGGTCCCAAGTAGAATAGCCGCGCGCTTCAAAGGTGTTTCTCAACCCTCCACTCGGTAGGCTTGAAGCATCGGGCTCCTGCCGTACTAACGCCTCTCCGCAAAAGTGCTCCACCACCCCCTTGCCGTTGAACTCCACAAAAGCTTCGTGCTTTTCGGCAGTGGCATCTGTAAGTGGATGAAACCAATGGGTATAGTGGGTAGCTTCCTTTTCTAAGGCCCATCTCTTCATCCCTTCGGCTATTTGCTCTGCCTGCTCTCTATCAATTTTTCCTCCATTGGCTATATTGCTTTGAAGAGCGGCAAAACTTTCGGGCGTAAGATAATGCTCCATCTTTGCCATATCAAAAACATTCTCTCCAAAGAGTTGAGATATTGGGCGAGGATCATAAAAAAACCTCTCTCCTTTGCCGGTTGAAAAACGCTCTAAAGCGCTCCTACGAAAAATAGCCATTTAAGTTTAGAAGATTAAAGAGACAAATTTGCAAAATCTTAATCTAAAATAGATACAAAGTTGCAACTATTTTTTAACTCTTTGATTATGATAGATATTTCATTTTTTAATAAATAGAGAAACAACATTGTATTATGGAAAAAAAAGCTTGAAAGTATTAGCAAAGAGTAATAGCCAGCTGTAAATATTACTATCCGACAATTATTTACACTAAAACTGCAAAAATAGACAAATAATGTCTATAATTGCAGTTATAAATCAATCTAAGAACAAATGGAGCATAGTAGAAAATATTCGGTGAAGGAGTGGATAGAAGATCTTCAAAAAAAAGGTAGAATTACATTCCAGCTCTCGGATGTTATAGAAGCCTTTCCTTTATTACAGGCAGATACAGTAAAGAGGAGCCTAACCCGTTTGACAAAAAAAAAGAAAATCTGTTCCGTATGGAATGGTTTTTATGTTATTGTTCCAATAGAATATCAGAACAAAGGGATAGTTCCCGTAATCTTTTATATTGACCATTTAATGAAATTTTTAGGACGGGATTATTATATTTCTTTGCTTAATGCCGCCTCTTTTTATGGTGCCGCCCATCAGCGTCCACAGGAATACACTGTTGTTACTACTCCGCCCTCTCTTAGAGCTTCACGAAAAGAGGGCATAAAAATCAACTTCATCAATAAATCAACTATTCCGGAACAATTTACAGAGCAGCGAAAAACGCAAACCGGCTATGTAAAGATAGCTTCAGCAGAACTCACAGCAACCGATCTTGTCCGATATGAAAAAAAAATCGGTGGGCTGAATAGAACAGCTACCGTACTAAATGAATTGGCTGAGAGTTTGAATTTTAAAAAAATTCCAACTTCATTTTTTGATTATGTTCCATCACCGGTTATTCAGCGTTTAGGCTATCTGCTTGATGTGGAGTTAGGATTTACTTCCCTTGCAGACGACTTACTTTTGGAAATTAAGAAAAAAAGAAATTTAATCCGAAAGGTTCCACTACAATACAGAAATCCTACCAAAGAGTGTACTATAAATGGAAAATGGAACATAATTATCAATGAATTAATAGAAATAGATGAATGATACCGGAATATGCTGTAAAAGAATGGGGAAATACCGTTCCGTGGAATAGTCCCGAATTGGTGGAACAGGACTTGATAATCTGCCGCACATTGGTAGAATTATTTAACAATGATTTTCTCTCCTCCCGTTTGGCTTTCCGTGGCGGTACAGCTCTGCACAAGCTATATCTATCTCCACAGCCCAGGTATAGTGAAGATATAGACCTTGTACAAATCCAACCGGAACCGATAAAACCTACAATTGAAAAACTGAGGAAGGTATTATCTTTCTTAGGAAAGCCGATTATCAAACAAAAAGCAAATAATAATACGCTTGTTTTTCGGTTCAATTCAGAAATAGAACCTATTGTTCCAATCCGCTTAAAAATTGAAATAAATTGCAGAGAACACTTTAATGTATTAGGATTGACGAAAGTCAATTTTAGTGTTGACAACCAGTGGTTTTCAGGCCAATGCTCTGCTACAACTTACCAATTGGAAGAGTTGCTCGGAACCAAATTAAGAGCATTGTATCAGCGACGAAAAGGTCGCGACTTGTTTGATTTACATAGAGCGCTGATAACCGAACGGGTATGCGTAGATGATTTAATACGGAGCTATCGTTCATATATGGATTTTGTGGTTGATAAACCTCCAACAAAAAATAAATTCTTAATGAATCTGGAGCAAAAAATATTGGATGGAGAATTCTTGGGAGATACCAATATGCTTTTAAGACCAGATGAACGCTATGATGCGCAAGAAGCGTATCAATTAATAAGAGAAGAATTAATTGAAAAACTCTGATCACATCTTTTGAATAAAAGAGAAAAAGATTGAGAAGGTTATTTAGAAAGTATTATTTAAAATAAGTAAAGGAGATACAAAGTTGCAACTATTTTTTAACCCTTTGATTATTAAAATATAATCAATACCTTGCAAAGTGTAAAATTGAGTTCACCCCTACCCACCATTTACCTTTAAATTTATTTACTATGAACAAGAGGTATAGAGTTTCACTCTTTCTATTTACCCTTACCCTCTTGATCTCATCGGCGCTCTCTGCTCAAAAAAGAGAGGAGGTGGCCTTTTCGGGCGTTGTAGTAGAGGCACTCTCGGGAGAGCCTATACCCTTTGCATCGGTGTGGCTATACGGCAGATGGGACAGAGTTCTCTCTGCCGTACCGGCAGACTCCTCCGGAAGATTTTCGGTAAAGGGTATAAAGGAGGGAAAATATAAGATAGCGGCAAGTTTTATGCGATATATGTCGGATACCGTAGAGATAGAGTACAAAGGTATCGCCATAGAGATTGGAGAGATAGCCGTGGCGGGGGGAGTAGAGTTGACCGGAGCTACAATAACAGACACTCTAAGCATCATAAGAAACTACCCCGACAGGATGATATACGATGTGAGTATGGACCCCGAAGCAAAAAGGGTGAAGATGATGGATATAATGCAGAAGATTCCAAGTATGAGACAGGAGCTGTCAAATGGAAAACTCTCATATATGAATATGCCGGTGGGAACAATATTGATCGACGGGGAGAGGCACGAACTGATAAGCGGGTCGCTACAGTTCCCAATGACCCTTATAAAAGGAGATGTCATGTCTAAGATAGAGGTGATAGAACCGGGTTCGCCAGAGTACAACAATAAGGGACCTTTGATAAATATAATAACGGCAAGGAGGATACCAAACGGCTATGCGGCAGAGATAAACGCTACAGCATCCAACAAATGGAGTGCGGGAGGAGGGGTAAATGTAGTGACTAAGTTCCTAAAAGATTATATAGTGGGTATAAAGTATAACCCAGGCTTTTCGGGCTCTCCAAAGCTCATGACCAACTCTATAAGAGAGTCGCTGTCGGGTGAAGAGGTGACTATGGAGATCCAACAGACAAAGAGTGCGTGGAGCGATGCAGAGAGACACTCCCTATCGTTGCGAAGCAGCGCCAAACTATTTGGAAATGCACTCTCATTCGGATTGGCTACAACAATGTCTCAAAACAACAGTTATTCGCAAACCACAGATAGAATAATAAATTTTATAGAGCAGAGTCCAACTACCCAGCAGAATAGAGAGAGTAAAAACAGTTCGAGAACTCTGCCCCGACTTACTGCAGATCTACAATACTCGCATAAGCTCCCATCAAAATACAACGCAAGGTATGCCTATACATATACAGACAGAGCGTCGGAGAGGAACTATAGCACAGAGAGAGACCATATCCCACTCCAAAGCTCTATTGCCTCTACCGGCTCCACCGAACATGCAGCAAGTTTATCTATAAGCAGACGGGGTATTTATAAACACCGTATTGGAGGAAGAATAAGCTTTATAGGAAGAAAATATAGCAATAGTTCTGACTATTTGGAATATAACCCTTTTACCCAACAGTACGAAGCTATAGAGGAGCAGTCGTACGGATTGGAGTATAGCCAAAAAGTAGCAAACGGTTTTGTCAACTACCAATATTTTTCGAGAAAATTTCTTTTCTCTACCGGCATAGGGGCCAACTGGGAGAGAGACAACGGGATATTTAAAAGCACGGGAGATACACCCTTAGATTATGAACATATGCGTCTCTCGCCATCTGTAAAAGTAAATTATAACATCTCTAAGATGTTTCGTATAAATACAAGTTACTTTCAACAAATTGTAAGACCCAATATAGATAGGCTAAACCCCTACTCAGACAAGAGCGACCCTATGAATATAAAAAGGGGCAACCCGGAACTGAAGCCGGAGTTGGCACACAATATATCATTTGGTGCATCTGTAGGGAGACAGCCCATTACAAAAGGGGTAGCCCGATTGCAGTTTTTATACTCCCTAATAGATAATGCGATTGAAGAGGTGGTTACTGTAGATGAAGAGGGGGTAAGTACAACATCGTTCTACAATTTGGGAAAGATGCAAAGCGCTGCAGTTCAAATCGACCATATGCAGCCGCAACTGCTGAGTTGGTTAAGTTTCAACCAGACGGGAGTATATACTCTATACTTTTTTGAGAGCGGAAATCCAAATGTGGGAAGCCGTAGAAGCAGCTCCTTTGAATATAATGCGGGTTTGAGAGCGGAATTTGCAAAAGCCTCATCGCTATATTTGAGCTATACTTTGCGTTCAAGCATTGGAGGGGCACAGAGTATTAAAACCAATATTTACCACTACTTGAATATGAGTCTCTCGCAAACTCTAATAAAAGATAAGTTGTATGGATCGATCACCTTAAGCGACCCCTTCTCAAGACGACGCATTATATCTAGAACAATTGGCAGCGAACTCTTTAGACAGACCGTTGAGCAGGAACAGAGAGGCTATATTGTGGGGATATCACTTAGGTTTAAGTTTGGGCGCTTTAAAGATTCTATAAAAGACGAGCAGATAGATGTAGCGGGAGATAGAGCAAGGGCCACCGTAGGGGGAGTAAATCCTTAAGAGAGGGTAGAGGCGCTCTATTTGGGGAGGGTAAAAAATTTTACAGCCCTATCAAATACCCTTTTAAAGTGGTTTTCTCTAATGTCTGCCTCTACTCTCCCTGTAGGGAATGGATTTTCGTGAGAGTAGCCAAATGGAAACTCCAACTCTTCTATACAATGTAGAGCTCCAGCTCCAACGGCAAGCTCTATCCCACGGGTGGGAATAACTTTATCCCTTTTGAGCGATACAATTTTTATTCTATCGCTGTTGAGGCGGTAGAAGAGTTCCCGCCTCTCTCTGAACGACTCTCTCTCTATATGTGCAATGAAAGCCTCCTCTATCTGGTCGCCCACCACCCTGCTCTCGCCACTTTTTGTTAAAAATTTGGTGGTAAAATAGCTGTTGAGTTTGCGAAATGCACTGTTGGACATGATCAACTTAGAACTGCCGTCCATTTCGCTAAAGAGTGCACCACCACAAAAAAGAAATAGTTTGCTTCGTGAGAATAGGCCGCTACTGTCGGAGAGAAGTAAGACTTGAGAGAGTAGTGCTCCAATGGAGTAGGCAAAAATATCCAAACTGCACCCTCTCTTAAAGAGCGGATGTGACCCACTCTCAATCTCTTGAGCCAACTGCCTGATATTATACAAACTCTCCCGTCCGCTCAAATAGAAACGAAAAGGGTCGGCCGACAATCTTTTAGAGAGGGCATAATTTACAAATGAGAGGTTTTTGGCATCCTCCCCGAGGCTCTTCTCCTGCTCAATCAGTTTTTGCATTGCTCTTGGATCCGACCATAAACGGGGCGAACGGTTCATATGCATTGAGAGAGGAAAGAGAATAACCGCCCTATTCAACCCTTTTGCAAGATACTCTGCCCAAGGGAGGTATTTGTCCCAACTCCTCTCGTTTAAACCGTGAAGCAGCACTATTGCCTTAGAGGCCGGCTCCGGCTCACTTTTCTCTTCCCTTTCGGGCAGAACAATTTTATAGTTAAAATTGATATTGCACTCAACCGGCTCCTCTTCTCCCAAATTGGGACAGGGCTTCACTTGGTAACGCCTCTTTGAGATCTCTTGCAACCCCAACTCTTCGGTAAAGGATAGAAGCTTTATCTTCATTTTTTAATTGGCTCAGATTTTTCACAATTATATAGAGCACTATCATAGATTTATAAAAAATGGGATAGAGCATCTCTCTTTTTGGCCAAATGGAGCAGTTAGGGGCCAATATCTGCTATAGGGGGTGAATCAATTTTTATTAAATTTGTCTAATTATGGAAATTCCCCGCTATCTTTTAACAAAGAGGAATATTGTGAGGTTGGTAATCTTTACCGCAGCCTTTGCTCTGCTCTTTATGAATATCTACAAACCTTTCGATTCCAAAAATTGGTACGAGGTATCCGATTTTATATTCTTCCTCTTCTCTGCTCCGGTTATTTTGACTGGGGTATTGGTTGTGGTGATTAGTAGAATTATTATGTATCGCCACTCTCTAAAGAGTAGTGTAAGCTACCCCAAATACTTTATTTGGGTCTTTGTAGAGATATTGGTTATATCGCTTTTCTATACAATTTTTATCCACTCTCTAAAGGTAAATATTGGAAAAGATGTAGTGGCAACCTTTAAAGCCTCTATGATCAACACCTCGTTGGTACTACTGCTCCCCTATATAACTCTTTGGTTCTATTTTGGATGGGAGGAGAGCAGGCAGCAACTTGCAGAGAGAGAGAGTGACCGTGAAGATGGCGATAAGCCGGCCAATCTTCTTTTTACCGACGATAAAGGGGTGTTAAGACTCTCAATCAGATATAGCGATCTGCTCTATATTGAGGCAGATGACAACTATGTAACCATCCACTACTCTGCTGCAAAGAAAGTTAAGAGGTTTCTAATCCGTACTACACTCAAGAGATTGCAGGTGGAGCTCTCCGACACCTCTGTTGTGCGCTGCCACAGATCCTATTTGGTAAATTTTGACAGGGTTAAAAGTATGCGCAGGGAGGGAGAGAATATATTCTTAGAATTGGAGAGCGAAGAGGTTGGCCCCCTACCCGTTTCAAAGAGCTACCGAAGCGCCATAGCCCAGCGTTTTATGGACTCTTCCCCCTCTAATCGTGTGGTTTAAAGAGTATCAATCTATCGCTCTGCTTTTCTTCTTTTAATCTCCTCTTTTATAAGTTGCAGTTCACGGCTGCTCTGCCCCTGCATAGAACTATTCTCTTCTGCCCGGCGCAGAAGGTATGGAAGGACATCTTTAACGGGAGCGTAGGGTAGATATTTACAGACATTGAACCCCTCTTGGGCAAGTTTAAAGGAGATGTTGTCGCTCATCCCATAGAGCTGCGAAAAGAATATCCTATTGTCATCTCTTTTTAGCTCTCCCTCCTCCATCAAGCGGGCCAATAGATAGTTGCTTTCGTAATTGTGAGTACCGCTAAAGAGCTCTATTGAGTCTATATGGTCAATAACAAATTGTAATGCAGCATCGTAGGAGTTATCGGTACCCTCTTTTGTAGGAAATATGGGATCGGCATAACCACCTTTGGCAGCCAGCTCCCGCTCCTCTTCCATATAGGCTCCCCTTACAAACTTCACCCCCAATCTATACCCTTTCTCCAATGATTCGGTATAGATTCTCTTTAGATAGTCCAACCTGTCGGTACGATACATCTGCAGAGTTTGAAAAACTATAGCCCTCTCCCCATTAAACCGCTCCATTGCCTCCTCTACAACACGATCTATAATCTCTTGGGAGCAATAGTGTTCTGCATCAATTAAAATTCTTACTCCCCTTTGGTGGGCCTCACTACAGAGCGCAAATACCCTCTCTTTAAATTGAGAGAGCAGCTCCAACTCCGGGGGGGATAGTGTCTCTACCCCCTCCATAGAGGCTTTGGTTAACACTTTTACATTGCCCATTGCTGTGGGCTTAAAAACTGCATAGGGAATAGTCTCTTTACCTTGAGCAAACTCTATAGAGCGCTTTACTTCGTTGAAGGCCCTCTCTATATCCTCATGAGACTCTCCCCCTTCGGCAGAAAAATCCAATACCGAATCTACCCCATAGTTGTGCAGTTGAGATACTGTCTCTGTACACTCTTCCAATTTTTCTCCCCCTACAAATTGTCTATAGAGGGTGGGTTTTATAATCCATCCCATAGGGAATCGGATCTTTAAAGCGAAATTGGTAAGTGTAGAAAATAGCTTTACTACAGAGGGATAGTTAATTAGGGTGAAGAGAAAAAGGGCATTTCTCAAGTCCCAGTTGCTTTTGGTTTGAAAAGCTGTTTTTGTATCGTTAAAGTTCATAAAGTGATAATAATATCTCTTTTACACCTGTTGCCCTAATTTGAGCCGGAGGGTTTGGTGGTACCACAGGCGTTGCCTCCCATTCCATCCATTAGGGGAAACTTACTCTCAATAGGATCTTCAAGGTGGCCCCACCTCTCTTGGTGCCTTTTAAAATAGACCTGCACATAGGAGCAGGTAGCTCTTACCTTAAGATTATTCTCTTGAGCATATTCTAAGGCAAATTGCACTAAAGCGGCAGCCACTCCCCTACCCCCAATCTCCTTTGGAACAATTGTGTGGGTTATATCTATCCCGCCCGGGTAGTTGCTATACTCTATATATCCTGTGTGTCCATCTACAAGGGTAGTAATCTTACTCTTATCAATATTGTGTTCAATTTTTAAATCCATAATTCAATCGTTAAAAGATTTTGCTCAATTTTTGCCCTCTCTTCGGGAGAGAGTATCATCTCTGAAACTACACCTTTATAACTTACTGTCAAATCTTTACGATCGGCAGTAGAGAAAGTTAACTCAATTTCAAAATGGTTGTTTGCCCTACTTTTTACATAGAGTGTTCCCCCCACAATATCTCTCATTCTTTCGCTGCTGCCATATATGTAAAGATCCTCTTCTATATCTGAGAGCGATATGTTCCACCGCTTGGCAGATGAGCTCTCTTTGGCTAAAGTATATTTTTTATTTAGAAGCTGGTGTGCAATATCAAATGAGATGTAGTTAAATTCTTGCGGATAATCTTCTCCAAAAGAGATGTAAAACATATGTAAGCCATTAGCAAACATATATTTAACTTCGCTTGCACTATGTGAATCGATCGGATAGGTGGCGCCATTATAGAGTACGCTGTTGGTATAGCTCTTTGGCCCTTCCTTTTGACAGGAGAGAGTGCCGGCCATTAGAGCAATTAGAGAGACAAAAAGGGGTAGTGACCTATCTAATCTAAACTTTTTCATAAATTCTATTTTATAATTGTCGCTAAAATTAGTAATGTAATTTCATTTTTCAAAAAAGAGATGTGCAATTATTTCTGAAAGAAAAATATTTAAACTGATTCATTGTAGTTTAGATTCAATTCTTAACGGAGTACTACCAGGAACCTATAGAAATACTCTATCAATTGCATTAGGTTTCAATTTCTAAAAAGATAGAGATTATAACATACCTGCATGGCCGTGCGGTTATCAGGGAGCTGTGTGGTCATCAGGAATGTAAAAGTCAACTTCGATACTTTGATTGCAGAAATAAACGGTTCAAAATACCCTTATTGGTGAAATAATAGTTGGGAGATTATTTGCAGCCAAGAACTCTTTGAAGGATTTTGACAGTGTTTATCCAATTATTATCACTTCGAGGATCTTATTGAAATGATTGGCTACTGGATATTACCTATTTGTATGATGATTATACAAAAGGAGAAGATATATATCTAAATTTTTCTCAATCTCTGTTACCACCGTAACCGTTACGGCTATAACTAATCACAAAGAGCTACATAAAATATGTTGCCAACTATTCGGGCATTTATTATCTTAGTTTTTCTAAAAACGAATAGTGAAAAAAGTGATTATATGAAGAGATTTTTTTTGACATTTATTTTTGCATTAACAACAATGCTAACTTTTGCTCAAACAACAGAGCATCTTAATTTTAAAGGGGTTCCAATTGACGGAACACTTGATGAATATGTTTCAAAAATGAAACAAAGTGGTTTTTCGCATTTAGGAACAGAAGATGGTACTGCTATACTAAACGGAGATTTTGCAGGTTACAAAAATTGTTATGTTGGTGTTTCGACACTAAAGCAAATTGATTTAGTTTACAAAATTGATGTTTTTTTTCCTGACCAAGAGACTTGGTCAAACCTTTCAGGGAACTATTTTGACTTAAAACAAATGCTAACCGAAAAATATGGAAAGCCTTCCGGTGTTGTAGAAAAATTTGACGGCTATTCTCAGCCCGAAGATGATAAATCAAGAATGCACCAAGTTGGTATGGATAGATGTAAATATTATTCTATTTGGAAAACTGATAAAGGTGAAATCCAACTCTCAATTGGACACGAAAGTGTTAGCCGAAAATTCGTGCGATTAGGGTATTTTGACAAAATTAATGGGGATAAAATTAAAGCAAAGGCAATAGACGATTTATAAAACTATACTAACAGAAATGAAGAATTTTTTAATTTTTATTGGAGGTTTTGTTGCAGGGCTTTTAGCAACTTTTCTCGTATCCTATGTATATTTAGTAGCTAACAAACCAAATGATGGCTTACTTGGTCTTTCAATTTTTGAAGAAAAAGGAGATTGTTTAACAAGTACATCAAACAGTAGATCATCTGAAATTGATATTTTTCAAGTCATTGCACCTAATGCAGCTCTTGCAACGATAAAATACTATACAGAAGAAAAGCAATATAGTGGCAGCACATACCGTATTTACGACTTTGAAAATGATATTGTTATTTTACTAATCAATTATGATGGCAAAACCTATTATGATGGCCAAAAAATAGATGTATCTAAAAATTGTTTAAGGCAAATAGGAACATATCAGTACGAAACCACAAGCAAATTTGGTAAAACTGTACCTGCTATTGTTATCGAATAATAGATAGACAGTTTATATTCCCTTTTTAATAGAAAAACAAAAATCCCCGAAAGTGGTTAAACTTTCGGGGATCTTCTCTTTTCTCTCTTTAAAAGTGGTGCCACCAGGAATCGAACCGGGGACACAAGGATTTTCAGTCCTTTGCTCTACCAACTGAGCTATGGCACCCTCTG
The DNA here is from genome assembly GCA_964512295.1 of uncultured Muribaculaceae bacterium. Taxonomy (GTDB): domain Bacteria; phylum Bacteroidota; class Bacteroidia; order Bacteroidales; family UBA932; genus Bact-08. The sequence goes on from CAZEGL010000002.1 coordinate 61,965, forward strand.
TAGGAGTGCAAAAGTAGTACAAATTTCAATAATTCCAAAAATAGTTATCTTTGTAGAAACAGAAAAATTAGATTTACAACAGTATATGGCAACAACAGCAGATTTTAAAAACGGATTGTGTATAGAGTATAATGGCAAACCCTGTGCAATAGTGTGGTTTCAGCATGTAAAGCCGGGTAAAGGTGCAGCCTTTGTAAAGGCAAAGTTGAGAAACTTAGAAAATGGAAGAATTTTGGAGAACACCTTTAGTGCCGGCGAGAGGGTAGATATTATAAATGTTGAGCGAAGACCCTATCAATTTATCTATAAAGATGATATGGGCTTCAACTTTATGCACACCGAAACTTTTGAGCAGATCTCTATAGAGGAGTCGTTAATTGAAAATGCCGATCTTATGAAGGAGGGGCAAGGGGTAGAGATGATGTTTCTTGCAGATGAGGAGCGGGTACTAACCTGTGAGCTTCCTCCATTTGTAGATATGGAAGTTACCTATACCGAACCTGCCGTTAAGGGAGATACTGCCTCTACCAACGCTTTAAAAGCAGCCACTATAGAGACTGGAGCAGAAATTATGGTTCCTCTCTTTATCAATCAGGGAGAGCGTATTCGGGTAGATACTCGAACCCGCAGCTACGCTGAACGAAGCAAGTAGCCATTGGTAAAATTGGCCTAAAACAGCCCATAACCGCTACTCTAATCTTTTACACAACGAACTGAATAGCCATTCTTCTTTTGGATGTGATGGCTATTTATTTTATGTGAGTTGTAGTCTATATATTTATAATTGGCCGACTCGGGGCCATCTTCGGTAGCACTCCACCAGAAACCCGAACGGTATAAGTAGGAGAATTTTGTTAGGCTGGAAGGGTCATACGCCCCTGCGGGAAGTGCTGTAAAGCCCGATTCGTTGTTGCCACTACCGGTAGCTGCCGATTGCCAATGTTGCGTACCACTCTCTTTCATCTTGCCGCCTGCAACCAACTCCCCTCCTAAAGCAGAAATCAATGAGAGCCATTCGTTATCGGTAGGGAGATGCCACCCTGCTGGGCACGATTGTTTTGCAGCACTCCAGTTATAAAGTGCTCCATATTTATTGTAATTCTCTTCCAGTTTCCCCAACTCTACATCGGTTTCCTCGGAATCATAAATAAGATAGTGAGGGTCTGAATTAGAGCTGATTGAGGGTGACGAAAGAGAGGGGAGGAAGCGCAGATTTTCGGCCATCCAAATTTTTGGCCCTATCTGTACTGTCTGGTAGATATTACCATCCCTTGAGTCTACCAAAGGGTCGGGAGTTTGAGGAGGATCGGTAGGGTTGGGGTCTGTAGAATCCTCTTCTATAGTTTTAAAGGAGATATTGTTGCCGTAAGCGGTACCTTTGCTATTGGTAGCATAAGCCCTCACATGATAGGTTGTGCCGGGCTCCAACTCTGTTAAAGAAGCAGAGAAGAGTCCTTTTCCTTCACCCGACTCTACTATTTTATTGGCGGTAGTGGGATTTGCACTTGTGCCCCAGCACACCCCTCTGTGGGTAACTGCTGAACCGCCATCGGAGTGGATATTGCCTCCAGAGGTTGCACTCTTCTCACCTATATCCTCTACCTCTAAAGTGACCAATGTTGGAAGAGTCACCTGGGGAGGAGGCTCTGAAGTGTTATCGTCTATATCTCCACCACCATCGATTAAACCGGCATCGCAACCCCAAAAAAAGAGGGCAGCCAAAGCTAAAGAGAGTACCTTATATTTAAAATCAACTCTATACTCCATAATTTTCTACTATTAGTTGTAAATAATATATAAACTAAGGTACTACAAATTTTAAATATTTGGTAATTTATCGGTTATGGGGTATTAGTGCTCCAATTTTCTGATAATATTGAGGCCGTCGCGAAGGGGAAGAATAAAACTCTCTACCCTCTTATCTTCAAAAACCATCTTATTAAACAGCTCAATCGAACTGCCCTGTCTGTCTATCTCTTTACCCCCATTGCCATCAACCACTTTACCGCTCCAGAGTGCATTGTCGGCAATTATATAGCCCCCAGACTTAAGTTGTGGCATAACTAAATTGTAGTACTCTACATACTCTCTTTTGTTGGCATCTATATAGACCAAATCCCAAACCTCCTCCTCTATTTTACCCCTTTGTAGATACTCTATTGCATTGCCAATTACCACCTCTACCCTATCGCTTAGAGAGGCGCGGCGGAGTGCCTCTTCAATAAGGGATAGATGCTCTCTATTTTTTTCTACTGTAACAAGCTTTCCGCCAGGTGGAAGGGCTTGTGCCAAACAGATTGCAGAGTAACCGGTAAAGGTACCAATCTCCAAAATTTTTTTGGGAGCTAATATTTTTGAAAAATTGATTAAGAAGCGACCTACAATTGGGCCAGAAAGCATACGAATTTGGTTGCTGCGCAGATAACTTTCTCTCTCCAACCACTCTAAAACTTCGGGGAGTGGAAAGGAGAGTCTATTGGCATATTGTGCTACTCTATCAATCATCTATTAACTCTACCTGTAGATTAGTCTACTAAAATTATCCCAATTTAAAACCTCCCGGGCAACTGAATGCAATTGAGCTGCATCTATACTCTCTATCTTCTCCATTATCTCTTTGTCGGATTCGATATATCCTAAGAAAAGCTGCGATTTGCCCATAGATAAACATTGAACTTCTGCATTGTCGCCAGCTATGGCAAGCTGCCCAAGAAGCTGCTTTTTGGCGCTCTTAAAGGTGAGGGGCGATAGCTCCTTCTGAAAGAGTGCTGTGAGCTCTTTTTGAAGGAGAGCCATACAGCGCTCTATATTGTTATTCTCTGTTCCAAAGTAGATAGTAAAGAGGCCCAAATCGGAAAAGGGGGAGTAGTTGGCCTCTACATTATAGACCAAACCGTGTCGCTCTCTAAGGGTGGTATTCAATTTTGAATTGAGAGCGGGTCCACCCAAAAGATTGGTTAATAGAGCCATTGCATACCGTTTGGGGCTGTAGAGCGAATACTCCTTTAGTGCGAGCCCTACAACTGCATGCGACTGAAAGGTGTTACGGGCAACAATCGACTCCTTTGGCTTAAAGAGCGAATTAAAAGAGCTCTTATTATAGGCATCTTCTCTATCTGTTTTTTCTACTCCACTCTCTATCAAATCAAAAAGTGGATTTTTCCTGCCCGCTTCCCTACCCTTAAGGTGTGCTCCAAAGTAACGGTTAGCATATCTTAAGAGAGGTTTTTCTTTAAAATCGCCTACTATAGAAAGAGTCATTGCCCCAGGGTGGTAAAACTTTTCTACAAACTCTTTAATATGCTCTACTTCAATCGACATAAGAGTCTCTGCCCTACCTAAAATAGATTTTGAGAGGGGGTGCAATCCAAAGAGCATCTCTTCAAAATCGTCGAAAATCTGTTCCGAAGGGGTATCACCATAAGAGGAGATCTCCTCTAAAATTACCTCCCGCTCTTTTCTAAGCTCCTTTTCGGGGAATGTGGAGTTGAAGATTATATCGGATAGTAGCTCTAAAGCTCTATTGAGATCCTCTTTTAGAAAGGTAGCATGAAGTACTGTCTCCTCTTTTGCAGTGTAGGCGTTGAGCTCTCCGCCCAATCTTTCAAGGTAGGTATTTATTCTCTTTGAGCTTCTCCTTTTGGTTCCTTTAAAGAGCATATGTTCGGTAAGATGAGCCAAACCATTGAGTGGCAATGGTTCATCGCGAGTGCCCGCCCTAATGGTTAAAGAGCAGTAGGCTACAGGAGAGGTTATCGGTTTAAAAGTTAGAGCCATCCCCGAATCGAGCTCTCTCACAAGGTACTCCATCAATCGAAAGAAAAAGGTGTTGAGATTGCTCTAATATCCTCTTTGGAGAAGCCGGGAGGTTCCCCCTTTTTCACCCTACCCCTTCTAAAATAGAGAAGATCGTAGTTTTTACTATTGAGCACCATTTTATAATAGGTATTACCACTCTTATAGGGTTGAGGGGCAATTAAAATTGGGATAAGCCACTCCTCTTTGCTGTTGGTTAAGGCCTCCTCTACCTCTTGTGGGGAGATAACTGTTACCTTATTGCGAAACTGCGCAGTAAAATCTTGAAGGGATATTTTATAATTTAGGTACTCCATAGCGAAGAGAAGTTTTTTGCCGCTCCCCCGATCCATTCTATTGAAAAATCTCATTTGAGCATCGATTGGGAGTGGGATTTCTACTCTCTCTTGAGCCAAGTAGTTCTGTATCGCTTCAAGATAGAAGGGGATTAAGTGATGATATAGCCCCGAAGGGTCGTTAAAAGGTTGAAGGGGATAGGTTATAATAGCACTTTCACTACTTAAACCTTTGGCAAGTTTGTCTCCCCCTTTTAATAGAGTAAGGTATTCGAAAGAGCTCTCCAAACCACCCGAAGAGTTACCTTTGGCTATCATTAGAAAGTAGTAATTCTCTTCTTTAGCGAGCCTTTTATACTCCTGTAAATCGCAAAAACGGTAAGGGGTAAATCTCCACCCTTTTTTGACAGCATCTGCAAGAAGCATTTCGGTTAAGGTGGCTGAAGGAATCACAACTACTGTCTCCTTGGGCGATACGGCGCCTTTACCATATGTTGTTACAAGGAGAGACAGAAGAAGAAAAAAGAGATTTTTTGTCATAATTTAACCTATTGCACAATAGACAAATTTATACAAAAATTTGTACTTTTGTAAGATATGGACAAATTTATAGTTTCGGCCAGAAAGTACCGGCCAACAACTTTTGATGGGTTGGTAGGACAGGAGAATATAGCTCTAACCCTCAAAAATTCAATCTTAAAGGGGCAGTTGGCCCACGCCTACCTCTTTTGTGGCCCCAGGGGTGTTGGTAAGACCTCTGCCGCCAGAATTTTTGCAAAAACTATAAACTGTTTTGAACCGGGAGAGAAGATGGAGCCTTGTGGAAAGTGCGAATCGTGTCTCGCTTTCGATCAAGGGCGCTCTTTCTCTATCCACGAACTTGATGCCGCCTCCAACAATTCGGTAGAGGATATTAGAGAGCTTAATGAGCAGGTGCGGATTCCTCCTCAAGTTGGGAAGTATAAGGTATTTATTATAGATGAGGTACATATGTTATCTCTGAGTGCATTCAATGCATTTCTAAAAACATTGGAGGAGCCCCCCCCAAATGTTATCTTTATTTTGGCCACCACCGAAAAACATAAGATCCTTCCCACTATACTCTCAAGGTGCCAGGTATATGACTTCAAAAGAATTTCAATTGAAGATATTATCTCTAACTTAAAGATAATTGCAGAGAAGGAGAGTATTGAAATTGAACCTGAAGCTCTACATATTATAGCTCAAAAAGGGGATGGTGCCATGAGGGATGCACTCTCAATATTTGACCAGGCGGTTGCCTTCTGTGGAGAAAAGATAAGCTACGAGAAAATTATCTCTACCCTCAATCTGCTCGATTATCACTACTACTTAAAGCTCTCCAACTATTTTTACAAAGGTGAGCATACTGCACCTCTCCTCCTATTTGATGAGATAGTGGTTAAAGGGTATAGCACACTCCATTTTATAGCGGGATTGAGTACCCATTTTAGAGATCTACTTGTAGCCAAAGAGAGTTCCACCCACCCACTATTGGAACTGCCCCCTACAATAAAAGAGGAGTATATTGCTACTGCACAAACCCTTCCATACTCTTTTCTTTATGAAGCGTTAAATATTTCCGGTAATTGCGAAGCGGGCTATAAATCGAGTGGTAATCCAAGGTTGCACATAGAGATAGCACTCTTAAACCTCTCCCGATTGGGTGAGAAGTTCTCTTCTAAATCGCAAAAAGAGGAGCAGATAAAGAGTGACGATTCAGTGCCTCAACACTCTCTAAAAGTTGAAGTGCCACAGGGCCAGATACAGCCCCAACCTCAGCCCATAAGCGTAGCAGAGCCACAGGGCCAGCCACAGCCCTCCCCTACCCCATCACTCTCTAAATCCTCTTTCTCTATTAAAGATTTATTGGCAACAGCTAAGGAAGAGATAGAGAGCAAGAGTCTTAATAGCCTAGAGGCTAAAGGGTCAAAAGAGAGAGAAGATCATCCATTTTCGGAAGGGGAATTGGAGCAAGCGTGGAGAGCAATGGCCGAAAGCGAGAAGGAGTTTCCCCGCCTCTCCAACGCTATTTTGCAAAGTAAACCAGTGGTGACAGACGATACCCATATCACTTTTTTAGTAGCTAATGAGGGGCAACGAAATTGGATTGAGAGCAATTGCCACCATAGGCTTCTCTCTTTTTTAAGATCTAACCTTAAAAATAGTACTATAGAGTTGGCCATTCAGGTGCAGGAAGAGAGTTCAGTAGATGAGAAAAAGATCTATATGCCCCATGAGAAGGCTAAATTTCTTACCGATAAATACCCGCAGGTTAAGGAGCTACAAAACGATTTGAAATTGGAGTTAGAGTAAGAGATGAAGTTATACTGTAGAGATTTGGTAAAGCGATATGGTATTCGCACCGTAGTAAAAGAGGTGTCGGTAGAGGTGAATCAAGGGGAGATAGTGGGGCTTCTTGGGCCAAATGGTGCTGGAAAGACTACCACTTTTCATATGATTACAGGACTTATAAAGCCAAATTCGGGAAGGATTTTCTTAGATCAAATGGAGATTACTGCACTACCTATGTATAAGAGAGCTCAGATGGGCATTGGATATTTGGCGCAAGAGGCTTCAATCTTTAGAAAGTTGAGTGTAGAGGATAATATTTTAGCAATAATGGAGCTTTCGCCTCTTACTAAAAATGAGCGTAAGGAGAGGGTAGAGGAGTTGATAGAGGAGTTCTCTCTACAGAAGGTTAGAAAAAGTTATGGGGTTCAACTTTCGGGTGGTGAGCGAAGAAGGTGTGAAATTGCTAGGGCACTTGCTATTCGGCCCAAATTTATACTTTTAGATGAGCCCTTTGCCGGAGTAGATCCTATAGCTGTAGAGGATATACAGCAGATTGTCTCAAAGCTTACCGCAAAAAATATTGGGGTGATAATAACAGATCACAATGTACACGAGACATTGGAAATTACCGATAGAGCCTATCTGCTCTACGAGGGTAAAATTCTGGAGAGTGGAACTGCCGAAGAGCTTTCTAATAACCCCGAAGTGCGCCAGAAATATCTTGGAGTCAATTTTGAACTTAGAAAAACCTCTTTAAATTCAAACAATAAGAGTCAAATGCCACATAGTTAAGAGAGGCTGGCTAAACAAAATTGAAAGGGCAAAAGCAACAGTTGGTAGAGCTGCAATTTTCAATTGATTTAAATAGAGGAGGGGTCTCTTTTGGAAGAGACCCCTCTTTTTTCATTACTTACCAGCCAATATTTAGTTACTTACGATTGGCTATTGCCATTGAGCAGTTAAACTAATTGCTATTGATCTATAACAGTGTTAGAGTTCATATAGCCTGGTCCAAATCCTGCACCACGAGCAACTCCGGGGCGATTGGTATTTTCTCTATTGGTGCGTGGTCCATTTGCACGATTATTATTGAATCTTCCTCCCATAGCGGGCGACATATTTCTACCCCTTGTGCCTCTTCCCATGTTTCTGGCTTTGCGGGCATCCCACTCAACCTTCTGCTCATCTGTTAAAAGTGCTCTTACTTTCAACTCATGTTGAGCATTCAACTTCAATCTTTTATTATGAAGTTCTGTAAGTTGATCGATTTTGGCATTTATAGCTTTTTGGTCGGGGTTAGTTGCCTGCTTTAGAGTAATCAATTGTGCTTTATACTCTCTTTGAAGATTGTTTAACTTGTTCAATTCGCCTAATTTTTCTATCCGGAGAGCTTCAATTGCACTACTCTGGTTTTCATTTAAATTGAGTGCAGTGTGGAGTGGATTTGCTTTTGCATAACCTGGCCCCCGTTGAACTAACTGTTGTGCCGAAAGTGAAAGTGTTAAAACTAACGATAGTGTTAAAATTGATAATTTTTTCATGATATTGCTCTGTTTAAAATAAATAAATTCCTTTCTCTCATTCACCCTCTTTGACATCTTTCTAATTAAAAGGTTTAATTGATAGAGTTATTATAAGTATATTTGTGGTTGCCAAGTAGAAATACTTAGTCAATTTAATAGAACAAAACTATTTTTAAATAATATGGCAGATAAACTGTTTACTCAATTTCCTCCTATTTCTACACAAGCGTGGGAAGAGGAGATTATGAAAGATTTAAAAGGGGCCGATTATCAAAGGCGGCTGGTTTGGAAAACTATGGAGGGGTTCTCTGTAAAGCCCTATTACCGCAATGAAGATTTGGCGGGGATAGAGCATCTTGACTCTTCTCCCGGAGAGTTCCCTTTTGTGAGGGGAACCAAACCGCTTAACAATTGGAAGGTTCTCCAGAGCTACCCCCTTGAAAAGGGTGTGAAGGAGTGTAATTTAGAGGCTATAGAAGCACTGGCACGAGGGGTAGATTCGGTAGCTTTTACCCTCCCCCCTTCTGGAATAGATACTCAACAGTTTGTTACACTCTTACAAGGGATAGACCTCACCCAAAATGAGACCCTTTATAGAGGGTGCAGTTGCTCTACGCCAAAACTTATTGAGTCGTTTATAGAGGCTGTAGAGAAGTTGGGATTCAACCCAAAAGAGATTATCGCTTCTTTCGATTTAGATCCTTTGCAATGGCTTACCACCACAGGCAACTACAACTGTAGCGATTTTGAAAATAGATTGGAGAGAGCATTTGAGCTTACTAAAGAGTACCCTGGAATTAAAGTGGTGGGGGTAGAGGGTTATATCTTCAATGATGCAGGTGCCTCTATTGTACAGGAGCTCGCCTTCTCTCTCTCTATGGCAAGCGAATATCTATTTATACTCACAAAAATGGGTATTGGGGCAAACGAGGCGGTTGCAAAGATGCGATTCAACCTCTCTGTAGGTTCCAACTATTTTATGGAGATTGCAAAGTTCCGTGCTGCAAGGGTTCTTTGGGCCAATATAGCCAAAGAGTGGGGGGTAGACGATAGTGAGCTGTTAAAGATTTGCGTAGATGCAAAAACATCCCGTTGGAATATGACAATATGGGATCCATTTGTAAATATGTTAAGGGGGACCACAGAGGCAATGAGTGCAGCTTTAGCTGGGGTAAACTCTTTAGAGGTTCTTCCTTACGACACTCCATTTAGAGAACCGTCGGAATTTAGCAATAGAATTGCCCGAAACACTCAAATTATCTTAAAGGAGGAGGCTCACTTCGACAAGGTGACCGATCCAGCTGCCGGCTCTTACTATATCGAAAATCTCACCTCATCAATAATTGAGGAGGGGTGGAAACTATTTACTCAGATAGAGGAGATTGGTGGCTATAGAGAGGCGCTAAAGAGAGGGGTGATTCAAAAGAGTATTAAGGAGATCTCTTCAAAGAGAGATGCAAATATTGCAACCCGAAGAGAGATTCTATTGGGTACCAACCAATACCCAAATTTCACAGAGAAGGCAGAAGATGAAGTCTCTTTAGATATGGTTACCCGTAAAGAGGGAGACAACTCTTCCCAAGAGAGGATAGTTGAACCGATAGAGCAATACAGAGGAGCGCAAGCTTTTGAGGCTGTTAGGTTTGCAACCGAAACAAGCGAAAAAAAACCAACTGTATTTATGCTCACTTTTGGCAACTTGGCAATGTGTAGGGCAAGAGCACAATTCTCCTCTAATTTCTTTGGTGTTGCCGGTTTTAAAATTATAGACAACAATAGGTTTGCAACAGTAGAAGAGGGAGTTGAGGCTGCGCTTGCATCAAAAGCAGAGATTGTGGTTGCCTGCTCTTCCGACGATGAGTACGGGGAAGCAGTTCCAAAGATTAACAAACTGCTCAATGGAGCAGCAATATTGGTTGTAGCTGGCGATCCCGCCTCCCGCCCAGAGTTGGAAGCAGAAGGGATTACCAACTTCATTGGTGTTAAGAGTAATCTCTTGGAAACTCTTAAAGAGTATCAAAATAAACTTGGCATTTAGATAAAATATAGAGAAAGATATGAGACCAAATTTTTCAAAATTACAATATAGCGCAGAAAAGAGGGTTGAGTCGTCAAACCGGTTCACTCTTATGACTCCCGAACAGATTGGTATTAAAGAGAGCTACAGTGCTGCCGATTTAGAGGAGTTGGAACACTTGGAATATGCTGCAGGTATTCCACCATTTTTAAGAGGCCCCTACAGCACCATGTTTGTTATGAGACCATGGACTATTAGACAATATGCCGGCTTCTCTACTGCAGAAGAGTCCAATGCATTTTATAGAAGAAATCTTGCTGCTGGGCAAAAAGGGCTATCGGTTGCTTTTGACCTAGCTACCCACCGCGGCTACGACGCCGACCACCCAAGAGTGGTGGGAGATGTGGGAAAAGCGGGAGTTAGTATCTGTAGTGTAGAGGATATGAAGGTGCTCTTTGACCAAATTCCGTTAGACAAAATGTCTGTCTCTATGACTATGAATGGTGCCGTGCTACCAATTATGGCCTTCTATATTGTTGCGGGATTGGAGCAGGGAGCCAAACTTGAACAGCTTGCGGGAACAATACAGAACGATATTTTAAAAGAGTTTATGGTGCGAAATACCTATATCTATCCTCCCGAATTTTCTATGAGAATTATTGGAGATATTTTCGCTTACACTGCTAAGAATATGCCCAAATTCAACTCCATCTCTATTTCGGGATACCATATGCAGGAGGCTGGAGCAACTTGCGACATAGAGATGGCGTATACCCTTGCCGATGGATTGGAGTACCTTAGAACCGGTATAGCTGCCAAAATGGATATAGATAGTTTTGCTCCCCGTCTTTCGTTCTTCTGGGCTGTGGGTATGAACCACTTTATGGAGATTGCTAAGATGAGGGCTGCTAGGATGATTTGGGCCAAATTGGTAAAAGAGTTCAATCCCAAAAATCCGAAGTCGATGTCTCTTCGCACACACTCACAAACATCGGGTTGGTCTCTTACCGAACAAGATCCATACAACAATGTTGCCAGAACCTGTATAGAGGCAATGGGAGCCGCTTTGGGCCATACCCAGTCACTCCATACCAATGCTTTAGATGAGGCGATTGCCCTCCCTACAGATTTTTCGGCACGAATAGCAAGAAATACTCAAATTTATATTCAGGAAGAGAGCAACATAACCAAATCGTTGGATCCTTGGGCAGGCTCCTACTATGTAGAGAAGCTTACGGCCGATATTGCAAAGAGGGCATGGGCACATATAGAAGAGGTAGAGAAGTTGGGAGGGATGGCTAAGGCAATTGAAACGGGAATACCCAAGCTCCGTATAGAGGAGGCTGCTGCAAGAAAGCAGGCACGAATAGATTCCGGACACGATACAATTGTTGGCTTGAATAAATATCGCTTAGAAAAAGAGGAGCCTCTTGAGATTTTAGATGTAGACAATACTATGGTTCGAGAGTCTCAAATCAAGAGATTGAAAGAGCTCAGGGCCAACCGTAATGAGAGCGATGTAAAGGCGGCTCTCGATGCCCTTACCAAAGCAGCTCAAAACAAGAGTGGCAATCTACTTGAACTTGCGGTAGAGGCTGCAAAATGTAGGGCTACCTTAGGAGAGATATCTGATGCTTGTGAAGTTTACGCAGGGCGTTATAAAGCAGTAATTAGAATGAATACAGGTGTATATTCGAGTGAGGTTAAAAACGACCTCCAATTTGAAAAGGCTAAAGAGTTGGTGGCCAAATTTGCAGAGAAAGAGGGTCGTCAACCCCGTATTATGGTCGCCAAATTAGGGCAAGATGGCCATGACCGCGGAGCAAAAGTGGTAGCAACCGGCTATGCCGATTGCGGTTTTGATGTTGATGTGGGACCTCTTTTCCAAACACCTCAAGAGGCTGCTAAGCAGGCGGTAGAGAATGATGTTCATGTAGTTGGGGTCTCCTCTCTTGCCGCGGGTCACAAGACATTAGTGCCTCAGATTGTAAACGAGCTTAAAAAATTGGGAAGAGAGGATATAATGGTGGTTGTAGGGGGTGTGATTCCACCTCAAGATTACGACTCTCTTTACAAAGCGGGAGCTATTGCAATCTTTGGCCCCGGAACTTCAGTTACAGTTGCTGCCGCAAAATTGATGGAGCTGCTGCTAAGCAAGTTCGAATAGAGTTCTACTTAGATATACCTTATATTGACCCTGTTGAGAAATACCCTTTCCAACAGGGATTTAAGGCGTCGTACAATATTTCTTCTAATCTCCATCTCAACTGGAAGCGAAGGGTCGTAATGAGCCTCATTTATTCTGGTTCCCATAAGAAAATCTATTATATCCGACTCCATTATAATTTTTAAGATGTCGCCGGCCGGAGAGCTCTCTATTTTATCGCCCTCTTTGTAATGCTCAATGAGGTCTGCCAAGTGGCCAAGTGTCAAGATCCCCTCTGTTACAATTTCTGCTCCCTCCATCTGTGCTGTAGAGGGGAGATTCGATTTAATTTGCTGCCTTCCATCTCCTACAATTTTACGCCCCAACTCACGAGCCAATATTTGAGAGGTGGTTCCTCCGCATACAATACGACGCCCCTCGTATGTGTCAAACAGTTTAGCCATTTGGGCATCATTCTCTATGTTAAATGGAGGACCGGTACAGATAAGCAATTTTCTTGGTGCCCTTAAATAGATAACACCACAAGTGATATCATCTTTGGCTAAAAAAAGATCGTTATAGAGAGCCTTCTGCATAACTACCTGTGATAGATCACGCGCCGAAACATCGGGGTGTTTCTCTATATAGCTTTTAATGAAGTCTATAACAGACTCCCTCTCCCATCCAAGAGGCAACAATCTGGAACCCAGCCCACTCTGTACAACCCCATCCGATACCATTACTACTCTATCGCCCTTAGAGAGTTTAACTCTAGACTCTAAAAGCTCCCTTTTTCCCTGAGGGGTCTCAATTGTAATTTTCTCTTTCCTATGTTCGGTATAGGCAGAACCCTTAAAGAGCATAACTTCTGGATTGTCGAACTCTATCAGATGGGCAGAGCCGTCATACCCTATCTCTATTGCTGAACAGGTTGCGTAACCCATCTGTTTCTGAGAGTCAATAGGTATTGTATCTAAGATGGTGAACATAGAGTCTGCCAATGGTTGATGCTGTAAGCGAAAATTGATAGCCATAGAGGCAGTGAGAGAGCTTAATACATTAGCTTTTATACCACTCCCTAAACCGTCGGAAAGTATTGCAATATAGCGGTTTTCATCTTTTATGTTGGCAGAGACAAAGGTGTCTCCGCCTACCACTTCGCCATTTTTGAACTGTTGTGTGTGTGCTATCTCTATAAAATGGTCACTCTCGCCTTGAAAAAACATCTTCTACTTTTTTATCTCTGAATCTATAACAGAATTTAAAACACTCTCTGTGTAGGAGGCACTCTCTCCTAAGATATAGGCTATCCTCTGAACCGACTGGGCGTTCTGCTTAATAACCTCTTTAATCCTTTCAGATAGAAGCTCTTTTATTAGCTGAGTATCATCTAAATAGTGTAAAATACCACATACTGTTTTCTTGGGCTGTATTGAAACAATAGATAATTTGATATTGAAACCGTGGCCACGAAGATCAAATTCTGCCGACTCTTCCCCGCTATTTAGTACAGATTGGAAATATTTTGCATAAGGAACCAGTTTATAGAGGTCGGCGCCTGCCAAGCTCCCTAAAGTTTCTGCAATAAGAAGCGTCTCCTCCCCTCCAACTTTTATAAATTTGTCGTTGGCATCTACAATCTCCATCTTCTCATTTACAAGCACAACTCCATAGGGCATCTTGTGCAGTAGTATAGAGGCTTTGTTTTGTGCCTCTTTTCTCATCTGAGAGATACACATTTCGCGCTCTGCCTTCCCCTCTAAAAGGGCAATGGCAAACTCTCTACAGTTATCGTAGCCACACCCTGAACAGTTGAGTTCATCTTCTTTACTCGTTTTACCCATAGAGTTTAGAGCAAGTTGAATCTCAATATCGCTATAAGGGTGATTATATTTGCTCTTCACCTGATAGGCATGATAATTCAATGGTACTGTGACCTGCGGAAACGGGGTAGCCAATTTGGAGCGTTTAAAGCTGTCGTAACCTCTAAGAAGTCGGTTTCGCTTAGCTGCAACTCCCTCTTTAACATTGGTGGCAGGCCCCTTGATACACCCTCCGTCGCACGCCATCAATTCAACGAATACTCTATCGGATGGGTTCCACTCTTTAAGTTCAGAACAGACCTCCATAACCGCTTTCATTCCCGAAAAGCTTAAAAAATTTGCATCCACAGACTCTTTTTCGCGACACATAGTGCTTATCATACCATAATCGACAGGGAAAAGTCCTGCTCTTTCAGAGGCTCCAATTACAAATTTTTCTGGGAGCTCTATCTTCTCCATATCGGAAAAAAATATACCTTCCCGCTCTAAAAGGGCAGTGAACTCTTGAAAAGTTATAACTGCATCAACTTCATCTCCATAGATATCACTCTCCCTCTTCTTAGCTATACAGGGCCCTACAAAGACTATTTTATAATTGTTGTAACCTGCAGCTCTTAGTTGGCGCGCATGAGCAATCATAGGAGAGACAACCGGAGCAAGATTTTTCTCTAAATTTGGTTGGTGAATTTTAATATAATTTACAACCGAAGGGCAACATGTAGCTAAAACAACATCTTCGTCACTCTCCTTTAAAACTCTATTTGTCTCTACAGCAACTAACTCGGCACCAAGAGCTGTTTCAGATACAGCAGAAAACCCCAAAACATAGAATGCCTTTAATATATTTTCTAATTTTTCATCTCCAAAATCTGAAAGAAAAGAGGGGGCTATAGAGGCTATCATCTTCTCTTGGTTTATTGCCCAATCTAAAATTAGATGGGTGTCGTCTCTATACTTTTTGGCATTTGCAGGACATGCATTTATACACTCTCCACAAAAGATACAACTCTCATTTATCACAGAAGCGCTGAAATCTTCTATCTTAATAGATTTCACCGGGCAAACTTTAATACACTTATAACAATCTTGACAATTAATTTTTTCGGTATAGATAACTAAATTACTCTCCATATTGATTGATAGTTAGATTGTATAATAGGGCATTAATATTATTGTTTCTAATATCATATTGCGTGCCATAACTCAATTTTTTTTGGAAAAGCTATTTATTTTAATAGTTTTGCAATCCAAAGCAGTGTAGTGAAAAGAACCGTTTCTATAATAAATTTAGACTCTACCCCTTTAGTAGGGGGTGCTACCCTCCTTTCTCACACAACGATGATAATGCGAATGCATCGTTAAGATGCATTACTAACAGAGAGGGCTTTGCGTAAGTCCTTCGGGAATATCCCGAAAATCTGCAATTTTTTGCACCTTTTTCTAACCATTATCATCATCATTTATGAAAAATAGACATTTTGATACCCTGCTTGTACATGCAGGAAAAATAGAGGGGACCTCCAACGGACCTTGTGTTACACCTATTTACCAAAGTACATCGTTTCTATTCGATAGCTCCCAACACGCTTCGGCACTATTTCAACTCCAAACCGAAGGGGATATCTACACAAGACTTTCAAACCCAACCACCTCTGTCTTTGAAAAGAGGATTGCAGCACTTGAGGAGTGTAGTGCCGCGGTTGCCACCTCTTCGGGGCAGTCGTCGCAGTTTTTGGCAATTCAAAATATTGCCTCCAATGGAGATAATATAGTATGTTTCTCTTCACTCTACGGAGGAAGCTACAATCAGTTCCGCTCCAGCTTTGCCGCTTTGGGAATTGAGTTTAGATTTGTAGATGGGAGAGATCTCAAAGAGGTAGAGTCTGCCATAGATAAAAAGAGCAAAGCGCTCTTTATTGAATCTATAGGCAACTCCGATTTCTTTATTCCCAATTTTGAAGAGGTGGCAGAGCTGTGCCGCCGGCAAGATATTCCCCTTATTATAGATAATACATTTGGCGCAGCAGGCTATCTCTTTCGCCCGTCGGAGTGGGGTGCTGCTGTTGTTACCCACGCCGCTACCAAATGGATTGGAGGGCACGGCAACTCTATAGGGGGAGTTGTTTTGGAGTGTGGCAACTATAGGTGGGACAACGGCAAGTTTCCACTACTCACTCTCCCATCAGATTCATATAATGGATTGAGTTATTGGGATACATTTGGCGCAAAAGAGGGGAGCAAAAGTGTAGCCTTTGCAGTTAGAGCAAGGGCACAAGGGCTCCGCGATTGGGGCTGCTCTTTGAGTCCCTTCAACTCTTTCCTGCTCCTTCAAGGCTTAGAGACTCTATCGCTTAGAATGGAGAGAATTTTAAGCAACGCGCAGCAACTTGCAGAGTGGCTGAGCCGCCACCCAAAGGTAGAGAAGGTAAACTATCCCGGGCTAAAAGATAACCCCAACCACTCCAACGCCAAAAGATACCTTAAAGGGGGTTTCGGTGGGGTACTAACAATAGATATTAAGGGTAATCGCCAAAGTGGGGCCCGTTTTGTAGAGTCGTTGGAGCTTATTAGCCACCTTGTAAATGTTGGCGACAACAAGACACTTATAAGCCACTCCGCATCTACCACCCATTCGCAACTCTCTTCGGCAGCTCTAAAGAGTGCGGGAATAGGAGAGAACTCTCTTCGAATCTCTGCCGGAATAGAGCATATAGAGGATATTAAGAGTGATCTTGAGGGGGCATTTAAAAATATTTAATAGCCATTTATAGATATGGAGAAGAGATTTTTTAAGAGAGATACCCCTTTTCGTTTAGAGAGTGGCAAAGAGCTCCCCTCACTAAAAATTTGTTACCACATCTGGGGCAATGTTGAGCCTAATAAAAAGGTAATCTGGATTTGTCATGCACTTACAGCAAACTCCAATCCTACCGAATGGTGGCCACAAATGGTTGGGGTTGGAAAGAGTTTCGATACAGAGAGATATACAGTAGTGTGCGCCAACATGTTGGGTTCAAGTTACGGCTCTTCATCGCCGGCAACCCTTTCGGAGAAGGGCACCCCCTATCTACTCTCTTTTCCAGATGTCACCGTTCGAGATATTGTAAGGGCACACAATCTCTTAAGGGAGGCGTTGGGGATCGAAAAGATCCATTTGGTAACTGGAGCCTCCATTGGCGGCTTTCAAGCGTTGGAGTGGGCAATTATATACCCTTCAATTATTGAAAATCTATTGGCAATAGCCTGTGGCAGTGAGGTAACTCCTTGGGCTGTTGCCTTTAACGAATCACAAAGAATGGCTATAGAGGCCGATCCAACATTTTTGGAGCAGCGCAATTTGAGTGGAGGAATAAAAGGATTGGAGGCAGCCCGTGCAATAGCTCTCCTCTCCTATCGCTCCTATGCAGGGTACAATGCCACTCAAAAAGAGGAGGAGGAGACTCTCTTTGCCCAAAGAGCAGCATCGTATCAAAAATATCAGGGGAAGAAGTTGTCGGAGCGCTTCGATGCCTACTGTTACTATAAATTGACCAGGTCTATAGATAGCCACAATTGTGGCAGAGGAAGAGGCGGAGCAAAAGAGGCTTTGGGTAGAATAACTGCTAAAAGCGTAGTGGTAGGAATAGAGAGCGACACTCTCTTCCCTATCGAGGAGCAATATTTTTTAGCCGACTCTATTTCAAATGCGCAGCTCGAAGTTATTGAATCGCTCTTTGGCCATGATGGCTTTTTAATAGAGAGCGATCAGCTGAAAAAGATAGTAGAAAAACATTTTAAACTTTAACAATGCAGGTAATAAAATTTGGTGGAAGATCTATAAAGGATCGAAAGAATATATTGAACTCGGTAGAGATAGCTATCGAAGCCTCCCATAGAGATAGAACAGTATTGGTAGCCTCTGCAATTGCAGGTTGCACCGATAAGTTGGTAGAGGCTGCCCACCTTGCAACCTCAAATGATAAGAGCTATAAAAAGATAGTTTCACAACTAAAAGAGGAGCATTTTAAACTTATTGAAGAGGCGATACATATAGATTATCAAATGACTCCCCGGAATCTCTGCCGAACATACTTTACACAACTTCTAAAGGTGTTGGAGGGGATCTCCTTGGTTGGAGAGTGTACAAATTCAACTTTAGATTTAGTGATGGGTTATGGCGAATTGCTAAGTACTGCAATTATATGGGCTATACTCCACTCAGAGGGGATCAATTCACAATGGGTAGATGCAAGAGAGGTTATTGTAACATTCCCCTACAACGGAGGCAATGTAGTTGATAGTGGGCAAACCTATGAAAACATCCGTAATGTTCTAAAAGATACCTCTATCAGGCTATTTGTCGTTCCCGGCTTTATAGCTGGCGATATTAACTCTAAAACAACAACCTTGGGGAGAGGAGGATCGGACTATACAGCAGCCCTTTTTGCAGCCGCTTCCAACTCCAGAGTTCTTGAAATATGGAGCGATGTAGATGGAATAATGAGTGGCGACCCAAAAGTGGTGTCGGATCCAAAGACAATCGGAGAGCTCTCTTATAAAGAGGCGTGGGAGCTGTCGCACTTTGGTGCCAAAGTACTATACCCCCCAACTATTCAACCTGCTATAGCCAAATCTATCCCAATTGTTATAAAGAACAGCTTCAATCCAAAGGGGAAGAGTACCACTATAGAGGAGTCGCCCCCATTTAGCCGAAATGCAATTAGAGGTCTATCGGGGGGTCAAGATATTGCGCTCCTATCAATAGAGGGGGGAGGTATGGTTGGTGTACCGGGCTATTCGGCCCGCTTTTTCACCTCTTTGGCAGAGGCGGGGGTAGATGTAATTTTAATAACCCAATCCTCCTCTCTACATACTATGTGTGTAGCGATAGAGGAGAGAGATGCCTTGAAAGGAGAGGAGGCTGTCAACAGTGAATTTGCATATGAGATATCGTTGGGTAAAGTAAATCCCGTTGTGGTAGATAAGGGATTCTCAATAATCTCTCTTGTTGGAAACGATATGAAAAACCAATCGGGAACAGCCGGAAAGATGTTTAGGGTGCTTGGAGAGGCAGGAATCAACATTAGAGCCATAGCTCAAGGTTCCTCAGAAAAAAATATCTCTGCTATAGTGGCTACAAAAGATTATAGGGAATCTACACGATTGATACACGATATTTTTTTCAAAGAGGAGAACTACTCTATTCTCTATCTATACCTTGCAGGGTATGGCTCGGTAGCGGGCCAGTTGCTAAAAATTATTGAAGAGGAGAGAGAAGAGATAAAGAGAAAATCTAAAGTAGAGCTTAGAGTAGCAGGGATCTGCACAACCACCAAGATGGTTGTCTCTAAAGAGGGAGTCTCATTAAAAGAGGCAGAAGAGCTAAAGAGTAAAGGTAAAGATGGCGAGATCAACTCTTTTATAAATAGAGTACTAAGCGAACTCCCGGGAAATTCAATATTTGTAGATTGCACAGCAAACGAAAAGGTGGCCTCTATCTACAGAGAGCTTCTAAGTTCAGGGGTTTCGGTAGTAACCTGCAACAAGTTGGCCCCCTCCTCTACTTTAAACTACTGGAAAGGGTTAAAAGAGATAATTGAAAAGAATGGGGTAACTATGAGATACGAAACTACAGTGGGGGCAGCACTACCAATTATAGAGACAATTGCAAGACTTATAGAGAGTGGAGAGAAGATAGTTGAGGTCCAAGCAATTTTATCCGGCACTTTAAATGATCTATTCAGCAGCTATAGCGGAACAACCCCTTTTGGAGAGCTGCTTAACAAGGCAAAGGAGCTGGGCTACACAGAGCCGGACCCTTCAATAGATTTAAGTGGTAGCGATGTTCTTAGAAAATGTACTATATTGGCCAGAGAGTGCGGCTTTATGATAGAGCAGCGGGAGATTGAACACACTCCGGCAGCCCCTTCACACCTCTTTAGCGACGACAGAAGCAAATTTATAGAGCAGCTCCTTAAGGAGGAGCCATATTTTACAAATCTCTATAGGGAATCTTCCTCAAAAGGAGAAAAATTAAGATATGTAGCTACAATAAGAGCAGAAAAGTGTAGTGTAAAAACACTATCTTTGCCTGCCGACAATCCACTCTACCACATAGAGGGAACCGACAACTCAGTAATTATAAAGACAGAAAATTATCCCCGTGGAATAACTATCTCCGGAGCGGGAGCAGGAGCAAGAGTTACAGCAGGGGGAGTTCTAAACGATATTTTAAAAAGTAGAAGATGAAGATAGCAGTAGTGGGTGCAACCGGAATGGTTGGTGCAAAAATTATAGAGATTTTAGAAGAGAGCAATTTCCCACTTAAAGAGCTAATTCCCGTTGCTTCGGCAGCTTCGGCCGGTAAGCAGATAAGGTGGAAAAGTCACGAAATTGCTGTTGTTACCATTGAAGAGGCACTCTCTCTTAAGCCCAATTTAGCCTTCTTTACAGTAGATGGAGAGCTGGCCGGCAAATGGGCTCCAAAATTTGTAGAGGGGGGGTGTAGAGTTATAGACAACTCATCCCACTTTAGAATGGATAAAAATGTAAAGCTGATTGTACCACAAGTAAATGGCAACACTCTCACCGGCCGGGAGATGCTAATTGCCAACCCAAACTGCTCCACAATACAGTTGGTAATTGCACTAAATTTACTTCATAAACGATATAGAATTTCAAGAGTTATTGTAAGCACATACCAATCTGTCAGTGGAAGCGGAGTTGCCGGTTGCAGCCAACTTGAAGTAGAGCGTAAGGGGCAGAAAGGCAGCGAGGTGGGGGCCTATCCATGGCCGATAGATCTCAATTTGATACCGCATATAGACTCTTTCTTAGAGAGTGGCTATACAAAAGAGGAGATGAAGATTGTAGATGAAAGCAGAAAAATATTTGACTCTCCACAGATGGCTATCTCTGCTACAGCAGTGAGAGTACCCGTTACATTTGCACATAGCGAATCGGTAAATGTTCAATTTGAGAGAGATTTTACTCTTGAGCAGGTAGTTGCCACCCTTAAAGAGAGCCCTCAAGTAGAACTTCTGCAGCTAAGCGATACTCCCCCCTACCCCATGCCCCTATATGCAGAGGGGAGCGACACTGTTTTTGTGGGGAGGGTTAGAGGCGATCTCTCATGCGAAAAGGCTATCAATCTATGGGTTGTAGCAGACAATCTAAGAGTTGGAGCTGCCACCAATGGAGTTGCTATTGCAAGAAAATTGCTCAATATTTCTTAACTTTACACCTTATTGCCTAAGAGAGAATAGATGGATAATTATACCGAAAAAGAGATTGTCACTTTAGAGTGGAATAGACATATCCGAAAAAGACCGGGAATGTATATTGGAAAGTTGGGAGATGGCACCTCTCCCGACGATGGTATATATGTTTTACTTAAAGAGGTGATAGATAATTCTATAGACGAATTTGCTATGGGGCATGGCAAATTGATTGAAGTTAAAATTGAGGGGAGAGCTGTTTCGGTAAGAGATTGGGGGCGGGGGATACCTTTGGGATCCCTTGTAGATGTGGCAAGTAAGATGAATACCGGAGCTAAATATGACTCTAAGGCATTTAAGAAATCGGTTGGTCTCAATGGAGTTGGAATTAAGGCTGTAAATGCACTCTCCTCCAATTTTTTTATCCAATCCTTTAGAGAGGGAGAGAGTCATAAGGCACAATTTACATTTGGAAAATTAATTGATCAAGAGAGGCTCTCTACAACAGAGAAAAACGGAACATTTGTACACTTTTACCCCGACGAAGAGATTTTTGGCGACTACTCATACAACATTGAGTTTGTTGAGGCTATGTTAAAGAATTACTCTTATCTAAATACCTCTTTAGTGCTTAGTGTAAATGGAAATGAGTTCACCTCTAAAAATGGCCTTTTAGATCTACTCAACGAATCTGTATCAAAAGAGCCATTATACCCTCCAATACATCTTAAAGGAGAAGATATTGAGGTGGTCCTAACCCATGGAAACGATTACGGCGAAAGTATCTCATCGTTTGTAAACGGCCAAAATACCACACAGGGAGGAACACACCTTTCGGCCTTTAGGGAGGCGGTGGCAAGGACTATCAAAGATTTCTATAAAAGAGATTTTGATTTGAGCGATGTTAGACAAGGGATGGTGGCAGCTATAAGTATTAAGGTAGAGGAGCCAATTTTTGAATCGCAAACAAAAACAAAACTTGGTTCGAGAGAGATAGCACCCGGAGGAGCTACCATAAGAAATTTTGTAGGAGAGTTCCTTAAGAGTGCATTAGATAACTACCTTCACAAACACTCCGAAGTTACAGATATAATAGTAAAGAAGATTTTAGAGTCTGAAAAGGAGCGAAGGGCTATTGCCGGAATTCAAAGATTGGCAAGAGAGAGGGCAAAAAAAGCCAATCTTCATAACAAAAATTTGAGAGATTGCAGGATACACTACAACGATAAAGATGAGAGGGCCAATTTAAGTACACTCTTCATTACCGAGGGTGACTCGGCCAGTGGTTCCATTACTAAAAGTCGCGATGTAATTACACAAGCGGTCTTCTCTTTAAGGGGTAAACCAAAAAACAGCTATGGCCTTTCCAAAAAGATAGTATATGAGAATGAAGAGTTCAATCTACTACAGGCAGCTCTAAATATAGAGGAGGATTTAGAAAATTTGCGTTACAACCAGATTGTAATTGCTACCGACGCCGATGTAGACGGTATGCATATAAGATTACTGCTCCTCACTTTTTTCCTACAATTTTTCCCCGATCTCATTAGGCAGGGACATCTCTATATTTTACAAACTCCCCTTTTTAGGGTAAGAGATAAGAGAGAGACACACTACTGCTACTCAAACGGCGAAAGAGATAAAGTTGTAAAACGAATGAAAGGTAAGGTTGAGATAACTCGATTTAAGGGTTTGGGCGAGATCTCCCCCGACGAGTTTAAAAATTTTATTGGCGAGAGTATGAGATTGGAGAGGGTGAGATTGGAAAATACCGACAATATTCCCGAACTTTTAGAGTTTTATATGGGTAAAAATAGCCCCGAACGGCAAAATTTTATTAAAAATAATCTTAGAACAGAGGTAGCAATTGAGGCTTGAACCTATTAAGAGAGAGTATGGAGTATAATTTTTTAGAGATAGAGAGAAGATGGCAGCGCTATTGGGCAGACCAGGAGATCTTCAAAGTAGAGATTGATAATAGTAAACCTAAATTTTATGTGCTTGATATGTTTCCCTACCCATCGGGGGCAGGTTTACATGTTGGACACCCTTTAGGGTATATTGCAAGTGATATCTACTCAAGATATAAGAGATTGAAGGGATTTAATGTGCTTCATCCAATGGGGTATGATGCTTTTGGATTGCCTGCAGAACAGTATGCAATACAAACCGGTACCCACCCCGCCGTAACTACAGAGGAGAATATAGAGAGATATAGGGAGCAGTTGGATCGAATAGGCTTCTCTTACGACTGGAGCAGAGAGGTACGAACCTGTGACCCCAACTACTACAAGTGGACCCAATGGGCCTTCTTAGAGATGTTTCACCACTGGTATAATAGAACCACCCAACGGGCAGAGAGAGTTGAAAAATTGATAGAAATTTTTGAACGCGAGGGCAATGGCAAAATAGATGCAGCATGCAGTGAAGTGCCCTCCTTTAGCGGCCGGGAGTGGAGAGCTTTCTCTAAATCGAAACAAGAAGAGCTACTCATGAACTACCGATTGGCCTATTTGGGAGAGACATCTGTAAATTGGTGTTCTGCCCTAAAGACTGTTTTGGCCAACGATGAAGTGAAGGAGGGTCTATCTGTGCGGGGGGGTCATCCTGTGGAGCAACGCAAAATGAGACAGTGGCAATTGAGAGTATCGGCCTATGCCGAACGCCTTTTAAGCGAGTTGGAAGAGTTGGAGTGGAGCGATTCCTTGAAGGAGATACAACGCAATTGGATAGGCAGATCGGAAGGGGCAGAGATTCTCTTTAAAGTCTTTAATGGCTCCCAAGAGTTTGCTCTAAATATCTTTACTACACGGGCAGATACAATATTTGGTGCAACCTTTATGGTGTTGGCCCCCGAAAGCGAGTGGGTAGAGAGCCTCACCACCCCCGACCGTTCTAAGGAGGTTGAGGAGTATATAGATGCTATTAAGAGAAAGAGTGAACGGGAGCGGATGGCAGAGAGTAAAAATGTTACAGGGGTCTTTAGTGGCAGCTATGCTATAAATCCTTTTACCAACGAAGAGATTCCAGTTTGGATTTCGGAGTATGTACTTGCAGGGTATGGGACTGGAGCCATTATGGCGGTGCCGGCACACGACAGTAGAGACTATCTCTTTGCCAAACAGTTCAACCTTCCTATTACTCCTCTTATAGAGGGGTGCGATGTAAGTAGTGAAAGCTTTGATGCAAAAGAGGGGATAATGTGCAACTCCGGGCTACTCAATGGGATGAGTGTAGAGGAGGCAATTCCTGCAGCAATAGAGGAGGTAGAGAGATTAAAAATAGGAGTTAGAAAAGTTAACTACCGTTTGAGAGATGCTATCTTCTCCCGTCAAAGATATTGGGGAGAGCCGTTTCCAATCTACTACAAAGATGGAGTAGCCACCCCCTTGGAGTATAGCGAACTTCCCCTAACCCTTCCTGAGATAGAGAGTTTTTTACCTACCGACGACGGCGAACCCCCATTGGCTCGAGCCCAAAAGTGGGAGTATAAGGGATACCCTTTAGAGAGAAGTACAATGCCGGGATTTGCCGGAAGTAGTGCCTACTACCTCCGTTATATGGACCCAAATAACAACGATGCACTTCTCTCTAAGGAGGCAAACCAATATTGGCAAAGCGTAGATCTCTATATTGGAGGAACAGAACACGCCACAGGCCATCTAATCTACTCCCGTTTCTGGAACAAATTTTTATGGGATACGGGGCATGTGTGCGAAAAAGAGCCTTTTAAAAAATTGGTTAATCAAGGTATGATACAGGGTCGCTCCAACTTTGTCTATAGAGTCAAGGGGAGCAATACCTTTGTCTCGCATGGCTTGAAAGATAATTACCAAACCACGCAACTCCATGTAGATATCAACTTGGTAAAAAACGACCGATTAGATATTGATGCCTTTAAAAATTGGATGCCTCAGTTTAACGATAGCTCTTTTATACTTGAGGATGGGCACTATATTTGTGGATGGGGAGTTGAAAAAATGAGTAAATCACTCTTCAATGTGGTAAACCCCGACTCAATTTGTGACAGCTACGGAGCCGATACTCTTAGAATGTATGAGATGTTTTTGGGCCCTTTAGAGCAGTCTAAGCCATGGGACACCAACGGAATAGATGGAGTACACCGTTTTCTTCGAAAATTTTGGCGACTTTTTCACAACAAAGAGGAGTTTAGCCTCTCTAAAGAGAGGGCAACACCTTCTGAATTAAAAGTTTTACATAAATTGATTGGAAAGGTAGAGAGAGATATAGAGGAGTTCTCTTTCAATACTGCAGTAAGTGCTTTTATGATTGCTGTAAATGAGTTAAGTGATTTAAAATGCAATAAAAGAGAGATATTGGAGCCTCTTACCATTCTTCTATCACCCTTTGCGCCACACATAGCAGAAGAGATTTGGCACAAAATGGGCAATAGAGGCTCAATAGCAAATGGGAAATTTCCCAAATATATAGAGAGTTATACCATAGAGAGCAGCTTTGAGTACCCTGTCTCTTTCAATGGTAAACTAAGATATAAACTCACTTTAGAGAGTTCGCTCCCACCGGCAGATGTTGAAAGGGCAGTTAGAGAGAATGAAAATACTGCCAAATATTTGGGAGAGGGCTCAATCAAAAGAGTAGTTGTAGTTCCTAAAAAGATAATTAATGTAGTCTTTTAAATAGCTTTATGGGCAGCAAAACTATAGATGAACTACGCTCCTATCTTATAATGACAGGGGGGCTCTTTGTATTTGTCTTTAGCTGGACCGCTTTTCTTATCCCTCACCAGATTGCAGGTGGAGGAGTTAGTGGACTCTCCTCTGTAATTCAATATGCAAGTGGTTTTAAAGTAGCCTACAGCTATATTATTATCAATTCAATTTTACTCCTTATAGGCTTTCTAATCCTAGGGAGAGCCTTTGGCTTTAAAACAATATACTGTATTGTAGTGGCAGCCCTCATGTTTGAATTTCTACCACTTATACCTTGGGTGTCAGACATTGAAGATAAGCTAATCAATGCCTTGATTGGGGGTACCATGAGTGGTATAGGGATAGGGGCAATTTTTATGCAGGGGGGAAGTACAGGTGGTACCGATATTATAGCTATAATAATTGCAAAATTTAGGGAGACCTCCCCCGGTAGGGTTTTTCTATACTCAGATCTATTGATTATAGGTTCAATCTACTTTATTCCCGGAAAAGAGCTTTCAGATGTTGCCTACGGCTATATTGAGATGGTCTCCTTCTCTTTTGTAATTGACCTTATTTTAACCGGAAATCGCCAGAGTGTACAGGTGATGGTCTTTTCGTCTCGTTACGATATTATAGCAGATAGGGTCAACAGAGAGATTGAACGGGGAGTTACTGCGCTAAGTTCTATGGGGTGGTACTCTAAAGAGGATAGCAAAGTGTTGGTAATTGTACTTAAAAAATCTCAACTGCCCCAAATAACCAAAATAATAAAGGAGAGCGACCGGAAAGCTTTCCTTACTGTTTCTACAGTTACAAGTGTTTATGGCGAAGGTTTCGACACCATTAAAACAGGAAAGATAAAATGGAAGCAAAAACAAAACGACTCTTAGAGAGCACCAAAGAGTATGCCCTTATAACATTAGGTTTACTAATGTATTCGTTGGGGTGGGTCTTTTTTCTTATTCCCAACGGTATGGTGGGAGGGGGAGTTACAGGAATAGGGGTTATTATCTATTATTTGACCTCGTTTCCAGTGAGCTACTCCTTTTTTCTTATAAATCTAATCCTGCTTGCAATAGGGCTTAAGATTTTAGGAAAAGGATTTGGGGCAAAGAGTGTATATGCAATTATAATTTGTACACTCTTTCTTAAAATTTTACCCGATTTAGTGCCTCAAGAGATAATAGAGGATATTGCAATAGGAAATGGAAAACTTCTCTCAGCACTAATAGGTGGAGCATTGGCCGGTAGCGGCATAGCTTTAACCTTTACCCAAGGTGGAAGTAGTGGAGGAACAGATATTATTGCACTGATAGTAAATAAGTATAGAAATATCTCTCCCGGTAAAGTGATCTTAATTTCAGATCTTATTATTGTATTATGCTCACTCTTGGTACCATCTACCGAAGGGGTAGGAGGGCGAGTTGCAACTGTTATTTATGGTTTAGTACTTATAAGCGTTACAGGATACTCGATTGATCTCTTTATTTCGGGAGCAAAACAATCTGTGCAGCTATTTATCTTTTCAAATCGCTACAAAGAGATAGCAGATAGAATTGCAGCCACAGGTAGAGGGGTAACTGTAATAGAGGCAATGGGTTGGTACACTAAAGAGTCGGGCAGGGTGCTTATGGTTATTGTAAGACGGACAGAGATTAATTTCATATTTAAAACAATTAAGGAGGTAGATAAAGAGGCCTTTATCTCTTTAGCAAATGTGATGGGGGTCTTTGGGAAGGGGTTTGACACTATAAAAAAATAGTGATAGAAAGATAACTTTTTTCTAAAAAAAGATAAATCTCTATTCTTCAATATATTAAATATGGCTAAATACTCTTTTTTTCTCTACATTTGAGAGACCTCTCAAACTGTAGTACTATGGAACTCTCTTTTATACTTCACACCCTGTTTCAAACATTAGACTCTATTTTTCTCTCTCTCCTTAGCTTTGCACTCCTCTTTTTGCTTGGTGTAATGCACTATAACAGGGAGTTTGATCCTGAACATAGAGCCAAATTGCAAATAACACTCTACACCCTTTTTTCGGTAGTTACAGTGCTTATAATTAAGTTGGCTATAACATCGGTAGAAATTTGGGAGAGTGAAACGGCCGAATATGTGATAAGGATGGGAATAATCTATCAACTGCTACTTCCTCTTATTCTCTATCTCTATCAAAATTATAAAAGTTCTCAAACAATTAAGAGGTGCTCCTATTTAGCCAATTTTGTGCTTCTCTCGTTCAATATAGCTGCCATACTTTTTGCCAAAAGTGTTCCGGCACCACTCTTAAAAGGGTGGTTGGCAGCAGTTGTACTACTCTTCTCTTTGGCTATAATCTACTTAGCTCCCGTACTCTACAGGCTTCAAGACGACCTGTTAGACCGCCCCATTTCGGAGTATCTAACCTTCATTGCAGATATCGCAATGTTTACAATTGTTGTAGCTATAAATCTATTTATGCTATGTTCTCTCTTTATGGGAAGATGTCTTATAAGCAGCTACTCGCTCAAAATTATCTTAATTGGGGTGAATCTTCTTCTTATCTTAAGGCACATCTTGGCAATAACGGTAAGCAGAGGAGAGCCCTCTAAAAAGAGCGACCTCTTCGATAAAAGTAAATTAAGGGGAATAGAACCTATAGAGTCGCAGTTTGGCGATCTAAAAGAGAGACTGCTCAAATATTTTGACGAAGAGAAGCCATTTTTAGAGAGTAATATCAATATAAAGGAGGTTGCAGCCTACCTATATACAAATAAGACATACCTTTCAAGGCTAATAAATGACCACTTCAACAGCAATTTTTGCCAATTTGTAAACTACTATCGTATTGAAGAGGCAAAAAGGCTCTTTTTAGAGAACAGTAGTGTTACAGTACAAGAGCTATGCGATCTATCGGGCTTCGGATCGATAGCGTCATTCAACATCTCTTTTAGAATTTTTGCAGGTAGTACCCCAGCTGAATGGTGTAGAGAGAAGAGAATTGAATCTTCTACCGTTAACTCTACACCAATCAAATAGAGTGGCTCTATCTCTTATAGAAGGGGGCCTTTACAACTTTGGCTTTTAGCAGTTTATCTCTAACTTTAATATAGATAACAGAATCTACTTTAGAGTATTGAGGTGTCACATAGGCCAATCCAATAGGAATTTTAAGAGCAGGAGCCATAGTACCCGAAGTTACAACTCCAATCTCTTCTCCCAACTCGTTACAAACTTGGTACCCTTTACGGGGAATACCTCTATCTATAAGCTCGAATGGAACCAATTTTCTACTAACTCCCTCGCTCTTCTGTTTTAGCAAAAGCTCCCTATCTATAAACTCTCCTTTATTTTCGGAAAATTTGGTAATCCATCCCAACCCCGCCTCAATTGGAGAGGTGGTCTCATCGATATCGTTGCCATATAGACAAAAACCCATCTCTAACCTCAAGGTATCTCTTGCACCTAATCCTATAGCTTTTAAATCGAACTCTTTTCCAGCTTCAAAGAGAGCATCCCACAGCTGAAGTGCATCTTTGGTGTGGGCATAAAGTTCCACTCCTCCTGAACCGGTATATCCGGTTATCGACAATATCACCCCCTCTATTCCGGCAAACTGGAGCTCTTTAAAGGTATAGTACTCCATAGAGGCGACATCATGAGAAGTTAGTTTCTGAACTAAGGAGATAGCATCTACCCCTTGAACTGCAACTTGGCAATAGTTGTCGGAGCCATCAATCAAATCGACACCTGGAGTTATACCAAATTGTGGAGCGTATTGGGTAAGGTGGTTATAATCTTTCTCTCTATTTGAGGCATTGACAACAAGGAGCCAACTCTCGGGGTTAAAACAGTAAACTAAAAAATCATCTACAATTCCCCCTTTACCATTTGGAAAACAGGAGTACTGTATCTTTCCGGGGGTGAGTGTAGAGAGATCGTTGGAGGTGGTGTATTGCAAAAATTTGAGTGCAGATGGACCTTTGACCCAAATCTCTCCCATATGCGATACATCAAAGAGACCCACTTTTTCGCGGACATGGTTGTGCTCGTGATTAATTCCAAAATATTCGATTGGCATATTATAGCCGGCAAAAGGGACCATTTTTGCGCCCAACTCAATGTGTTTTTGGGTAAAAGGGGTATTTTTCATCTTAAATTTTTAAAATAATTATTGGTGTAAATTTTGTTTTGTATCGTAAATCCAGATTGCGCCGGAAAATAGTCTATTCTCTTCGAGCAGATAGAGATGGTTGTAGGCTGCCGGCAGCTCTTTAAAGGAGGTGGCAGAGATGGCATCGAAACCATTTTTGAAATGAAAAAGGGTTGGAGTATAACCCTCTTTTTGAAGCTTTTCAAAGAGTTTGGAAGCGTTGGAATGAACCTTAAAACTTCCTACAATAATATGAAACCTATTAAGCGACTCACTCCCCTCTTTAGAGTGGGTAGTACTCTCACTTCTGGGATCAATAGTGCCCTTAAGTGAGTCGAGTGATGCTCTCTCAAGAGAGTCGGCCTCTCTTTGAGCGATAATTTCTCTCTGCTGCTCAAGCTTTACCCTCTCCAACTCTTGAGAGGTGGCCATTCCAAAAAAGAGCCTTAATCGATCACAGCCAAAACTTAAAGTGAGAGTAAGTAGAAGGAGCAACAACAATTTTTTACTTTTCATGGTGTCCCTCTTTTTAATGTAATTTCAGACAAATTTACTAATTTTAGATTAAAGATAAAAGATAAACCCCTTTTGATAGAAGTAGAAGAGTCTCTATAATGACAATCCTCCTTGGAGTAATCGGTTTTTTTCAAATTTTTACCGCCTTTTGGCCTCGGCAACAAGATAGTATAAAACTACTCTTCTTAGGAGATATTATGCAACATGAGGCCCAACTTCATTCTGCCTGCGTAGATCAGAGTGCCCCCAACCATCCAAACTCCTACGACTACTCCAGTTACTTTAGAGATCTCCATCCAATTTTTGAGGGTGTAGATATAATAGCAGCCAATATAGAGACAACTTTTGCAGCTCCACCTTATCGCGGCTACCCCTCCTTCAACTCCCCTTCATCACTTGCCGTTGAGTGCTACAACTCCGGAATCAATCTATTTTTTGCCGCCAATAACCATATTATGGATAGTGGGTCCAAGGGGTTAGAGAGTACCATATCACTCTACAAGCGGATAGGGGTACCCTATATGGGAATCTATAGAGACTCCTGCGATGCTAAAAATAACCACCCTCTAATTATTGAAAAAAAGGGAGTAAGAATAGCCTTCTTAAACTACACCTACGGCACTAATGACATTAGGGTCACTCCGCCATATGTGGTGAATCTTTTAGATACTATCTCTGTTAAGAGAGATTTGATCCGCACAAAAGAGTTAAAGCCAGACAAGATAATAGTATCTGTACATTGGGGAGAGGAGTACCATCTCTCTCCCTCTCCAGCTCAAGAGAGATGGGAAAGGTTCTTTTACCGTAATGGCGCCCACCTTATCATAGGCGCCCACCCCCATGTTCCACAACCTATAAGAGTCTATAGGGGAGAGGAGAATAGAGTAGAGAGGCTAACTGCTTTTTCGCTTGGAAATGTCATTTCAAATATGAGTGCAAAGAACTGTAGAGTTGGAATTTTATTGGAGATTTTACTACTTAAGGATTCTCTAAATGGAGTTGTTACCTTTGGAGAGCCTAAAGTAACCCTTATATGGAGCAAGAGGGGCAATGGCAAAACTCCTTTTAAAGTGGTTCCCTTAGAGAGGGGTATAGAGCAGGCACAAGAGAGAGGAGAGTTGGATGGGCAATACTATTTGATGAGAGAGTATTACAATAAATTTAATAATAGAGTAATAGATGAGAGAGCAAACAATTAATATTGGCACTGTTGGACTTTTAGAGCTGTGGGGAGCAAACAATATCCTTTTTGATAAATTTATCTCATACTTTCCACAATTGAAGGTGGTCTCAAGAGGGGCAGAACTCTATCTCAAAGGGAAGGAAGAGCAGATTGCTCTCTTTCAAGCAAAATTAGATCTCCTTATTAGAGTTGTCAAAAGAGAGGGAACAATTGGAGAGAGAGAGATTGAGAAAATTTTTGAAAACTTTCATCTTGTAACCGGCACCACCTACGACGAAAAGAGCACTATTCTCTATGGAGAAGATGGTAAGGTTATTAAGGCTCGAACTAAAAATCAGATAAGATTATTTGAATGCTACTACAAATCTGATCTAATCTTTGCCATAGGGCCCGCCGGTACCGGTAAAACATACACGGCAATAGCTTTAGCGGTACGGGCACTAAAAGAGCGCGAAGTTAAAAGGATTATTTTAACCCGCCCCGCAGTAGAGGCAGGAGAGCGACTTGGATTTCTACCCGGCGATTTAAAAGAGAAGTTGGACCCCTACCTACAACCTCTCTACGACGCCTTGGGAGATATGATTCCTCAAAAAAAGTTGGCGCAATTTATTGAAGATAGAGTGATACAGATTGCCCCTTTGGCATATATGAGGGGGAGAACCCTTGAAAATGGTGTAGTGATTTTAGATGAAGCTCAAAATACAACTTTAGGGCAACTGAAGATGTTTTTGACTCGTATGGGAAACAACTCAAAATTTATTGTTACAGGAGATATAACACAGATAGATCTTCCCAGAAGGAGCGATTCGGGATTAAAAAAGGGAATTGAGCTTTTAAAAGGGTTAGAGGGTGTCTCTACTATCTATTTTGATAGAGAAGATATAGTGAGACACCCTATTGTAAGTAGTATTGTTAAGATTTTTGACAGTAGCGAAGAGGAGGAGAGCCAATAGTATAGTTCTCTATTTTCTAACCTTTACCCCATCACTTTTAAAAACTTTCAACCTCTCTCCCTCTCTATAGATAAGATAGCCCTCAACATTTTGAGAGTTGGCAATCACCTCTTTAGCCTTCTCAAGTCCAATTACCATAAACCAAGTAGCGTAAGCGTCGGCACTCATTGTATCGGGAGCGATTACCGTAGCACTCAGCAGAGTATTGCGGGCAGGGTAGCCACTTTTTGGGTCGATTGTATGTGAGTATATTTGATCGCCCTCTCTCCAAAATTGACGATAGTTTCCAGAGGTGGCAAGCCCCCCCTCAGGTAGTACAATTATATCTTCGATGGAGGCACCGGGAATCATATTACCATCAATTGGTTTGTCTATCCCTATACTCCAACTTTTACCTCTACTATTTTGCCCCTTAGAGTGTATCTCTCCACCAATTTCAACAATATAGTTTTCAATCCCCATTAACTCCAACTCCCGAGCTATCAAATCGCAGCTATACCCTTTGGCAATAGCATTGAAGTTTAGCTCCATACCGGCAACTGCAAAATTCAAGTAGCCATTGGATAGCTCAATCTTATCCATGCCGGAAAGTGCAATAGCTCTATCTATTCTCTCTTGAGTTATGCTATCTCTCTTTTCGAAACCGAAGCCCCAAAGGTTAAAAAGAGGAGAGGCCGACGGGTCGAAAGCACCTTCGCTAAGGAGATAGATCTCTTTAGCTCTATTGAAGACAGTAGAGAAGTGAGAATCTATGGGAACTCTCTCTCCTCTATTTATTTTGGAAATTAGCGAATTGGGATTGTAAACGCTTAGAGAGTTGTCTATCACTTTAAAAAGGGAGTCTATAGCACTCTCTACCTTAGAGGTGACCCCTCCAGAGTAGGAGATATGGTAGGTGGTTCCCTGTGCAAAACCCTCCAATAAAGAGTAGCTATTATCTTTACAACTTACTAAAAGAGCGAGCGTAAATAGGGAGAGAAGAGTGGTAGAAAGTTTAATCTTTTTGAGAATTTTCATTGTAAATAGAGTATCTTTGTAGTTATATTTCTAATAAACATGCGAAAATACCTCTATTTTGTCTCAATTCCGCTCATTTTGGCCACTCTTTTTTCAAATTTATCTTGTAAAAAAGAGGATAAAGAAGATGAGTATGGCAGCTATATGGTTGGCTCTGCCTCTTTTGTTATGCCTCTATATCTTCTAAAATCTCAAAATTTTGAACTCACCGCAACAGGAGTCTCCTACCCAACAGAGGGGCTAAGCTACTCGTGGAAAGCAGAGGGATTTACTCCCGAAGAGATTACCGGAAAGAGTGTAACTCTACAGGCTCCAGCTACTTTGGGCAGCTATACAATTACCCTAACCATCTCCCACCCCGATTATAATCAAACTGCGGGGAATAGATCTACTCAAGTTATAGATCCAAACGATCCACTCTCTTTTTCGGGAGTTGTCAATGGTAGCAGCTCTATTGTCGATTCAAGGGATGGCCGTAAATATTACTATAAAAAAATTGGGAATTTAGATTGGTTTACCTCAAATCTTGCTTGGGAGGGAGCTGGAAAATATTATGGAACGGCAGCTGCGCTAAATGAGATTACCGGAGCCCTCTACAGTTGGGATGAAGCTACCTCCGGAGTTAGCTCCACAGGGTTGGGGGGAGGAGTGCAAGGGATATGTCCCGAAGGGTGGAGTATTCCCACAAGAGAGGATTGGGAAGATTTTGCCACAGCTATAAATGGGAGTCCACTCCCATTTTACAACAGCTGGGAGGGGCTTGGAGAGATGGTGTCGGCAAACGCCTCTCTCAATGGAAACAACTTGTGGAAATATAGTCCAAATAACGAAAAGAGCAACCCTGTTGAGTGGAATGCCCTTCCTGGAGGGAGCTCAACCAATGGGTTCAAAAGCTTCTCCAATTTTGGGCTCTTTGGTTTTTGGTGGAGTGGAACCGAAAAGAATAGTACCGAAGGGGAGTACCGATATATCCATTTCGACAACTCAAATTTCTCACACAGTTATGGGGGTAAAAGCTTTGTTGCCGCCTCTGTACGATGTGTAAGATTGAGTTCTTAAGTTAATAGTATAAAAGAGATTGAGAGATGAAATCTAAACAAAAAACAAATTTTGCTCTAATTGCTATTGCAGTTGTAGCACTACTATTTCTTTGGGGTAAGAGTGGATATAATAGAATGGTCAAGTTAGACGAATCACTCTCTACAGCTTGGAGCCAAGTAGAAAATGTCTATCAGCGACGGGCCGATCTTATTCCCAACTTAGTAGCAACGGTAAAGGGATATGCAGCCCATGAGAGCGAAACTCTTCAAGCTGTGGTAGATGCAAGAGCAAAGGCTACCCAAACCAATATCGATCCCTCCAACATGAGTACATCGCAGTTTGAGCAGTTTCAAAGCGGGCAGCAGGAGCTTACACAGGCGCTGGGGAAGCTAATGGTGGTGGTAGAGCGCTACCCCGAGCTTAAAGCCAATGAAAATTTTCGCGACCTACAGGTACAGTTGGAGGGGAGTGAAAATAGAATTACAGTAGAGAGACAGAAGTTTAATGAAGCTGCACGGGCATACAATACCGAAATTAGAAGCTTCCCTAAAAATATTTTGGCTTCACTCTTTGGTTTTGAAAAGAGAGGCTATTTTGAAGCTAAAGCGGGGGCAGATGAAGCTCCTGTAGTAACTTTTTAAAATGTTTTTAAGTTTTATAAGGTGGTGGCGTAGAGGGAGTGCTTTTGTGCTCTTTATAGCGCTGCTACTATTTCCATTGCCACTTCTCTCTTTTGAAGTGGCAAAGCCGCAATATTTCACCCCTGTTACAGACTACACCTCTACCTTAACCCACTCTGAACAGAGCTATATAAATAGCAGATTAAATCACTTCTACGACTCAACCTCCAACCAGATTGTTGTAATTCTATTGGATCGGTTTGAAGGGGATATTGGGAGCGTAGCCCAATCTATAGGGGAGAGATGGGGTGTAGGCGACTCCAACTTTAATAATGGCGTTGTTATTTTAATAAAGCCGCAAAAGGGAAGAGAGGGGGGTGAACTCTTTATTGCAACCGGATATGGGGTAGAGGGGGCTCTTCCCGATGCCATTTGTAAGAGGATTTCTGAAGAGGAGATGATTCCCCACTTTAGGGAGGGAAACTATTTTA
The DNA here is from genome assembly GCA_964512295.1 of uncultured Muribaculaceae bacterium. GTDB lineage: Bacteria > Bacteroidota > Bacteroidia > Bacteroidales > UBA932 > Bact-08. The sequence goes on from CAZEGL010000002.1 coordinate 97,703, forward strand.
AGGGTATAGTAGAGGGGTTGAATGTTATTGAACCTATTGTTGCAGGAGAGTACTCCTATCAAAAATATATAGAGAATCAAGGCAACCCTCTTATTGCCCCCATAATAATTTTTGCACTTGTAGCTCTATTCATTTATAGATCAAGTAGAAAAAGGTCACGCCCCTACTCTGTAGCCAAAGGGGGATTCCCCTTTTTCATCCCTTTCAATAGTGGCTTCTCATCCAATAGGGGTTCCTCGCAAGGGAGCCCATTTAGAGGAAGAGGTTTTGGAGGGGGTAGGTTTGGTGGAGGTGGAGCCGGTGGAAGATGGTAGTGAAGCTCTCTCTACTCCTCTTTAAAAACTATCCATAGGGTCAAAAATACGCCAAAGCCCAATGGTGCTCTCCAAATTTACTAAAGCCTGAGATTTATTGTAAATTACAGAGTAGAACGAGGATAGAATTTCGTCGTAGCTTCTTTGTGCATCCAACACCTCTATCATATGGATCTTTCCCTGGTAATACTCTCTCTTCTTCTCCTCTAATGCATCCATTGCATTTTTTACCAAACCGCTCTTGAAAAGTTCAAGTTTCTGAGAGCAGTAGCGAAAACGGTCATATGCCGAAAAGACCTCGTCGCTCAACTTGTTTTCGGCCTCTTTTAGAAGATACTGGTTGGCTCTTTTCTCATATTGTGCAGCTAAAATTTCTCCCTTATTTCTATTGAAAATAGGGATAGGAAAGGAGAGCCCCACTTCAAAGCCTTTAAATGCAGGAGTGGGAGCATCTATATTAACAGCCTCTTTATTTATATTGTAACCAAACGAGAGTTCAAATTCGGGAACTCTCTCTCTTTTGGCAGCTCTAATTTCGTTATGGGAGAGCTCTACCGCTATTTTGGCCGCCAAATAGTCGGAGCGGTTATTGAGTGCAGTCTCTACCAAATCTTGGAGATTGTAATTTCTACTGTTGTAGATATTTCGTTTATCGGGAATAATAATGGTATCCTTAACATTTATACCACAAAGAGCAGTAATCTCACGATATAGATTACTCACCTCACTCTCCATCTCAATAATATCTAAATAGAGAAAGCCGGTCTCTACTCTATTTTGTAAAATATCTAAATCTAAGTTATACTCCTCTCCCCGGGCTATACTGTCGCTCTCCATCAATTTGAGTTGCCCATAGTAGCTCTCCCTTTTAATCTGTACCAACTGTCTGCTTTTAACAGCCTCCAACCAGAGCAGGGTAGCCTCTTTTCTAAGCTCTCTATAACTATTTAAAAGTAGTGCCTGTGCCATCTCCTTTTGGTTCATAGCCACCAATTTTTCGGCTGCTCTTTTGCCGGGAGCAATTGTTTGAGAAATTTCTGCAACAACCCCTTCTCCAAGATGTAACCGTCGTTCATCGTTGTTGTAGTAGGAGATTGAGAATGAGGGATTATCTATAGTATTGGCAACTAAAATATTAGCCTCTGCAACATCAATCTCTAATCGCTGAGCCAATAGCTCTAAATTTCTTGCCTCAACCTTTAAGAGATACTCCTCTAAAGAGAGGTTTAGGTAAAGTTGTGCACTTAAGTGGCTCAGACTAAATAGAAGCATGAAAGCCAATAGGGTAACTCTCTTTTTCATATAATTTTATTTTTCTTATAAATATATTACAATAATTAGACATTTAAGTAGCCATTATCCTACAAAAAATATTTAGTAGAGTTATTATATCTTCTATTTAGCTCCTCCAATCAGTTCCAAAATTACCAATTCCGATTGGGTGCCAACTCTTATTTTTGGCCCCCACAGCCCCAGCCCCGATGTGACATAAAAGTGTGTTCCATCAATTTTTTTGTATCCGTAAGGAAAAGAGTTGATCAATTTTAAAATTAAATTGCCCGGCCAAAATTGACCATTATGGGTATGTCCCGACAAGTAGAGATCTACCCCTTGCTCCACTCCCTCTTGGGTAGAGGCAAGTTGGTGGTCCATCACTATTATGGGCATCTCCTTCAACCCAGAAGAGCCGCCTCTATAATTTTGCAGTAGAGCAGAGAGAGTTTTACGCTCTCTGTTGAATCTATCCTCTCTACCAACTATGGTGATAGCATCCGATACCGTTACCACAGAATCTATTAGAAAATTTACTCCACAGCTCTCAAAATACTCTATTATCTGCTCTCTTTTGCCGCTATAAAATTCATGATTTCCACTCACAGCATATACTCCCCAACTACTCTTTATAGAGGAGAAGAGTGAAGAGAGATTGGCCTGGTGGAGAGGCTCTATATCTCTATCTATCAAGTCGCCTGCAATAAGAAGCAGATGAGGTTCCTCTCTATTTATCATCTCTACAAATCGGGAGAGCTCCTTATAGTGGATATAGGAGCTTAAATGGAGATCGCTTGTAAGTGCCACTTTAATTGCCCTGCCCTCCTCTATTTTATCAGATTCAATTTTAATTCGCTGAACCTTAGGGTTTTTAAAATTCCAACTCCCAATCGATAGTATTATAGAGGTTACAAGCAGACCAAAGAGTAGAGAAGCTCTCTTAAAAATAATAGAGCCAAAAAGAGCTTCTACTCTTAGAGGGGTAAGATGGGAGATTCCAAATTTTATAAGATCTATAAATAGAAGATAGAGTGAAAGATATATCAGAAGGGCTATCCAGGTAAAGGTTATGTGAGAGAGGGGGCGCGAGAGAGCGAGTGGGAATTTGTCTCCTTTGGCCATACGGTATATAAATAGTGAAGAGAGGATTATAAAAAGAAGTATGGTACCAATCTTTAAAAGAGGGAGAGGGGGAAGTGTCTCAATAATTTTAATTGTAGGGTAGAGGTTTATTAGAAGCAGAGAGAGTAGAACTATTATAAAAAACATATGGTCCAATTTTTGAAAAGACAAATATAGTCTATCTTTGCCAAAGATTGAACTAAAAAAAGGATAGAGAGTTGATGCAGACCCGGGTAGCAATAGCAAAGCGAGTAACAGTTATAGGGCTCTTTGTAAATCTTTTTCTTGGGATTATTAAGGGAGCAGCAGCAGTTGTAGGGCGTAGCTCCGCCATGTTGGCCGATGCTATCCATACCCTCTCCGACCTTATTACCGATTTTGTTGTCCTCTTTTTTATCTCCTACTCGGGAAAAGAGTGCGATGAAGATCACCGTTATGGACACGGAAAGTTTGAAACTTTTGCCACACTGATAATCTCTTTTGCCCTTATGGTGGTTGCAATAGGTATTATTTGGAGCGGTGGTAGTGTTATCTATAAATCTCTAAGTGGCGATACTATTTCCAAACCGGGGATAGTTGCTTTTTGGGCAGCTTTAATCTCTATAGTGGCAAAAGAGATACTCTATAGATACACCATCAAAAATGGAAAGATTATTAAGAGCGAAACTCTTATAGCAAATGGATGGCACCACCGTACAGACGCTCTCTCCTCTATCGGTACCCTACTGGGAATTGGGGGAGCTATTTTCTTAGGGGAGAGATGGAGAATATTGGATCCAATTGCTGCTATTGTGGTTAGTATTCTTATTCTTAAAGTGGCTATCGATCTTGCTATTCCAAGTATAAAGGAGCTTTTGGAGAGCTCTCTCCCTAAAGAGGTGGTGGGAGAGATTGAAGAGATACTTGAAAAGCACCCCGATGTCATCTCATTTGACCATCTGCGTAGTAGAAAAATAGGGATCATCTATGCAATTGATGTCCATATCAAAATCGATAGGGAGGTGACCTTCGAAAGATCACATGAGATTACCGAAGAGCTTGATAAAGAGATCAAAGAGAGATTTGGAGAGGAGACTATTGTATTAATCCATGCAGAACCCAAATAGAGACCACAGTGTAACTTTTAAAGCAGTTTGGCAAAGAAGTCGTTCCCTTTGTCATCTACTAAAATAAAGGCGGGGAAGTTTTTAACTTCAACTTTCCAAATGGCCTCCATGCCAAGTTCGGGATACTCCAACAACTCCACTTTTTTAATGTTCTCCTGTGCTAAAATTGCAGCCGGCCCCCCTATGCTGCCAAGGTAGAATCCACCGTACTCTTTACAAGATGCTGTAACATCTTTACTTCTATTACCTTTTGCAATCATTATCAAACTTCCACCACTCTCTTGAAATAGCCTTACATAGGAGTCCATCCTCCCGGCAGTAGTTGGGCCAAAGGAGCCGCTCGCGTACCCTTTTGGTGTTTTTGCAGGTCCTGCATAGTAGATGGGGTGATCTTTTACATATTGGGGTAGACCTTTTCCGGCATCTAACCTCTCTTTAAGTTTGGCGTGGGCGCTATCTCTTGCAACTATAATTGTACCGCTCAAAAGTAGTAGGGTTGAGACCGGATATTTGGAGAGCTCTTTTAATATCTCTTTCATCTCTCTATTGAGATCTATCTTCACCCCTGCATGTGTAATTGCTTCGGGGTTCTTATATTTTTCGGGGAGCAGACGGCCAGGCTCTCTATCTAAACTCTCAAGCCAAATTCCATCTCTATTGATCTTCGCTTTTATGTTGCGATCTGCACTGCAAGAGACCCCTATCCCTACCGGGCATGAAGCTCCATGTCTTGGAAGGCGGATAACTCTAACATCGTGTGCAAAATATTTTCCACCAAATTGGGCGCCAACTCCCAATTTTTGAGCCATTTTTAACACTTTACCCTCCATCTCCAAATCTCTAAAGGCGTGACCCTCTTCACCTCCTTGGGTAGGAAGAGAGTCTAAATATTTAGTTGAGGCCAATTTTACCACCTTCATACACTCTTCGGCTGAAGTGCCACCAATTACAATGGCCATATGGTATGGAGGACAGGCAGAGGTTCCAAAGAGTTTCATCTTTTCGGCAATAAAACTCTCTAAAGAGGCCGGATTCAGAAGTGCTTTAGTCTCTTGAAAGAGAAAGGTTTTATTGGCACTTCCCCCACCTTTGGCTACAAATAAAAAGGAGTACTCATCGCCCTGAGTGGAGTAGATATCAATCTGGGCAGGCAGATTTGTTCCACTATTTACTTCGCGATACATATCGAGAGGCACAGTTTGCGAGTAGCGCAAATTATCTTGGGTATAGGTGTCAAAAATACCGTGACTCAACCACTCTTTGTCGTCTGCTCCAGTTAGAACCCTCTCCCCTTTTTTTGCAACTACTATAGCGGTACCTGTATCTTGGCAAAATGGAAGGATCCCTTCGGCCGAAATTTTGGCATTTAGCAACATAGTAGCAGCCACCGCTTTGTCGTTTACACTCGCTTCGGGATCATTTAAAATTTTAGCTACCATCTCATTGTGCTCCCCCCTCATAAGAAAAGAGATGTCGTGCAGCGCCTGGCGGGCAAGCTCTCTGAGCCCCTCTGGAGCTACCTTTAAAAAGTTCTTACCATCCACCTCTATAACCGACACATATTTGTCTGTAAGTAGGTGATAATTAGTTTTGTCTTCCCCTAAAGGATAGGTTTCCCGATAATTGAATTTCATAGCTATAACGATTAAATTTATTTTTTTACAGAGGAATTTTGAAGTAAAAAGAGTCTCATAAATTGGTTAAGATCGCCATCCAATACAGCTTGAGTATCGCCTTTTTCATACCCCGTCCTAAGATCTTTAACCAATTTATAGGGGTGTAGAGTGTAGCTTCTTATTTGAGATCCCCACTCTATCTTAAGTTTTCCCTCTTCCAACTTCGCCTCCTTCTCCCTCTTCTTTCGTAACTCCATCTCATAGAGGTGCGATTTTAAAATTCTAAGTGCGTTTTGTCTATTATCTTGTTGCGAACGGCTTTCGGTATTCTCTACAGTTATTCCGGTGGGAAGGTGTTTTACTCTAACTCCCGTTTCAACTTTATTTACATTTTGGCCTCCCGCTCCAGAGGAACGGAATGTACTCCACTCTAAATGAGAGGGATTAATATCTATCACTATGCTCTCATCTACTGCGGGATATACAAAAACAGATGAGAATGTTGTCTGTCTCTTCCCTTGTGCATTAAAAGGGGAGATTCTCACTAAACGGTGAACACCACTTTCGCTCTTAAGGTAGCCGTAGGCAAATTCCCCTTCAAATTCAATTGTAGCAGATTTAATTCCAGCCTCATCACCCTCTAAAAGTTCTAACAGCTGCACCCGATAGCCATTTCTCTCCCCCCACCGCTGGTACATCCGCATAAGCATAGCAGACCAGTCGTTGCTCTCTGTACCTCCTGCACCTGAATTAACTTTAAGGATTGCACCTAAGGAGTCTCCCTCTTGGGAGAGCATACTCTCCAACTCTAAATTTTCTACCTCCGTCAAAAGAGCGCTAATGGTCTCTTCCGATTCCAATTCAAACGAACTATCCTCTTTAATAAGCTCTTTAAGAAGTTGATACTCTTTTAGAAGAGTATTTATTCTATCGAATCTTTCTACCAACCTCCTATGGGAGGAGAGTTTTTTTAAAACTATTTCGGCCTCCTGTGGCGAATCCCAAAAATGCTCTTCTAAACTCTCTTTTTCAAGCTCTAAAATAGAGGAGCTGCTGCTATCCGGGTCAAAGAGACCTCCTCAACGCCTCTATACGCTGTTCAATACTTTTACTATTTCCGTCGTGCATAATCAAAAATCTACTCTTTATTAAGATCAAAGTTACCCATTATTTCTTTAACAACCCGATAGGCGAGATCTCTACTATACCCCTTAGAGAGGGCAAGTCTAATCAATTTTGCTTTAACCTTCTGTCGCTCTTCTATTTTGGAGAGTGAGCTTAATTTTCTCTGTAGGATAGCTCTGAGCCTATCAATCTGTTGGGATTGAGGAAGCTCCTCTAAAGCCTTCGCTATAATATCGGCTGAGATCCCCCGCTTTCTTAACTCCCATAAAAGCTTCACTTCACCCCACCCGTTAAATTTACTTTTATCTCGCACAAAAGCTAAAGCGTAGCGCATCTCATCTAAAAAATTAGTGCGAGTCAACTCTTCAATAATCTTAGCCCTTTCATCTACAGAGAGATTGTACTTAGATAGATATCTTTCGACATCTGCCCTACAGCACTCTCTACGGGAAGAGTATCTCTCCATTGCTGCAAGGGCCCTTTTATAAAGCTCCCTACCCTCTTTATCTGCCCCGCTCTCCATCACTCCTCTATAAGCCTATCGATAAAAGAGTAGAACTCCTCCTTAAAATTGTTGTAGTGGATACCGGTGCCCGGACCATTGAACCCGGAGTGGACTCTCTGAACTTCACCTCGTTTATCTATCACAATTGTTGTAGGAAAAGCTCTAAAATTTTTAAGTTGGGGAAGTGCAATTTCAACCTCTCTTGGGGTATAGCCACTAATTAAAACCGGATAGGAGATTTTGGCAACCCTTACCAATTTAGAGGCCTCTTTAGAGGCTATTTCAAACTCTTTTGAGCGTTCAAAAGCTATAGCCAAAATATCTACTTTGGGCCTGTAGTGGCGGTAAAGCTCATCTAAGAACCTACTCTCATCTAAACAGTTTGGGCACCACGAACCCGAAATTTGCACAATTGTAACAGGGTTCTCCCCTTCACCCTTAGGAAATGAGAGCATCTCCCCCTCTATAGTGGGAAAAGAGAAAGTAAACTTCCCTTCACTCTCATTAACAGTGGTGATAGAGTATGGGTCTTGAAGTTGAGCGTTGCTCTCTCTTACCCCCTCTCCCTCCTCTACTTTATTAAATCCGGTATAGAGTTTGATATTACTCAATCTGTTACTGTCGCTTTGGGCTTGAAAAAGTCGTATAAATCCACCATCAAAACTTGAAAGAGAGAGATGGCCGCTCTGGGTAAGTACCCCTTCAAAATAGCGATAGTCGCCTGTAGCAGTAAGAAACGATCCTACTATAGTGCTGTCGTTCTCAACAAATTCACCAATCAGCTCTCTCTCGTTCAATTTGATTTTCCATCTCCCCTCCCCTTTACCTGATGGTGTGTGAGTTTGGTCGAAGCGACCCTTAACTCCCTTTACCGCTTTAAAAGGCATTGTATAGGCACTTCTCTCCATAAAGCCCGTAAGCTTCTCCCCCTCTATATGTAATTTAAAAGTTGAGCCAAAAAGGGGCATTATTATAGTTAGAGAATCTCCTTTCAACCCAACTTCATCTACCCTGTAGTGTTCAGGACCATTAAGAATATAGAGCAAAAGAGAGTCTCCCCCACCTTTGTCAAATCTAAAATTAAAGGGTATTTCGCCCCCCGATTGAGTAAAGAGAGTACCCCGCCACTCTCCATCTAAAAGATGCTCCCCACTACTGCTGCATGAATAGAGTAGAGTTAAAGCGAGAAGAGTCGATAGTAGCCCACTAAATAGGTTTTTTGACATAGTTATATTGTGTTAATCATAAGATTCAAAAGCATTTAAAAGGCCGCAGGCAGCCAAAATATCCTCACCTCTTGAAGCTCTTACAGTTGTCAATATTCCCCCTTTTGAGAGCCTCTCTTTAAAGAGTTCAATTATTGGTTCAGGAGAACTCTTAAATGGGAAGTTTGGAATTGAATGGTAACGAATTAGATTGACTCTACACCTTATACCCCTGAGCAGATTGACAATAGCATCGGCATGGCGCTTGGTGTCGTTCCACCCCGAAAAGAGGATATACTCAAAACTTACTCTGCGCTGTCCCGAAAAATTGTAACCTCTTATCAACTCTACAATATTGTGGATATCTTCTCTATTTTGAACAGCCATTAGCGAAGCTCTCTCTTTAGGAAAGGGGTTATGGAGCGAAATCGCCAAGTGGCACTCAGACTCCTCTAAGAAGCGTTTAAGAGGTTGATAGATCCCAATGGTAGAGAGGGTGATTCTTCGGGGGCTTAGAGCAAAACCCCAAGGGGCTGTTAAGATCTCTAAGCTTTGTAAAACATTCTCTATATTGTCTAAAGGCTCCCCCATACCCATATATACTATATTGGTAATTTGGGAACTCTCCTCTACATTTAAAAATTGAGAGACAATTTCACCGGCAGACAAATCTCCTTTGAAACCCATTCTTGCAGTCATACAAAATTTACATCCCATTCTGCATCCCGCCTGAGTAGAGAGGCAGAGTGTAAGACGCTCCCCACTTGGGATTGTAACTGCCTCTATATTGGTAGAGGTCAATGAGGGGAAGAGGTACTTGGCGGTACCGTCTATGGAGCGGCTTACCACCTTTGGCTTAAACCCTCCAACCTCATATTTAGAGGAGAGGAGCTCTCTATCTTCTTTTGAAAGAGTGGTCATCCCCTCTATTGAAGAGAGCCTCTTTTTATAAATCCACTCCGCTATTTGAGCTGCCCTATAGTTGGGGAAAGAGAACTCTCCTACCACCCTATTAAGCTCTTCTATACTATTTCCAATCAACCATTTTTTCATAAAACAAAGTTAGATAAAATAGAAATCATTTCTTATTTTTGTAGAAACTATTAAAATAAATTGAGATATGGCTAAGGAGAAAGGTGAGGAGAAGAGAGGTGCCAACATTAGTGCCGAAAAGCTTAAAGCACTACAAGTTACTCTTGACAAAATAGAGAAAGATTACGGAAAGGGCACTGTAATGAAGATGGGAGAGCAGCCAAAGTGGGAAGTTTCAACCATACCGTCGGGCTCAATTACTTTAGATCACGCTCTTGGAATAGGGGGGTACCCCCGAGGAAGGGTTGTTGAAATTTATGGCCCGGAATCGAGCGGAAAGACAACACTTGCAATACATGCTATTGCCGAAGCACAGAAGCTTGGTGGAATAGCGGCAATGATAGATGCAGAGCATGCATTTGATAGAACTTATGCAAAGGGTTTGGGGGTAGATGTAGATACACTGCTTATCTCCCAGCCCGATAACGGCGAGCAGGCCTTAGAGATTGCCGACCACCTTATTCGTAGTGGAGCAATTGATGTAATTGTAATTGACTCTGTTGCTGCTCTTACCCCAAAAGCAGAGATTGAGGGAGAGATGGGAGACTCCAAAATGGGGCTTCAAGCCAGATTGATGAGCCAGGCATTGAGAAAACTGACTGCCAATATTAGCAGAACCAACACCTGTTGTATCTTTATCAATCAGCTTAGAGAGAAGATTGGGGTGATTTTTGGCAATCCCGAAACCACCACCGGAGGGAATGCCCTTAAGTTCTACTCCTCTGTTAGGGTAGATGTTAGAAGAGTTACACAGATTAAAGATGGAGAGGAGGCAACCGGCAATAGGGTAAGGGCAAGAATTGTCAAAAACAAGATGGCTCCTCCCTTCCGCAAAGCTGAATTCGATATAGTTTTTGGAGAAGGGATATCTAAAATTGGTGAAATTTTAGATCTTGGAGTTGAGTACTCAATTGTCAAAAAGAGCGGTTCGTGGTTTAGCTATGGAGAAGATAGATTGGGGCAGGGAAGAGAGGCTGTAAAACAGATTCTTTTAGATAATCCCCCACTTATGGAGGAGATTGAGGCAAAAATAAGAGAGCAGATTAGCTTCTCTAACGAGTAACTGTTAAGTTTAGATCAATGGAGATTGTATTGAGTGGTATTCGCTCCACAGGGCGACTTCACTTGGGTAATTATTATGGTGCACTTAAGAACTATGTAAAGATGCAGGAGAGCTACAACTGTTTCTTCTTTGTAGCCGACCTCCACTCACTCACTACGCACCCTAAACCTCAGGAGTTTCACCGGGGGGTACGCACAATTTTAGCCGAATATTTGGCTGCCGGATTAGATCCTGAAAAATCGGCCCTCTTTATTCAGAGCGATATACCCGAAGTTAGTGAGCTCTTTGTACTATTAAATATGATAGCCTATAAAGGGGAGCTTGAGAGAACAGCCTCTTTTAAAGAGAAGATTAGGCAACACCCCGAAAATATCAATGCCGGGCTTCTTACCTATCCTGTATTGATGGCTGCCGATATCCTTATCCATAGGGCCAATTTGGTGCCGGTGGGTAAAGATCAAGAGCAGCACTTAGAGGTGGCACGAGTTTTAGCACGCCGTTTCAATACCTTTTATGGAATAGATCTATTTCCGGAGCCAAAAGCTTTCAATTTTAATGAAGAGCTCATTAAGATTCCCGGCTTAGATGGGAGTGGCAAGATGGGTAAGAGTGAAGGAAATGGAATTTACCTCTCCGACGATCCCAAAACAATTCGCAAAAAGGTAATGAGGGCAGTTACAGATAGCGGTCCAACTCAACCCTTCAGCAAAATGCCCGATACAATAGAGAACCTCTTCCAACTTCTTAAAGTAGTATCCGACAGCTCTACCGTAGAGCACTTTACTTCTGAATATAACAACTGTTCAATTCGTTATGGCGACTTGAAAAAAGTATTGGCAGAAGAGATTATTAAAGTTACCACCCCTATTAAAGAGAGAATCGACCAGATTTACCACGACAACAATTATCTTTCACAAGCTCTAAAGATTGGAACAGAAAAAGCGCGTGAAAGTGCTCAATCTACATTGAAAGAGGTAAAGAGGGCTGTTGGTTTCAACAACTCACCCCTTTAAAATGGTGAGTCGAGAGACCATAGACCGAATATTGAATACGGCACAAATTGTAGATGTCGTAAATGAGTTTGTTCCTCTAAAACGAAGAGGGGCCAACTATATGGCTTGCTGTCCTTTTCATGACGAAAAGAGCCCCTCGTTTTCGGTCTCTCCTTCAAAAGGTATCTTCAAATGTTTTGGATGTGGAAAAGGGGGAAATGTGGTTCACTTTATAATGGAGCATGAACATTTGGGATATGTAGAAGCGTTAAAATATTTAGGAAAAAAATACAATATAGAGGTTGAAGATAGAGAAGAGACACCCGAAGAGGCGCAAAACAGGCTTCGATCAGAGGCGCTATTTGCTGTCAATCAATTTGCAGTTAAATTTTTTCAACAAGCCTTAACCAATAGTGAAGAGGGTAGGACAATAGGGGGTTCCTACCTAAAAGAGCGAGGTTTTACCTCTAAAACTATCGAATCATTCTCTCTTGGATGGGCACCCTCTATAGGCGACTCCCTCTCTGGAGCTGCGCTCCACAACGGTTACTCTAAAGAGAATCTTATAGATGTTGGTCTCTCTTACGAAGAGAGGGAGAGCGGAAGATTGATAGACCGCTTCTATGAAAGAGTAATTTTCCCTATCCACTCTGTATCGGGGAAGGTTATAGCCTTTGGTGGGAGAGTTTTAAAGGGTGAAAAGAGGGTAGCTAAATATATCAACTCGCCAGAGAGCGATATTTATCATAAAAGCAGCTCTCTCTACGGCCTCTTTCAGGCAAAGAGTGCTATAATAAAAGAGCAGAAGTGCTACTTGGTGGAAGGGTACACCGATGTACTCTCTTTCTATCAGGCAGGAGTAGAAAATTGTGTAGCCTCGAGTGGAACCTCTTTAACTGTAGAGCAGATACGATTGATTAGACGCTTTGCTTCGGATGTTACTCTTGTTTACGATAGCGATTTTGCCGGAATCAAAGCCTCTTTACGGGGTTTGGATATGTTGCTTGAAGAGGGGCTAAATGTTAGGATAGTACTACTTCCAGAGGGGGAGGACCCCGACTCTTTTGCAAAAAAGAGAGATGGAGAGAGACTTAAAGAGGATTTAAAGGAGCTGGAGGCAGATTTCATTCAAGTAAAGATTAAACTATTTGAAAAAGAGGAGGGGAACGACCCTTTAAAACGCTCAAATCTAATTAGAGGGGTGGTTGGCTCTATCTCAAAAATCCCCGATGCAATAGGGCGTACAAGTTATTTGCAGGAGGCTGCACTTCAATTGGGTTTAGATGAAAACATACTAATTGACGAGACCGGGAAACTCTTAAGAGAGAGAGAGAGATTTTCCTTGTCAAAAAGAAGAGAGAGAGCCGATAAAGAGTCAACCCAACCTCAGATAAAAGAGGGTAGAGAGGAGAACGAGGGGAGGATTCCTCTATTTGTAACAGAGATCTACTATGAGCCTGCCGAAAGAGAGATTCTCTACTATCTTTTAAAGTTTGGACACCTACCTCTCGCTAAAGAGGAGATTACTGTCTCCGATTATATTTTAAGAGAGTTACAGAACGACGATCTGGAGCTTACCAATCTTCTACACAAAGAGATCTTTGACCTCTATTTTAGCAACAGAGATAAAAGCTGCGAAGAGATACATAAAATTCTCTTTAACCATAACGATTCACAAATTGTTGCCGTTGTAAGCGATCTTTTGCATACACAATATACCCTGTCGGTTAAAGTATTTGTTGAATCTCTAACCCCAGAACTTCAACAGCTCTCTGCTGCCGTACCAAAAGCGATAGCTCTCTACAAGGCAAAAATAACTTCAATAGCCTATCAAAATCTCTTTAAGGAGTTGAAAGAGGCTGAGGAGCGTAGAGATGAGGTTTTAAAAAATGAGTTGATGAAACGACTCCAAATCTTAATGCAGGTGAGAAACCACTTCTCAAAGGAGTTAAATAGAATCACAATATAAAGGAAGCACAAGAAAATTTTAGATATAATGGATAGTAAAAGAAGAGAGTTCAAGAGAACCTTAATCACTGCAGCACTCCCTTATGCCAATGGAGCGATACATATTGGCCATTTGGCAGGAGTTTATATACCTGCAGATATCTATGCCCGATACTTAAGGTTGCAAGAGAGAGAGGTTTTATATGTGTGCGGCTCCGACGAGCATGGAGTGCCAATAACTATCAAGGCGCAGCAGCAGGGGAGCACCCCCCAGGCAATTGTAGATCAATATCATAAATTGATTAAGGAGTCATTCGAAAAATTTGGAATAAGCTTTGATATCTACTCTCGTACAACATCTGAGATACATAGAGAGACAGCATCCGATTTTTTTAAAACTCTCTACGATAAAGGACTCTTTTTAGAGAGAGAGAGTGAGCAATTTTACGATCCAAAAAGTAACCAATTTTTAGCCGACCGCTATATTGTGGGAACCTGTCCAAGGTGTTCAAACGAAGAGGCGTATGGCGACCAATGCGAAAGCTGTGGAAGCACCCTCTCTCCAAATGAGCTAATCAATCCACGATCTGCACTAAGTGGAGTGACCCCATTACTAAAAAGCACAACCCATTGGTATCTACCCTTAGACCGCTACGAAAAGTGGCTTAAAGAGTGGATTTTAGAAGACCATAAGGAGTGGAAGAGCAATGTATATGGGCAGTGCAAATCTTGGTTGGAGGGTGGACTTCAGCCCAGAGCTGTCAGCAGAGATTTAAACTGGGGAGTTCCCATACCAATTGAGGGGGCCGAAGGGAAGGTGCTATATGTTTGGTTCGATGCTCCAATTGGCTATATATCGAATACCAAAGAGTTACTCCCCAATGATTGGGAGAGATGGTGGAAAGATAGTGAGAGCAGATTGATACACTTTATAGGAAAAGACAATATTGTCTTCCACTGCATAGTCTTTCCAACTATGTTAAAAGCATATGGCGATAATTTTATACTCCCCGACAATGTGCCGGCCAATGAGTTTTTAAACTTAGAGGGAGATAAAATCTCTACCTCACGCAATTGGGCAGTATGGCTTCACCAATATTTAGAAGATTTTCCCGGAAAAGAGGATGTATTACGATATACCCTATGCGCAAATGCGCCAGAGACCAAAGATAACGACTTTACATGGAAAGATTTTCAAACCCGTAACAATAGTGAGCTGGTGGGTATCTTGGGCAACTTTGTAAATAGAACATTGGTACTCACCCATAAATACTTTGGCGGGGTTGTACCCAAATATACCCTAAGCGACAAGGAGAGAGAGCTTTTTGCACAGATTATCAAAATTAAAGAGAAGATAGAGCAGAGCTTAGAGCATTTCCATTTTAGGGAGGGCCTTAAGGAGGCTATCAATTTAGCCCGCTTAGGGAACAAATATCTTACCGACACTCAACCTTGGGCCATCTATAAAGAGGATTCCAATAGGGTTGGTACAATTTTGTATCTCTCGCTTCAAATTTGTGCCAATCTAACGGTAGCTTTAGATCCTTTCCTCCCCTTTACCACCAAAAAATTGAGAAAGATTTTAAATATTGAACCTCAATTGTGGAGTAGTTTTGGAAAAGAGAACCTCCTCCCTACCGGTCATAAACTTTTAAAAGAGGAGCTCCTTTTTGAGAAGATAGAGGATGAGCAGATTGAGCAGCAGATTAAAAAATTGGATCAACAAAAAGAGGAGTCTCTATCTAAAGTTCAACCATCTATCCCCCCATTAAAAGAGGAGTGCAGCTATGATGAGTTTACCAAGTTGGACCTTCGTAGTGCAACTATTATAGAGGCTGAACAGGTTAAAGGGAGTGACAAACTACTAAAACTTACTGTAGATAGTGGAATTGATGTAAGGGTGGTAGTTTCGGGTATTGCCAAAGAGTACAAACCAGAAGAGCTTATTGGCAAAAAAGTTATCCTAATGGCCAATCTTAAGCCTAGAAAAATCATGGGAATCCTATCTAATGGAATGTTACTTGCAGCAACAGAGAGCAGTGGTAGAGTGCGGTTAATTGCACCAGAAAAGAGTGTAGAGAATGGATCGGTAGTGAGCTGATTCTACCCAATGAATTGATTCTCAAAAATTGAATCGATTCTCTATCAATTGAGAGGTGTAGTACTCTATAGAAGTTTAAGCAGCTCCCTCTCCTCTCTACTATAGAGAATTTTCTCTAAAAATGGTTGTAACTCTTCGCGGTAGTGGTGAAGCAGAATCACCAAAAGAAGTAAGAGAAAAATTATTGAAAGTATTATGATAACCTTAGAGATAAGGGAGCTCTCTCTTCTACTCTTGACTACTTCAACCGAGAGTTCCCCCTCTTGAGGCTCAATTTGCTCTCTCTCGCCCTCTACACTCTCGTCGGCCTCAACAAAATCTGAATCGCTCACATTACCCTCTTCGGCCTCAATAAGATCAGAATCGCTCACATTACCCCCTTCGGCCTCAACAAGATTGCTCCCACCCTCTACACGCTCTACAGCCTCAAATTGCTTTTTGTATTGTTCTACCATATTTTGATCAAGAGATTCTACCTCCTCTATCTCTTCATGTTGAAGGGCCCCATTATCTAAATCGGCAAATAGATCCTCCACATCGGTTAAGGTTGGAAATATAGGAGGATGTTTAAAAAAATTTCGCACCCTTCTCTTTTTCAACCGCTCTATATTTCCTAAAGTAGAGAGTTTTTTAACAGGAACGGGCTCTAATCCGTACGCCTCTATATAGTTGAAGATCCCCTGTTGAGCTACAAAAAAGAAGTCGTTATCTGTTGTAGCCCTTATAGTCCCAAAGTTTGGAAATTTAAAATGTCCATTGTTGCGCAACTGAAGTTTTAACCACTCTACATATTGCTCTATCTCGCTCTCTGCACTTGCCACCGCTACTCCCCTCTCTTTGGCATACTCATTGGTCAAAATTTTATCATCCCATAACTCTTTGGATCTAAAAAGAATACGCCTATATGGAGGATTGATAACCATCCCTGCCGATGAGAAGTAGGCGGGAGCTACCTCAGAGATAAAACTACCCATTCCGGGCAGTGTTACTCTGTCGTGAGAGATCATCAATCTATTTAGTAAAGATGAGAGTAGTTCAATATTCATAAAGTGTCGACTCTTCTACAAAGTTAAAAAAAATGGGATAAAACAATTTGTTATTAGAATTATTCGGCTTATATTTGCATTCCAAAATAGAGAATACTCCTCGTTAGCTCAGTTGGTCAGAGCACCTGACTGTTAATCAGGGGGTCCTAGGTTCAAGTCCTAGACGGGGAGCAGCAAAAGAGAAGAGAGTTATATATGATAATATAACTCTCTTCTCTTTTTTATATATTCCCTATTTAGATTACTTTACCTTTTTAAAGGGGACATTGTTGGCTCTTGAGAGTGAAGCTTTGAATCCTGTAACCTCTCCCCTACTATTTTTCTCAAATTGATAGGTGATCCCTCCAACCGAAGTAAAAGTGCTCTCTTTTACATGATTTAACAAAATAAGATCACCCGCTTTACGATAGAGTTCAATTCTATTCCCTCTTCTTCTCAAGAGGTAGGTTGTTTCAACCTCTTCGCTGTAGTATTGGCCAAGATAGGGCTCAATATCTATCTTCTCTACATTCTTTCTAACTCTCTCTCTATGGGCTGGACTCTCTTTCTTAACCGGTGGATTATCTAACAGGATATTGGCTATTTTCTCTCCATAACTCTTAGGTACCATTTTGGCGTAGTTGCTCAATAAGACAACCGAAAGTTTTTTGGCAGGGTACCATGCAAGCCACGAACGGTAACCTCCGGTGGCTCCACTATGGGCTATCTCTTTATAGAGTCCAAGCGTATCGATCCTTAAGCCGGCTGCATAGCCAATAGAGACCCCCTCGTTTGTAAGCCTTGGTTCTATTCTATTGAGTGAGTACTTCTCACCTAAAATAGAGCTATCTATAAAGAGAGAGTTCCACTTTAAAAGATCGGCTGTGGTTGTTAGCAAGCCACCCGGACCATGCAAATTTTCAAATGGCATATTTAAAAGATACTCTTCATTACTCATAGTGTATGCGGTAGCCCTCCCCTTTACAATGGTGCGGTGATTTTCTCTCCATTGCGAGTGAAACATCCCCATGGGTTCAAAAAAATATTTTTTAGAAAATTGATCTAAAGTTAGTTTTGAGAGTCGCTCTATAATAAGGGAGAGCAGCATATAGTTGGAGTTGCTATATGAATATTGGGTGCCGGAGGGAAAATTGAGACTCTTCTGTTTAAAAATAATATCGTACCCCAACTCTTGTGTGTATAGACGACTCCCTCTGGGCCATCCTGTTAGTGCATATAAGGCACCCCAATCTTTAAGCCCGGAGG
This sequence comes from uncultured Muribaculaceae bacterium, assembly GCA_964512295.1. Taxonomy (GTDB): domain Bacteria; phylum Bacteroidota; class Bacteroidia; order Bacteroidales; family UBA932; genus Bact-08. Next base: position 115,454 of record CAZEGL010000002.1, read on the forward strand.
TGTGGGCAAGAAGCATATCTACTGTTATGGTAGCTCCATATTTGGGAAGTTCGGGGATATATTTTCTAACATCGTCGCTCAAAGAGAGTTTCCCCTCTTTAGCCAACAGTAATATTGAAGCGGCCACAAACTGTTTTGAAACAGAACCACACTCAAAAATAGTTGCATTGGTTATAGGAGTATTAGACTCCAAGTTTGCCAATCCAAAGGCCTTATTATATATCAATTTCCCATCCATCTCTATCGCTACAGCCACTCCAGGCCCACTTGGGTCTATTGATTCAAAAAGTTTATCAATCTCTCTTAAGCTCCCCGGATTTTGAGCATATAGGGTGATAGAGAGAATAAAAAGTAATAGGGTTAAAGTTTTTCTCATAGAGCACTCTTTTGTTAGCCAGTTGCTATTTATAATTTTCACTTAAGACAAATATATAAAAATAGCTTATAGCAGCCCTCTTTTACCACAATATGTTGTATGTAAAAGTTGATGGGAGACCTTTCCCAACGGCTCTTTTAAAAACTCTTTATAGATAGTTTTTATGGCAGGATTGTCGTGAGATTTGCGGATCTTATGCAATCTATCCTCTTTATAAATTGAATCTGCCCTTTTTTGCCGAATCTCCCATGTGGTGGGTATAGCCTGTCCTCCTCCCCCCAAGCACCCTCCGGGGCAAGTCATCACCTCTATAAAGGTGTATGGAGACTCACCTCTCTCTATCTGTTCCAATAGGATACGCGCATTCTTTAAGGTATGTGCAACAGCTACCTTAATTTTAGTCCCATTAAGATTGAGTTCGGCTTCTCTGATTCCATCAAAACCCCTCACTTCAACCAACTCTATCTGGGGAAGTGGAGTTCCTGTAACAACTTCGTAAGCTGTTCGTAACGCTGCCTCCATCACTCCCCCTGTTGCTCCAAAAATCACCCCGGCCCCCGTAGAGATACCCAATGGTTCATCAAACTCTTCGGAAGGGAGGCGGTCAAACTCTATCCCTTTTCGTTTAAACATCTTAGCCAATTCTCTTGTAGTGAGCACATAATCGACATCATAAAAACTTTCGTCAAAGTTTGGAGAGAACTCTTCTTTACAATAGTGATAGGCAGATTTCATCTCCTCTCTTTTGCACTCAAATTTCTTAGCAGTACAAGGCATAATCGAAACTACTGTCAATTTGCGCGGATCGATATTGATCTTTTTGGCATAATAGCTCTTTGCCACAGCTCCAAACATCTGTTGGGGCGATTTGCAGGTAGAGAGATGCTCAAGGGAGTTTGGAAAGAAGTTTTCAATAAAATTTATCCAGCCGGGAGAACAGGAGGTGATCATTGGGAGTTTTCCACCGGCGGTCAACCGACTGATGAGTTCATGCCCCTCTTCCATTATTGTAAGATCGGCTGCAAATTGGGTGTCAAACACCTTATCGAAGCCCAACCTTCTTAAAGCAGCTACCATTTGACCGGTAACCAAGGCTCCCTCCTCCATGCCCATTGCCTCGCCTATACCAACTCTTATGGCAAGAGCTGTTTGAACGATTACTATCTTGTTGCCATCATAAATTTCTCTAAAAACATCATCGGTGGCATCCCTCTCAACAATAGCTGCAGTAGGACATACTAAGGCACACTGTCCGCAAGCAGTACAGATAGTATTCCCCAGCCCTTTATCCATGTAAGTACCAACAATACTCCGTAAACCTCTCCCTATAAAATCGATTGCAAAGACCCCCTGCATTTCAGCACAAACCTCTACACATCTTCCACATAGAATACACTTGTTAGGATCTCTTATAATTGCCAAAGATGAGTCGTCCTTAGGCAATATAGGTTTGACTGTAGGAAAACTCTCTCTCTGCCCCAAGCAATGCAGAAAGCTCCTGTAGTTCGCAATTTCCATTCCTTTCACAAATAAGGCAATCTTTAGGATGATTCGCCAAAATAAGCTCTAAGTTTATTTTCCGAACCCTATCTATTTCAGGAGAGTAAGTGACGATCTCCATCCCTTCTTTGAGTTCGGTTATGCAGGAACGGAGAAGGGTCTTGGCTCCTTTTACCTCAACTAAACATATAGCACAAGAGGCATTGCTTGAAACATCTTCCAAATAGCATAGCGAAGGGAGTTTGATTCCTATCTCCCTACATCCCTCTAATATTGTCTGTTCCGCCCCAATTTTATAAAGCGAACCATCAATTGTAACATTAACAAAGTTTTTCATAGTCACTCTATTTCGCTATTTATAAAAAGATTTACATCGCATCTAAGGCAACGGGCAGCTTCGGCGAAAGCCTGCTCATGGGTATATCCCAGATTAACCTCTTCAAAATTGCCCCTTCTCTCTTCTAAAGGGCGCTTAACCGAATAGTGGCGACTACCCCCTTCAGGAACGGATGGGACTATATTGCTATATTCAAAAGATCTGAATAGTTTGTGAAAGCGTTTTTTTCCTGTGACTTCAAGGTCTATCTCCTTTGCTGCCCGTTTTGCTGCCCCCATCGCTTCCGAAGCGGTAGAGGGCCCCGTTACCGCATCTCCTATGGCATACACCTTGGGGTTGTTACTCTTGTATGTGAAAGGTTCAACTTTAATATTTCCACCCGGGAGTGACAATATCCCCAATTTTGCCAAAAAAGAAGATTCTACCTCCTCGCCAACTGCTATTACAACAGTATCGCACTCCAAAATAAAAGAGTGGCCTGTTGGAAGAGGTTTCCTCCGATTAGAGAGATCTATCTCTCCACAGCACATCTTGTCGAGCTTTATACCTCTTACGCAATTCTCTACATCTGCCAAAATCTCTCTGGGACTACTTAAAAAAAGATACTCCACACCTTCAATCTCCGCCTCCTTAATTTCATCTCTATTTGCCGGCATATCCGATTTAACCCGCCTATAGACAACAGTTACCTCCGAACCTAAGCGCAACAGGGTACGGGCAGAATCGACAGCAACATTTCCACCACCTATAACGGCTACCCTCTTCCCTATCTGCGGTACCTCACCCTTAGCCAACCCTTTAAGAAGTTCGCTCCCGAAAAGTACACCCTTTATGTCGTTTCCTTTAATATTGAGTGGTATATCTTTATGCGCACCTATTGCTATCACTATTTTACTATAATTTGTCTCCAACTCTTCGATAGATATATCGACACCAACAGTGGTATTAAATCTAAAATTTACTCCCAACTCTTTCAGAAACTCAATTTCTCTCTCCAAGATATAGAGAGGTAGTCTATACTTGGGTATTCCCCACCTTAAAATACCGCCAGCCGCCAACTCCGATTCAAAAATTGTCACTTCATGGCCTAATCTTACCAAATAATAGGCAGCAGTTATACCGGCAGGCCCTCCCCCTACTATCGCTATCCTACTGTTTGTAGAAGGAAGTTTCTCTCTAACAAGCCGCTCATATACATTTTGGGCAAAACCACTCCCACCCCTTTGAAATTATCACCGGAATATTGCAATAAGTTTCAACATTGTTGATATTGGTAGGCTTTCCATTAATCCCTTTTTCGGAGGGGTAGGGAGGGCGTGGTGTAGCTCTGCCTGCCTTTCCCTCAATACTTTGAATCAAGGCACTCTCCTCTCCGCATACAAAAGCCCCTGCACCCTCAACAATATCTATATCAAAGGAGAACTCTGTGCCAAAAATATTCTCTCCCAAGAGGCCCTTTTTCCTAGCCTCCTTTATAGACTCTTTAAGGCGCTGTACCGCCAAAGGATACTCCGCCCTTATGTAAACAATTCCATTGGATGCTCCCATTGCATAAGCTGCAACTGTCATTCCCTCAATCAGCATAAAAGGATCCCCTTCAATTTCATTACGATTCATAAAAGCACCCGGGTCACCCTCATCGGCATTACAGAGAATATATTTCTGATCGCCTACAGCTTTGGCCATCAACTCCCATTTAATACCGGTAGGGAAACCTGCTCCTCCCCTACCCCTCAACTTAGATCTCTTAACCTCTTCTACTATAGATTTAGGAGTCATCTCAAATAGAGAGCGGTAAAGTGGATAATATCCTCCTACCCCTATATACTCTTCAAGATCGCCCGGCACCAATAATCCACAATTTCGCAGGACAATTTTCTTCTGCCCCTTAAAAAAAGGGATTTCATTCCAGAGTGGATGTTCCAAATATCCCCTGCCATAGGTAAGATTTGAGGTGATAAAATCCCACTCTTCTACCCTACATAAGATATTGCGATAGGGGAAAATGGCCTTCTCAACTCCCAAAACAATAGGAGTAATATCATTTTCAGAGACTCTATGCATAAGAATAAGAGGCTTATTGGGAATATAGATATTTACAATGGGCTCTTCTGAACAAAAGCCGAAACATCCAAGCCTCTTCAAGCCTATATTCAATTGTCGCTCCTCTATCTCCCTTGCAAATGAGTCAAAAAGAGACTCTGCACCCCTTCCAATTCCGCAGGTACCCACTCCAACACCAATAAAAGGTTTGTTGGGGGCGATTTTACTTAAACCCCTCTTTCTGATTCTTTCTAAATCGTCAAAGTTTGATATTCTCATTGTCTCTCTCCTCCTCTATTTTTTTAACGATTGCTTTAATCTGCCCAGTGGTAACATTGTTGTAGATTACCCCATCTACCGCCACCACAGGTGCTAAAGCACATTGACCAAAGCAGGCAACTGTTTTTACGGTTATCTCTCTATCTTCTGTTGTAAAACTGCTCTCTCCAGATTCAAACGCTCCTTTGCATTTGGGAAGGAGAAAGAGTTGATCCAAAAGATTTTTAGAACCTTTAGTGTGACAGGCGGTACCCCGGCACACCACAATAGTGTATTTTCCTTGAGGTTCAAGATTGAAAAATGAGTAAAATGTGGCTACGCTATAGATACGGGAAAGAGGGATATCTATCCTATCAGAGAGATACTCCATAGCTTCTCTATCCAAGAATTTAAACTCGTTACTCTCCTGTATTTCCTCCAAAATAGTGAGAAGGGCTCCCGGCTTACGACCATTTAGAGCAATTATCTCTTCGATACTTCTCTTATCGAATTGAGGCTCTTCGATCTTTTTCATCGGATCTATATATATAGTTGTTTATCCACAAAATTTCAACCGAAGCTACATTAAAGATAGACTTTCTATTAAAGTATGAAAATATTTCTACTCTTAATTACTAATACCCTATCAATCAGGTTTTTTAATTTACACTCAATCTTTTAAATACTATAATTAAGGAGAGTTTGCCGATAGTCCCATAGAGAGATGGGATACTATTTGTATAAAATTGAGCGGTTAATCTTATATTTGAACTCAATAACAGATTAAAATTTGAGATATGAGTAAAAGAGGTTTTCTAATAGCTTTTCTACTACTAAGTTTTGTAGGAGTTTCGGCCCAAAATAACAACAACTACTTTAAAAACTATTTAGAAGTTGTAGGGAGGGCAGAAAAAGAGTATACCCCAGATCAGATATTTACCCAAATAGTGGTGAGCGAGCTAAATAGTAGAGGTAAAAAGAGTTTAGACAATATAGAGAAAGAGCTCTTTAAGATGTTGACAGCTATTGGGGTCGATTTAAAGGAGGATCTGCAGGTATCCGATATGCACTCGACTTTAGAGAAGTATCTCTTAAAGAGAGATAATATTGCAGCTACCCGAGAATATATTGTAACTGTAAAGAACTCTAAAGAGTTGGCTCAACTTTTTGAGGCTGCTACAAAATTGGAGATAACCGATATTACCGTTACTCATGCAAAGCTCTCCAATCCTCAAGAGATAGGTAGGGTGTTGTTACAAGAGGCTGCAAAAGATGCTCAACTAAATGCAGAGGCTATAGCTGCAGGTTTAGGGTTAAAATTAGACCAGGTGATCTCTGTACAGAGCTACTCTGTTTCGCCGGGACAGCTCTATCTAAATGCCCCTATGTTGATGACCCGAAGCAAAGAGGTGGCGGCGGCCGACAATGTAACTCCTGTAATACCCGATTTTAAGAAGATTAAAGTCTCACATCAAATTACTATTCGATTTTCTCTTAAATAATTGAGATAGAGATTGAAGTTTACCCTCTACCCCTACTATAAAAGGAATTTTAGAAGTGCCCTACCTATTATTCTCTCATTTTTAGGGCAATCTACTGTTCAGATTGTAGATTCACTCATGATAGGGTGGCTGGGAGCTACCCCTTTGGCTGCGGCATCGTTGGCCGGGGCGGTAATTATGAATGTATTGGTAATTGGAATGGGAATCTCAATGGCTCTCACTCCAATTGTGGGGAGGGAGTGGGGAGAGAGAAATTTTAGAACAATCGCCTCTTACTTTCAAAATTCGCTCCTCTTAAATTTAGTTGCTTCATTTGCGCTCTCTCTACTACTTGTGCTCATACTCTATCTCCTACCCTTTTTTGGACAACCTGTTGAGGTTGTTGGAGCGATGAGAGGCTACTATATCTATCTTACCCTCTCTATTTTACCCTTTATGCTTTTTCAAACCTTTAAGCAATTTATGGAGGGGATGGGTAACACTCATATTGCTATGAAGATAACACTTGTAGCCAATGGGCTCAATGTTGTTTTAAATTATCTTTTAATCTTTGGGAAGTTGGGATTCCCTCAAATGGGTATGGAGGGTGCAGGATTGGCCACCTTTATCTCACGCCTCTTTATGCCGGTTGCATTCTATGTGGCAATTGGGTTAAAAGGGAGCTATTTTAGATTTTTTAAACTCTTCAATCTCTCTTTGTTTTCTCAAAAAAGGTTGGCTTCTCTAATGAGAATTGGCGTTCCAATTTCGGGGCAGATGTCTATTGAATTTCTCTCTCTAACTATGATTACGGTTATGATGGGATGGATTAGTACAGAGTCGCTCGCCGCCAATCAAATTGCTCTTGCAATGATCAATCTTACATTTATGATTGCCAATGGAATAGCAGCTGCATCTACAATTCATGTGAGCCACTCCTTTGGGAAGAGAGATATTGAGGGTGTTAGAAAGAGTGGGGTGGCAGGAATGCACCTCTCTCTAATGATAATGGGTGTGGCGGCAATACTCTTTCTGCTATTTGGACGAGAGATCGCTTCACTCTTCACCTCTTCCGAAGAGGTTATAGCAATTGCAACCAAACTCTTTATGGTAGTGGCTCTCTTTGAGATTTTAGATGGATTACAAGTGAGTGCTTTAGGAGCATTAAGAGGAATTTCCGATGTAAAACAAGCCTCGATTTATGCTCTAATTTCCTATCTTTTAGTCTCTATACCAACAGCATATATAGCAGGCTTTGTGCTAAATTTGCAAGAGGTGGGGCTTCTTTCCGGTTTTGCAGCAGGGCTATTGGTAGCTTCTACCCTCTTTATTGGCCGTTTTAAAAGAAGGTGCTCCAACCCTCAAGAACTTTTTTTAAATTTGGAGCATGAAAATAGTAGGTAGATTCATAATCTCTATAGCTCTGCTGCTCTCAACCATATATGGTTTCTCTATCTATCGTAATCTTTCGGCAGATAGTGGAGCAGATGTCGCTCCCGCCTCTATGCTCCATTTAAATCGGACTCTTTCAAATGAGCTTTCAGAACTAAGTAGTACTCGGCTATTTGATAAAAAAGTAGAGCAATTTATGGCCCGTTGGGGGATAGAAGGGGCCTCTTTTGCCCTAATCAGGGGAGAGGAGTTGCTCTATGCAAAGGGGTATGGGTGGGCAGATAGAGAGAGGGGCGAAAGGTGTGGTCCCCACAATATTTTTAGAGTAGCATCGCTCTCTAAGTTGATTACAGCTGTTGCTATTATGAAGCTATGCGAAGAGGGAAAGCTCACTCTTGAGAGTAAACTATTTGGCCCGGAAGGAGTTTTGAGCCACTCGTTTCCCAACTATCGAGACAAAAGGGTAGAGGCAATTACAATAGAGCACCTTCTAAGACATAGAGGAGGTTTCTCTACTGCTGCTGGGGATCCGCTCTTCTCATTGGCCCAAATTAGAGAGAATTTAAAGCTCGATAGAGCTGTCACCCGAAGCGAACTTGTCAACTATCTCCTCTCAAAAAGAGTAGCATTCCCGCCGGGGGAGAGAAGTGCATACTCAAATTTTGGATATCTTCTACTCTCTATTGCAATTGAGAGTCTCACTGGAATGAGCTACTGGGAGTATATTAAAAGAGAGATTCTTGAACCAAACGGCATTTTTGACTTTCAGATGGCAAAGAATAGCTACCATGAACGCTATCCAAATGAGGTACGCTACTATCCAACACCCGGAGACCAAACAATAGCCCCATTTGATGGAGGAGAGAAGCCACTTGTGCGTTGTTATGGGGGCAACAATATAGAACTTTTAGAAGGTGCCGGAGGGTGGGTAGCATCGCCGGCCGAACTTTTACGCTTTATAACTTTGATAGATGGTAAAGAGAGCACTCCCGATATTCTTTCAAAGGAGAGTATAGAGAAGATGGCAAGCCGAAGAGAGGGAGAGTTGCCAATTGGGTGGATAAGGGCTTTACCCGGTGGTATTCTAATAAGAAGCGGATATTTCTCTGGAAGCAATGCTCTAATTAGACACGACCCAAATGGATTTAGCTGGATTTTTCTAACCAACAGTAGTACTTGGAAGGGGGGAGAACTTTACCGCTATATCGATTTTGCTATAAGAGATGCTATAAACTCCGTAGAGGAGTGGCCTCAACGAAATTTATTTTTGGGTGGAGAGTGATTCAATCAGAAGTTCACCGGCCATGAGCTTAAGCTCTATCTCAGACAATTTAGTATCGTAAAGCGCTTTTAGTTTCCTATCGGAAGCGGTAAGATAGGAGATTTGATAATCTCTAAATTCAATTCCAGCAAGTGCACCCAATCTATACTTCTCCATAGCAGCCTCTAAGTTTAGATAGGCAGACTCCCTACTCTCCTCTTCAAAGTATATGGCGCGCAAATTGTTGCGATAAAGATTATAGAGTTGTCTCAAATTACTCTCTAACTGTTGCTCTCCATCTAAAACTAACATTGAAGCATTCTCTTTATAGAGTTTGGCATTCTTTATCTTTCGATTAATCTCCCCGCCGGCAAAAATTGGAAGCGAGAGGGCGACACCCCAATTTGGGCCATTCATCTCGTTGAATTTTGAGGGGAAGAGGGCACTTCTATTGTAGTTGAGATTATACCCGGCCAATAGATCCAATACAGGATAGCGTGCCCCTTTAACCAACTTGATATCTATCTCGGAGAGTCTCTCTCCTACCCTAAGGGCGTTCAGTTCGGTATTGAATTGAAGCGAACTCTCCAATAGAGCCTCAAATTGGAGTTGTGGATCGGGCTTGATTGTATCTCTTAAAATATATTTCGAATCTAAAGGGATATTCATAAGCCTATAGAGCTCTATATAGCCATTTTTTAATCTCTCCTGCTGAAGCATCAGACTTGAGGAGTCGCTGTTAAGATATATTTTAGCCTGTTTATACTCCAAGCCCGAATCGCTTCCTATATTATAACGGGTGAGCGCTTGATTATATCTTATTTGTGATATGGCAAGCACCTCTTTGAGTAGTTCCAACTGATTGTGGAGAGTGATAATTTGGTAAAATTGAGAAGCGATAGCCATTACCAATCTCTCACTCTTCATCTTAAAATTGAATTCCCCCTCTTTTAATATCTCCCGTTGCCTTTCGCGGGTAGCAAACATAGCGAGTCCATCAAAGAGACGCCAGCTCAGATTGGCCCCATTTACCAAAGAGGTGGTGCGGCTACTGCTGCGTTCGATCTGATCGGGGGAACTCCAGTCGCCCCTTTCGGCCGTCATATCGCTCAACTGTGATGATATAGAGATCTTGGGCATAAAGGGCTCCAAGTTAAAGTTGTTTCTATCAATCTCCAATCTATTGGCTTCTATTAAAATAGAGAAGTTTGACTCTATAGCCCGAGTTACACATTGCTGTAGAGTTAGAGTAGAAAGTTGTGCCTCTTTGGGCGATTCGCCTCTAAGTGGTATAAAGTGGAGTAGGGTGAAGGCAAAGAGGGTAAAATATTTAGAAACCTTGAACATAATTGGGCTTTGTAGATGAGACAAAAGAGTACATAGCTGGGATAATAAAGAGTGTAAGGAAGGTAGAGAAGATTAATCCTCCTGCAACAGCCACACCCATTGAAACGCGGCTCTCTGCACCTGCACCGGTGGCAAAGACCATAGGCAAAATGCCTAAAATAGTTGAGAGTGAGGTCATAAGAATTGGTCTAAACCGTGATGATGCCGAATCTAAAATAGCCTCTAAGCGATCCATACCCTGAATTTTTCGCTGATTTGCAAATTCAACCATTATAATTCCATTTTTTGAGACCAACCCTATCAACATAATAAATCCAATTTGGCTAAATATATTTAGTGTATGACCATAAGCTTTAATAGATAGAAGTGCCCCCAAGAGAGCTAAGGGTACTGTAAACATAATTACCATTGGATCTCTAAAGCTTTCAAACTGAGCGGCTAATACTAAATATATTAAAAGAAGAGCCAATAAAAAGGCAAATAGAAGGCTGGAGGTACTCTCTACAAAGTCTTTCGACTGCCCCGACAAGGCAGTAGAGTAGTGATTGGGATCTAAAATCTCCTCTTTAATTCTATCCATCTCATCCAACCCCTGCCCCAAGGTGTATCCTTTGGCCAAAGAGGCAGAGACTGTTGCAGAGACAAATCTATTGTAGCGATAGATTTGGGGAGGGGTACTACTCTCAACAATTTTTATCAAATTATCTAACTGGATCAACTCGCCGGCATCACTCCTTACATATATGGTGGCAAGATCGGCCGGCTTGTTTCTCATACTCTGCTCTATTTGGCTTATAATCTGATACTGTTTTCCATTTCTAATGAAGTACCCTATCCTCTGCTCACTCATACTTAGTTGTAGAGTTTGAGAGATATTTTGAATTGAAACCCCAAGTAATGAGGCTTTATCTCTATCTATAGAGACATTGAGTTCCGGTTTTGTAAACTTTAGATTGACATCGGAGTTGGCAAAGACCGAACTTTGAGAGACCATATGGATAAAGTGTGGTAAAATTCTCCTTAAAGAGTCTATATGGTTGGCCTGTATCACATATTGAATAGGCATTCCCCCTCTTCTTCCACCAAAGGTCTGTTGTTGGTTTACAAAACTACGGGCACCGGTAAGACGGGCAACCTTAGGGGTTAGATCGTCGGCTATCTGCTGCTGAGTTCTACTCCTTTGAAGAGGATCAACCAATGCAACTTGAAAATTGGCACGATTGTTTCCCCATGAGCCAATCATTTGTAACCCTTTATCTTTTTCAGGAACCTCATTTTCTATGAGATTGAAGAGGTTGTCGGCATACTCTAAAATATAGTTGAAGGTGGCTCCCTCTTGTGCCGTACTTGATACGGTAATCATAGATCTATCCTCTAAAGGGGCCATTTCGGAGGGGATTGTACTCCAAAAATAAAATATTGCACCTAATGAAACCAAAAGAATTGGAATTGCCAGCCATCTCACCTTCATAAAGGCTGCAAGCCAGCGGCTATATCCTCTGTTGAGGGCAACAAAGAAGGGTTCAGAAACTCTATAGAACCACCCTTGACTAGAGCTCTTTACAAGAAGTTTGCTCGAAAGCATAGGGGTGAGTGTAAGCGCTACAAAACTGGAGATAATTACAGCTCCCGATATAACAATAGAGAACTCTCTAAAGAGTCTTCCAGTAACCCCTTCAAGGAATACGATGGGGAAGAAGACAGCAACCAAAGTGATGGTGGTAGAGATAACTGCAAAAAAGATCTCATTCGAACCCTCAATGGCAGCCTCTTTGGGATCCATCCCCCTCTCAATTTTAGTATAGATATTCTCCATAACCAAGATGGCATCGTCAACCACCAATCCAATAGAGAGTACCATTGCCAAAAGGGTGAGTATATTTATAGTAAAGCCGGCTATAAACATTACAAAGAATGCCCCAATAAGAGAGACAGGGATTGCCAATATGGGAATAAGGGTAGTTCTCCAATTCCTCAAAAAGAGGAAAATTATAAGAACAACTAAGATAAAAGCTTGTACAATTGTGCTTTGAACCTCATCTATAGAGTCTTTAATAAAGATGGTGTTATCAAATCCCACACCCACCTCTATATCGTCTGGAAGGCTGTGTTTAAGCTCCTCTATCGCCTTCTTGGCACTCTCTACAATATTTATGTAGTTGGCCCCGGGTTGAGAGATTAAGATACAGGCAACCATTGGCACCCCGTCCCGCTTTAGTATTGAGCGGGTATTTTCGGCATCTACCTCTGCCACCCCAATATCGGAAAATTTTACTACCCGCTCTCCCTTTCTACTTATAATTAGGTTGTTAAAGTCATCTATAGAGAGTAGCCTTCCTAATGTCCTTACAGTAAGCTCCATAGTCGAACCCTCTACATTGCCGGAGGGGAGCTCGATATTCTCTCTTGTTACTGCATTTCTAACATCTAAGGGAGTTATTCTATAGGCCGCCAAAAGCATGGGATCCATCTTTAACCTTACCGAAAATCTTTTGGAGCCCCATACCCCCACTTCACTAATTCCATCTATTGTTTGCAGTCTCTCCTTGAAGTTCACCTCTGCATACTCGCTTAAATCTATTATATCGCGGGTTGGACTAGAGATTGTAACAGAGAAGATAGGTTGTGTGTCGGCATCCGATTTTGAAACAACAGGCGGGTCTACCTCTTGGGGCAACCTTCTCTGAGCACCCGACACCTTATCTCTAACATCATTGGCTGCAGTCTCTAAATCGACCTCTAAATTAAATTCAACATTGATAATGCTCATTCCGTCTCTACTGGTACTTGAGATAGAACGGATACCGGGTATCCCATTTACCGCCGCTTCAAGAGGCTCGGTAATCTGAGTCTCAATTACATCGGCATTGGCTCCCGGAAAGGCACACCGTACCGATATTACCGGATTATCTACACTTGGATAATCTCTAACTCCAAGAGTAACATATGCTATTGCGCCAAAAATGAGAATCAAAAGGCTCATCACCGTAGCGAGAACCGGTCTATTTATAGTTGTAGTGGAGATACTCATAATTTTAAATATTATCGGGTACCACCTTCATCCCTGCTCTAAGTTGCATTAGGCCGGTGGTGATAACTGTGTCGCCTGCCTCAACTCCAGAGAGGATTTCTACCATATCTGCCGTGCGGGTCCCGGTCTGCACCTGAACAGATTTGGCTATCCTCTCCTCCATGATCCAAACAGATCTCCCTTTAATGTCGGGAACAATAGCCTGATTGGGAAGGTAGACCCTCTTTTGCCCCTCCTCCCCTTTTACCACCACTCGGGCAGACATTCCTGGGCGAAGTCGGTAGGAGCTGTTCCGGTACCTGGCTCTAATAAGAAGAGTTCGGGTAGCAACATCAATTTGTGGATCTACAGCGTAGATAGGGGCAGAAAACTCCTCTACAAATCCCTCTACGGTAAAGCTCAAGGGAACCCCAATCAATTTATAGGCAGTGTACTTTTCGGGTATTGCAACCTCTACAATAAGGTTGGCTATATCAACTAAAGTGGTAATTTTAGAGTTGGGCTGCAGGAATGCACCCAAACTAATATCCCTAAAACCTACAACACCACTAAAAGGTGCATTAATCTGCATCTTCTCTATTCTTATCTTTAGCTGCTCAATATCTTGTTTGAGAACATTGTATTCAGTAAGTACCTGGTCGTAATTTTCACGACTCACAGCATCTTTTTCAAGCAGAATCCGTTGGCGTTCCAATCTCTCTTCTACCAATTTATATTGATATTCCGCCTTGGTCAACTGAACATTTAGTTCGTCGTCGTTGAGTTTGACCAACAACTCCCCTTTTTTTACAAACTCACCCTCAATAAAATTAATCTCTGTTACCCGCCCTGTCTCTTCACTCACTATATCTACCCTCTCATTGGCCACCAAGTTGCCAATTCGCAATAGCCCCTCATCAAAAGAGTGGTACTTGGCCAAATGTATTGAGACGGGAAGTGCTCCCCTCTCTCCTCCTCTTCTCGCTGTTGGAGGAGAGCTCTTAAGACTCTCTTTTGTTGTTAGAGATGGCCCCTTTTCACTATTGAGAGATTTGTATATAACAAATGCCAAAATAAAAACTAAAGGGAGGCTTAGATATAGAAGATATTTGATCTGCTTTTTCATTATTGCTTATTTTTACTCAACTCCATTATCAAAACATACAAAGTTAGGCAATACCAATTACAATTGGTATAATATAAAGGTTATATTTGGTTAGATTTGTCAAGAAATAGAAGAAGATGGCTATAAATAGAAAGCTTAACACTCAAGAACTCAATAGGATTACTATAGAGCAATTTAAAATTGCCAAGAAGAGAGAAGTAGTGGTGGTTTTAGATAATGTTAGGAGTGGCCATAATATTGGTTCCGCTTTTAGAACAGCCGATGCCTTTGCTATTGAGGCTATCTATTTGTGTGGAATATGTAGAGTTCCACCCTCTGCCGAAATACGAAAGAGCGCTCTTGGGGCAGAAGAGAGTGTTACATGGCGCTATTTTAAAGAGAGCACCCAAGCGGTAGCCTCTTTAATAGAGGCGGGATATAGAGTTGTAGCGGTAGAGCAGACTCTAAATTCAATCTCTTTGGAGCACTTCACCATAGAAAAAGAGAGACCCTATGCACTGGTTTTTGGAAACGAAGTGAAAGGGGTCTCTCAAGAGGTTATAGATATGTGTCACTCGGCTGTAGAGATTCCCCAGTGGGGAACAAAGCACTCTCTAAATCTTTCGGTAGCTGTAGGAGTAACACTTTGGGAGCTGGTAGCCAAACTTTAGTAGCTATCTACACTTAAACTCTTTTCGATATATCTTACTAAATATTGGTTGTGGGCATCGGTTATAAAATCTGTACTACGGCTCTTTTTCAACACTCCAAGGAGATAGAGCATCTGATTGTATGCTATAGCTGTACACTCGGTTACATCTTTAGGGAAAGCAGAGGGTTTTACAACCATTCTACCAGATGCAGCAGCACCGGTATAGAGATCGCATAGTGCATAAACATAGCTCTTCTGAAGCACCCTACGATAACTCTCTACACTTTTTCCTACATCGCTCCAAATAGATTTATTTAGATTGTCAAAAAGATCCTTAACCTTGTAAGCACCTTTTTTATCTAACTTTTCTGCCTCTGTAAGGTTCATAATAACCCTTCTACTCAATAGAGTAGAGAGAGCAGTTTTATAATGTCTCTCTAAAATCGACTCTGCCCTACTTGGAAACTTATTGAGATACTCTTGGGGAACCAACCATTTGGGGCTCTTTAGGAATAGATGTTTATCCAAAAATGCCATTGCCTCAAGCTGCCTTTTCTTCTCTACGGGAGTATAGCCGTCACCCTCCATCTCAACGGTGAGAGACTCTTGATAAACTCCTCCCACCCATTTTGCAACATGACCAATGTAGCGGCGAAACTGATTGTTCACCTCGCCGTGAAGTTCTCTTAAATTTTGATAGTCGTCGTTGGGTGTTTTGGTCCACTCTCCCAAATTGGCCATAACCATTTTTAAGTTTTTAATGCCCAACTCATTTGCCTTCATCTGATTCTCTCCCAAATCTTCAGCTTGCATTCTAGGGTCGCTCGCGCTCGATTCGGTACCAAACCAATAACGCCTATCTTTTGTCTTCTCTATTATCCAACTATTGATTTTACTCTTCTCTTTTACAGGGTCGTCAATCTCAGGGAATCGGCGATACCCCCATTCGATAGCCCATTTGTCGTAATGGGAGATACGGGGAAAGAGTAGTTCCCGTGGAATATTGTCTTCGGGTTGTGCTACAAAGTTAAAGCGGGAGTAGTCCATTATAGAGGTGGTATGGCCATTCTCTTTTAAGAAATTGGGATCTCTCAACTGCTCAACTGTGTAGTTGGCGGTGCCGCCAAAGTTATGGCGAAGACCAAGGGTGTGTCCAACCTCATGCGAGGAGACAAATCTAATCAGTTGACCCATAAGTTCGGTATCAAAGGTCATTTTGCGTGCTCCGGGATCCGAGGGTGAACATTGTATAAAGTACCAATTGCGAAGTAGCGACATCACATTGTGATACCAGTTGATATGGCTCTCGATAATTTCGCCCGAACGGGGATCGCTCACATGGGGGCCGCTTGCATTGGCAATATTTGAGGGTTTGTAAACAATAGCCGAATATCTTGCATCTTCAAGTGACCATTCGGGATCCTCTTCGGGGGTTGGTGCCCTCTTGCCAAAGATGGCATTTTTAAAGCCCGCCTTCTCAAAAGAGTCCTGCCAATCATTTACCCCTTGTATAAGATATGGGATCCACTCTTTGGGAGTGGTAGGATCTATATAGAAAATTATAGGTTTTTGCGGCTCTACCAACTCTCCTCTCAGATATCTCTCTACATCTTCCGGTTTCGGTTCCAATCGCCAACGGGTAATCATCCTAACCTTTTCAACACCTTGAGGATTAAGATCGTAGTCGGTATAACCTGTAGTAAAATATCCTACTCTATCGTCGGAGAAACGGGGGGTCATAGCCTCTACAGGAAGGAGTACAAAAGAGTTGTTTAGCTCATAAGTTGCAGGCTCGCCCCTATCGGTGCGCATATAGGTTTTAACAGTCTTAACTTCGGTATTGATAGGATAGGTTACTATATCCGATATATAGCTGCTCTCTTTCTGCAATGGACCAAGTTTAAATTTGGTTTTACTAAATTTTCTAAAAAAGAGAGACTCCAAATCGGAAGAGAATAGAGAGGTCACCTCTATTAGGTGATCCTCTTTATTTGAAGATTGAGCCTTAATATCAAACGATGCAATGATTGGCGAAAGGTTGGAGCGCATTAGAGAGTGGTACATAGATTGGGTACTGTCTCTCGAGCGTTCGGAGTAGTATACCTTTCTTAAGAAAATTTTATTGTTTGGACCTTTGGTAAAATTGAAGAGCGCTTCATTTATTTGATCTCCCGAGTATCCGTCGAAAGAGGAGCGAATCGCTTCTGCAGCTTTGGCTATACGGGTTACCATAATTATATCTCTACCAAATAGAGAGTCGTTTACAGTAATATAAAACTTATCTCCATCTTTATAGGTTGGTGTCAAACCAACCATTGGTTTGAGATCTTTTTTAAAGAACTTCTCAATGGCAACCGGCTCCTTGGAAACTACAGCGCCCTTTTTAACCGTATCTTCTACTTTGGTAGAATTTTGCATAGCAGCACCCCCAGCTGCCCCTCTTGCCCTTTGCGCCGACACACCATGGAAGGCAAATAAGAGAAGTAGGGAGAATGTTACAAACTTTGATAACTGTCTCATGATTTATATTTTAAAAATTTTGATACAAAGAAAGAACTAAATTTGACAATTACACCATTCCTGCAAACCCCATAAAGGCTAAAGCCAAAATTCCAGCAGTGATAAGGGCTATAGGCATCCCTTTAAAAGATTTGGGTACCTGCGAGAGTTCAAGCTGCTCGCGAAGTCCTGCAAAGAGAGTGAGAGCCAATCCAAACCCAATTGCAGTAGAGACCGCATAAAGAATCGATTGGGGAAGATTTAACATCATTGTTTCACCTCCAAAGGTAAACTCTTTGGTGACAACCAAAATTGCCACTCCCAATACTGCACAGTTGGTAGTTATAAGCGGTAGAAAAATACCCAACGCCTGATAGAGGGCGGGGCTAACTCTTTTCATTATTATCTCAACCATCTGTACCAATGCTGCAATTACCAAGATAAAGACAACTGTCTGCATAAACTCAATCCCAAACGGAACCAAAAGATAGTAATGAAGAGTGTAGGTGACTAAAGTTGCTACAGCCATCACAAAGGTGACAGCCCCCGACATCCCCAATGCAGTTCCCACTCTGTTGGAGACTCCCAAAAAGGGGCAGACTCCCAAAAATTGAGAGAGTACTATATTGTTTACAAAGATGGCAGATATTATGATTAGTATATACTCCATAGTTGAGAAGTTTAACTCTTAGATTTAATTTTGTTGAAGATTACCATTAGGTAGCCCAAAGCTATAAAAGCTCCGGGAGCAAGTATAAATATTAAAATTCCATCGCCCTCAATCATTTTATACCCAAAAAAAGAGGCAGTGCCAAGAAATTCTCGGACAGCGCCCAAAAGGGTTAAACTGAGAGTAAAGCCCAATCCAATTCCTATTCCGTCTAAAGCGGAATCGAAGATAGAATTTTTGGAAGCAAAAGCTTCAGCTCTTCCCAAAACTATACAGTTTACCACAATTAGAGGGATAAAAAGCCCTAAGGTGTCGTAAAGGTCAGGAGTATAGGCTCTCATTAAAAGTTCCAATACAGTTACAAAGGCAGCTATTACAACAATATAGGAGGGTATTCTAACCTTGTCGGGGATAGAGTTGGATATTGCCGATATAGCTATATTGGAGAGTACTAAGACAAAGAGGGTTGCCAACCCCATTCCCAATCCGTTAAGTGCCGATGTGGTAGTTCCAAGTGTCGGGCACATTCCCAAAAGGAGCACAAAAGTGGGATTCTCTTTAATTATACCCCTAGTTACTAATTTCAACTTCTTCATCTAAATTCTCTTGAGGATTATTTTTTTCTTGACATAGAGTATATACACCCCACGCTCTATCTATAGCTCCACAGAAAGCTTTTGAGGTGATTGTAGAGGCTGTTATTGCATCTACATCGCCGCCATCTCTTTTAACAGAAAGCTTAAACTCTTTAGGCGATTTCCCTTCAAACTGAACCTTAAAGTTACTCTTTCCAGCCTCTATCTTATCGCCAAGGCCGGGAGTTTCGGAGTGGGAGAGAGTAGTTACGCCAACTATAACTCCATCTAAATTAAAACCTACCATTAAAGTGAGTACTCCTCCAAAGCCGGTTGAACTGCTCTCAATGGCATATCCTACCAACTCTCCACCCATCTTGGCTGGAAATATTTTATAATTTTTCCCTTCAAACTCCTCTATAAAAAGCTCTTCGGAGGGGAGGTTGTCGAAGGGTGGTGAAACTTGGGCAATGGCTCCATTGATCTTTTGGGCCATCGCCTCCTCTATTCTCTCTTTGGTGAGCGAATAGGCACTTCCCAACAGTAGAGAGGAGAGAAAGGTAACTACTGCAAGGGAGAGCAACATATTTTTAAGTGACGATTCTTTAGCCATCTTCTATCTCCTTCCAAATTTTTTGGGTTTTACATATTTATTGATTAACGGAACTGTAGCATTCATTATAAGAATTGCAAATGAGACACCTTCGGGATAGACACCAAAATTTCTTATAAGTACAGTAATAACCCCTATCCCTATACCAAATAGTACCATCCCCCCCTTACCCATTGGAGAGGTTACATAATCGGTAGCCATAAAGACAGAGCCTAACATTATTCCACCGGTAAAAACAACAAAGAGAGGATGGGGGTAAAGGGCGGGCTCTATCCACCAGAAGAGGGCAGAGAGTAGTATAACAGTACCTAAGATAGAGAGAGTTATATGGGGTTTTATAACTTTTCTAATCAATAGGTAGATAAAGCCAATCAAAATTGCCAATGAAGAGAGTTCTCCAACCGATCCGCCAACTCTTAAGAAGAAGAGCTCTTGGAATGTAAAGTTATGTTGAGATAGAATCTGATCTACCGCAACCCCCTCTTTAACTCCCTCTTTAACTATAGAGAGTATTGTAGCTCCCGACGAAAGGTCTGCACCGCCAAACCACGAGGTGGGAATCGACCAGTCGGTCATCAATACCGGAAACGATATTAAGAGAAAGACCCTACCTACCAAAGCGGGGTTAAATAGATTTTGACCAACTCCACCAAAAGAGAGTTTTGCTATAGCTATGGCAACAAAAGATCCTATCAACACAAGCCACCAAGGCGACGACGGAGGAAGATTGAGAGCCAATAAAAGTCCCGTTACAAGAGCAGAAAGGTCGCCTATCTGAACTTTGGTTCGTGCTACATATTTTTGGATAAACCACTCAAAAGCAAGTGCAGAAACAGCAGCTATTGCAATAATTAGAAGAGTGGATGGGCCATAAAATAGAATTGAGACCAAAATAGTTGGTATTAGGGCTATCACTACATCCAACATAATCTTTTGGGTAGAGTTGTTGTGGTGTATATGGGGCGCGGGAGATATTAACAGTTTACTATTCATAGATTACTTTTTAGGTCTGCTTCTTAATAGTTTTAAAATTTTCGATTTGGAGAGGCGGATAGTATCCAACAGAGGGATATTTGCAGGACAGACATAGGAGCAGCTTCCACACTCAATACAATCTTGAACCATATTCTCTTCAAGATCTTCATCTCTATTGGCTCGAGCCAATTTATTGAGAAGATAGGGCTCTAACCCCATAGGACAGGCCTCTACACATTTTGAACATCTAATACAGTTACTCTCCTCTCCCCTTTTACTCTCTTTGGCAGTTAAAAAAAGAAGTGCCGAAGTGCTTTTTAAGGTGGTTGCTTCTAAGCGAGAGATAGCTTTTCCCATCATAGGGCCACCACTAATCACCTTCATAAGAGGCTCTTGAGGCAACTCCAACTTTTCTATTATAGAGTCGATTTTAGTTCCAACTCTAACTTTTAAATTCTTCTGTATAGAGTGCGAAGTGCCGGTTACGGTGATAAAGTTCTCTATAAGGGGTCTATTTTTTTGAACAGCTTCATATACCGAAAGGGCAGTAGCTACATTCTGCACTACAACACCCACATCTATAGGGAGTGCCATTGATGGAACCTCGCGTCCTAAAAGAGCTTCGATAAGCTGTTTTTCTCCCCCTTGAGGATATCTTGTTTTTAGAGGCACCACCTTAATTTGAGGATATTTCAAAGAGGCAATCCCATCTATTGCTTCAATTGCAGGCCTCTTGTTCCCCTCAATACCTATAATGCACTTGGGAACCCCAAGGGCTCTCATCATAATCTTTGCCCCTATTAGAATCTCTTCGGGGTGCTCAACCATAATTCGGTAATCGGAAGTGATATAGGGTTCACATTCGGCGCCGTTGATTATAAGAAAATGGGCCTTCTTGCCGGGAGGGGGGGAGAGTTTGATATGGGTAGGAAAAGAGGCTCCGCCCAACCCTACAATTCCCATCTCTGCAATTCGTTCAATAATCTCTTTGGGGTTGAGATGAATCTCTCTAAGAATTTCATTGCTCTCTATTACACCATCTATCCACTCCTGCCGGCTATCTACATCAATTGTAATATGAGGTACCATATTTCCAATAATATCGGGGTGTGGAGCTATTGATTTGACCACTCCCGAAACCGAAGAGTGTATGTTGGCAGAGATAAAGCCCGATGCTTTTGCAATAAGTTGGCCGCACTTCACCCTTTCACCCTTAGAAACAATAGGTTCTGCAGGGGCTCCCAAGTGTTGTGAGAGAGAGATAGAGACCGACTCTCCAAGAGGAAATTGCTCTATTGGAGAGTTGGCTGCAAGTTTATTGTCGTTGGGGTGGATTCCACCTATAGAAAATGTTTTCATAAATCTAATATTTTAAAGAGTCTCTACTCTCTTCTCCTCTACCGGTTTTTTTGGAGGAAAATTGATCTCCAAAATAGCATTTGTAGGGCAAACCGGAACGCATTTGCGACAAAGTTTACATTTGTTGTAATCTATATAGGCTAAATTGTTTTCAATAGTTATTGCATCAAAAGGGCAAGCCTGTTGGCATTTATAACACCCTATACAGGCAACTGCACAAGATCTCTTAGCAACGCCTCCCTTCTCCCGGTTTACACAAGAGACAAAAATTCTCCTATTCTTTGGCCCCTTATTGCGAAGCTCTATAATCTCTTTAGGACAAGCTTTAACACAAGCACCACAAGCGGTACAATTATCTTGGTCTACTACAGGCAGATTGGTGGTAGGGTCCATTGCTATAGCATCAAACTCACAAACTGCCACACAGTCGCCATGTCCTAAGCAGCCCCAACTACACCCTGTATCGCCACTATATAGCGAAGCCATAACTGCACATGAAGTGTAGCCGTCATAATGGTTGGTTTTAGCTCTATTTTCGCAGCTTCCACTGCATCTGACTACAGCAACTTGAGCTTTTTTTTCTACAACTGCCCTACCTAAAGAGTCGGCAACTTTGGCCATCACCTCATTTCCCCCAACAGGGCAGAAGAGAGAGGAGAGATCCTCCTCTTTTACACACGCCTCTGCAAAAGCCCTACAGCCGGCATACCCGCAACCTCCACAGTTGGCGCCGGGTAAGATAGACTCTACAATATCGATCCGAGGATCCTCTTTTACATAAAATCTTTGAGCCACCAAATAGAGAATCAAAGCTAAAACAAACCCTAAGATGGTAAGTGCTGCAACGGTAATAAAAATAGTGCTACTCATTATTTAATTATCTAACTTTTCAATTTCAAAAGCAAACTCTCTCTTAAAGTTGTTTCTAAATATTGTCAACCCAAAAAAATAGAGGGAGAGTACCCCTATAGTAATAAGAGCAATATAGAGCTCTTGGGCCCCAATTTTATATAAAATAGAGATGGAAAGAATCAAAAGAAGGAGAGGGATTAAGTAGGCAATCCATAGAGCTTTATAGCCCAAGGTATCTCTCATCTTAACCGATACTCTCTCTCCAATCTCAAATTGAACGAAGCCTCTCTTCTCAACCTCAATTATCTTATACTCCTCTCCACCTACTACGCAGCTCCCCTTTACCTCACACGAAGAGCAGGCTCCAATAGCGCCAATCTCTACTAAAATAGAGGTTGGGGTAATCTCCCGCACACACCCCTCTCGAGTGAGAAAATTGGACTCTTTACTACTCATCTATTTTACTTGTTAATGGATATTTTAAATTTTCATACCCCTTCAATCTTCCTGCAACTTTACCAACAATAATTGGAGATTCAAAAAGAAGTAAAACTTTACTACTGTCGTCTGAAACCCATAGTAGCATCTCCTCCTTTCCTGTAAAAACCTCGCCAACAATAAGTTTTGTAGAAAATTTTAAAGTATTGAACTTGCCCAAACCGGGGATTTTTTTCACCTCTTTACCTAAGAAGGTGTAAAAAATATCATATATCTCTCTATCTATAACAAAGGTAGCCTTAGAGGGGATTCCTACCGGGAGCTTTTTGAGATCTAAATCGCGTATATGGTAGAGGAGTGAAACTAAGTCGAAAGTGGTGTGGTCGCCTATCAAGAGAGTATCTCTAACCGGATCTCTCTTCCTTGCAATGGTTGCGCTAAGAGTGTGATCGTCATTGAATGTAATCCAGTTTTTGATGGTGTACCTCCCTTCAACTACATCTCTATGGAAAAATTTTGGTCTTCCGGTAGCGATGTCGATATGGGATTCGAAATACTCCCGTACTTTGAAAATCATATCGTAAAATTTAAAACTGCTCCCCTGCACTACAGCTTTATATAGTTTATTGCCATTATTGTCTCTATGGGTGGCCACAGTGGCAGTTGCCTCGCCAACATCTGTTTTAATAATTCCCCACTCATACTTTATAGCAAATGAGAGAACTTCTCCCTCTTTAAACGAACTCTCCCCTACCCTCTCTACTCCGGCACTATCCCTCTCTAATGGGTAGAGAGCTGTAGGTAAAGAGAGTAATGATAGAGATATAATAAGAAGAGAAGCTATTTTATGCATCTTAGAATTCTGAATTAAAATCTGAATTGGAGAGATACTCCTCACTATTCATTCTTGAAGGATATGTCTCTATATTCTCTGAAGAGTGGGAGGATATTAGGGTCTCATTGGTATCTACAAATTTCACTTCAGAGCTTCTAAAGGTCAATTTCACATCGCAAACAGCTCCATTCCTATGCTTTGCTATAATTATATCGGTTGCACCGGGAAGGGCGGGATTCTCTTCGGCTGTCTCGTAATAGCCGGGCCGATGGATAAATATTACTATATCGGCATCTTGTTCAATAGAACCCGACTCCCTAAGGTCACTAAGTTGTGGTCGTTTGCTTCCGCCCCTAATTTCAACGGCTCTACTAAGCTGAGAGAGTGCAATAATGGGAATTGAGAGCTCTTTAGCAATAGATTTGAGGGAGCGGGATATGGCAGCAACCTCCTGCTCTCTGTATCCTCTTAGTTCGGGAGGGCCGGTCATAAGTTGAAGGTAGTCTATAACAATAAGCTTTACTCCATTTATCGAAACCAATTTCCGCGCCTTGGATCTAAATTCGTGAATAGAGAGTGATGGTGTGTCATCTATGTATATATGAGCATTTACCAAATCTTTAAGGCCGGAATGAAGCTGCTCCCACTCATAGGGTTTCATCTTTTTCCCTCCCTTAATTTTATCGCCATCTAACCCTGTTTCGCCTATCATCAATCTGTTTACCAACTGAATACTAGACATCTCCAAGGAGAAGAAACCAACAGGGACCGAATGGTCTACAGCCATATTTCTAGCCATAGTGAGGACAAATGCAGTCTTTCCCATAGAGGGGCGGGCAGCCACTATAATTAAATCGGAAGATTGCCACCCTAAAGTAACCCTATCCAATCCGGTAAAGCCTGAAGGAATTCCACTCAACCCATCCTCCCGAAGTTGATTCTTTTCCAACTCATCAATGGCATCGTTAATTACAAATTGAATAAGTTGCGACTCTTTCCTCATATTTCTCTCCGAGAGTGTAAAGAGTTTCTGTTGAGTTGAGTCTAAAAGATCGTCAACAGAGGTTTGATCGTCATACGCCTCTTTCTGTACACCGTAAGAGATAGTAATCAACTCCCTCTGTATATATTTTTGAAGTAAAATTTTGGAGTGGTAATCTATATGGGCAGCCGCTCCAATTTTCAAGCTTAATTGGGTGAGATATGTTACTCCTCCAACCGCCTCCAAATCGCCACTACTTTTAAGTTCTTCGGAGATAGTGAAGAGATCTACAGGGGCATGTTGCGAAGCTAAGCGGGAGATTGCCGTAAATATTTTCCTATTGTTCTCTTTATAGAAGCACTCCGGTGTAATTATCCCCAATACATCATTTACAGATGAAGGCTCCAACATAAGAGCACCCAAAATAGCCTCTTCAATCTCTATCGCTTGAGGTGGTATCTTTCCAAGTTCAAGCTCCAAAATTTCTAAATTTGCTACACTCTCCCTCTTCAATTTTGTACTCTTTGCCATAATACTTATCTCTCTATTTTCTCCAATGCTCTTAAAATAGCAGCAATTGCAACATCAATCTCCTCTTGGGTTATTGTTAGAGGTGGGGCAATTCTAAAGGATCTGGGAGAGAAGAGAAAAAGATCGCTCATAACACCCTCTTCCAACATCAATTTTAGTGCCTGCTCAAGTGCCGATTCACTCTTCAGCTCCACTGCAATCAACAGCCCTTCGGCTCTCACCTCTTTAACTAAAGGGTGTCCCTTTAAAGCCTCTACAAATATAGCGCTCTTTGTGTAAACTTTCTCGCATAATCTCTCTTTTAAAATAAACTCTATAGATGCCAATGAGGCGGCGCAGGAGAGAGGATGTCCTCCAAAGGTAGTTATATGGCCAAGTGGAGGAGATGTATGAAGTTTAGAGAATAGCACTCTTGATGTAGCTACAGCACCGATGGGCATTCCTCCTCCCAGCGCCTTAGCCATTGTTAAAATATGCGGCTCAACCCCATACTTTTGAAAGGCAAAAAGCTCTCCACAACGGCCAAATCCACTCTGAATCTCATCAAATATTAAGAGCGCCCCCACCTCTTCACATCTATCTCGAAGAGCTTGAAGGTACCCCTCTACGGGAGAGATAACCCCACCCTCGGCCATCACCACTTCACCAATTACACATGCAGTCTGCTCATCTATCTTTTCCAACTGCTCGAAAGAGTTGAAATCCAAGTGCTCTACCGCTGGAAGAAGAGGCCTGAATGAGCTTTTATACTCCTCACTCCCCATCACACTTAGTGCCCCGTGGGTACTTCCATAGTAGCCATTTTTAAATGAGACCATTTTAGTTCTACCTGTAACTCTCTTAGCCAATTTTAAAGCGAGTTCGTTGGCCTCACTACCGGAATTGACAAAGTAGATAGAGGAGAGGTTTTCACCTAAGAGAGAGGCCAATTTTTCTGCAAGTTGAACCTGTACCGACTGAATTATTTCTCCATAAACCATCAGATGAAGATGAGAGTCGAGTTGCTTTTTAATAGCCTCTACAACAGCTCTATTACCATGACCAATATTGGAGACACAAACTCCAGAGACCAAATCTATAATCTTTCGATTATTGGTATCGTATAAAAAAATCCCCTCCGCTTTAGTTATCTCAATTCCAATAGGTGTGCGGGTAGGGGAGAATAAAAAACGGTAAAAATTATCTCTTATTGTTTGATTGAGAGGGTTCATCTCTACTCCTGTGAAGCGAACGAGGAGTCTACTAAAATCCTCCCACAATATTCGCACACAATTATCTTCTTACTCGATGCTATATCAATCTGTCTTTGTGGAGGTATCTTATTGAAGCAGCCGGAACAGGAATCTCTCTTCACTATTACTACTGCCAATCCATTCCGTGCATTACTGCGAACTTTCTGATAGGCAGCCAACATACGGGCATCTATCTGGGACTTCACCTCTTCGGCTACTGCAAGAAGTTCCTCCTCCTCTTTGGCAGTTTCGGCTTTGATAGAGTCGAGTTCCCTCTTCTTAATCTCCAAATCGCTTAGCCCCTCTTTCAACTCTCCCTTCACCTGTAGTATGTATCCCCTCTTCTCCTCTAAAGCTTCGGTAAACTCCTTAATTTTAATATTGGAATGTTCAACCTCATAGCCTTGATACTCTATCTCCTTAGCCAAAGAGGTGTACTCTCTGTTATTTTTAACATTGTTCTGTTTTTCTGTATAAGAGAGAATTAGAGCTTTTGAATTTTCAAGTGCAATTTTTTGCTGGGCAATACTTTTCTCTAATTCGGCAATCTCTATTGCCAAATTGTTAACTCTGGTCTCTCTTCCAGAAATTTCATCTTCAAGGTCTTGTACCTCTAAAGGGAGTTCTCCTCTTAAAAGATGGATTTTATCTATTTTAGAATCAATCTGCTGAAGCTTGTAAAGCAGTTGAAGGCGTAACTCCATAGAGAGGTCGCTATCTGCCGAACTCTTTTGAAGAGAGATGAAAGTACCTCCATCTAAAGGGGTCTCAATATTGGTTTTTGATTTATCTATAGACATATGTTTAGAAATAGTTAATTGGATTTCCCACTTCAGTTATTTTGTGAAGTGCTAAGTTAGCTATTTTTTTTAAAATGATCTTCTCTAAAAGATGTAGTACTCCAATCTCGCTTTCAAAATGGCCTATATCTACCACCATAAAGTGCTCTTCACAAAAATAGTGGTGGTAAGAGATATCTCCTGTAATATAGAGTTGTGCTCCAGATAAATATGCTTTTTCTATAAGAGAAGAGCCGCTTCCTCCACAGAGAGCCACCCGCTCTACTACACCATCAATGGAACGGGATGTGCGTACCATTTTAGAGCCAAAGCGCTCCTTCACTAAAGAGAGTAGCTCGGGCACTTCCATTGGTTGGGGGAGGGTTCCTATAATACCCAATCCCCCTCCATCGGGATTGGGAGATAAAATCTCTCTCTCAATAAGATTAATTTTATCCGCCATCAGAGCGCTTACCCCTCCACTCATCTTATCTAAATTTGTATGGGCACTATAGAGGGTGATATCTTCTTTAATTAGCTTTTTAACACATCTCTCTACATAGGTTGAACTACCTACCGAAGTGAGCCCCTTAAATATAAGGGGGTGATGGGTAACAATTAAATTGGCTCCAATATCAATCGCCTTATCTATAACCTCCTCTGTACAATCCAATGCCAATAGAACTCCCTTTACCTCAATATCCAATTCTCCAACCATCAATCCACTATTATCCCACCCCTCTTGAGTGGAGAGAGGTGCCAATAGCTCTATCTCGTTGGTAATATCTCTTACTTTTACAGCCATACAAAAATGATTAATCGAGTGCATTGGCAACCTCAACCAACTGCTCTTTAATTCCTTTTAAAATATTTACAATTTTCACCTTTGCCTCAACTTCATCCAATCCGCTCTCCATCCTCTCCGAAGCCCCTTCAAGTGTGAAGCCCCTCTCCTTAACTAAAAAGTGTATCACTTTAAAGTTCTCTACATCTTTTGGAGAGAAGAGGCGATTACCCTTCTTATTTCGTGCGGGTTTTATATGTGTAGCAAATTTCTGAGACCAATATCTAACCAAAGAGGGACTCTCATCAAGAAGTTGTGCCACCTCTCCAATTGTATAATAGATCTTTTCAACCTTAAAGCTCATAGTAACAATAGTATTTATACAAATAAGATCAATCCATCGATTGACCGCTATTTAGCGAAATAAACATCATCTCCATCATCATGTTGGGATCTGTCTCGGAGAAGAAAAAGAAGAGCGGATCTACCTCTTTCCCCTTGAAATGAACTTCATAATGAAGATGGGGAGCAAAAGAGAGCCCACTATTGCCTACCCGTGCAATCACTGCCCCCCGCCTGACTCTCTCCCCCTGTTTAACCAAGATATCGCCTAAGTGGGCATAAAAAGTTTTATATCCATTTCCATGATCAATAGTGATACGGCTACCCCTCCCTCTATTAGAACGAAGAGCCTCTTTTACCACTCCATCTGCTGTAGCTATAACATCGGTTCCAAGAGGTGCCATCAAATCTATACCCATGTGCTCTATCTTACTTTTATAGAAGGGATGAATTTTCAACCCCATCCCGGCGCCTGTTTGGGCTGTATTGAAATGTCTAAGAGGTATAGCTATAGGGAGTGC
Source organism: uncultured Muribaculaceae bacterium (assembly GCA_964512295.1). GTDB lineage: Bacteria > Bacteroidota > Bacteroidia > Bacteroidales > UBA932 > Bact-08. The sequence continues at coordinate 144,203 of CAZEGL010000002.1, forward strand.
GTCCAATTTCCTACTCTCTCTCAACTCCTCTCCAAGTTCATTTATACGGGCCCCTATTTTTTTAGAACGAAATCGAGAGTAGCGAATCTTATCGGAACTATACTCTATAAGGGAAAGATTTGACGCAGTATCCAATAGAGAGTAGAAGTTGTTGATATGTTCATTTAAAAAATTGGGAGGGGTAGATTTGAAAATTTTGTAATAGACCTCTCTATCTTTACGCTCTATATTTTGAATCACACTCTCTAATAGCTCCATCTTTTGAGCTGATTGCATATACTCGTTTTTAAGTATAGAGTTCTCTCTCTCCAATCTCTCCTCTTTGGAGCTGTTGAAAAAGAGTGTAAATATTGAGTAATATAGAGTAGCCAATAGAAGAGAACCAATCAAAAAAAAGAGGATAGTTTTAACCACTTTTAGAAGAGTGCGCCGCTCCCGGACAAAGCTCAGATCATCTCTATTGAATCGATACCTGTTCATTATCGTTGTAGTGGTTAATCAGAGTAAGAAATTGCTCTTCACTAACATCGATATTGAAATAGTTTAATGGGTTGACAACCCTATTACGATATATTATTTCGTAGTGAAGATGTGCACCGGTCGATCTTCCGCTATTTCCCATATGTGCAATAATATCGCCCCTCTCAACAGAATCGCCTATTGCCACAAGAGCACTTTTCAAGTGTGCATATTTTGTTTTATAGCCAAAACCGTGATCTATTATAAGAAATTTTCCATACCCAAAGTAATCGTATCCAATCTGAATAACTTTACCATTACCTGTGGCATAAATAGACTCCCCTAAGGGACCGGCCAAATCAACTCCTGTATGGAGCCTAAACTCTTTTTTAAAAGGATCGCGTCTATAACCAAATGAGCTACTATATCTTATATCTTTAGACCCTATATTGACCGGGGGAATGGCAGGGACACAGAAGGTCATTTTATCTACATCATTTGCCAAAAGGGTAAGATCGTCGAAAGAGGAAGATTGGAGGTAGGCCCTTTTAGAGATTAAATCCAATCGGTTGGCACTCTTAATGAGAAGGCCGCTCCTGTCAAAATTTCGTAGGTAAGAGTACCTCTCTACCCCTCCAAATCCAGATTTGCGGTAATCCTCAGGTATCTCATCCATACCAAATATTGGCCGATAAAGATTATTGTCGCGAATTTCAAATATCGAAAGTGCTTCTTCAACCCTCTGCAGTTTACTGTTAAGTAGGTATAGCCGATTCAGCCACTGCTCATTTTCCCGTTTAAGAAGAAGGTATTTTGGAGACTCCAACTTAAAGAGCGAGGTGTAGGCAAAGAAGTAGAGAGAAGAGAGTGCAATACTAAAAAGAAAATATAAAAGAGCCCTTCTCAACTTTGAAAGCAGAGAGCCTTTAGCAGGTTCATAGATTAGAGTCTCTCTATTAAATTTATATTTCCTTATTTTAGCCATTTAATCCCCAATCGCCACACCACATTATATCCTACAAATTTAACTATTTTTAAATAAAAACCTATTTTTGTGATTGAAGCGATTGTTTATCCAATATATAATTAAGAGTATGACTTCAAAAGAGATTCGAGATAAATTTTTACACTTTTTTCAGGAGAAGGGGCATAAGATTCTCCCCTCTGCCCCAATAGTGGTAAAGAACGATCCTACACTCATGTTTACAAATGCCGGAATGAACCAGTTTAAAGAGTGGTTCTTGGGCAATACAAAAATAGAGTTTAAGAGAGTAGCCAACACTCAAAAATGTCTTAGAGTTAGTGGCAAACACAACGACTTAGAGGAGGTAGGACACGACTCCTACCATCACACTATGTTTGAAATGTTGGGAAACTGGAGTTTTGGCGACTATTTTAAACGCGAAGCTATCGCTTGGGCTTGGGAGCTCCTAACTGAGGTATATAAGATTGATAAAGATAGAATCTACGCTACAGTTTTTGAAGGAAGCGCACAAGAGTCGCTCTCTTTAGATGAGGAGTCTCTTGAAGAGTGGCTCAAATATCTTCCAAAAGAGAGAGTGATTAGGGGGAGTAGAGAGGATAATTTTTGGGAGATGGGTGAGAGGGGGCCGTGTGGACCCTGTAGTGAAATACATATAGATTTACGAAACGATAGTGAAAGAGCCCAAACTAATGGAGCGTCATTGGTCAACAAGGGACACAGTTTAGTAATCGAAATATGGAATTTAGTCTTTATACAATATAATCGTAAAAGTGACGGTTCATTGGAGCCACTCCCTCAGAAGCATGTAGATACAGGGATGGGATTGGAGAGGTTGGCAATGGCCCTTCAGGGGAAAAAGAGCAATTACGATACCGACCTCTTCACCTCTATGATTGCAAAAATATCGGAACTTACAGGTAAAAAATATGGAGATGATGCTAAAGCAGACATTGCAATAAGGGTGGTGGCAGACCATATTAGAGCTATTGCATTCACTATAGCCGATGGAGAGCTCCCCTCCAATGTGAAGGCCGGATATGTAATTAGAAGAATTCTGCGGAGAGCTACCCGCTACTACTTCTCTGTATTAGAACATAAGGAGCCACTTTTATATCTGCTTATAGAAGAGCTAATCTCAAATTTGGGAGAGAGTTTTCCCGAGATAGTGCAGCGGCGTCAATTTATAGAAAAAATTATTTACGAAGAGGAGCTTCTCTTCTTAAAAACCTTAGATAGGGGAATTAAGATGATTGAGGGGCTTATCGACAACAATAGTAGCGGGGTGCTGTCGGGTACAGAGCTCTTCTCTCTCTACGACACCTACGGTTTTCCTATAGATTTAAGTAGGCTCATTGCCGCAGAGAGGGGGATAGAGGTAGACTTAGAGGGGTTTGAAGTAGAGCTTGAGAAGCAGCGTACCAGAAGTAGAAAAGCTACAGCCCTATCTGAGGGGGATTGGGTAGAGCTCCGCCCCTACACGGGGAGCCTCTTTACAGGCTATAATAGTAGCGAAGAGAGTGTCTCTATTGTAAAATATCGAGCACTACAGCAGGGTAAAAAAGAGCTCTACCAATTGGTTTTCAACAAAACACCCTTCTATCCCGAAGGGGGGGGGCAAGTTGGAGATTCCGGATACCTAATTGGAGAGGGCGAAAAGATAGCAATTCTAAAGAGTGTAAAAGAGAATAATCTACATATCCATATTTGTGAATCATTGCCAAAAAATCTTCTTGCCACCTACAAAGCGGCAATTGATTTAGAGGGGCGACTATCCACCGCTGCAAACCACACTGCAACCCATCTGCTACACCATGCATTGAGAGAGATTTTAGGAAAAGAGGTTGAACAGAAAGGTTCTGCAGTAAACTCCCACACCTTGAGGTTTGACTTTTCATACTACGAAAAGCTCTCCGATAGTAAACTTAGAGAGATTGAAGCAGCAGTCAATAAAGCAATTAGAGCAAACCTTCCATTAGAGGCAAAGGAGAGGATCCCTATCCAAGAGGCTCAACAGATGGGAGCAATCGCTCTCTTTGGGGAGAAGTACGACTCAGAGGTTAGAGTGGTGCGCTTTGGAGAGTCTATTGAGTTGTGTGGCGGTACTCACGCCCACTCTACAGGTTCGTTGGGGCTCTTTAAAATTATCTCAGAAAGTTCCATTGCCGCAGGTGTAAGAAGAGTAGAGGCTACCACCGGTCTAAATGCAGAGAAGATTGTTGAGCAGATGGAGCTAAAACTTCATGCCATAAAGGGTAAACTTAATGGAGCTCCCGATATTGAGGCTGCTATAGATAAAATTGTTGCAGAGAATATAAAGTTAAAAGAGGAGATTGAAGAGTTTCAAATTAGAGAGTCTAAAAGGATACGAGAGAGAGTGGTTGCAGCGGCGGAGAAGAGGGGCGGAATGGTGCTATACACTCTTGAGGGGGAGCACTCTCCAGCTTTGGTAAAAGATATTGCGCTCTCGTTTAGAAGGGAGAGCAAAAACTTTCTCTTTGCCGCTGCCCACAGCTACAATGGGAAAGCTTTCTTGGCACTCTCTTTGGGAGAGAGCGCTATAGAGAGTGGTAAAGATGCCTCAAAACTTATCCGTACAGTATCCCCCACTATAAAAGGGGGAGGAGGAGGGGCTCCCTCTTTTGCTACAGCAGGTGGAGGGGAAGTAACAGCGCTACCCCAAGCTTTAGAGCAGTTGAAGAGGCTACTCTTTGAGGAAGAGTAGCTCTTTGCCAAATTATTTAAGGAATTTTTTCTATTTCAAGTGTTGAAAAGAATAGACAAATATCTAATCCTATCCTTTATCGGACCTTTTATACTCACTTTTCTAATAGTGACCTTTGCACTTATGTTGCAATTTTTATGGCTCTATATAGATGAGTTGGTAGGTAAAGGGTTGGGGCTCTCTATAATAGTAGAGTTTCTGGGTTGGGGATCTGCCACGCTAATCCCTTTAGCACTCCCTATAGCCACCCTACTTGCCTCAATTATGACATTGGGTTCACTTGGAGAGAATAACGAACTGTTGGCTATTAAGGCATCGGGGGTACCTCTTCAAAGAGTTTTAAGGCCTCTTATAGTGCTCTCCTTTATAATAAGTATTGGAGCTTTTTTTGCCTCCAACAATCTAATACCTGTGGCCTATGCAAATATCTACTCTCTTCGCGATGATATCAACAGAACTAAAGAGGAGATTCGCCTCCCCACAGGAACCTTCTACAATGGCATTGACGGCTTGGTTTTAAGGATTGCCGAAAGAGATGAGAAGAGTGGTACAATTTATGGAGTGATGCTCTACTCTCATAGAGAGCGGCAGGGCAATGTCAGTTTAACTATAGCAGATTCAGGCTCTATACACTTTACACCAAACAGAGAAAATTTACTCTTTACCCTTTATAACGGATACACCTACGAAGAGGATCCCAGGCCATATGGAAGTACAGATACCTCTTTCACCTTTAGGAGAGTGGGGTTCAAATTTCAAGAGATGCTCTTTCCTCTCTCCAACTACGCCTTCCAACGGAGCGACGAAGAGCGTTTTAAAAAAGAGATTATGAGCCAAAATCTTAGCCAATTGAAGGTTGTAAAAGACTCTTTAAATAGAGTTTATGAAGGCGCCAAATCACAACAGCTAAACCAATTGATATACTCTTCGGGGCTAATTTTCAATAGAGAGTTGGATAGCGCCTTTATTAAAAGATATGAGGGTGCAATAGAGTACGACTCCCTCTTTAACTGGAGCTCGCAACCACAATTGAGAGAGGGGTTGATATCTGTACAGGAGAAGCTCAAAGGGGCAATCTCTCTAATAAACTCATACCAGGTAGAAGAGGAGCAGCACCTTACACCTCTTAGAAAGACCAAAATCGAAAGGTTCCGAAAATTTACACTCTCTATTGCCTGCTTTATCTTCTTTTTTATAGGGGCTCCCTTAGGTGCAATTATTAGGAAAGGGGGATTGGGCACTCCCGTTATTGTTTCAATGCTCTTTTTTATCCTCTACTGGGTGGTAGATATCAGCGGTAAAAAATTGGCAACAGACGGGGTGATAACTCCAGCAATGGGGACCCTTATCTCCTCTATGATTCTATTCCCAATTGGTATATATCTCACATATAAATCTACCACAGACTCTTCACTACTTACAGCAGAGGGATATAATAAATTTTTCACAAAGGCACTCAAATTAATAAAGTTTAAACGGTGAATAGAGAGAAAATAAGAGAGAGAGAGTTGAAAATCATTTTTATGGGGACTCCCCAATTTGCTGTGGCAACATTGGATAGGTTACACTTAGAAGGGTATAATATTGCAGCTGTAGTTACAGCCCCCGATAGGGCAAAAGGGCGGGGTTTAAAAATAGCTAAAAGTGCAGTTAAAGAGAGAGCAGAAGAGTTGGGATTAAAAGTATTGGCCCCACCCTCCTTAAAGGATCCCCTCTTTATAGAAGATCTCAAAAAAATTGGAGCCCATTTATATATTGTTGTGGCATTTAGAATGTTACCCAAAGAGGTGTGGTCGCTTCCACCCTTGGGATGCTTCAATCTGCACGCCTCACTCCTCCCACAATATCGTGGCGCAGCGCCTATAAATAGAGCAATAATGGAGGGAGAGAAGAGAACAGGAGTCACCACATTTCTATTAGACCACCAGATTGATACCGGTAAGATTCTCCTTCAAGAGAGTGTAGCGATAACTCCCTTAGATAATGCGGGCTCACTTCACAACAAGCTTATGGAGAGGGGTGCAAATTTAGTTGTAGAGACGGTAAGAGCACTGCTAAAAGGGAGTCTTTTCCCTACTCCTCAAAGCGCCCTAATTAAAGAGGGGGAACCTCTTAAAAAGGCACCAAAACTGAGTACCCGGAGTGGAAAAATAGAGTGGGAACTCCCCTCGTTCCAGATAGTTAATTTAGTGAGGGGACTCTCTCCCTATCCGGGTGCCTATACCAACCTCTGTGAAGGGGAGTCGCTCACAAGAGTTAAAATTTTTGAGGTAAAAAATCTTCCAGACAACTACACACTAAAGGCGGGAGAGGGGAGAAGCGATTCAGATAGAGAACTAATAATAGGGTGCGGCGAAGGAGCTGTTTCAGTTCTTTCGTTACAGTTGGAGGGGAGAAAGAGAGTCTCAATAGAGCAATTTCTAAGGGGAAGAAGAGGAGAACAAAACTTTATTTTTAGAAGTTGAGATAAGAGTTATGAGAGAGGTAGTAATAGTGGCCAATGGCCAATACCCAACACATCCAATACCGCTTGGACGGCTTCAAAAATGTGATGCCATAGTCTGTTGTGATGGAGCGGCTCAAAAGGTGGTGGACTCCTCCCTCTCTCCCTATGCAATAGTTGGCGATTTAGACTCTCTCCCAATGGAGCTTATTAAAGAGAATCGCACTAAAATATATCACGACCCATCGCAGGAGTATAACGATCTTACCAAAGCGTTCAATTTCTCTCTCTCACTCAGGCCTCAAAAGATTACCATTGTAGGGGCAACGGGGTTAAGGGAAGATCATACCTTAGGCAATATCTCTCTACTTTTGGAGTATAGTATAGAGAGCAGAGCAAAGGTAGAGATGCTAACAGATAGTGGAATTTTTGAGGTAATTTTAGAGAGTGGTACTTTCCCTTCTGTAGAGGGGATGCAAATCTCATTTTTCTCTATGAACAGCAGGCAGAGGGTCCTCTCTAAGGGTCTGAAATATCCATTGGATGGAACTATATTTGACAATTTATGGAGAGCCACCCTAAATGAATGCAGAGGCAAAAGCTATAGGATAGAACTCCTTGAAGCAACACCCCTATTGCTCTTTAGAGAGTATTTAGAGAGTGATATCTAAATAGTAAAGAAAAAAGCACCCCCCAGAGAGAGGTGCTTCACATTTTACAGTTACTCTTCAATTTCTAATTTACCTGCTCTTCGAGATCGGCTCCCGCTTTAAATCTTACTACATTTTTTGCGGCAATCTTAATCTTCTCTCCAGTTCTTGGATTGCGTCCTTCACGGGCATCTCTCGTGTTGACAGAGAAGCTTCCAAAGCCCACTAATGTAATTTTATCGCCACTTTGTAGGGTTTCACCTACCACTTCTATAAAAGCATCCAATGCTTTTTTTGAGTCTGCTTTTGTTAAGTTAGATTTAGCAGCAATTGCGGAAATTAAATCAGCTTTATTCATAATTAATTAAGGTTAAATGGTTAGATTAAATATTCTATTGAGACAAATATATAAAAAATAATAGATAGTGACTCTAAAGATAACTATTTTTTATTTCATTTGTAGGGGTTTATGGCAACTACTCCTCTATAATAGCATCTATTTTTCTCTCAAGCTCCTCTATTTTTCTCTCAAGTACCAAACTTCCCTCTTTTCCAGAGTGTAAAGAGTGTCCTTTAAGGCTATTAAGCTTAGAAATTAGAGCCATCTTCTCACCACTCCCGGGAGAGAGGATATCTGCACAGAATCGACTCCAAATATAGTCGGTAGCAGAGTGCGACGGGTGTACCATATCGGCGGCATAAAATCTATAGTCGCGCAACTGGTCCATAAAAATTTCATAGGCAGGAAAGTAGTGTATATGGCTCCCCTCTTTGGTCAGTAAATCTACAGCCATCAGAAGGTTCGCTTTACTAAGTTGATTGCCGTGGGCCCCATCCTTTAAATGTCTAACGGGACTCACTGTAACAATCCACTCTTTATCGGGGGTGAGTAGCGGCGCCAAGAGTTCAAAGCTCTCTCTATAAGAGAGAAATTCCCTATTAAATTTGCTTTGAGGCAATTTATGACAGTTGGCAACTACCTCTCCGCTTTCGATATTCCTAAAAACCCAAGAGGTTCCCAATGTCAAAAAAATAAATTTACTCTCCTTAAAGTGATGGGAGGTTCTCTCTAAAATATCATTGTTTCTCTTTAAGAAGAGCTCCTGCTCCCTCTCGCCAAAGAGGGTACTATGGTTAAAAGATCGCCAGTAGCCGTCGTAGAAGAAGAGATCCTCTTTAACAAAGCTCTTCATAGAGCCAATCCTCTCTATCGCTTTGGCAATTGAGTGGGGATTGAATAGGGTACCAAATGGATTGACAATCACATTAAAGCGTAACTGTTCCATTTTAGCCCCCATCTCAGCTGCAAAGCAGGAGCCTAAAAAGAGCCCTTTGTGGCTATAGTCAAATTTACTCTGTAGAGGGATACTCTTCACCTCTGTTTGCCATTGCATACTCAACACTATTTTTAATTTTTTCTAAACCAGCCCTAAGAAGGGCACTATTACTAAACTCTCTACTAAAGAATTGGGAATCCATCTCTAACCACTCCTCCCAGCATAGCCTATCGACAGATCGTCCATCACTTAAGATTAAAGGGGCAAAACTCTTATCTACACTATAGCTCCCCACCCTACTCCAAGGGCACGCTTCAAGGCAAATATCGCAACCAAAAATCATCCCCTCCCTATTATTGACCCCCTCCCCCTCACTAATTTTATAGAGATTTTTATCCTCTATTGTAGAGTAGGAGATACATCTTTTAGCATCCATCTTAAAGGGGGCAATAAGAGCCTTTGTAGGACAGGCATCGATACATCCGGTACAACGGCCACAATGGTTCGATAAGCGCTTTTTCATCAACAATGGAAGCTCCGCAGTGGTTATAATAACTCCTATAAGGGTGAATATCCCATGTGTGGGAGAGATTAGTAGCCCACTCTTTCCAACAAAGCCCAATCCCCCTCTCTCTGCCAATGCCTTCTCAAAAATAGGGGCAGAGTCGGTAAATACTCTATAATCGCTATTGGGGTAGGTAGAGTCTATGAAATTTGTCAAGAGATGCAATCTCTCTTTTATAGTGTAATGGTAATCCACTCCAAGAGCGAATGAAGCGATCTTAGGGCCATTCCATGTAGCCCTTCTGCCCTCATTTGCCCCTTTTAAAGGGTGTCGGTATGGGGTTAATGTCACAACTGCCCTTTTAGCCCCCTCAAGCAGCCTTTGTGGCTCTTTTCGAATTGGGTGGTTTCGTTCCAAATAGCCCATTGAACCGTGATAGTTGTCACTTATCATCTCTTGAAGAAGCGAGAGTTCCCTATCCATTGGGGAGAGTTCAACAACACAGAGATCTATAAAGCCCAACTGAGAGGCTCTCTCAATCAGAGCCTTCTCAAAATTGGAAATATTTACCATTTAAAATATATAAACTAAATGAGATTATTGTAATTTATTTAATATTTTTGTCTACCCTTAAGTTAAAACTAATAATCATAATAGAGTTTTTATGAACATTTTGATAGTGGGAGCGGGTGGCCAAATTGGATCGGAGCTTATCCCTCATCTACAGTCGCTCTATGGCGAAGATAACATTATTGCTGCTGATAACAGTAGAGAAAAAGTAGAGAGGTTAGAAAAATTCTCTAGGGTGGTCCAATTGGATGCTCTCGATATAAACTTATATAAAGAGATTATAGAAAATTATAAGATTGACCGAATTTATAATTTGGCTGCTCTCCTCTCTGCAACCGGCGAAAAGAATCCTATTGGTGCTTGGAGGATTAATATGGGAATCCTCAACAACTCATTGGAACTTGCAAGAAGCTACAACTGCTCCCTCTTTACTCCAAGTTCAATTGCCGCTTTTGGCCCCTCTACTCCATCTACAAACACCCCCCAAGATACCATTATGAGGCCCAATACAATCTATGGAGTTTGTAAAGTTGCCGGAGAGCTGCTTAGCGACTACTACCATCAAAGATATGGAGTGGACACAAGAAGTGTAAGATTTCCCGGTCTCATCTCCTATGGCACTCTCCCCGGTGGAGGCACCACAGATTATGCTGTAGAGGTCTTCTATGAAGTAATAGAGAAGGGCTCTTTTATCTCTCCTCTTTCTGAAAATTGCTATTTAGATATGCTCTATATGCCAGATGCGCTCAAAGCTTGTAGCGATCTTATGGAGTGCGATCCCGCCAAATTGAAACATAGAAACAGTTTCAATGTAACCGCTATGAGCTTCTCTCCAAAAGAGCTCTTTGCAGAGATAAAGCGACACCTGCCCCAGGCACAATTTTCCTATAACCCCGATCCTCTTAAAAGCCAAATTGCTGCCGGATGGCCCGACTCTATCGACGATAGTGCAGCGCGTGCAGAGTGGGGGTGGGATCCACAATGGAACTTAGACTCTATGAGTCGCGATATGATTGAGAAGATTAGCCTAAAGCTCTCTAAATAAACTCTATCTAAATAGGTTATTTTGGAGCTATCCTATATAAAAAATAGGCAACTATAGAGAAGATTAGGTTGGGTAGCCACAACGCTATCCACACAGGAAGTGTTCCGGCATGTACAAACATCTGACTAAAACGGAGCGATAGGATATAGGTAAAACTCAACATCAGCCCAATACCCACATTTATACCTATTCCCCCCTTCTTCTTTTTCGCAGAGAGTGCAACTCCCATAATAGTTAGCACAAAGGCAGAAAATGGAAGGGTAAATCTATTCTGTTTTTCAATCTGAGCAAATATCACCTTTTTATCTCCTCTCATCTTTAATGTCCCTATCAACTTATTAAGTTCTGTATGGTTATATGACTCCACTATATTATCCCTTTTATTGAGATCGTTAACAGTGAGATTTATAACGGTATCCAAACTTTTTCCATAGGTTGTTACAATCCCCTTTTCCCCCTGCACCCTGTGTACATAATTGTGTAGTCTCCACCCCTGCTTTAAACTATCCCATCGTGCCATATCGGCACTTAACTTCGATACAAGAGAGTGCCCCTCTATACTCTCTAAGGTGAAGCGGTTGGCAGTATTGCTCCAGCTGTTGAACGACTCCATATAGAGGTAGGTTCCGGGAGAGAGTTGCAGATGAATATCTCTATCTCTATTGATATATTTATCTTTAATATACTTTTCTGCAAACTCCAATCTCTTTTTATTTGCAGGAGGAATTATAAAGAGATTCAATATTAAGCTAAAAAGAGCTATAAAGGTTGCCACTTTAAAATAGGGAAGAAGTAATCTTTTAAAGCTCGTTCCCCCTGCCAGAATAGCTGTAATTTCGCCATGGTGTGCCATTTTAGAGGTAAAGAAGATTACTGCAATAAAGACAAATAGAGGGTTGAACATATTCATAAAATAGGGGATAAAGTTGCCATAATAGTCAACCACTATCGCTTTAAAAGTTGCCCCCTTCTCTACAAAGTTATCTATCTTCTCACTTACATCGAAGATTATAACAATAACTATAAATATCAGTAATGCAAATATATAGGTAGAGATAAATTTCTTTATTATATATCTGTCTAAAATATTGCTCTTAAGATTCATCGCTACAATCTCCTTTCCAAATTTTTCACATAACCCCTTTTCCACTCCCTAAAGCTTCCTTGAGCTATATGCTCCCGTGCCTCTTTTACCAAATTTAGATAGAAAGCCAAGTTATGTAGCGAGGCAATTTGAGCTCCTAAAATCTCCCCCGCTATAAAGAGGTGGCGCAGATACCCTTTTGAGTACTTCTCATCTACATAGGAACTTCCCCCCTTCTCAATTGGAGAGTAATCTTCGGCCCACTTCCTATTTCTAATATTTATTATCCCCTCAGAGGTAAAGAGCATGCCATTACGGCCATTGCGGGTAGGCATCACACAATCGAACATATCTACCCCTCTCTCTATTGCCTCCAAAATATTTGCAGGGGTGCCCACCCCCATTAGATATCTGGGTTTATCTTTTGGCAGTGTTGGATCTAACAGCTCTAAAATACGATACATCTCTTGGGCCGGCTCCCCAACCGACAACCCTCCTACTGCATAACCCTCCATCTCCATAGAGATTGCATGGAGTGCCGACTCAATTCGCAAATCATCGAAGAGTCCTCCCTGCACAATAGGAAAAAATAGTTGAGAGTATCCATAGAGGGGACTCTGTTGGCGAAACTGCTTAACTCCTCTCTCTAACCACTCTTTTGTAATATTAAGCGACTCTTTAATATATCTATAGTCGGCGGTAGCAGGAGGGCACTCATCAAAAGCCATTATAATATCGGCCCCTATTTTTCTTTGAATATCTACCACTCCTTCGGGTGTAAAGATGTGCTTAGAGCCGTCTATATGAGAGCGAAAAATAGCTCCCTCTCTAGTTAGTTTCCTTTTTTCTGCCAATGAGAAAATCTGAAATCCACCACTATCGGTAAGAATTGGCCACTCCCAAGAGATAAAGTTGTGCAATCCCCCTACTCTCTCAATAATATCCAATCCCGGCCGAAGATATAGGTGGTAGGTGTTTCCAAGAATAATTTGAGCTCCTATATCCTCCTTAAGATCACGCTGACAAACAGCCTTTACCGACCCCACCGTCCCTACAGGCATAAAAATAGGGGTTTCTATAGTACCGTGGTCTGTTTTTAATATCCCACATCTTGCTGAAGAGTCTCTATCTTGGGCAGTTATTTGAAATACCATTTTACACTTATTGGTGTCAAAGATAATAATATAATAGCTATATTGGGTTCCTAAAAAATTGAAAAGAAAAATTGTGAAAAAGAGATTTATCCATCTTGCAATCCTACTTTTTACCCTATTATTTACAATTCAGCTTAGCTTTGCCCAGAGTGCCCACTCCACTTTAGATGGGGTGGTAGAGAGTGAAGTTGTGGTAGAGAGTAAAATGAGTGAGCAGCAGAGCTCTTTAGAGCCTCAGCACGAAAGTAGCAACAGCGTGCTTTCCAACCCTTATAAAGAAATTTTAATGCAAAAGAGATTTGTATTCAGTCCAAAGCAAATTTTTCGAGGAGTATTGGGTATGGCGCTAATTATTTTAATAGCGTGGCTCTTTAGCACCAATCGCAAACAGATCAATTGGCGAACAGTTCTCTTTGCCATAGCTCTTCAACTTACTATTGCTATTGCTGTAATTGCATCTCCTGCTGTTCAAAGTGTTTTTGAGTTTATGGGCTCTCTCTTTATTGCTGTCTTAGATTGGACCAAAGCGGGCTCCAATTTCCTCTTTGGATCTTTAATGAATGTAGAGAGCTTCGGTTTTATTTTTGTACTTCAGATACTACCAACCATAATCTTCTTTTCTGCCCTAACCTCTCTTTTTTTCTATCTGGGAATTTTACAAAAGGTAGTATGGGTTATGGCTTGGCTCTTTACAAAAGCCTTTAGATTAACGGGGGCAGAGTCGCTCTCTACAGCGGGAAACATCTTCTTAGGGCAGACCGAAGCACCTCTTATGGTTAAGGAGTATATACCCAAAATGACCAAGAGTGAGATTATGTTAGTGATGACAGCAGGTATGTCAACTATGGCGGGAGGGGTATTAGCGGCCTATATTGGAATGTTGGGTGGAGGAGATAGGGTAATGGAGCTTCAATTTGCCAAACATCTCCTTTCGGCCTCTATAATGGCAGCGCCGGGAGCAATTGCAATCTCCAAGATAATGAGGCCACAAACCGAAGAGATAGACAATAGCGTTGAGGTTCCAAAAGAGAAGATTGGGAAAAATATATTAGATGCCATATCCAATGGAACCACCGAAGGGTTAAAGCTTGCAGCCAATGTTGGAGCGATGCTTTTAGTATTCTATGCCCTTATAGCAGGTTTCAACGCTATATTTATGAAGATAGGCTCTTTAACTTCGCTCAACCCTCTTATAGCATCTATTACTTCACACAGATACGAAGGGCTCTCTATGCAGTTTATCCTCTCCTATCTCTTTTCACCCATAATATGGTTAACGGGAGTTAGTGGCAACGACACTTTTTTAGTGGGGCGCTTATTGGGAGAAAAGCTGATAATGACAGAGTTTATAGGATATCAAAGTTTGGCAGAGATGTTACAAAGTGGAGCCTTTGCATCGGCAAAATCTGCTATTATGGCCACTTATGTATTATGTGGCTTTGCAAATTTCGCCTCCATTGGTATTCTAATAGGTGGCGTGGGAGGTATGGCTCCCAACCAGAAACCAACCCTTTCGGCATATGGTTTTAGAGCTCTGCTTGGAGCAACATTGGTAGCTCTTATGAGTGCAGCAATGGTGGGTATGATTATAGTTTAAAAAAAAGAGGCCTCTCGACATCTGTCGGGGGGCCTCTTTAAGGGGTGGCGGTT
>CAZEGL010000003.1:0-141841 GCA_964512295.1 uncultured Muribaculaceae bacterium
GCGACCCTAACCTTGGCAAGGTTATGCTCTACCAACTGAGCTATTTCCGCATAATAAATTGAGGTGACAAATGTAATAATAATTTAGTTCATTCCAAAAAATAGAAGAGGCGATAGTGTTGGAATCTCTATATGGCAGAATCAAACTGCTTAAGAAATCTAATGTCGTTTTCAAAGTAGTGCCGTAAATCTTTTACCTGCCACTTTAACATAGCTATCCGCTCTACACCCATTCCAAAAGCAAATCCACTATATTTTTTACTATCTATCCCATTTGCATCCAGAACATTGGGATCTACCATTCCACACCCCATAATCTCCAACCAGCCGCTCCCTTTACATATATTGCACCCTTTACCCCCACAAATATTGCAACTTATATCAACCTCTGCACTCGGTTCGGTAAAAGGGAAATATGAGGGGCGAAATCTAACTTTGCTCTCTCTATCGAACATCTCTTGTACAAAGAGCATTATTGCCTGTTTAAGATCGGCAAAAGAGACATTGGTATCTATGTAGAGCCCCTCTACCTGGTGAAAAATGCAGTGGGCTCTGGCAGATATCGCCTCATTTCTAAAGACTCTCCCCGGGCAGACAATTCTTATTGGCAGCTCCATCTCCTCCATCGCCCTAACCTGTACAGAGCTGGTATGGGTTCTTAAAAGTATAGGATTCTCCCCTTTGGTAATAAAGAATGTATCCTGCATATCGCGCGCCGGATGTTCGGGGGGAAAGTTCAAAGCGCCAAAGACATGTAGATCATCTTCAATCTCCGGACCTTCAGCTACAACATATCCAAATTTGCTAAAGATAGAGAGAATCTCTTGGCGGGTAGTTGAGATTGGGTGTCTCCCCCCTATTTCAAAAAGATCTCCGGGGAGGGTAAGATCTCTATCGGAGTATTGTGTGGGAGTATTTGCCTCAATAAATTTTCTCAACTCCTCTATCTTTTGAGTCACCCCTACTTTTAATCTATTTAAAAGTTGGCCATACTCCCTCTTCTGTTGGGGAGGAATATTTTTAAACTCTTCAAAAAGGCGGGTTACCTCCCCTTTTCTACCTAAAAATTTAACTTTTAACTCCTCTATCTCATGTTTGGAGCCGGCTTTAAGGGCACCAGCCTCTTTCAGCAGCTCTTCTATCCGTTCTCTCATTCTTTTAAAAAATTTTCAAGTGACAAATTTAGAAAAACTTTTTAGCTTTCTATTGTCGAGCTCTTCTAAGAGGCATAGTCATACATCTTGGACCGCCGCCGCCTCGGGGAAGTTCAGAGCCCTCAATAGTTATTACACACTGCCCGTAGCTCTCAAGATCTCTCCTCCCCTCAATAATATCCCAAGCGGGAATCACTTCATAGCCATGGCGGGCAAGCTCTCCAAGAGTATGGACATTTCTTGCATAGGAGATAACCTTTCCGGGGGCAACAGCAAAAAAATTGGCTCCACTATGCCACTGCTCCCGCTCTTGATTCCACTCGTCTGCCCTTCCGCCGCAAAAGAGAGGCTCCAAATCTACGCCAAGCCTCTTTAAAATTGAGAGAATATTATCTACACTCTTTATTTTTACCACTCTCCCATTTTCGATAACAATATGTACTGTCTGATATTGGTTCTCTCCAAGAATAAGGGGTTTATAGACCATCGCCTTATCGTAATTTAACATTGTAAAGACCATATCTAAATGGATAAAGGATTCCGGTGAGTGTGGAAGCTGCTGTACCACTACATTTAATCTCTTTCCGCTCCCCATTCTACACAATTTTGAGATAAGAAGATCTATCCCTTCAGAAGAGGTACGGGCTCCATTGCCGATAAGTAAAATATCCTCTCTTATAACCAATATATCTCCCCCCTCCAAGTAGAGATTGGAAGGCGAAGGAGATTGGAGTTGAGAAAAGTTGACCACTTCGCAATCGAATGGGGCTGCTCTACGGAAGAGCGCGTCACTTATGAGCGACTCCCTTATCCTAACACTATTGGCCATTTTACAGATTACAATTTTATTCCCTATAGCAACCGAAGAGTCTCTTGTAAAGTAGTAGTTGTAAAGAGGGGTAAGAGCATAATATTCATCTTTCAAATAGGCTGTCAAGCTCTCTATTTTGGCTGGAAGTCCCTCTATAAGTAGAGAGGCCAACTGCTTTGAAGAGAGCTCCATAAGGAGATCAAAGTAGTCGGTAACACCCTCTTCTACACAAATTTTACCAATCAGAGACTCTCTTCTACTATGATCCTCCAAAAGATCTATTAGAAGATCCTTTATATTATAGACTTTTGTTATTTTAGAGAAGAGGCGCAGAAGCTGCTCGTACTCTTTCTGAGCAATTGAGAGATTTAAAATATCGCTATATAATGCTCTCTGAGCGTCTCTGGGAGTCATATTTTCCACCTCGGCACCGGGGGTATGCAATAAAAGCGCCTCCAACCTACCTATTTCGGAATCTACATCTACCCTTATTAGAGAATCCTCCATATCTAATTTTATTGATATTTTTTCAACTCATTGAGAGTAATCTCTGTAAAGAGCATCTTATAGCTACTCTCCTCCTTTGGTGAAATAAGCAGAAGTTCCGGTGTATCTATCACCATAAAATCGGTGAGATTAGAGGCAACAATAGCCCTCCCACCATTAGAAGAGATTACAATAGAACCTTTACTATCTTTTAGAAAAATCTCTTTACCCCTAACCACATTACCACTCTCATCTTTTGGAAAGTGGGAGTATAGAGTCTCCCAAGAGCCTATATCCGACCAGCCAAAAGAGAGAGGATAGACTATAGAGTTTTCGGTCTTCTCCATTATGCCGTAGTCGATAGAGATATTTTTACACTCTTGATATACCCTATAGATAAAATCCAACTCTTGGGGAGTGTCATAAATCTCTTCCCCCCGCTCAAACTGCTGTGCGACATCGCTTTGATGCTCTTCAATCTCCTGTAAAATTCTCTTTAGTGGTGCAACAAAAATCCCCGAATTCCATAGAAACTCCCTACTCTCTATAAAGATTTTAGCAAGCTCTTCATTGGGTTTTTCGGTAAATGTTTTAACTCCATAAGCGGTATGGCCGTTGATATTGAATAGGGAATCCCTATTTATCTGAATATATCCGTAGGCGGTCTCTGCCCTATTGGGTTCCACTCCCAAGGTTACAATTTTATCGCTCTCCTTAGCAAAAGCCATTGCACTCTCCAACATTTGTGCAAAGAGCGACTCGTCTGTAATAAGGTGATCGGAAGGAGTTACCGCAATAAGAGCGTTGGGGTTTCTTCTCCTGATTTTATATGAGGCGTAAGCAACACAGGGAAGGGTGTTTCTCCTATATGGCTCCAATAGCAAATTTGAGCGCTTTAGATTGGGAAGCTGTTCTATTACAATATCTCTATAGCCCGATGCCGTAACCACAATTATATTTTCGTGGGGGATCACCTTAGCCACCCTATCGTAAGTACTTTGAAGGAAAGTTTTACCCATAGACAATAGATCTAAGAACTGCTTTGGTTTGGAGTTGCGGCTAATAGGCCAAAAACGGCTACCCAGCCCTCCTGCCATAATTATCGAATAAAAGTCTCTCTTCTCCATAGTAAATTTTACACCTTAAATATATTACCACTCCGGTTCAAATGCCCCGGCAAAATACTCAATATGCCCCTCTTGGGAAGCATCGAAAGTTACAGAGAGAAGATCGAACTGCACACTACTCTCAATCGAATTGAGAGCAATATAGGCTCCGGCTGCAGAGATTAATCTTCTTCTCTTTTTATAATCTACAGTTTCATAGGGCTTTAGGCACGCACCAATAGAGAGCGAACGAACCTCTACAATATGGATTATCTCCTCTCCATCGGCACCTTTACTTCTCATTATAAGATCTATCTCTAACCTGCCAACCCTCCAGTTCTTATTGAGCAGTTGGAAACCCCTCTCCAATAAAAAACGGAGAGCCAGCCGTTCAGCCCTCCTTCCCCTTTCAATTCGGCTTTCCATCTATCGGCGGTTATCTACCAAAGATAGATATAAGTTGTAGAAATAAAAAAGCTGTCCCACAATGGGACAGCTTTTAATCTTAAATTGATAAAACTCTTTAGAAAATAAGTCTCAATCCAAACAACATTCCCCAAGTACTGTAGGTAGTAACCTGCTTAACTTGACGGGAGTTTGCCTTGAAAGTGTCGATATTGGTGGCATTGAGAGAGTAGGTTGGATAGCCTCCATTGTTTACCCCTTCATACTTCAAAGGCATAATCACATTGTAGTTGTTGGCCAATCCGTGGCGAGTCTCATTCCCCCAATGCTTACTCAAAAGATTTCCTGCATTCACTATATCTAAGCTAAGCTGCAAAGTATATTTCTTTGGAGAGCAGTAGCTGCTTGTAAAGAGATCTTGTAGAATTTTTACATCCCATCTGTTAAGCCAAGGATTTACAACACCAAAGCGTTCGGCGTAAGTTCCTTTACGATTTTTCAAATAGGAGTCGTTATCTACAAACTCCATAAAGGCGGCCGACTGGTCGGCAGCACTCATGGTGGGCTTATCTACAAATACTATCTCGCTTTCGTGACGAGGAATATAGATTAGATCGGAAACAGCATCATCGCCATTCATATCGTTTGAATAGGCAAATGAGGAGCGCCCTTGTGCAGAACCGTTATAATATATAGAGAAAGTGGTTGCTAAATTTCTCAAATACTCAACTCTATAGGAGAGCGACCCAACAACTCTATGGGGAACGGCAAAGTTGGAGTGGCTAAGTTGGGGATTGTTCAAATCGAATGGATCCAAGTTACTGGTCCAAGCGGAATTGGCAGACGATCCTGGATTAGAGGTAACATCTTTAGATACATTATAAGTGTATGCTACCATACCCGAAAAACCATTTGTATAGTTCTTGGTAAGTTGGGCTGTCAAGAAGGTTTGGTGCCCTTTATCGCTATTTGTCAAAACCATAGCTGAGCCAACATCGGGCCATATTCTGTTGGTGGTATATCTTGGTCTGCTATCTGCTCCCATAAAGACATTGTCTGCCAAAGGGAGGTTCATATTCTTCTGTGCTATAGCATTTATATCTTTGGTATATACCGCTTCCAAAGTCAAAATCATATTGGCAGGAAGTTGAATATCGGCAGCTAAATTACTTCTCCATACGCGTGGCATTTTGAAGTTCTTATCTACCTCTGCTATTGAAGCACCTAAGGGGAGTTCATCACTTACAGCTTGTGGGAAGAGACCCGGGTAGTTGAGTATCTGCTGCTTGTAATCGGGGTTAAAACGAAAATCATTTGGTAGTTGCGACTGTATAAGACCAATCTCTGGGCTCTGTACAGTACCCGAAGCTGAAGGTTGGTTGGTAAACCAAACAAATGGAAGAAGGCCTGAGAAGAGACCCGAGCCACCTCTTATTTGAACACTTCTATCGCCTAACATATCCCAGTTGAAGCCCATTCTGGGGTTTATTTGAACTTTAGAATTGGGCCATTTGTCAATCTCTATATGATAACCATCCAAGAATTGGAGAGCACCAATTGCAGGATTGTCTAAAAGAGAGCTGTGATATAGGGGATATTCTGCTCTTGCACCGTAGGTAAGTTTAAATCTATTGCCAATATTCCACTCATCTTGTAGATATACACTTGCTAGACCAAAACTCATCTCAACCCCTTTAGGATCGGTTCCACCATAGCCGTAAGTAACACCAAAGGCGGCAGGTTGATTGTTATTTATAAAATCGGCCATCGAATGATATCTATAGTAGGTGGTACCCTCTCTAATATAGGAGTTGTTTACATAGATATTGTCGTAAGAGAGGCCCAAAGTTACAGTGTGACGGTCGAGCGCAAGCGAGAGGTTGTTTGCAGCAGAGAGTGTATTATTTACAACCTGATTTCTGTAAGAGAAGAGCTCATATCCAAATGACATATAGGGCGCTCCTCCTTCCCAAATATCTACAAATGGGAAGAGATCGCTATTGCTGGTACGGTGAGGATCGGTAGTTGCTGTGTAGGAGACAATAAGCTTGTTGGAGACTCTTGACCCAAAAGTTGAGTTGAGCTCAGCAGCAAAAGCATCTATAGAGTTCTCTTCGCCATAAAATGCATTGGAGAAAGAGATAGATTTTTCGCCTACCCTTGAGTCGTTGGAGCGGGGAATACCCGAAGGGCCCGATGATGCGTTGGTGAGAAACTTACTGGTGTTTCTCAAACGGTTGTACCTTACAGCAAATTTGTGATTTTTTGCAATATTCCAATCCAATCTTGCCAATATTTTATAGTTCTGAGAAGGGAATGCTCCAAAATTCATATAGTCGCCGGGGTCGTATCCGTAGGTGTTTAGAAGATGATCCTTCATATTTTGAAGATCGGCGATTTTGGTTCTGGATATTCTTCTTGAGATATCTGCTACGCCATCTGAACTGGGCTCCCAAGTGTTACTTGGAGAGTTCTCCTTTTCATACTCAAAACTTGCAAAAATAAAGAGTCTATCTTTAACAATTGGAGCACCTATAGTTATACCATAAGTTTGAGAAGATTTTTCACGCGCTTTAGGGACAATCTGATAAGCAACCTTCTCACCGGTAAAGGATTTGGGGCGAAGGTAGCTATAAGCCGAAATTTTAAGAGTGTTGTCGCCCGATTTTGTAACGGCATTTACCGAAGCTCCGGTAAATTGCGACTGTCTCACATCGTATGGAGCAAGATTGATAGATACCTGCTCTATAGCATCTAAAGCTATTGGCTGAGCTGTACCACCGGGTAGAAGATTTGATTTTAAGCCAAAATTGTTGTTAAAAGCAGCGCCATCTATGGTAATGTTATTGTATCGCCCATCTCTACCGGCAAATGAGGCTCCATTCGCTTGTGGAGTCATTCTTGTAAAGTCGGTAATACTCCTGCTTATTGTAGGGAGAGCGGCCAACTCTCTATTGCCCACATTCAGGGAAGCTCCTGTTCTGTCTCTATTTAGAATAGGGTTAACTCCTCCGGCAGAGACAACAACTTCGGAAAGCCTCATAGCCTCCTCTAAAAGTTTGGCATCATGAACGAAGTTTTCACCCAATCGCAAGTAAAGGTTGTCTGCTTTGATTGTACCGTAACCCAAATAGAAGACTTCAACTGAGTAGGGTCCTCCAATACGCATATTTAAAATGCGATAGTTCCCAATATTATCCGACATAGCATAATATTTGGTACTGGAGGGTGTGTGAGTAGCCACCACAGTTGCACCAATTACGGGGGTTCCATCCTGCTCCGTAATTTTTCCACTCATTGAAGAGGTGGTCACCTGTGCCGTAAGGGCGGCAGAGAGAAACACACTAAATGAAAGTAGAATAATCTGTTTTATGTACTGTTTCATTATATATGGATTAAAAATTAATTTGTAAAATTTTTACAAAAATAGAAAAAGAGATTGATTTTGCTACTAATCGCACAACGAATTAAACTTAAAGAATTATTAAAGTTAACAATTAATATTTCAAAAAGATTTGATTCATTGAATTATTTAATACTTTTTATACCTTTGCACTCTGCTAAGAGAGTGGAGAGATTTGAGCGCTTGCAACCACGCAAAAAAATGCTAAAGATCTTCTTGATTTTTTCTCTACCCCCACAGGGTATCGTTTGTATTGCACACTTTGCTTCACCTCTTGTTATTTAAATTTTAAACATGCCGGTATGTCATATCTATTTACATCGGAATCTGTTTCGGAGGGTCACCCCGACAAGGTTGCCGATCAAATTTCAGATGCTATCTTAGACACTTTTCTAACTTTAGACCCAAATTCCAAAGTGGCGTGCGAAACTTTTGTAACTACTGGATTGGCTGTAGTTGGAGGAGAGGTAAAATCTAACGCCTATGTAGATATCCAACAGGTTGCCCGTGATACAATCAATAAAATTGGATACACCAAAGCGGAATATTCGTTCGACGGCAACTCTTGCGGAGTATTGAGCGCAATACACGAACAATCCCCCGATATTGGCAGGGGGGTAGAGAGAGCAGACCCGCTGGAGCAGGGGGCGGGAGATCAGGGAGTTATGTTTGGCTACGCCTGTAGCGATACTCCTCAATATATGCCTCTTCCACTTACATTGTCGCATATAGCTCTTGAGGAGTTGAGTAGGATTAGAAGGGAGGGTGAGCTTATGCCCTATCTACGACCCGACTCCAAATCTCAATTTACCATTGAATATGGAAGCGACCACACCCCTATAAAAATTGATACTATTGTTCTCTCTACACAACACGATCCCTTTGGGAGCGACTCTGCAATGTGGGAGAGGATAGAGAGAGATGTTAAGGAGATTTTGATACCCGCTATTTTGGCAAGAGTGCCACAGGAGATAGCTTCCCTTTTCAAGAAAGGGTATCGGCTATTGGTCAATCCAACAGGAAAATTTGTAATTGGTGGGCCTCATGGCGACACCGGACTCACCGGCCGTAAGGTAATTGTGGATACATACGGGGGAAGGGGAGCCCACGGAGGAGGGGCATTCTCCGGAAAGGATCCCAGCAAAGTTGATCGTTCCGCCTCATATGCCGCTCGATATATTGCTAAAAATATGGTGGCGGCCGGAGTTGCAAAGGAGATTTTAATTCAAATTGCATATGCTATAGGTGTAGCACAACCTGTAAGTATCTTTGTAGATACTTTTGGAACTGCCGCCTCTTCTAAAGAGGGCAAACCGCTCTCTAACACTCTTATTGCCAAAAAGATTGAAGAGTTGTTTGATCTTAGGCCGGCAACTATAATTGAGAAGTTTGGCCTAAAAAATCCAATCTATGGCGCCACTGCCGCATATGGCCATTTTGGAAGGGAATCCTATAGCAGAGAGTTGAAGCTCTTTCGCCATGGTAAATGGGTGAAAGAGGAGGTTCTCTTTTTTGGTTGGGAGAGATTGGATAGTGTAGAGAGCATTAGAAGAGAGTTTGGACTATAGAGGCCAAATATACTTCTCTCCAAATTTAAATCTATTGTCGCTATATTTTATATAGTTGAGGGTAAAGAGCCACAGCTCCCCTTTGGGGTAGAGCACAGCTTGCGGAAATCGGCTAAGATATTTGCTCCTATAACGAGAAAAAGTCTCTTGTGAACCTCTCTCAGCTACAGCTAAAAATTGCACCCCTCTAATTTTTTTTACCACTCTGCTCTTTACCGAAATACCTCCCGAGACTATTGGGCTCTCCATCTGTGCTAAAAGAGTTGCGTGGCGGCTATCGGGTGTAGAGAGGGTTATAAGAAGGTTCTCTTGTGGAAGGTAGCGATAAAAAGCGTGCCAACTCCAGAGCTCTCCCTCAAACTGTAGAGTGAAAGTTGCAATATGCTCCCGCTCCAAAAATTGGACTACCCTCTTAGCGGGGAGGTGGAGAGAGTGATCCTCTACTTCTATTCCCCTTTTAACCTCTCTCTTTTTAAATAGCGCCATCTTCTGTGGAGTTGACAATTAGATAGAGTTTATCGCCTCTACGAATTTTGCTCCCTTTAGGGAGTGATATAGAGCAGAGTTGCCCCTTTTGGGCAGTGGCAACCTCTTTTAAATCTACCCTAATCTCCTCTAAGGTGCTCTCCACCACACCTGTAGTGGGGCCAATTACAATAATGGCATCGCCAAGGGAGAGTTCCCTGCTCTCTACCAAAATTTCTGCAACCGATATATTGGAGAAGTAGTTGGAAATCTTTCCTATATAGTGTTTTTTTTGGGTAGCTCTATTTCCATAGGCATCGCTCCACTCCCCCAGCTTAGCTCCCATATAGTAGCCATCCCAAAATCCACGGTTAAACACTTTTGAGAGCCTCCCCTCCAACTCCTCTTTAAGAGAGTCGTTATACTCCCCACCAATCACCGCCTCTACTGCCTCTTTATAAGCGGCAGTCACATTTTTAACATACTCGGGCGCCCTGGCTCTCCCCTCAATCTTTAGAACCCTCACTCCCGCATCCAATATTTTATCTACAAATCTTATAGTAGATAGGTCTTTAGGAGAGAGGATATACTCATTATCTATCTCAAGTGCCTCACCTGTCTCTCTATCTGTAACTTTATACCCTCTTCTACATATTTGGTAGCAGGAACCTCTATTGGCCGAAGCGTTATACTGGTGAAGAGAGAGATAACATTTCCCAGAGATAGCCATACAGAGGGCGCCGTGGCAAAAGAGCTCCAATTTCACCAATTTACCGGAAGGTCCCACAATTCTCTCCTCTTCAATTGCATTGTAGATAGCCTTCACCTGATGGAGAGTGAGCTCTCTTGCCAAAACTACAACATCGGCATAACGGGAGTAGTAGCGAAGCGCCTCAATATTAGAGATATTGAGCTGGGTAGAGATGTGCACCTCCATTCCAATAGAGGCTGCATAATTTATAACAGAGATGTCGGAGGCAATAATTGCCGAAACACCGGCAGAGTGAGCCTTATCTACAGTTTTTTTCATCTCTTCAACTTCACTGTCGTAAATTACAGTGTTGAGAGTTAGATAGCTCTTCACATCTCCCTTTTTACAGAGCTCAACAACCCGGTCAATAGAATCTAAAGTAAAGTTGTTGGCCGAATGGGCTCTCATATTAAGGCGCCCTACCCCAAAATAGATCGAGTCGGCTCCCCCCTGAATCGCTGCAACCAACGATTCAAAGTTGCCGGCAGGCGCCATAATTTCAATCTCTTCTCTCTTTACTCTTTTCATATCTAAAAGGTAACCTACTGATTTAAATCAAAAAATTGATATATACGATTCAACACCTTATGGTGAGAAAGGTTCTCCAAACAGGCCCAATCCCCTCTGTAACATGGGGTAGCACCATACGAAGAGCAGGGTCTGCACTCTATAGGTTCCATAAGTGCCATAGAGGGGTGTTGCCTAAAGCCGTAGAAGCCCAGATAGGGGTGGGTGGCGCCCCAAATAGAGAGAACCGGCACCCCAAGAGCCGATGCAAAGTGCATATTGGCCGAATCCATTGCAACCATCAGATCGAGCGAGGCCATTTCATCCAGCTCCTCTTCAAAAGAGAGTCTTCCCGCCAACACCCTTACAGTGGGAGTACTCTTCTCTATACTCTCCAAACGGGAGCGTTCCTGAGCACCGCCAAAGAGAGTTATTGCAAAGTTCCCGGTTGCAGAAAGGGTTGCAACAACCCTCTCGATCTTCTCTAAAGGCCACTCCTTTCCCCTATGTTTGGAAAATGGGGCAATCCCCACTCTATAGGGCGCTCCTCTATTTTTTTTTGAATATGGAAGTTTCTCAATTCCACCATTTAATTGGTTGGATTGGGAGAAGTTTATATTCATAAGTCCCAATCCATTTAGCACCGCTTCATAGCGGGCCATAGTTGAAGGGAGCTCTTTCAACAACTTTCCTCTTCTTCGGGTAGCCCTTCTTTTATCGCCCCTACCCTTATCTATAACACCATATCTCAATTTAGAAGAGAGAGAGAAGAGATAGAGAATCCATCCCCTTAGATTCCACTGCAAATCGGCAATATGGGTAACTCGGGCAGAGAGCAAATTTTGATAAAGTTTAAATAGTCCAACCAAACCTCTATAACTCCCTTTAAAATCGACAGGTAGAAAGAGTAGATTATCGCACCCCTCAAAGAGTGCTTTCAAGTGTGGTTTTGAAACCATTGTAAAGAGAAGATGAGGGTTTGCAGAGGCGTACCCCTTTATCAATGGAGCTGCTATAGCTACATCGCCAAGGGCCGAAAAGCGTAAAATTGCATAGTGCTCTCTCTCTACTCTCTCCATAGCAGAGCTATCTGTTTTTATATAAAATTGGATTGAGGGTGGGGTCGTTGTACATCTTCATCTGTCTATAGGAGGTAACTCTCTTCGTACCCCCTTCAATCTCTTTAATAAGGGTATCTATCGCTAAGGAGAGTTCGCACTGCTGTCTTTGCAATAGAGCCACTCTACCTGCAGCCTTCTCCCTGTGCTCCAATGGGGCCTCTTCCCTGTCGGCCTCAATTTTCATATGCCATATCTTAAGTGTTAAGATAGAGAGTCTGTCCAATGCCCACGCTGGGGTCTCTGTGTTTAGAGTAGCATCCTCTCTAACCTCTACTGTAGAGTATCTTTCTGCCAACAAAGTATCCAAATACTCTACCAAATCTGTCCGCTCTTGGTTGGACCGATCTATCCTCCTCTTGATTGCCAACGCTTCCAAAGGATCTATATCGGGTTTGCGGATAATATCTTCAAGGTGCCACTGTACACAATCGATCCAACATTTTTTATAGAGGTGCCAAGCAAAACTCTCTTCGGGGTACGGATCAGAAAAGCTCTGATCTACATTATTATAAATATGATAATCGGCAACACACCTATTAAAAACTGTGTTGCAAAGTTCACTAAATTGCTCCATAATAGTTTATTTATTTTTATTTTTATTTTTATTTTTCCCGTTCCAACAGCTCCCAAGCGTAGGCGTGTAATAGCTCCAAGTGGGAGGGGGTAAAGTTGCACCTTTCAAGATGTTGAAGTGCTATGTTGTGATATCTCTCCATCTCGCGTTCAGCCGCCTCTTTTACTCCAAGTTTGTCATATATTGCCACAACCGAATTTACCTTCTCTTGATCCGAAGTGGCTGATCCCTCAATTAAAGTCGAAAGTTCCGCTTTCAAATCCCCTTTGGCAACCTCCATAGAGTGAACCAAAAGCCAGCTCTTCTTACCGCTAATTATATCGCTGCCAACTTTTTTACCAAAAAGAGAGGTGGTGCCATAGACATCTAAATAGTCATCCTTAATTTGAAAGGCAAGACCCAATTGATATCCAAACCGGTAGAGGGCCTCCTGCTCCTCCTTTGGTGCACCGGCTATAAGAGCTCCCATCTTTGCTGAGGTAGCAATAAGGGCGGCCGTTTTGAGTCCAATCATATTAAAGTACTGCTCCATAGAGATGTTTGGAAGAGATTCGTAATTCATATCGAACTGCTGCCCCTCGCACACTTGAGTTGCTGTCTCTATAAAGAGTTTCAACACCTGCTGCAACTTGTCGCTCGGTGCATCCGCCACATATTTGAAAGAGAGTATAGAGATCACATCGCCCGATAGAATTGCTATATTGTCGTTCCACTTTTTATGGACACTCTCTCTACTCCTTCGTAGAGGGGCGCGATCCATAATATCGTCGTGAATTAGGGTAAAGGCGTGAAAAATTTCAATGGCTAAAGCGGGGTTTATAATAGTGTGGTCTATCTTATTGCAATATAGCGCCCAAGAGAGGAGCGCCAATTTTGGTCTAATCCGCTTTCCCCCCAACGAGAAGAAGTACTCTATAGGGTCGTAGAGCTCCTTTGGCTCCCCTTTAAAATGGAGCCCGGCAATATTTTTCT
Organism: uncultured Muribaculaceae bacterium; assembly: GCA_964512295.1. GTDB lineage: Bacteria > Bacteroidota > Bacteroidia > Bacteroidales > UBA932 > Bact-08. The sequence continues at coordinate 13,323 of CAZEGL010000003.1, forward strand.
CTATAATAGAGTCTATTTCGGAAAGCTTAAGCATAGGGTTAAAATATTTAGCAAAGTTAATCTTTTTATACATTCTTACTATCTTCGCCCCAATGAAAAAGAGAGATAAAATAACAGCTACGGTGGTTAAACATACAGGAAGCCTCTATTTGGTGAGTGAACTCCCCCAGTGGAATCCCACCCCGGCTGTTTTAAGAGGGAGATTGAGAGTAGAGGGGAGCAAGAGCACCAACCCGGTTACTGTTGGAGATAGGGTTGAAGTGGCTATAGAAGAAGAGGGTTTAGGAGTTATTACAAAACTCTTTCCCAGAAAAAATTATATTATAAGAAGAGCTGCCAATCTCTCTAAACAGACACACATTATTGCAGCAAATTTAGATCAGGCCTTTTTAATTGTTACACTCCATTCGCCGGTTGTTAAGTTGGAGTTTATAGATCGCTTTTTAGTAACAGCCCAAGCCTACACTATTCCCGTAAAAATAATTTTAAATAAGGTAGACCTGCTTGGAGAGAGTGAAGATGAACTAAAAGAGGAGTTTTATAATATCTACAATAAAAGTGCAGGGTATGAGATTATTGAATGCTCTACCCTAACCCAATTCAATATTGCAAAGATTAGAGAGCTCTGTAAAGGGTCGCTATCGCTTTTTTTAGGAATATCGGGAGTTGGCAAATCATCACTTATAAACGCACTCGACCCCTCACTCTCACTAAAGGTGGCACCAATTTCACAATATCACAAACAGGGGGTACACACAACTACTTTTTATGAGATTCATCCACTCCAATCGGATGGTTTTATAATAGATAGCCCCGGAATTAGAGGCTTTGGTCTGGTAGAGATGCAAGAGCAGGAGTTGAGCCACTACTTCCCCGAAATGCTAAAGGTATTGGATAGGTGCCACTTTGCACAATGTACACATACTCACGAACCCCACTGTGCCGTAAAGGAGGAGTTGGAACGGGGCACAATAACAGAGGAGCGCTATATCTCATATCTCAACATGTTGGAAGAGGAGGAGAAGTATAGATGAATCGGAAGGTATTGAAACTTGCGTTCCCAAGTATCTTGGCAAATATCACCGTTCCATTGGTGGGTATGGTAGATGTGGCAATATCGGGCAGGCTGGGAAGCGCCTCAGCAGTTGGCGCAATTGCAATAGCTACAATGTTGTTTGACCTACTCTATTGGAATGTAGGTTTTTTGCGGGTAGGTACGGGAGGTGTGGTAGCTCAGGCATATGGGCGAAGAGATTTCAGGAAGGTTGGAGAGGTGCTTATCCGCTCATTGGCAATAGCCCTCTTTATTGCTCTTCTCTTTTGGGCAATACAAAAGCCCTTTCTAAACATTGCCTTCAAAATTATTGGCTGCTCTCCCTCTACGGAGCAGCTTGCCCGCACCTATTTCAATATTAGAATATGGGCAGCTCCTGCAACTCTATCGCTATTTGTCTTTAAAGGGTGGTTTATAGGGATGCAGAATACCATCTCGCCAATGGTGGTAGATATAGCTGTAAATGTTTCAAACCTTCTCTTTAGCCTTCTCTTTGCCCTAAAAATGAAGATGGGAATAGCCGGAATTGCTTTGGGTACCCTTGTTGCCCAATATTTGGGATTGATCCTTTCGGCCGCCCTTCTACTTATCTTCTACAGTAAAATTTTAAAAAAGATCTCACTCGGGGGGGCTCTAATAGTTAAGGAGATTGGAAGTTACCTCACTATGAACTTCAATCTCCTGCTGCGAAGTGTTGCTATGCTCTTGATATATTCGGGCTTCACCACAATAGCGGCCAAATATGGCGACAATCTCTTGGCAACGGCAACAATCATGATGAAGATTATCCTTCTCTACTCCTACTTTGTAGATGGATTTGCCTATGCAGGAGAGGCTCTCACCGGGCGATATATAGGGGCAAAGGATCGCCCCTCCCTAATTGAGAGCATAAAGATTCTCTTTATTTGGACCTTGGCAATAGCCTCTCTCTCTACCCTACTCTTCCTCTTCACAGGCGACGCCCTCTTTAGAGTTATGACAAACAATAGTGAAGTTATAGCCCTCTCAAAAGAGTATCTCCCATGGCTGCTGTTAGTTCCCTTTTTAAGCTGTTTCGCCTTTATTTTAGATGGGCTCTTTATTGGCGCCACCGCCTCTAAAGCAATTAGAGATACTATGCTGCTTTCGGCACTCCTATTCTTTGCCACCTACCTCCTTATGGGCGATAAATGGGGGATGCATGCAATAATGGCCGCCTATATGGTTCACCTTATTGTTAGAAGTGTTGTAATGTCTTTTAAACTTAAAAAAGAGGTGATTTTAAAAGCTGCCAATTAGAAAGATTTAAGCTATCTTTGAGTAAAGCAAACATTTCACAACTCTTCAATACTATATAAAAATGGGCCGTTCAATACAATATTTGAAGTTACTCTCAAACACCTTTCCCAATCTCTCCGATGCAGCTACAGAGATTATAAATTTAGAGGCTATACTCAATCTACCAAAAGGGACCGAGCACTTCTTAACCGACATTCATGGCGAGCATGAAGCGTTCAGACATGTCTTAAAGAACGCTTCGGGAGTGATCCGAAAGAAGGTAGATCAAATTTTTGGCCATACACTAAGAGAGAGTACAAAGAGAGAGCTCTGCACACTAATCTACTACCCAAAAGAGAAGTTGGCTCTAATTAAAGAGAGAGAGGGAGAGTCTATAGAGGGGTGGTACAAGATGGTATTGATAAATCTTATGCAGGTGTGTGCCAATGTCTCTTCCAAATATACCCGCTCAAAAGTTAGAAAGGCTCTCCCCCAAGAGTTTGCCTATATTATAGAGGAGCTGCTGCACGAATCGAGAGAGGATCCCAACAAGCAGGCATATATCTCTGCCATTATCTCCACCATTGTCTCTACAAAAAGGGCAGAGAACTTTATTATAGCAATATGCAACCTAATACAGAGATTGACAATCGATTCGCTCCATATCATTGGTGATATTTACGATAGAGGTTCGGGGGCGCACCTTATTATGGATCTATTGGAGAATTATCACAATTTTGATATCCAATGGGGTAATCACGATCTATTGTGGATGGGGGCAGCTGCAGGGAGCGAAGCGTGTATGGCCAATGTAGTTAGAATATCGCTCCGTTACGCCAATCTGGCAACTTTAGAGGAGGGGTATGGAATCAATCTAATGCCTTTAGCCACTCTGGCTTTAGAGTACTATAAAGATGACCCCTCTACACTTTTTACTCCCCGAATTAATGTAGATGAACCTATCAATGAGAAGCATATCCCACTTATTGCCCAAATGCACAAAGCTATCTCTATTATTCAATTCAAATTGGAGGGAGCTTTAATTGCCCGTAATCCCGAATATAGAATGGAGAGGAGAAATATATTGCATAAGATAGATCTTGAGCGGGGTGTGGTAACGGTAGAGGGTAAAGAGTATAAGCTGTTAGATACCCACTTCCCTACTATAGATCAAAAAAATCCCTATAAGTTGAATGGAGCCGAGCAGGAGACCTTAGATACTCTAATGCGCTACTTTTTGGGGAGCGACAAACTGCAGCGACACATTAAAACCCTCTACAATAAAGGCTCCCTCTATTTGGTAATTAACAACAACCTGCTCTATCACGCCTCTATGCCCCTCAACGCCAACGGCTCATTCAAAGAGGTAGAGGTTATGGGCGAGAAGGTTTCCGGTAAAAAGCTATTCGATAAAGTAGAGAGAGTTATTAGAGAGGCCTACTTTGAAGAGAGGGGTAGCAAAGCTAAAAGAAGAAGCTTAGACTATATGTGGTACTTGTGGTGCGGACCCCACTCTCCCCTCTTCGACAAAGCTAAAATGGCCACTTTCGAAAGATACTTTATAGCAGAAAAAGAGAGTCATAAAGAGGATAAGGGCGACTATTACAAGCTCAAAGTAAAACGAGAGATTTGTGAGAAGATTTTAAAGGAGTTTGGAGTAGAGTCTAAAGAGAGCCATATTATTAACGGACATATCCCGGTGAAAGCACGAAAGGGAGAGTCTCCAATAAAAGCAGAGGGTAAGCTCTTAGATATAGATGGCGGCTACTCCAAAGCCTACCAGGCGCAAACCGGAATAGCCGGATATACCCTAATTTTCAACTCACATGGGTTACAGTTGGTACAACATCAGCCATTCGAATCGGCAGCAAAAGCAATTGAAGAGGGGGCAGATATTATTTCGGAGACCACTGTATTGGAGTACAACAACAATAGAAAATTGGTAAAAGATACCGACATTGGAGCAGAGCTTAGAGCTCAAATTGGTGATCTATACGCCCTTATGGACGCCTATAGAAAGGGTCTTATTAAAGAGAGAGCTATATAAATAGTTCCGCAATCATACAGCGGGCAGAACCCCCTCCACTCTCCTCAATGGTGGTGAGTGTGGGGGTAACTATTTTGTACTCCCTTTCGAGTAACTTGCGCTTATGTAAATCTAAAGAGTTCCATCCCCTTTGAGAGATTACCATAAGGGGCTCTCCTTTTTTGCTTAGCAACTCTATCGAGTTTGCAGCAAAGTTGGAGAGCTCCCCCATTGTGAGATCTATAATCTCTCTTCCACTCTCCTCTATCTCCCCTCTTACCATCTCCTGCTCGCTCTTGTTGCGGATAGCCTCCATAGCAACAATTGCAATTTTAGAGCCTATCGATAGCATTACATTTGTATGATAGATGGCCACAGATCCACTATCATAAGAGGTAAAAGGAACTATCCGGTACCCCATCTCTCTACCAAAAAGGTCTAATCCCTCTTTAGTAGTGCGGGAGGAGAGAGAGGCGTAAGCAACCTTCCCTACCCTATCTAAAACAACACTTCCCGTACCCTCTAAAAAATGGCCCCCCTCTTCCAACGAGGTTAAATCTACAACTCTCTTAAACCCCTTCAATCCCTTTAAATATGAGAGTGGAGCCTCTTTCCGTTCTACTCTGCGATTTTGGGCAAACATAGGGTAGAGAACCAGCTCTCCTGTAGGGTGGGTAGAGAACCAATTGTTTGGAAAGATAGAATCTGGGGTAGAGGGAGTGGAGCTATCCTCAATAACTGTCACCTCCACTCCACTCTCCTCCAATAGAGCTACAAAGTTCTCAAATTCAACTAAAGCTCTTGCCGAAACATCATTGGAAATAGCTCTCCTTTGAAATTTATTGTCTAAAGCTGTCTCCTCATTAAAGAAAAAGCGGGCCGGCCTAACCATCAATATTTTAGAAGTACTCTGCATACCCTTTACTCCAATGATTTTATAGACTCTTTAATAATTGTAATCCCCTCTCTCAACTGCTCCTCTGTTATAATAAGAGGTGGGGCAAACCGAATAATATCGCCATGGGTAGGCTTTGCCAGCAATCCATTCTCTGCCATTCTTTCACAAACATCCCACGCCTCTATCCCATCGTGCGGCTTTATCACAACTGCATTTAATAAACCCTTGCCTCTAACAGTAGAGATAAATGGAGAGTCAATTGCCTCCATCGCCTCTCTAAAAATCTTACCAAGAGAGTGGGCCTTTTGGGGCAACTCCTCCTCTTTAACAACCTGTAGAGCTGCAACAGCAACTTTACATGCCAAGGGAAATCCACCAAAAGTTGAGCCGTGTTGACCGGGTTTTATAGTTAGCATTATATGGTCGTCTGCCAAAACTGCCGAAACGGGAAGCACTCCTCCCGAAAGAGCTTTTCCAAGTAGTACTATATCTGGCCTCACCCCTTCGTGGTCACAACAGAGCATTTTACCGGTTCGCCCGATACCTGTTTGAATTTCATCTGCTATAAAGAGCACATTGTACTTTTTACAGAGTTCAAAGCAACCCTTGAGGTAGCCTTCATCTGGAACCACCACTCCCGCTTCACCCTGAATAGGTTCAACCAAAAAAGCTGCAACATTCCCTCCCTGCTCTTCTAAGAGCTCCTCTAAAGCCTCTACACTATTATAGGGTATCTTTATAAGCCCGGGGGTGAAGGGGCCATATTGCGAGTAGGAGTCGGGATCGGTTGAGAGAGAGACTACAGAGATTGTTCTGCCGTGAAAGTTGTTTTCGCAACCCACAATAAGGGCCCTATTTTCGGGAATCCCCTTTTTAACATAGCCCCACCTACGGGCCAATTTGAGAGCCGTCTCAACCGCCTCGGCGCCGCTATTCATTGGTAGCACCTTATCGTATCCAAAATAGTTGTGGATAAACTCTTCATAGGGGCCTAAAGCATCGTTATAGAAGGCCCTTGAGGTGAGAGTAAGTTTTTGTGCCTGTGTTGTGAGGGCATCAATAATTTTAGGGTGGCAGTGGCCCTGATTGACTGCAGAATAGGCAGATAGAAAATCGAAATAGCGCTTTCCATCTACATCCCAAAGATATGGCCCCTCTCCCCTCTCCAAAACAACAGAGAGCGGATGGTAGTTGTGGGCGCCATATTTTGACTCCTGATCAATAAAACTTTTAGATCGTGGTGAAACTTGCATAATATTTTATTAAATTGGATTTGATATCTAAGGAGAAAGTTAACAAAATTAACCATTATTTCCTCCTTGAAATATTATAGAACTGTTTGTATTTACAGAAATAAATCTTACCTTTGCATTCCTATTTGCATAGGTAGCACAACTTAAGATTAAGAATTACAATCAATTATGCCAACAATTCAACAGTTAGTCCGTAAAGGGCGTAGGGTGATCGAGGAGCAGAGCAAATCTAGAGCATTAGACTCCTGTCCACAAAGGAGGGGCGTTTGTGTTCGTGTCTATACAACAACTCCCAAGAAACCAAACTCAGCAATGAGGAAAGTTGCCCGTGTACGCCTCACCAACCAAAAAGAGGTAAATGCCTATATTCCGGGAGAGGGTCACAACCTACAGGAGCACTCTATTGTCTTGGTGAGAGGAGGTCGTGTAAAAGATCTTCCCGGTGTACGGTACCACATTGTTCGTGGAGCTTTGGATACAGCCGGTGTAGATGGGCGCAAGAGAAGCCGCTCTTTCTATGGAACCAAGAGACCAAAGCAGAAAAAATAGCAGAGCTAAATTTTTTATAACAGACAGTAAATGAGAAAAACAAAGCCTAAGAAGAGGATTCTACTTCCCGACCCTAAGTTTAACGATGTCTATGTTACCAGATTCGTTAATGTCTTAATGTTACAGGGAAAGAAGAGTATCGCCTATAGAATATTCTACGATTCGTTGGATATTATTGGCGAAAAGATGAAAGATTCTGAAAAGGCTCCTCTAGAAATTTGGAAACAGGCACTTGAGAATGTCACCCCACAAGTGGAGGTGAAGAGTAGAAGAGTTGGTGGAGCCAACTACCAAGTTCCAATAGAGGTGCGCCCCGAAAGAAAAGCTTCCATCTCAATGAAAAATATAATACTCTTTGCAAGAAAACGCTCCGGCCGTTCAATGGCCGAAAAGCTCGCTGCAGAGATTATGGCGGCATATAATAGTGAAGGGGCCGCATTCAAAAGAAAAGAGGATATGCATAGAATGGCCGAGGCCAACAAGGCATTTGCCCATTTCCGTTTCTAAACAAGCATTTCATTAGTAAATTATAAATGTCGAGAGATTTAAGATATACCCGTAATATTGGGATTATGGCTCATATTGATGCCGGTAAGACAACTACCTCGGAGAGAATTCTCTACTATACCGGGAAAAGCCATAAAATTGGAGAGGTTCACGATGGAGCAGCCACAATGGATTGGATGGTCCAAGAGCAGGAGCGGGGTATAACAATCACTTCGGCGGCGACAACCGCATTTTGGAAATTTGAGGATAAAACATACCAGATCAACCTAATAGATACCCCTGGACATGTCGATTTTACAGTAGAGGTCGAAAGGTCTCTTAGGGTATTGGATGGCGCAATTGCCACCTTCTGTGCAGTTGGTAGGGTTCAGCCCCAATCAGAGACAGTGTGGCGTCAAGCCGACAAATATAGAGTGCCCCGTATAGCCTATGTAAACAAAATGGATAGGGTGGGTGCAGATTTCAATGCAGTAGTTGAAGAGATTAGAGAGAAGTTGGGAGCAACAGCTATTCCAATTGCTCTCCCCATTGGTTCCGAAGATAGATTTGAGGGGATAGTAGATTTGGTTGAAAATAGAGCCTACTACTACAACCAAGAGGATAAATCTCTGATTAACTATAAGATAGAGGAGGTTCCCGCCTCTATGAGAAGCGTGGTAGATAGTGCAAGAGGTGCCCTTATAGAGTCTATTGCAGAGTATAACGATGGAATTTTAGAGAAGTTTTTTGAAGATCCAAATTCAATAAGCAATAGCGAAATTATAGAGGCTATCAGAGATGCAACTATAGATTTGGCTGTAGTTCCGGTAACTTGCGGCTCCTCCTTTAAAAATAAAGGGATTCAATTTCTTTTAGACTCTGTTATGCGTTACCTCCCCCACCCTTTAGAGAGAGGGAGTGTAAAGGGCATCAATCCAAAGAGTTTAGAAGAGGAGGTTAGAGCTATAGACTCTTCCCAACCTTTTTGTGGCTTGGTATTTAAAATCACCACCGACCCTTTTGTTGGGCGATTGGCCTATATAAGAGCATACTCCGGAAAATTGTCGGGAGGTTCATACCTCTACAATAGCCGTTCCGATAAAAAAGAGAGAGTTGCAAGACTCTATCAGATGCACTCCAACAAACAAAATCCAATAGAGTTTGTTGAAGCCGGCGATATCTGCGCTGCAGTAGGATTTAAAGATCTGCGTACCGGAGATACCATTTGCGACGAATCGCACCCTATAACCTTAGAGTCTATAACATTTCCCGATCCTGTAATAGGTTTGGCAGTAGAGCCAAAGACCCAAAAAGAGATAGATAAGTTGGGAATGGCCCTCTCTAAACTTTCGGAGGAGGATCCCACCTTTACCGTCCGTACCGACCACGATACAGGGCAGACAATAATTAGCGGAATGGGAGAGCTGCACTTGGAGGTAATTGTAGATAGATTGAGAAGAGAGTTTAGCCTTGAGATCAATCAGGGTGCACCTCAAGTCAACTACAAAGAGGCTATAGGCTCTCTTATCAGCCATCGTGAAGTTTTCAAAAAGCAGACAGGAGGGCGCGGTAAATTTGCCGATATTATTTTTGAGATGGGTCCGGCCGATGAAGGGGTTACAGGATTACAGTTTGTAGATGAGGTGAAGGGGGGCAATATTCCCCGTGAATATATCCCTTCGGTAGAGAAAGGTTTTAAAGCGGCAATGAGCAACGGCGTTTTGGCAGGGTACGAAGTTACTGCAATGAAGGTGGTGCTCAAAGATGGCTCTTTCCACCCCGTAGACTCCGACTCCCTCTCATTTGAAATTTGTGCAAGATCGGCATTTAGAAAAGCTTCACCAAAAGCGTCGCCCTACCTTATGGAACCTATTATGTCGTTGGAGATTTTAACTCCCGAAGAGTATATGGGCGATGTTATAGGCGACCTTAACAAAAGAAGGGGTCAAGTGACAAATATGGATTCCAAGAGCAATGTTAGGATTGTAAAGGCAAAGGTGCCCCTATCCGAACAATTTGGTTATGTAACCACCCTAAGAACTCTAACTTCGGGTAGAGCCACCAGCACTATGGAATTTTCTCACTACGCAGAGCTACCGCAAAGCCTTGCAAAAGAGGTAATAGAGAAATCCGGTGGAACCAAATTAAGTGATTTTGAAGAGTAAAAAGATAATAACACAATTATGAGCCAAAGAATAAGAATAAAGCTGAAATCTTACGACCATATGTTGGTTGACAAATCGGCAGACAAAATTGTCAAGACGGTAAAAGCTACCGGAGCGGTTGTAAGCGGCCCCATTCCCCTCCCCACCAATAAGAAGATATTTACTGTTAATCGTGCTACTTTTGTAAATAAGAAATCGAGAGAGCAGTTTGAACTCAATTCATTTTGTCGTCTTTTAGATATATACAGTTCAACTCCCAAAACAGTAGATGCTCTAATGAAATTAGAACTTCCAAGTGGAGTTGAGGTAGAGATAAAAGTGTGATTTTTTACTATTTTTGTACAAAATAGGGCCCATAGCTCAGTCGGTTAGTAGCACCTGACTCATAATCAGGGGGTCGCTGGTTCAAGTCCAGCTGGGCCCACAAAAGTAGAGGGTTCTCCATTAGATTGGAGAGCCCTCTACTCTTTTATATGATAAGGGTGAAAGCAAGCTATCAATTAGTCTATAAAAAGAGGAAGGCTCTTCACAGGGAAGAGCCTTCAGCTTCTTTTTAAAGAGAGCAAATAAACTCTCTATCTATAAAAGGTTTTAAGAACCTTTTTTAATACACCTTATATAGTGGGCATATCCAAACTCATAACTGGTGTACCATATAGCAACAGTAGTGGGGAGGTTGCCATGGTTTACCCTCCATGCAGTTTGCATAGGTAGTGCACCGGCAACATGGCTGTAATGGGTAGAGAATAGATAGGGGTAGACACTGTTGTAGCCCCCTGTTCTTGCACTTCTATTTCGTGTACCGTCAATTCCCAAACCTGCAATATTTATTAGATACTCCAAAGCTGTCCCATCATAGTAGGGAACATTTGCAGCAATCTCAATAAGAGGGTCTGATGCAGGGGTTGCTGAAGCTTGGGTAATATAATTGACCATAGTGTTCACCTCATCTCTTGAAGGGACTGTCCACCCTACGGGAGAGAGCACATCTTCGCCTAAAACTTGAGAAGGATCGTCGTTGTCATAATCTACACCATAGATGGTGGGGAAGGTATATAAACAGCCAACCAATCTTCTATAATCGGCAGCCTCTTCGCTATTTGCATCTACAAAATTAGAGGCTGTACCTGTATAGGAGACTAAACACATAGGCTTAACAACAGGGGTACAGTTGGCAGCCCACTGGGCATTGGTAAAATCTGTAGGAATGTTGGTACCATCTCTCATACGGGTAGTAGCAAGATTTTGCCCCAACCAGAATTGCCCTGCAAGCTTTACTACAGTGTAGTCGTAGAACTCTTCGGTTTGGTCATGGTTATTGGCAGGACCGCTACGGTAATCCTCAACTACAATTGGTTCAATGGTAGCATTCACAACCAATGCCTCTTCACCCGGCTCCAAATCTAAAGGTTCTTCGGTGAAGGAGTAGCTTCCCTGGTGTATATATAGGGTTTGTGGCATCTCATTTAAATTGCCGGGGAGATACTGTGAAATAAAGCTTGATCCGGCATCGTTTACCGTTATATTGCTCTTCCAAGTAACCAAACCTCCATTATTGGCTACATAACCCTCTAAGAGGTTAACTTCCCCTTCGGCAGTTCTGGGATAGGCTACAACAGAGGACTCTCTAACAATCGATTCGCTACTTACAGCGTCATACTTAAAAAGATACTCTTTGTAGAGTTCGCCCAACTTAATATTGTTCTCTCTATCCCAAACCTCATAGGAGGGGTACCATTCATCTAAAGGATTGAGGGTAGCGGCAAAGTTGATTCCCGAAAGATCTATCACATAAGGAAGGCCAAACATCTTTGGCTGGTTGATAGTAAGTTCGGCACGAGTCTCGTCGCCATCAAGATAGATTTTGGCACTTCTATCATTATCATAGGAGTGGTTTTTGGATACTCTAAAGAAGATCTGGCCTTCAATAATTTGAATATCATCTATCCAATCGCACTCTTCATCCAATGAAGGAGTGAGATTGTCTAAAAGAATATTGGTATTGTAGAAAGCTATATAACTCCCTTTAGAGGCACCAACCTCTATAGTGGGCTGCTGAAACTCCAAAATTCTATAGAAATCCTGAACAATATTGTAGGTCTCGCGGTTGTCGCCAAGGATCACAGTAATAGAGCTGGAGCGAACCACTCCACTATTGTTCTGTTGCAAACTTACCACCAATTTCCCAATATTGTTTCTATAGTGAGTTAACCACAAATCATCAATCGGGCAGGCAACATTCCATTTGCCGGTTGAAGATTCTGTCTCTATATCGAGCAGAAAAGATTGCTCGGCACCATTTACATAGATTGTGTTTCCCTCTACAGTTACCTCTTGAGGATTTACGGTAAACTCATTGGAGGGCACCTCCTTCTTCTCACATGAGAGAAGAAGCGCCAAAGGAAGCACAAAAAGTGACATCAATAATAATTTACTTCTCATAGTTATTGTCTGTTTTTGTATAAATCTTTTTGGTAAATTGAATAGAACTAATTTTTAGCCTCATATAACATCTTTAATACTTTATAGTAATCTGCCCATTTGGTGCTTCTACCTCCCGTTACAACGGTCTTATGGGCCACAACCATATCCAATTTGGGGATAACGGTAATATATTGTCCTTTGTAGCCTTTGGCGGTATAGGCCCCCTCTAAAAAGTGGGGCGAACTCTCTTTATCCCAGAGCCACCACATATAGCCATACTCCCAATAGTCGCTACCTGCTTTACGATGCATTTGGTTGCGGGGGGTATGGGGGGTCAACATCTCATCTACCCAAGAGTGGGAGATAAGCTGGGAACCATCCCAATTCCCTTTGCGTAACATTAGGTAGCCAATGCGGGCCATATCGCGGGTGGATATATATATGTGATAGGGGCGATATTTAGAATACTTTATATTACCACCCTTCTTTTGGTTGGAGAGTTTGAAATCTTGGAGTCCAATCTTTTTGCCTATATCGTTCCAAAAGGCTTCATAGATATTTTGATTTGTCAACTCTTCAAATAGAGCACCTGCAACATTAAAGTCCCAATTGTTATAGAGGTAGTAGCTGCCGGGCTCTTTAGAGCCTCTTTTGGGAGCGTTTGATGCATCATCGCCACTGTTTGAAGCCGGATGATAAACTCCGGAGCGAGCAGTAATTAGATTTCTTATAGTGGCTCTCTTCTCAATAGGAAGTAGCCCCTGCAGATCATCAACTCCCAACTCACCAATAGTTTTATCTAAATCTATTGTACCATTCTCTACATATTTGCCATACATCATAGCAAGAACACTCTTTCTACATGAGGCTATATAGCTAACTTGGGTAAGATCGCCATACTCCAACAAAACTTTACCTCCAACTATAACTACCATTCCGGTGGTATGCATATTATTGGAGATATACTCTTTTATTGCAGCCAATTTCTTAGGATTGTACCCACTCTTTTTAGGAGAGAGCACGCTCCAATCTCCTTTAGGGAAGGTAAACTCTTGGGCCGATGCCGTAAAGAGAACTGTTAAAGCAACTAAAGCTGTTAAAAATCTTCTCATTCAATTCTGCTTATTTGGGCAATGGGTAGGGGCGCTTTACGCCCCCCCCTACGGTGCCCACTTTCTTCTCAATTAATTGCCAGAAGGTGTGGCATTTGGATCTCTAATTAATCTCACATAGTCGCCCACTCCAAAAGCGTGGGTTAGAAAGACAGCTTGATTGCCATTACCGTTTATTCTAATAACGCGTGAAGATGGAGAGGTTCCAGGAATATAATCTATTGTTCTATAGAAAGTACCTGTATTATACCCTCCTGTTCCCACTCCCCTTGAGCGGGTTCCTTTAGCGCTAAAGCCTGTAATATTACCAAGATCTCCTGTAGCAGATGCATAGAGCTCTACCATAGTGTGTCTTGAGAAATCTACCCCTTGGTAGGCTTGAACCAAATATTTCCACAAAGTCTCAAAATCGGAGTTGGCAGGAACTTTCCAACCGTTGGGTGAGATGTTGTCGGTAAATGGGCCTTGATCTCTAATATCCTCTACATTATAAACATCGTTAATAAGTGCTGGATAGTTATAGAGACAGCCATACTGAATACGGAAACCTGAACCGGAACCATCATTTGCATCTAAAAAGGTACTGGAAGTACCTGTGGCTGAAACAAGGCAGCCGGCAGAAGCTATTGGAGCGTTAATCTCTACCCATTGAGGATTGGCAAAATTGGTGGGAATATTTTCGCCATTGGAGAATCGGGTAGTGGCCAAGTTGCTGCTCATCCAATATTGTGAGGCAATCTTAACAATACCATAAGTAAACGATTCGGTTGTCTCGCCCTGGGTATTTGGGGGTCCCTCTCTAAAGTCAATCACAACATTGGGTTTTAGGGTGGCTGTTATTGCAGTGGGTAGCTCTTCGCTCTCCAACTCCCTTTCGCTCATTTTTGTTGAACCGGCCGGCATATAGATAGTTTCGGGGGCCTCACTTAATGAGCCTCCTTTGTAGTTGATTATCATATCTGCACCCGCTGTAGTTGTTGTAACTTCGGCATTCCAAATTATTGAACCCCCGTCGGAGGCTACAAAGCCATTGGAGAGATCCAATTCGCCACTTGCCGTGTAAGGGTAGGCAACAATTGCCGATTTCCTTACTATAATATCGCCGGTTATCTCGTTTGCCTTATAGAGATACTCTTTATAAATCTCACCAACGCCTACATCGTGAACATCGTCGTAGATAATGTATGAAGGGTACTGAGAGAAGTCTAGGCTTGCAATAGGAATAATGTAGGAGTAGCCCGACATTCTGTTTTGAGAAATATTGAGAGTGGTTTCGGTTTCATTGTGATTAAGCACCATTTGGGCGCTTCTTATATCGGTTGTTGAGGGGTTTCTCAATACAGTAAAGAGAACCCTATCGGCCAATATCTCAATATCTTCTATCCAATCGCAATTCTCATCTAAGTTCACCTCCAATTCGGTGTAATTGACATTGCTCTCAAAAAAAGCCTCATACTCGTCTCTTGCAGCTCCAACATTGAGGGAGCTGGGATTAAAGTTGAGAATCTTTTTATAGAATTGTGAGAAACGGAGAGTACCGCTCTCGCTTCCAACTATAACCTTGGCATAGCTGGAGCGCATATCGTCGGTATTGTTTTCTGCAACTGTAACCACAACTCTCCCATCATCGGTTTTACTTGCGGTAAACCACTGGTCGGAGGTGGGTGAGATAACATCCCAACTATCTACAGATGCACGGGTATCTACAGTAAGATAGATAACATTCCGATCGCTTGAAAGTTGCACTGCTCCATCTTCAATAAAGGCATCGGTTGGGGGATTGAGCCCAATGGTGTATGAGCTACCGGGCCCCTCCTCTTTACATGAAAAGAGTAGAAGTGCAGAGAAGGCAACTATAGTAAATAGAATCTTTTTCATATCTAAACTAATTTCTTCTTTATTTAATTTCTAATCATCATCCTCTACTGCCAATACCCAAGCTGCATATCCGGGATTTTGTTGATCCCTAATGGCCGGGTTGTGGTTCATCTCTCTAAGAGGAATAGGGTAAACTGAACGATAGCTGTAACTGCTGGTTGTACCAAAGTTTACAGATCCACTTGCAATACTCTCGATTATATGTCTATTGGCTAAGTTTCTGGCAGTTCTAAAGTGGTCGAAATAGGTTTGCCCCTCCAAATAGTACTCTCTACGCTTCTCATCTAAAATATCGTCAATTGTAGAGACAACTATAACTGCATCCCTTCTCTCTCTGGAGACTCTCGAAACATAGTCAGAGGCGGTAACATTGTCGTTCATATTAAAATAGCCCTCTGCAAGCATAAAGTAGATCTCCGGTAATCTAACCAAAGGTACATTATATACACTATGGGTGGGGGAGCCAATATATTTACGGATAGTCATATATTCAGGCTTCTCCTGTATATGGAGGGGGCAGATCCAATATTGGCGAACATCTTTAGGGTAGAGGGTAAGGAAATCCAAACCTCTATTGGGGTGACCAAAGGTGAGCCCCAATTTGGCATATCCAATATCTACCTTTAATTTTCCATCGTTGGGGTCGCCCGGGATATCTATAGTTGGCTTCCTAACCCAGTGGTTAATTGCATTGGAGCCAAGATTGTTGTCGGTAGTATAGATTAGCTCCCAAATACTTTCGGAGTTAAAGGGTTTGGAGTAGTTGTTTACATAACTGCCATAAGGGAGAATACTGTAGTTGTGGCCATAGCGGTTAATCCAATCTTCCCCATAATCTACAACATCCTCCCACTGCTCCATATAGAGTAGAACTCTCATAAATAGAGCCATTGCTGTAGCGTGATCTACCCTTCCTCTTGTAGAGGCTTTCCCCTCCAATAGAGGGAGAGCATGCTCGAACTGCTCTACAATATAGTCATAGGTATCTTTTGCAGTCTCTCTTCTAATTTGATAGTCGTAGATATCTGTACCAACCTGAACATCATCTAAAATTGGCACGCCCCACTTAAACTGCTCTCCATATTTGGAGTGGCCGGGAAGAGAGAATATAGGGGGATAGGCAAAGAGTCTCATAAGGTCGAAATAGGCCATTCCGCGGAGTGCATAAGCCTCTCCTTTTATCCTTCTAAGATTATTGATATCGCCCGGCACATCGTCGATACTCTCAATCAAGATGGTGGCATTTCTAATTACCTGGTAAATATCTCTCCACAACATTCGTGATTGTCCATTAGTTGTGGAGGAGAGGGTGTAGCGGTTCTCGTAGTAGAGGGAGCTTCCTCCCGATACATTTCGTACAAAGAAGTCGGGCCCTTTTGCCGCTTCAACCAAATAGAAGACTGAACCGTAATAGTAGCGCCCCGAAACTAATCCATAGGCTCCGGTTAGAAGCATCTCCATCCCATTTTCGGTATTTCTAATTACATCTGCCTCATAGTTGGTCAATGGTTTTTTATCCAACAACTTATTGCAGCTTGCCGAAAGGAGGAGTATTAAAGAAAGTAATATATATCTTTTCATCTTTATAAAAGTCTAAAAATTAATATTTAAACCAATAGTATAGATTCCTCCGGTGGGATATTGGTCTTGATTCCTATATCCATCCAAAGACATCTCGGGATCGTAATCCTTAAGATAGGTGAAGATTAGTGGATCTTCGGCCTGAATAAAGGTACTTACTCTTCCAATCTTAAGTTTGTTGGTAAATGATCTTGGAATAATATATTCAAACTTCACATTCTTCAACTTAATATAATCTCCTTTATATAGGAACCTGGTGGTTCTCTGGGTAATAGAGGAGTAGTTAACCCTCATTGGAGAGGTAGCAATTGTGTTTTCGGGACTCCAACGATCCAACTGGCTCTTAGCAATTGAGTTGTTACCCGCCCCATCTCTACTGGTACGGAGAGCACCCAAACGGTCGTAGATATGGTGACCCCATCCGTAGGTAAATAGAAGGCCAAATGAGAAGTTGCGCCAAGTTAGATTTGAATTCAAACCTCCTGTCACTTTAGGCAATCCTTGCCCTACCAATAGGTAGCTTGCATTTCCTGTATCTACAGTAAGATAGGGATTTCCCTCTTCGTCGTAAGCTTTAAACAAAATTCTACCGGAGTCGGGGTCAATTCCTCCATACTCTTTCAAATACCAAGTGTAGAGAGGGGTACCTGAACGAATTACCTGGCGGCTTCTATCGTCTAACTGAGTAGTCTGTAAACCGTAATAAACCGATTTTAGAGTAGAGAGATTGAAGTTTATATCCCAGGTTAATCTGCTCTTCTCTATAGCTGCAAAATTTATCTCAAACTCAAAACCGCTATTTTTAATACCGGCATCTAAGTTTCTTAACATTGTGTAGTAACCAGATGTCATTGAAACATAGTAGTTGTAGAGAATGTTTTTAGATTTTCTGTCGAAATATTCGGCCGTAACAGAGACCCTATTTCTAAAGAGAGAAAAATCTACTCCTACATTCCATATTCTATTGCCCTCCCACGAGAGGTCGGGGCTTTCGCTATAGGAGGAGTAAACTCCGGGCGCTTCGCCGTATCGGTTGGTAGGATAGGACTCCAACCAAGAGGCTCTCGATCTTGGGAGCGTCCCATTTATACCGTAGCTCCCTTTAAATTTAAGCGAGGAGAGTGTGGCGGCCAAAGGCCTCATAAATCTCTCTTTAGTTAGATCATAAGCACCCGATACAGACCAGAAAGTTCCACCTCTATACTCGGGTGCAAAATAGGAGCTGTTATCCCTTCTTATAGATCCGCTCAGGTGGTATTTGTTGTATAGTGAATAGTCTATTTTGGAAACTAATGAGAAGAGTGCCCAATCGTACCCTCCACCAGCAATACCACGCACCGAAGCTGCGTTTGAGAGATAGGGCAAATCATTTGAACCAAATCCTTGACCTATAGCCTCGATATATCTATATTTTAAAGTTTCAAACTCTGTACCTGCAGTGATATTTATCTTGTGTACATTTCCCCACTTCTTATCTATGAAAAAGAGATTTTTAGAGACCAATTTGGTTCTATGCAAATCTCTTTCGGTGAGCTGTCCATTAACAATTAAACCGGTTCCAAAATCTTTGTCGTAGTAGAATCTTCTTCTAAAACCGAGGTATGCCAAAGCGGCATCCGATCTAAATGTTAACCACTTATTTATATTTAGGCGTAAGTACCCCGATAGACTTATATTTATTGAGGGCTTTTGTAGTTGATTCAAAAGAGCCGACGCCAACGGGTTATGGTTGGTGTTCAACATATTCTCGGGGAAGTGGTAGTTGAGTGTGCCATCTTCCAATTTGGCAGGAATTACGGGGGGCAGAACAACAGCACCATATTGTGGAGAGTTGTAGAGTCCTGCGTTGGTGTTTGGACCGGTTTGGTTGGTGTAGGAGATATAGTTGTTTATACTCCAGTTTACCAACTTCTTTCTATCGGTGGCCGAAGCTCTCATCCTTATTGAGTATCTCCTCAGTTCACTATTTAAGATAGTGCCCTGCTGGTTGTAATAGCCAAAAGAGGAGTAGTAGGCAATAGATTTACCGCTCCCTCTAAGAGTGAGGTTGGCTTTGGTAAAGGGGGCAGGTTGTGAAATAATATCGAACCAGTTGGTATTTGGAAGCTTATCTTTATCCTCACCAAAATAGTCGTAATTTCTATAGTACCCTTCCGAAGTGGGCATCTGGTACAGGGCATTGAAATCTGAACGGGCCATCTTCTGCCACTCGTAGAAGTTCTTCCCGTCGTAAAGGTAGTTTACCTTATCGCCGTAGAGTCCATTGAGTTCATTTACCAAGGCCGATCTTAAAGCGGCCGCTCCGGTTATACCGGTTTTTTGAGTAATGTCATCTTGAATAAGACGATTCATCTGCCCCTCTACCCACACTTCGGCATACTCGGGACCATTGGCCAAATCGGGTTGATAGAGCATTCTGGAGAAGCCCTGCTGAAGATTGAGCGATACACTCATATCTTCCCCAAGCACCTCCCTTTTGGTGGTAATTACAATAACTCCATTGGCACCCCGCGACCCGTAGAGAGAGGCCGAAGCGGCATCTTTCAAAAGAGTGACATTGGCAATATCGCTCGGGTCGAGTGTGTTTAAGATGTTGGAAGGGTTGTCGGAAGTTCCCGAAAGGTTCTCATCTTCCCATACAACACCGTCTACCACAATCAAAGGTTGGCTTGAAGCCTCTAAAGAGCCCACCCCGCGAAGACGCATAGTTTTACCCTCCCCAGGCTGGCCACCACCCATAACGAGAGTCCCTGTAGAGAGTCCTCTGAGTGCATCTTCAAAAGAGGCAACCGAACGAGAAGAGATTTTTTGAGCGCCAATAACTTGGGCAGAACCGGTATAGGCCTCTTTTGCGATATCGCCATAACCGGTAACCACAACCTCTTCAAGTTGCTGTGCAGACTCCTTTAGGGTGGCATTTACCACATCGCGGCCACCTATAGCCACCAAGAGATCCTCCATGCCAAAATATTTAAAAGCTAAAGTGTCTCTGTTGGCGGGAACCTTAATTTCGTATTTACCGTCGGTGTCGGTATAGACAGCTCTAAGAGTTCCGTGAACCAACACCCCCACCCCAATCAAGAGTTCGCCCGATTGGTCGGAGACTGTTCCTCTAATTACTCTCTCCTGCTGCAATGCGGCGCTGTTACCGTAGGAAGAGAGCATACCAACAGCTTTTGCAGGCTTGGCCATAGCCACCCTTTCAGTTGTGTTGCTCCACCCTTTTGTAACTGCTGTTTCATGCGATGCAAAGAGAGCTGTAGGCAATCTTAAAAGCATCAGCACGAGAATTAGTCTAGTCAAATACTTCATGTTTTGTTAAAATTTTAGGTAATGAACAGATCAGTTATATAGATTTTTTTCAATTATTGTTATATCAATTTTAAATGTTATCTCTTCTCTTATTCTCTCTTATTCTCCTCTTTAATAGTTAATAAAATTATCAAAAAAATGGATTATAGCAAAAAATATCCAAAATTATAGAATTTCATTAGTCGTACATTAGTTTAGCCGCTCCTGTCAAACTGTTTTGCACCATACTCCTTGAGCTATGGCCAACACCTACAACATCAACTACTTTCCAATTGAAAGAGTACCCTTTTGCCATAGCTACCCCTTTTGAGTGTTCAAAGAAAAAGTGCCCTCTTGCATAGCGATAGGGCCCTTGTGCCATAGCTCCGGCACCTGTAGGCAGTTGAGGATCGGTAGTAGAGATATCGGATGTTCCAAGATGAACTGTCATATCTCTACCAAAATATGTTCTTATGGTGTTGTCGGAAATAGGGGTGCCCCTACTACTGTAGGGAAAAGAAAAGACAGTCCCCTGCTCATTACTAATCCCATCGGGGTCGGGCACAGTGTAGTAGCCGGCATTGGAAGCTACAGCCTTTCTAACTCTTGCTTCGGGCATCCATAGAAGAAACCTATGGGTAAATTGCCCCCCTGCCGAATGGCCCCACATATCGTATGTCTCATTTCTACTACCGGTCTTCTCTTTTATAAAATCGAAGAGATCCTCAATTAGCGAGTAGCTCCATTGCGCTTTTGGTTTTGCAACATAAGAGGAGCCCGAAGAGGAGACCCCCCCAAGTTGGTACTCGCTCGAATTATAGAACTCCGATGAAAATTGAGGCGCAAATACCATCACCCCTTTCTGGGCGGCAATACCTTTCCATGTTGTTATTTGATAAGGGCCATTACGATCTGCTCCATGTAGGGCAATTAGAATTGTGGCAGTTCTTGTATCAACTCCAGCCGGAATATAGTAGTATAGCGTAACAGGTTTATGGCTTAGCGGTTCGTAAAGAGTGTACTCCATAATCCCTTCGCCTCTATTGAAAAATTCAGGTTGAGGGGGCCACTCATCTATTGGGGGATTGGGATCCACTATAGGGGGCACACTATTTTTACTACAGCCCAAAAGAGATAGTGCTATCAGTAGATGAAAAGCAACAGTTATAAAGCGGACTCTAAGATATTTGGTAGTCATATTAAGCCAAGTTTAGGTAACTTTGGAGCTATAAAGTTATAAAAAAATAATTACTCTCAGCCCAATTTCTTAAAATTGATATAAATAAATTCCTCCTGCTCTTTACAGGAGCCAAATATAGAGTCTTTGTCTACTCTTTTTTCACTCTTATCCTTAGCCCTTTACCCCACTATGTTGTAAAAATAGCCTACTCTATCTACAGAAGTTTTTCAATTAGTTCTATATTTGAATTAAAGTTTAAAAAAATAGATATATGGAAAGAAGAACTTATCGTCCCACACTCTCTACTGTTGCTTCAATAATATTATCCCTTACGCTCCTCCCCATTGTAGGAGTTGGGCAATCGCAACTCACCCGTGCAGAGAGGGCATCGTTGTCTAAGATAGACAACCTCACCTACTCCTTCGATCAAGTTATAAAAAAGATAGATGAATCTATGTGGTTTGATTTGGTTGGAGACTTGGCCTATATAGATAAAGTTCGCCTTACGGGGCCACCTAAAACAAAACCCGCCAAAACCGGAAATGAATTTAGAGATCAATTTTTAGATAATGATTTAATCTTCTACTCCTACATCTTTCTGCCAAAAGAGATGGTGCAGGGGAGGCAGTACCCACTAATTGTCTTTGCCCATGGAGGAATACATGGAACCTTCTCTACAGTTTATTCCCATATTGTACGGGAGCTTCTATCTCAAGGCTATATAATAATAGCACCCGACTACCGTGGCAGTACCGGCTATGGAAAGGGGTTTCACCAATCTATAGATTATGGGGGGAGAGAGAATGAAGATGTTTTGGCTGCAAGAGACTATATGGTAAAAAACTACTCTATTGTAGATCCTACCCGAATAGGGATGTTGGGATGGAGCCACGGAGGGATGATTACCCTTATGAATATTTTAAAATATCCCGACAGCTACACTTGTGGCTACGCAGGGGTTCCAGTGAGCGATGTTACCTACCGTTTAGAGTATCAAACCAAAGGATACACCAAACTATTTAGTGCTCCCCACCATATAGGCAAAACCCCTCAGGAGGATCCTGCCGAATATGCAAGGCGATCTCCGGTCTCCTACGCATCTCTTCTTAAGCGGCCATTGATGATTACTACAACCAAAAATGACAACGATGTAAGCTACAAAGAGGTGGAGCGAATGATAGATTCCCTCAAACAGTACAATAAGGAGTTCGAGTATAAGATTTACGATGCCCTCCCAGGCTCTCACCTTTTTGAAAGAATTGATACCCAAGAAGCTACAGCAATTCGATTGAATGTATATCTATTCTTGGCAAAATATTTGAGTCCCCAAAAACCAATCACTACCATAGAGGAGCTTAGAAAATGCGGCTACCGATACTATTAAACAACACATATTTAACTATTAAACAATTATGAAGAGATTTTTAAAAGTGATATTATCTATATCATTATTCACTCTTTTGGCCTTCAATGTTGCCGAAGCCCAAAAGAGGGCAAAACTTGAAAGAGGGGCAGGAGAGTTTGAATATAGCAATTACAAACCATTGAGCAACAAGATGGTTACAGTCTTTTACTATATTCCCCTAAAGGGAGATATTGGCAAAATGCCCATCCTCTTTGCAACCCACGGGGCAAACCGTACAGGTGCACATCAATTGGAGTCGTGGCGCTATTTTGCAGAGGAGAGGGGTTTTATTGTAATTGCACCCCAATTTGCAAAGAGAGAGTACTCTGTAAATGAGTATCAATTTGGGGGAGTCTCCAAAAGTTCTACAAACAATCAACTCCGGGCCAAAGAGTTGTGGAGCTACAATATTATAGAGGCGCTCTTCGACTACTTTAAAGAGAGTCTAAACAATAGCAGCACCACCTACGACATATGGGGCCATTCGGCCGGAGGGCAATTTGTACACCGTTTTCTACTTACTATGCCTCAAGCGAGGGTAAATGTGGCAGTGGCATCCAATGCCGGCAGCTACACATTCCCCTTTGCTCAAGGATTAAAAGGGATCGACGGCGAGCTTTATGGATGGCCATATTCGGTAAAAGATACCCCATTTGCCTCCAAAGAGAATCTAAAGAGTTTCTTCTCTAAACACCTTATTGTACACGCAGGAAATAGAGATACCTCTACCGTGCAAAAAAATCTGCCCAAACACCCCGCAGCCAAAGCGCAGGGAATACATCGCTTCGAAAGGGCCCATATCTTCTATCAAGAGTCTAAAAAATTGGCAGAGGAGATGGGTGTTCCCTTCAATTGGGAGCTGGTAGAGTTGGGGGGTGTTGCCCATCGCAGTAGAAGTATGGTTTACGGCACCAGCAGAAGAGTAGATGGGAAAAGGGTCTACTCCACTTCGGTTACCAAAAAAAATGGAGCCTATAACCTAATTTATGGTAGAAATAGATAAAAATATTAACCCTTTTAAAAATTGAAATTTATATGAGAGTACGATCGTTAATAAGATTCTCTTTAATTCTTCTTCTTTTGACAACAGCTAATACTCTTGTTGCTAAAGGGGTAAAAATTAGAAAGGGAGAGGGGGAGTTTATCTATAGAGATTACAAGCCCCTGGCAGATAAAAAGGTAACAATCTTCTACTTTGTTCCGCCAAAAGGAGATATTAAAACCATGCCCATTCTCTTTGCAATGCATGGAGCCGATAGAAAGGGCGATGTTCAGATTGAATCTTGGAGATACTTTGCCCAGGAGAACAACTTTATTGTGATAGCTCCACAATTTGCAAGAGAGGAGTACAAAGAGAACGACTACCAATTTGGAGGGATAACCACCACCCGACTCGGGAGCGAATTACGCCCCTCCCAAGAGTGGACATATAAAATTATCGAGCCCATATTCGACTTCTTTAAAAAGAGTAGTGGCAATGTGAGTGAAACATATGATATTTGGGGCCACTCGGCAGGGGGGCAGTTTGTCCACCGCTTTCTATTGGCAACACCCACAGCACGAGTAAGAAAAGCTGTCGCTTCAAATGCCGGCAATTATACCTTTCCCATTCCCGAAGGGTTAAAAGATGCAAACGGTAAGGTGTGGGGTTGGCCCTACTCGATATATGGAACACCCTTTGTAGAGAGAGAGATTCTAACAAGCTACTTTGCAAAACCTTTAGTTGTCCATGGGGGCGATATGGATACCACCACTACCCGTAAAGATTTCCCCAAAGATCCACCCTCAATGGCGCAGGGGGCGCATCGCTATGAAAGGGCACAAAAATTTTATGCAGAGGCCAAGAGTTTGGCAGAGAAGATGGGAGTCCCATTCAATTGGGAGTTTGTCTCACTGCCTGGAGTTGGTCACCAAGGGAGAACATCTATTTACGGTAAAAGTAGGGTGGTTGGGGGCAAGAGAGTTTTCTCTACTACAGATATTAGAAAAGAGGGGGCCTTTTGGGTTCTTTACGGTAAACCTTAATCTTCTTTCAATTGTTAAACTATTTGTATATTTAAGAAATCTATTAATTAACAATTAAAATTATGGAACCTGTAATTGCAAAAAAAGGACCCTATAAAGTTCAATTGGAAGAGGGTAAAAAATACCACTGGTGCACTTGTGGTAGAAGCAAAAATCAACCATTTTGCGATGGATCGCATGTAGGGACAGAGTTTCTCCCTTTGGCATTTACTGCAGAGAAGAGTGGCGATGCCTTTCTATGTGGATGCAAGCACACTAAAAATGCTCCTTATTGCGACGGCACTCATACTGAACTGTAGTAGTTAAAGATTATATCTTGCAATTTTTGCATTGAGAGTGGGGCGGCTTACACCTAAGATGCGGGCCGCCTCACTTTTATTTCCTTCTAGTTCCATCAAAATGTTGGCTATATGCTCCCGCTCCACCTCCTCTAAAGAGCGGGCATTTTTTTTGACACCTATGCCCGCCTCTCTTTTTTGATTAAGAGAGCTTAACAATATGTCGGATTGGGAGATATAGTCTCCTCTACTTGTTATTACGGCCTGCTGAATAACATTCTCCAACTCTCTTACATTTCCACTCCAATGGTGTTGCTCCAACTGCTTCCAAACTTCACCCTCAACCCTCTCAATCTTTTTTCCAAAGCTCATATTATATTTGCGGATAAAGTGTAGCGCCAAATGGTATATATCCTCTTTGCGTTCATTTAAAGAGGGGAGCTTAATTGTAAAGACCCTTAATCTATGGTAGAGATCCTCTCTAAATTTCCCCTCTAAAACCAACTCCTCCAAATTTCTATTTGTAGAGGCTATCACTCTCGCCTCCATTGCTAAAACTCGCTCTCCTCCAACCTTTTCAAATTCCCGCTCTTGTAATACCCTTAAAAGTTTCACCTGTACATCGGGGGTAATTTCAGAGATCTCATCTAAAAAGAGGGTTCCTCTTCCGGCAAGTTCAAATTTTCCCCTCTTCTCTCTTACTGCAGTTGTAAAGGCCCCCTTCACATGGCCAAAAAGTTCACTCTCCATAATGGTTTCGGTAAGGGCACTACAATTTACAACAACCATCGGCTCTTCTCTATTGTAGCTTGAGGCGTGAATCAATTTGGCCACCAACTCTTTACCTGTACCTGTCTCCCCCTCTACAAGAATATTTACTCTATTTTGAGAGACCACCCCCACCCTTTTAAAGAGCTCTCTCATTGGGGGGGAGTTGCCAACTAATGTGACCCCACTATAATTATAGTTTGACTCCGGCTCATCCATCGAAAGGATAGGGGTAAGGGTGTGGGAGAGTTTTACCGACTCTAAAACTCTTTTTACTACACTCTTTAAATACCACGCTTCGGCAGGTTTCTCCAAGAACTCTGTAGCTCCCAACTCTATTGAACGGATGGTAAGAGAGAGGTCGCCATACCCCGTAAGCATAATAATAGGGGTAGGGTCTCCCATCGCTTTAAGCCGCTCAATAAACTCCAAACCGTTCATACCCGGCATTTTATAATCGCACAAAATTAGATTGGGTTTAAATTGGGACAGGAGTTCCAACCCCCTTAAACCACTCTCTGCCTCTAAAGTTTGATACCCTTCGGTAGAGAGGATGGTTGAAAAGGTTCTCCTTACCAAGGAGTCGTCATCTACAATTAAAATTTTATACATCTCACAACAATAAGAAAATTTACAGTGCGTAATAATAATTTACACATCAAAGATATAAGAAAAGGTAAAACTTATAAATAGAGAAGAAAAATTACTATATTTGAATTGAAATTATAGAAAAAGTGACTCAATCACTCTCTTTTTTACGAATGATTATACTTTGGCATGGAATTTAGATACTACGCTAATCTATAATAAACAGTATTCTATTTACGAAAAAAATAAAACAGTATAAAAATGAAGCATAAAATCTATCTTATAGGCGCATTGGTTACCCTTCTAATCTCTGCCTGTATAAAGATGCCAAATGTAGAAGCACCACTCAATCTAAGAGTTCCATCAAACTTCGATTGGAAGACAGTTAAGGAGTTGGATATTACAGTAAATGTTAGTGCTGTAAGCCAAGCGAGTGCCAATAGGGCACATGTTGTTAAGATACACAGCTCTCCACTGCTCAACTCCTCTTCTCTTATAGCCTCTGGAATTGCCCGCCCAAATGCACCCTACAAGGTTCGTCTTTCGGTAGCAACACCGGTAGAGAAGCTCTATATTCACCAGGTGGCCCCCGATGGAACGGGAAAGATAACAGTAAAAGAGGTCACCTCGCCGCAGGTAAATGTCTCACTCTTAGACCTCTCCTCTCCAATTTTCACTAAGGGGGGAGCTTTTGTTGGTGCAGCTGCCAATTTCACTTCGCCAGATTTGGATGCGCCCACCACCTACGACAACATTATCAATCACAACAATAGCCTCACATTAGTGGGTGTTTTAGGTACCAGCCCCAACGGCAATCCCTACTACTCCTATCTTATTCCGGCAGGTTTTACCAGAAGCACCGCTATAGGGTTTAATAACTGGACAGGGCACTCCATCCTATTTGTAGAGGGTACGCTAGAGTTGGGTTCAACCGATGTTGCATTGAACAAATGTTCAATAGTGGTTTTACCGGGGGGTAGGGTTACAATTAAAAGTTTTAACGCCTCATCCATGGAAGATCCTCCCAATGCTGTGTTGGTTGTGAGAGAGGGGGGAGAGTTGGTAGTCAACTCCACTTTTGGTATAGATACATACAACATCTCAAACTTTGGAACTACTACTGTTGGAGGCGACTTCGCCTTAAGAAATGGAGCTACCCTCTACAATGAGGGCAAATTAATTGCCAATAGTTTGGGCACCTACTTTGAAATTACAAACAACTCCCAACTCTTCAATTCGGGAGAGATCAATACCGAACATTTGAGAATAAACAGCAACACATCGTTAATGAATGATATAGGTGGGGCAATCTCAACCAACAACTATAGCCAAAGTAATGGAACTGTGGTGAATAACCATGGGGAGCTTTCGGTCTCAACCAAGTTGGGTGCCACTTCGGATGCCACCCTTAACAACCACTGTTTTGTAACTGCAGAAGAGTCGGAACTTTCGGGCTTCAATATCACTTTAGAGTCGGGCTCTCTATGGCTCACCCAAACTTTAAAACTGAACAACACAGTTATTGAGATGATGGGAGGGTCAATCTTTATTGCAAACGATGTTACCAATGTTTGGAATGGCGTTATTAAATCAACTTCACAGAGTTGGTCTCTTCTTAAAACTACTGGAGATGTAACAGACTTACGATATACCGGCATATCGGAGCTAAATGGCAAGATTGAGTGGGTTCACGAAAAGTTGGCAGCGGGAACAGCGCCAAACGGTATAGGACTATACCAAGATAGGGTAAAAGGTGGAGCCACTTTAGTTGCAGAGCAGAGTATAAATATTGAAGGAAACAGCTGCAACAAGAGTCTTGGACAGATTGTGGGAGAGGAGCCCAACCCCGACGATCCCGAAAGCCCGGTAACATCTGCTACCTATTTCCCCTCCGAAAGCGGCTGGGCAACTTACGCCTTTGAAGACAACTGGCCCAATAAGGGCGATTACGACTTGAACGACTTGGTACTTAAGTTTCGTGTAACTCAGAATCTAAATGAAGGGGGTAAGGTAAAAGAGTTGCTTTTCGACTACCAAGTTGTGGCTGTAGGTGCCTTATATAAGATAGCGGCTGCGTTCCAATTGGATAATATATTGGCCGAGCAGGTAGCTTCGGTTGAGCGGCAACCTCTCGCAGGGATTGAATTGGATGCCTTTACTGTGGGTGAGAATGGAACAGAGCCGGGGGTAGATCTTGCAGTTATACCAATTATTAACAATGCCAAAAGGGTGGTTAGCCACTCCAATGAATATCTCAATACAGAGGATGATGTTCCATTTATCTCTACCCCTACAGAGCAGTTGAAAATTATCTTTACCGCCCCTATAGCTCAAGAGGAGCTCACTATGGCCAACTTCAACTTCTTTATTGCGGTAAATAGCAGGGGAAGAGAGATTCATCTGCCCGGTTATCTGCCTACCTCAAAGTTCGATCCCAATATAGCTTTAGAGGGAGAACTCCACCCCAGCGATATATATAAAGATTCAGAGGGTATGATGTGGGGGTTGATGCTACCGGTTAAGTTCGACTACCCAATAGAGATGAAGAATATCACCTCTGTCTATAACAAATTTGTTCCTTGGGCAAATTCGGGTGGAGTAGAGTATCTGGACTGGTACCAAGATATTTCTGGATATAGAAATAAGAGCTATATATATAGCCACTCCCACTCCTCAGATGAGCCTATAGGTACTATTTAGATTTTATAATCCTCTTCAACCCCCTCTTTAAAAAATTGGGTGTTAAAAGAAGAAGCAGATTTTTAAATGGGACTCTCCCTATCACCCCCTCCCTTGCAAGGCGGAAGATAAGGGAGAGTCTCTCTTTTAACGGCAGGGTGTGTGAGCGGTAAGTTAAAACGGGAATAATTATATTGATAACTCTATCTACCACTTCAGCTCCATCTCTATCTATTAGAGAAGACCTTCTTAGCTGCTCTATTACTGTAAGATAGCTCTCAATATTGAAGCGAGAGAAGGGAATTGTCATAACTGAATTTAATCTCACCCTCCTTTGGTAGTACTCTTTGGCTATATGGGAGACCCTCTTGGCATTGTAGAGCAGCTGTGGAGTGTAGAGTTCATCTTCATGTATAATAGTTCTATGAAAGCGAAGAGAGAGCCTCTCTACCAACTCCCTTTTAGTTAAATAGAGGCATACAGAGGCACGATACTCCCCGCTTTTCAACTGCCTATTGAGTAGCTGAGCACCGGTAAAAATTTTATAGGAGTCAACAGGGTCTCTAATATATGGGGGTAAAGAGCTTTTGCCTACACCCTTGTCATAGAAGGTAGAAGCGTCGAAGAGTACCATCTCCAATTTGTTCTCTTGTGCAATTTGGTAGAGTTCGGCAAGAGTTTCCGGCACAATACGATCGTCGCAATCTATAAAGTAGAGATATCTACCCTCTGCCACATCTATACCTCTATTGCGGGCAGTCGATTGACCTTGGTTGCTCTGCTCTATAATCTTTACTCTACTATCGCTCTCAAGGTAGCTTTGCGCTATCTGTAACGAATTGTCTGTAGAGCCGTCATCTACTATAATGAGTTCAAGTTCCCTAAATGTTTGGCCAAGAACAGATTCAATAGAGTCTCTAAGCCAGAGAGCCCCATTGTAACAGGGCATTACTACACTAACCAAAATAGTATTGCTACTGCTCATCTATTAAATTTTCAAATAAATCCCTCCACTGCTCCATAATTGTCTGCTGGGAGAAACGGCTTGAATTTTTACGGGCAGCAGCACCCATCTCTCTCCTGAGTTGCGGCCTCTCTATAAGATAGAGAATCTTTTGGGCTAAAGCCTCTATATTTTCGCTCTCTACCAAGAGACCATCCTGGCCATCGGTAATAATCTCCTTTGGGCCGGAACTACAATCGAACGACACTACAGGAACACCACACGCCATAGCTTCGCACAGCACCATTCCAAACCCCTCATAGCGGGAGCTCAATACAAATATTGAACTCTCTGAATAGTTCCGGGCAATATTGGTGACAGGTGGAAGGAGAGAGCAGCTCTCTTGCAGCGAGTACCTTTTAATAAGAGCTTTAAGCTCTTGATCGTTCCCCTCTCCATAGATATTTAACCTCCACTCCGGCGCTTTTATGGCCACTCTGCTCCACGCCTCAATAAGCAAATCAAAACCCTTCTGCCAACTATATCTGCCCACAGCCATAACAATGGGGGCGGAGGTAGTAGAGCTCTTTTCACACTCAATTGTAAGGGGGTTATAGATAACAATAGTGTTGTGAAGTTCGGGCCACCTCTGCTGCTCCTCTTTGGTGAGCAATACAACTTTTGTAAGATTTGAGAGATTTTTAAGAAAGCGCTTTTCTAAAGCTCTCTTTAAGAGTTTGGCAAAAGGGAGATTTGAAGTTGTGGAGTTTGTATGATAAACACCCCTTGTAATATGAAACTCTCCAATTTTAACACTACCATCTTTTACCCTATTTATAAATAGAAGTTCTCTCCTTAGGGTAGAGATTGTAATTTGGGGGCGCTCTCTAAATAGCGTTGCAATAAATCTTCTTTTAAATTTCAAATAGCGCCAGGGGAGTATAAAGAGTTTGGTTATCCTCTTTTTGGGAAGGCCAACATCTATGGGGGTATCTATATCAATCACCTTCACCTTTGGAGAGAGTTCAAAGAAGGGAGATCTTCCCAACCCTTCGGAGGTAACTATAACTACATCATACCCGAAGTGGTTGGCCATATAATTGGCCTTTAGGGTTATAACTCTCTCCAATCCACCCGACAGATAGAGGGAGGGGATGTAGTATAAAATTTTCATCTTACAGGAAGGTTTTAATAATTTGCTCTCTATACTTTTCGTCAATCAATGTAGTGGTAGTATCGCCCCTAAGAGATTCATTTACAAATTTTGAGGGTATTGGCACCTTTCTTTTGGCACCCATCCTATACCACTCATACTCAATATCTATATGCCCAACATCTATAGCCTGTAACCCCTTTTTATGGAGACGGTGGCTTAAAACTGTAGCAGTAGGGCCAAGTGCCACAAGGTAGAGGTGGCCACTCCCAAGTGAAGTTACATACTGCTCTATCTCATCTATCCGCAAATAGGCATCTTTAGCAGGAGCAAGCACCCTCCCAATTGAGCGGGCGTTGCTAAAGAGGTCGTTTCCGTACCCCAATCTACTCTTCTCCCCCTCAATAAAGATAATATCTCGCCCCTCCCAAATAGTTTTTAGAGCTTTAAACCAATGGGTGGCAAGAGTTTTATCTTTAAAATCCATATAGGGGCGGGTTAGAAATGTATTGTAGTAGCCTCTATCTTCTCTGAGCGAACGCTCCCAAATATAACCGTAGAGATAGAAGTGGCACCTCCAAAAACGGCGGGCAGAGCGGGTGTATCGGCCAAGATGTTGAAAGGTATCGGAGAGGGAGATTAAATGGTTGGGAAGGGAGCTCTCTAACACCTCTTTAAGCTCTTTGCCAAGTGCACTGTTACCACTTTGAAAACCAATGGCTTTACCCTCTATCAACAAAATCTCTCCATCCCCAAACCTACTTACCGAAGAGCGCTCCTCAACAATTTTTTTAATAGTCTCATCTATTGAAGAGATTGTTGGAATTATCCTCTCTTCTCTTCTAAAGAGCAGATATAGCAGGTTGTACCACTCAACAACAACATTGTAGCGCACCTTCTTTTTAATATTGTTCAAAAAATTCATAACTATAACTCTTATGTTTCTTTTGCTAACAATCACCTTTTTTCACCACTTCTTTGAGCCTTCTCCCAAATTCCCTCTCCCCTCTCTTTTTTGTAGAGATAGTTAAACCCTGCAATTACATTTAGATTCATAAATAGAAAATAGTAGGGGATAAAAAAAGATTTTATCGCTATTTTTTTCTCTCTCAGCAGCCCCCCTATAATGGCTATTAAATAGAAGAGCAGCTGTAGAAAAAGTGCCATACAGTATAGAAAAGAGGACTCTTTGGCACATAGGTATAGATTGAGAGGAAGAAGCATAAAGAGCATAATAGGGGTAACACTCCATCTCAATACCCTGTGGGATAGAAATTGAAAGGCAAAAAGCGGTCTTTTAAAGGGATTTAAAAGCGACCTTAATCTCCAGCTTGCCTGCACTCCTCCTGCAGCTATTCTCACCTTTCTCTTCTTCTCCTCTTCAATTGAGAGCGAGGCGTGCTCCATAGCAAAGGCCTCTTTACAATATGCTATTTTATAACCTTTTTTGACCACCTCCATAGAGATAATAAAATCATCCAAAAGGGTATCGGGGGGAATTGGAGTTAAGAGATCTCTTCTAATTGCAAAGAGGCCACCATCGGCGCCTACTGTACTATAGAGTTTGGAATCCAACTCTTTTATTGCCGACTCATAGCGCCAGTATAGCCCCTCTCCCGCAACTGCAGCCCCCTCCTCAGGTGATGTTATAATTCTCTTCTCCCCCGCAACAGACCCCACCAAGGGATCTTCAAACTTCTCTACAATCTTTGTAAGCGCCTCGCTATCTATAAGGGTATTGGCATCTGTTAAAAGTACTATAGGGCTATCAATAAAGGGAATAGCAAAATTTAGAGCAGCGCTCTTCCCCCCTCTTTTAGCCATCTCCAATAGTCTCACTTGGGGGTATCCTTTTAGCAGCTCTGCTGTTTTGTCGCCACTTCCATCATTTACCCAAATTAGTTTCAACCTCTCTTTAGGCCACTTCAACTCCTCTATACTCTTCATTTTAATAGGTACATAGAGCTCTTCGTTGTAGGCGGCAATTAAAATAGTCACTTCGGGGAGGGGAGTGTTGAAGGGGGGGCGCTCCTCTTTAATAGATATCGATTTTAACTTTACAAGTAGCCAAAGGAGCAGTGGATAGCCTATGTAGGTATAGATTACAACAGCAAGAGAGAGCCAAAAAAGTATTTTAGATAGTGCCATCTTCCTCGCTATTTTTAATTGCCTCAACTACCTTTTCCATCTGCGTACGCCACGAGAGAGTTCCCTCTACACTCTCTCTAATTTGTTGTGGGGTAAGCTCAACGCCCCTCCAAAAGGAGAGAAGCCCCTCTATAGAGATGGGAGAGTTGTCCATTGGTGCCTTTAGGATGTAGGGTTTCTCTTCAAAATCGTCGTCAATTTCGGAGTATATAAAAGGAATACCCCTTGCTGCATACTCCCTTGTTTTAAGAGTTTTAAGGGCAACAATCCCACTGCGGTGTCGTGCCAAGCTTGCAACAGCAATATGTGCCTCCTCAAAGAGGGAGTCCAATTGACTACCATAAAGATAGCCATGAAAATGAACCACACCATTGAGCTTATGGTGCTCTACCAACCTCTTCAATTTAGCTAAGTCGTTTGGGTTTCCCTCTCCCACAATCTCAAATTTAACCTCCGCTCCACCCACTCTATTTTTATAGTAGAGTGCCATCCCCTCAATAATACGGTCGAAGCCATGCCAATAGTGAATCTCTGCCACTCCAATCATTGTAAAGGTACCACTCCACTCCTTGTTGTAGAGAGTGTTGGCGCTTTTAACCTCTATATTGGAAAAATCTACCCCATTGGAGATTCTTATGGTGGGGGTGTTGAAGATGGTGGCAAAATTTGAAAAGGTGACAACTCTATCTATAACCTTATAGAGTGAGCCCCGGTATAATTTATCTATATAGAAGGTAAATTTAT
Source organism: uncultured Muribaculaceae bacterium (assembly GCA_964512295.1). Taxonomy (GTDB): domain Bacteria; phylum Bacteroidota; class Bacteroidia; order Bacteroidales; family UBA932; genus Bact-08. The sequence continues at coordinate 47,208 of CAZEGL010000003.1, forward strand.
TGCGTAGTGGAATTTTATCGAACTCTCTATTGTAGGGGTAGGTTGGAAGTTCTACAGCCACCTTTACCCCACTCTCTTTAACTCTTCTAAACATTTTTAATAGAGAGGGGGTGGTGTTGTAGAAGCTTCGTACATAGAGCAGTTGATACCCATTTTCAACTATATATTTAGTAACTTTTTTAAATCTAAACCACTTTATAAACTTTGCCCAACTACCCCTTCCAAAGCTTTCAATTATCTCTCCTTCACACACTCTTCGTTGCTCTCCCAAAGGGTCTATCTCAATTTGACACAGCTCTACCGTGTGCCCCAACTCTCGCAAAGCTGCAATTTGAGAGGCTATTTTGGAGTTGACCCCGCTCTTTTGAGAGGTGTCAAAAAAGTGTAGAAAGAGTATCTTCATAGATTTTATAGTAGATTTGACTCTTGATCTTCAATTTCACCCTTTGTAGCGATAAAGAATTTCTTTATCCCTTTAACTGCAAATTTTACCCTTCTCCAAAAGAGTACCCTTAAAGGACCATCCAGCTCCAATGTACCGGTAGAGGTAAATGGACGGGCGTGGTGGGAGATTATAAATTTAATCTTCCCATAATCCTTTAGCCTATAGGCCATAGAGCCATCCTCTCCCCTTTTTATATTTGTTTTATAACCCCCAACCTCTCTTGCCAAATCGGCCCTATGTGCAAAAACCATCCCCCTAATAGCCCTTTCGGGGCTCTTTATAGATAAAAGCAGCAGATGGATATCTCTTAAAAATTCATATGGAACCATTTTCCACCTTGGATAGCGTTTAGATGGTATAAAGCTCCATAACGAAGAGATGGCCACCACCCCCTCTCTCTGCAACCCTCTATAGATCTTCTCTAAATATCTGGGAGGGTAGAGGGTATCTGAATCGATAGTGACTATAAACTCCCCTCTCGCCTCTGCCAAACCTCTGTTACGGGCGTGGCCGGGACCTCTCTTCTCCTCTTTTACAAATGGAATTGCAGCCCTTTCAAGGAGTTCGCCTGTACCATCTGTAGAGTTGTTATCTACCACTACTATCTCAAAAGGGAAGTGTGGCCTATTCTCTATTAGCGACCATAGCGAGGCTAAAATATGTTCCCTTTCGTTATAGGCTATCATAACTGCCGAAATAAGAGGCTCTACCCCCTTTTGATTGTGAATAAAATTGCTCACTCTTTGAGCCACCTGCTGGTCGTAGCCTCCAGCTCTCTCATATATTTTTAGATATTTTTTATACCAAGCCATCTCAATCTATATAAAAGTTACTAAAGCTTTTTATACCTTCTCCCACTCTCCCCTTTCTAAGCAATATCTCTTAACCACTATTGCAGGAGAGCCCGCCACAACAGAGTAGGGGGGAACCTCTCCCCTTACAACCGACCCGGCAGCTACAACGCTATTCTTCCCAATGGTACTCCCCTTAGTTACAACAGAGTTTGCCCCTATCCACACTCCATCTCCAACAACAATAGGGGCTACAGAGACCCCCTGCTTTTTAATAGGTGTAGCAATATTGTTATAGTTGTGATCCATTCCACTTAGAACAACATTTTGAGCAACTATCACATTGGAGCCAAGCACTACAGGGCCAATAAGGGCGGAGCCAATCCCAAGGATAGTATTGGAACCTATAATCACATCCCCTACCCCATTATTTACAACCGAGCGGCTCTCAATTATTGAATTGGAAGCGATAATAAAGCGGCTGAAGGGGGTTATATCCAATCTGGCACTCCTATATATTTTAGAGCCTCTCCCTCTTTTGGTATATAAGGGGCGTAACAGACGAATCCAAAGGCGGGGCCTCACTCTAACTTCATTTACAATCAGACGGTGGATTCTCCTCTTCAATTTTGGACGAAACTCCAAGTATAGCTTAATTTTATCTCTCATACCTCTCCCTTTTTAGTATGTATAAAGTGCTCCACTGCACCTCTGCTGCGAAAGAGATTGAAAAGCATCATAAGAAATATGGCGGGAAGCTTTACAAATGATTTGACCGCCTCTCTATTCAACATCTCTCGTGGAGTTGCAACAACCATAGCTACAACAAAGAGAGCAGTTGCAAGCCACCACTTGATTGAGCAGAGAGGGGAGATGGCCAAAGTTGCTGTAGCAAAGAGTAGAAGCAGCCCAAATAGAAGCACCTTTGGAAGCAACAGATGGTGAAAAATCTTATTGGATAAATCTATATTTCTCTCTTTTAAAGCTTTGGGGAGAAGTTTCCATCCCTCTTTTAGAGCATTCAATTGAGAGGCTATCCATCTTCTACGCTGGTTGTAGAAGCTGCCGGAAGAGGCAATTTTTTGATCGTAAAGGGGGGTGTTGTTGAGATACTCCACCTTTACCCCCTCTTGCAGCAGAAGAAGCTCCAGCTCCTTATCTTCCCCTGCACTCTTTAAATGGGGCACCAATTTTTTAAAGAGAGTATAGTCGAATGCCATTCCCGAACCCGACAGGGTGGCAGATAGCCCCAAATTAGAGTGGCCCAACCTAAAGATAGAGTTGTTTATCTCTTCACTTATCCCATCTAATATGGCGTAGGGGCTTTCGCTGTTCTTAGCTTTGCGATGCACCTGTATAGCTGCTGCTCCACCACAATAGGAGAGCGATATATCGTTTAAAAAATTGGGTTCTACAGTGTTGTCTGCATCTAAAACAATAGCCATATTGAACTCTCTCTCTCCCAATTTGTCAAGGGCATACTTTAGGGCATTGCCCTTATTTTTTAGAGGGGTTGGGGCTACTAAGAGAGTGATTGGGAGGTTTGATAAGATCTTATTGGTCTTATCTAACATAGAGTCTGAAATTACCACCACCTCATATAGCTTTTTGGGATAGTTCTGTTCTAAGAATGAGGCTACCGAAAACTCTATCACTCCATCTTCGCGATAGGCGGGAAAGAGGACAACTATTTTAGGCTCTCCAACAATAGTGCGTGAATTGGGGGGCGATACCCTTTTTAGAGAAGCGAAAGAGAAGATAGAGAGGTAGAGCACTCCAATCGAAAGAGAGAAAAAAAAGAGAGTATCTATCACTTTAAATGCCATATCCAACAACAATAGAGATTATTTGAGAACCATCTTTCCAAACTTGCCTCTACAAAAATGAAAATTGCCTCTAATGGTTGCACCTACTAAAGATAACTCTTTATTTGACAATTTTATTATAAGCTCTTTTGGAAAGGCAATTAGAAGAAGGTAGGAAAGGGCAAGCAGCCTGAAAAGCCCTGTGCGGTTTCTCTTTGCATAGAGGAGGCGATTTCTTGCCATATAGTACTGTTTTGTGTAGGATAACGAGCCTACACTTTGCCCCTCTTTATGTGCAACTGTCACTTGCGGGGAGTACCAAATTTTGTAGCCGAGCCTGCGAAACTGTTCGCTCCAATCTATCTCTTCCCAATAGAGAAAGAAGAGCCGGGGCATTGGCCCCACCTCTTCAAACGCCTTACGGGAGACCATCATAGCAGCACCATGGGGATAACCGCACTCTCCCTCTCTCTGATATTGACCATAATCGGGTTCCCCATACCCAACCACCCTATTTCTAATAGTAATTTTTGAAAGAGGGGTAATACCGGCATACTGTATCACCCCTTTGGGGTTATGAAACAGAATCTTTGGTGAGACAATTGCAATTGAGGAGTCTCTCTCAAATAGAGAGGGAAGTTGAATAAGGGAGCTATCTAATATGATGGTGTCGTTGTTGAGAAACATTATAAATTGCCCGGAACTTCTCTCAATTCCCAAATTGTTACCCCCTGCAAAACCTAAATTTTCTTCACTTCTAATTGTAATAGCCCAAGGAAAATTTTCTACTATAGAGATAGTTTCATTTGCAGTTGAGCCGTTATCTACCACTATTGTCTCTATCTCTCTAAAGGGGAGATGCTCTTGAATAGAGGCCAAAAGTTCCAATGTGTGGGAGAGGCCATTGAAATTTACAGTTACAATTGATATTTGAGGGGTGCTACCCATCTTGCAAAGAGCCATTTGCTATCTGTAGATTTTTATCTATATAGGGTGAGATAAAAATAGTAGAGATTGCAACAAATATAAAGATAGAGTTGGGAAGTTGCCCTAAAATCTCTAAAGAGTAGGCAGAGGTATAGACTCCCGCCAAACCACACACCAATGCGGTAACTATCCCTCTCACTCTCTTATCCTTTAACTTAAAGAGGCTATAATAGACCCCTTTAAAGAGAGTAAATAGGAGAATGAAAATATGAAAGAGCAATCCAACAATACCAACCTCCATCCACACCCTAACATACCAGGAGTCGCTGGGAATTGTAGAGACTACAGGGTCGGGGGTATAGGTTTCGCCACCAGGTCGAGCCATCCCAATACCAACACCAAAGGGGTGTTGCCACATATAGGTTCTCAACCTCTTTTGATTCTCAATCCTAACATTTAAGGAGGCGTCGTCGGGGTTAAAGATGGTTCTCATTCTTCTAATATAGGTAAAGCTATTTCCAATATCGGTAAATTTCAATATAAAAATAGAGCTAAATATAAGAACCCCTGAGAGAACCATAAGTTGAAATTTCTTCGAAAGAAGTGCAAAGAGAGCATATGCAACAAAAGGTACGGCCAAAGAGCCGCGGGTACCGGAGATTAGCATCCCATACATAGAGAGAGCCGCCACTGCCAAATAGTAAATTTTTAGGGCTCTTTTCTCTACATAGAGTGCATAGATAGAGAATATTACCCCAGAAAAGGCTATTCCGGAACCAAAATTTGCAGCATCGGTAAAGATTGAAAAATATCTTAATCCAAAATGGAGAATATGGGTTTTGTAGCCACCCAAATTATAGAGCCAATAGAGCTCTGTAGAGTCAAACCCAACAATTTTTTGGTAGAGAGCTTTTCCAATAGCAACAAGAGAGAGTAGAGACCATATAAATAGAAACTGTTCTATTTTCTTCAAAGAGTTGACCATAAGCGAAGTGAAGATAGCTATAACCAACATATAGACTCCAAGATTTCTAACCCCTGTGACCCAAGCGATGGGAGAGGAGGAGTTGGGATTAAAATATTGAAAGAGACAGAAGAGAAACCAAATAGTAGAGAGAAAAACAAAGGAGTTGCCAAGTTGCCTTGGGGAGAGCTCCCTCCCTCCTCCAATAAGCGCAATAACTACCACAGCAGCACTTGTAGCCATTGCAAAATCGAGCGCTACACCGGGATAAAAGTTGGTAGCATATCTCGCTATCCACATCACAATATAGGTGAATGAGAGTAGCAGCAAAAAGAGTTTAAAGGGTTTTTTTACCAATCCAATTAGAAGGAGGAGAGCAAGTGGGATTAAAGCATAGGGGATAGCTACTCTATAGCCGAATCTAAAAATTACCACAAAAGGGGAGAGGGAGAGCAGGGCGATAGCTATCCACCATACCGGCCTCTCCAACTGCTCCAATATTTTGCGGAAAAGAGCCATCTTATTTACTTGGAGGTTATACCAAATTGCCCCAGCTTATATTTTTTCTCTCTAATCCAGGTGTAGGGTGGCAGAAAACCGTAAAAACTTTGAAGTACCAACCTCTCCGATTGTGTTAAAATCATAGCCAAATTGGCCTCTCCCTTCTGCTCAATTAAACTTTCGACCAACTTCTTATCAATCTCAGACCAAACTTTATCTGCCCTAACAGTCAATATGTTAAGTGAGGCCTCTTGAAGCAGGCCGGGGGGGATAGAGGTATCGTTGAGCGAGCGGTGCTCAACTACTATTATATCTTCATTGCCTGCATCGTAGAACTCTTTGAGGGAAGAGGAGAGTATATACTCTCGAGAGTCTATATGGAGCGCATCTTCCCACGAAAAGAGGCGCACCCTCACACCTCTCTCCTCCCAGTAATTGATTAGCCGGGCAATAACCTCAGATTTGCCCGCTTCCTGGTAAGTACTTATAAAGTTGATGATATTTGGTCTCATAGAGGGTTGGAGATATGGGATTATGGAGTTGGCCAAGAGGTTTATTGAGATACTTTTATACTCCATATTATATTTGCCCCAAAGAAGCCTATTGGTTTTGGTATAGGCTCCTAAAGCCTTGAGGGGAATGAGCCTTTCGGCCCTCTCCCTATCCTGTACTGTCATATCAAGCACATCTATAACCAAAAAGAGCCCAATCATAAAGAGCAGGGTACCTATGAAAGAGAGCATAACTATATCTCTTCTGCCGGTCCGTTTTGAGTATAGGGGGAAGAGTGGAGGATCTATAGGCTTTAGTGTTGCCGACGACATCTGAAGATTTTTTTGACGAAGTAGGGCTGCATTTAAACTGCTGAGCATAGCCAGATAAGATTGCTCTATGAAATCGATCTCTCTCTCTTTTCTACGAATTGTAGAGCCCACCGGAGAGTAGAAAGAGTAGAGGCGGTCATGGTTATCTATCATCTCTCTTATAACCTCTATTTGAGACTCTGCCTTCTCTTTAGCTATTGTCTCATCTACCCACTTCTCTATATAGGAGGCCATTGCAACTCCATCTTTCGAATATTTTTGTGTTATCTGGCGGGTTGAAAGATCTTTAAGCTCTCTCTCCAACTCCACTATCCGTTTAGAGTGGCCGCTGCCGGCACTTATTGCCCTGTAGGTGGAGTCGGTACGACTAACCCTTAACCGAGCCTCCTCCCCACTCAACTTTGCAAGTTCGCCCATCTTTGATAGAAACTCTCTATTCTCCTGCAACACTCTCACCTGCTCCGAAATCTTATGCTCCAATTCATCCAACACCCTTACCGCTCCCGAATGGAGCACTATCAAATCATTTAGCATCAACTCATAGTCACGCGAGAGGGCTGTTATAATTTTGGTTTGATCGTAGTAGTTGATAACTTTTTTATCAATATGATAACGGGTGAGGGAATCTTCTGCCTCTTTCAACCGGTGCGCCAATTTTCTGAGCTCTTCCCTAAAATAGTCTATCACATCGTTGGTTTCGCTAAAGCGGAGCAACTTATATTGTTTTACAAACTCTTCGCTTAGAAGTAGTACAGTATTGTAGGCGATTCCAGGGTCGTCTGTAGTATATTTTATAGAGATCATATCGCTATTGGATACCCTCTTAGTCTCAATTCTACTTAGTGCTGAATAACTATAGTGCCTATGGAACCAATTGAAGAGGCCATATACAAAATTTTTTGGGGAGGCCTTCTCATACTCTTTTAGATTTACAATACTATTGGGAATTGAAGAGGTATCTATCAATTTCTTAACCTCTTTAGGGGTAATTCTCAATAGTGCACGGTAGTTGGCTGCGGTGATAAAATTGTTGTCTGCAAGGGTGTCGCCCTCAATCATATGTTGGGCATAGAGTTTAAAGGAGAGCTCTCTTAGAGTTGCCTTTGAACGAATTATTGCAAGGAGGTTGTCAACTTCGTTATTTACACTTGCCCAATCTATACGGGTACCTATATTGCTCTCAATATTGACCCCCGAAGCAACTCCGGTGAAGATATTTGTAGAGACCGAATACTCTCTTTTTAAGTTTCGGGTAAGGTAGATAGCAAGCAGAGTGGCAATTATGGGTATCACAATTAACCACCATCTCCTCTTTACCAACAGGCGCACTATCCGTTTAAAACCCTCCATCTCCCCTATTTTATAATTTTATAGTTCGACAAGAGCTCCAAAAGAGCTATCATCCTTCTAATTTGTGCCTTGTTCTGCTCCAATTGGAGAGTTGCCTGGGTCTCCATACTTTTGGAAGTTGCCAAGGTTTGCATAGTGATTTGACCACTAAGATACTCCCCCTCCATAGCTCCATATTGGATTGTAGCCTGTTGCCAATTTTCTACCAATAGGGGTAGAGTTGATAGTAGACTCTCTAACTCATAGTATAGTTTAACAATCTCCATCTTCCTCTCTATATGGCTCCTCTCAACTTCATCGCCAATACGGCCGATGTTTAATTTCTGAAACTTTATACGAGTGCGGCGATCGAAGAGGTGGTCGAGAGGAATCCTAATATAGGCTCCAATATTATACCATATTTGGCTCCCTACCGAATATTGGTAGTTATAAGGTAAAAATTCCGAAACAAGCGAGTAGGAGGTTGCCCCCACCATCCCATACTGGTACGACGCCTGCACACCAAAGTAATTGAGCCATTTGCGCCGTTCGCTCTTGAGGTCCAATCTCTCCTGCTCCAACCTATTTTCAAAGAGTCTAACTGTAGGTGTATTGGCTGAACTTTCGTAGAGAAGTTCAATTGGAGGGAGCTTTAAATTTAGCAGTTCATAATCTACCCTATCTACAGCTGTTAGAGTATCTGAGGGAGAGGAGCCAAAGAGAGATGCGCTCCCTAAAAGAGGTAGGAAAAGAAGGGAGAGTACTCCTCTTTTTATCTTGTTTACAATCTTAGACATTCTCTTTTTGAATAAATGCACTAAATGTTTTAAAGATAATCTTTATATCCATCCAAATAGAATAATTTTTTGCGTAGTAGAGATCCAACTGCCTCCTCTCTTCGGGGGAGAGTTTTCCTTCGTCGCCCCGTTTTTCAACCTGCCAAAGGCCGGTTAATCCGCAGGGAGCTAAAAATCTATCTATATATTGGTCGGAAGTGAGCTGTTCCGCCTCATAGAGAGGGAGGGGCCGATTACCCACAACAGACATATCGCCTCTTAAAATATTGTAGAGTTGTGGCAACTCATCTATACTATACTTTCTTAAAATACGCCCTACAGCCGTAACCCTTGGATCATCGCTATATTTGACAAAAGTTTCACTCTCCTTAATTTTTTTCTGTTTGAGATACTCCTCCTCTTTTAAAATCTTATCGTCTGTCACATACAGAGTTGTTTCCATAAATTGCTTAGATAAAAACTCATCGCTTTCAAGATGCTCTTCCTCTCTATTTTCACTATTGTCGGCTCTATATCTGTTCAACTCTTTCAACTCCTCTACCCTACTCTCCGAATCTCTATACATCGAACGAAATTTATAAAAATTGAATATCTTATAGTTGCTACCTACCCTCTGCGAACAGTAGATTGGAGCACCCGAACTCTCTACCACAATAGCTATAACCACAACAATAAGCAGAGGCATAAGAGCTATAAGGGCAATAAGCGAAAATAGTATATCAAAGACTCTTTTCCACACAGGTACGGTATAGAAGCTCAACTCTCTACTATCGGTAAAAGAGGAGAGGATTATCTCTGGATTTCTCTCTAAAAACTCTATAGCATTTAATAGCCTCTCCTTAGAGACGGTAGGCGAGGAGGTATCGCCAACTCCAGCTCTCTTATACTCCCTTATCTCCTCTTTGGGAAGATATTTTGTTACCAAAACAATATAGGCACCTGGGAATTTATCTTTTAGATAACCTATTTTAGGAAGATCCTCCTCAATTTTACCTTTTTCAAATAGAATCAAAACTCTCTCCGAAGCGGATTGGGATATTATAAAATTTTCGGCATCGAGATAGCGACTAAAAAAATTAATCCTATTGTTTAAGATACTACTAAAGTGGGAGATAGTATTACTCTCTCCCCCAATATATATTAGAGAGGTATTCACTCCAGAAATTTTTTCATTCTAACTTTTAGCTCTACAGGGTTAAAGGGTTTGGAGATGTAGTCGTCGGCCCCTTGTTCAAGTAGTGCAATTTTTTGGGTAGTACTCCCCTCGCTCGATAGAACAATAAAGGGAATAGATTTAAAGAGCTCATTCTTCTTCAAATAGTCTAAGAATTCAGCTCCTGTCATATTGGGCATATACAGATCGGAGAGTATAAGGTCTGGGAAATTTCCGTTTTGTAGCCATGAGATTGCTTGAATAGGGTCTTCAAAATAGATACACTCCAAAAAATCTGAGAGATAGAGGTTGATTATCTTTGCAATAGTTGGCTTATCATCAACTATTAATATAGTCTTGGCAGTTTTTGTGCTGTTTTTTTTAAGAGTGCCCATATTAATAAAACTCAAATACAAAGAGTTACAAATTTATATAATTTTACTAAAAATGTTTGGTTTATCAATAATTATTGACTCTTTTTTTAATAATAGATAAAAATTTCTCTATTTGATATGGGTAGTTTAAATATTAGAGTTAAATTTACACCCCGAATGAAAAAGAAGATTAAAAACTCCCCATCAAGGATTTTAGTACCGGCACTCTCTCTGCTCTTTCTTTTTTTTACCATATTTACACTTCTTGCCAAATATGTAGGCCCCTCCAAAATGCTTTTTCTGCAATACTTTGCAGTAGCAGCTCCCATTATAGCGATAGTAAATATACTATTCCTCTTTGTCGCTCTTTTACTATATAGAAGAGCCCTCCCCATAGTGGCAATTTCAATTCTTCTCTCAATAAACTTTAGCCAACTCAATTATAAAAAAAGGAGTTGGGTAAAAAGAGATAAAAAAGAGGAGGAGAAGCTGCTTATTGCAACATATAATGTAAACTACTTCAGCAACGAAAATCAATTCAACGCTACAAAGATCGCCTCTATGGTAGAAAAAGAGGGGGTAACCCTATTGGCACTACAGGAGTTTGAGGCGCAGTCGAACTATAATCTACAGGAGTTGATTACCGAATTTGATTTCTTCCCCTATAAGGCAATATACTCCTCTAAAAAGAGTGGAATTGGGATGGCGCTTTTTAGCCGTTTCCCAATTGTTAGAAGTAGAAAAATAACTTTCCCATCATCGCAAAATGGGTATATGTGGGCAGATATCCTCTACAGAGGAGATACTATTAGACTCTTCAATTGCCACCTCCAAACTACAGGTTTTTATAGAAATATAGATCAAGGATATAGGGCCCTCAAAAGGGGTACAGGAGAGAATTTTATAATAAGAGAAGAGCAGAGTAGAAGAGTAAGGGAGGCAATCGATACAACCTCCTTTCCCCTCTTGGTGTGCGGCGACTTTAACGACTCTCCCTGCAGCTTTACCTACAACACCATAAAAGGGAACGATTTGTACGATAGTAAGCGGGGATTGTTGTGGAGAGGGAGTTATAGATGGACCCTCTCTCTCTTAAGAATAGATTATATTTTGCACTCTAAAGAGTTTTACCTGCTCTCACACAGAGTAGGGAAGAGACCCTATAGCGACCATAAGCCTATTTTTGTGGAGTTGGAATATCAAAACTAAAGAGACTCCCCTCTCCCTCAACGGAGTGAAACTTTAGAGAGCCCCCGTTTCTTTTGGCAAATTCATAGCTGAGCAGCAGCCCCAATCCCGAACCCTCTTCATTTTTTGTTCCTAAGGTACTAATATTGAAATCGCTCTTTAGCAGCTCCTCTTGCCGCTCTTTGGAGATTCCTACACCCCAATCTTCAATCTCAATTAAAATCTTGTCGCTCTCCTCTACTATATTTACATCTATAGAGCTGTTGGGATAGCTATATTTGATGGCATTACTCAATAGATTCCTAAGGGTGGTTTTAGCCATATCTATATCTATGCTGGCACTCCTATCGGTTTCGCCATTGAGGTTAATTGAAATACCCTTCAATTTTGCCACTCCCCTCATCACCTCCAATACCCCTTGAATCAAGTGCATTATAGAGACATTGTCCTGTATGACGGTATGTAAGGTTCCTGTAAGCTTCTTGGTCCACTTGAGCAGATTGTCTAAAAGGTTAAAACTGTCGTCGGTCAACTTATTGGCCATCACTAACAGGTCGTACATATCGGGAGAGATACTCTCCCTATCTATACCATCAATTAAAACTTCGGTAACCATTCTAATTGAAGCGATTGGCGAACGCAAATCGTGTGCAATAACAGAGTAGAGCTTATCCTTCTCTATAATAGTTCTTTTAAGTAGCCTATTCTGCTCCTCTATTGTTTTTTTGGCATCTATCAAAGAGATTTGATGGTTGATTCTGGTGAGTAGCTCCTCTTTGTTAAATGGTTTTGAAAGGTAATCTACAGCTCCCATTTTAAATCCCTTCACTATATCCTCTGTAGAGGTGAGGGCCGAAAGAAAAAAGAATGGGACCCTTTGCTTCGGCTCCATCTCTTTAATCTTTTGTGCCACCTCCATTCCATCCATTAGAGGCATCATAATATCTAAAAGCATCAGGTCTATCTTCTCTTTAGATGTGATTTTCAATGCCTCTACACCGTTTGAAGCTGTAAAGATCTTAAATCCCACCTTCGATATAAGTAGTTTTAGTAGTAGTACATTGGTCTCTACATCGTCAACTATTAAAATTGTATAATTGGAAGGATCAAATTTCATATTGTCAAATGATACTTGTAAAGTACTCTATCGTTTTGGTAAGGCCATCTACAAGTTTCACTTTAGGTTCCCAATCCAACACCCTTTTGGCAAGGGTGATATCTGGGCATCGCTGTTTGGGATCGTCTTGTGGCAGCTCTTTATAGAGAAGAGGAGAGGTAGAACCGGTAAGTTCCAAAATAAGTTGTGCAAGTTCTAAAATAGTGTACTCCTGTGGATTGCCTAAATTTACAGGGCCGGTAATAGAGTCGGGTGTAGCCATCATTCTAACCATCCCCTCTATAAGGTCATCTACAAATTGAAAGCTGCGGCTCTGCAACCCATCGCCATAGAGGGTGAGAGGCTCACCCTTCAACGCCTGAACAATCAAATTTGAGATTACCCTTCCGTCGTTGATACTCATATTGGGGCCATAGGTATTGAAAATCCTAACTACCTTAATCTTTACACTATTTTGCCTTAAGTAATCGAAGAATAGCGTTTCGGCACATCTCTTCCCTTCGTCGTAACAGGAACGAACTCCAATTGGATTGACATTGCCCCAATACTCTTCCTTTTGGGGGTGTATTATAGGATCCCCGTAAACTTCACTTGTAGAGGCTTGAAGAATCTTTGCACTACACCTTTTTGCCAAACCCAACATATTTATAGAGCCCAAAATTGAAGTTTTAATTGTTTTAATAGCGTTGAATTGATAGTGTATTGGAGAGGCGGGGGAGGCCAAATTGTAAATCTCCTCTGCATCTTCCCAGATAGGTTCAACAATATCGTGAACAATTAGTTTAAAATTGGGATGTTTCAATAGAGGCTCTACATTCTCCAATGACCCGGTAAAGAAATTATCAACACAGATAACAGAGTCTCCCCTATCCAATAGGCGACGGCACAAAAATGAGCCTATAAAACCTGCTCCACCAGTCACTAAAACTCTTTTCATAGTTGAGTCAAATTTACAATAATTATTTAAAATGTTATCTTTATTGCTTATTTGTTAAATACAACTACTTAAATAAGCGCTTATGACAGATTTAGAAATAGCCCACAAAGTAAAGATGAAACCGATAGAGGAGATAGCTCAAATTTTAAATATCGATAGAGACGACCTCGAATTATATGGAAAATATAAGGCTAAGCTCCCTTTGAAATATATTAACCCCGACCGTTTTGGAAAGCTTATTTTAGTGTCGGCCATCTCTCCCACCCCCGCCGGAGAGGGAAAGACAACTGTATCTATAGGGCTTTCCCAAGCCTTAAACAGGATAGGAGAGAGGTCGGTAGTGGTACTAAGGGAACCCTCTCTTGGCCCTGTATTTGGAATTAAGGGGGGGGCCACCGGTGGTGGACACTCCCAGGTATTGCCTATGGAGGATATCAATCTTCACTTTACCGGCGATTTTGCCGCTATAGAGAAGGCACACAACCTACTGTCGGCTCTTATTGCCAACAATATCCAAAGTAAAACACGCTCTCTAAATATAGACCCCAGGACAGTTATCTGGAAGAGAGTGATGGATATGAATGACCGCTCTCTCCGGAAAATTGTGACCGGTTTGGGAGGAACTGCAAATGGAGTTCCAAGGGAGACAGGATTCGATATTACAGCAGCATCGGAAATTATGGCAATACTCTGTCTCTCTAAAGATAGAGAAGATCTAAAAAGAAGATTGGGAGATATTTTTATAGGCTTTACCTTCGATAAAAAGCCAATCTACGCAAGGGATTTAAATGCTCAAGGGGCAATGGCGGCACTCTTAAAAGATGCTATAAAGCCAAATTTGGTACAGACAATGGAGGGGACCCCTGCAATAATCCATGGTGGCCCGTTTGCCAATATTGCACAGGGTACAAATAGCGTAGTAGCTACTAAAACTGCTCTCTCCCTAACAGACTATACAGTAACGGAGGCGGGATTTGGATTTGACCTGGGAGCAGAGAAGTTCTTGGATATCAAGTGTAGAAGTGCCAACCTTTCTCCCAATGCAGCAGTGCTGGTTGCTACAATTAGGGCATTGAAATATCATGGTGGTCAACCGCTAAAGGAGTTGCAGAGCCCGGGAGTAGACTTTTTGAAAAAGGGAATTGAGAATTTAGAGAAGCATGTAGAGAATATAAAACTCTTTAATCTAAACCCGGTAGTTGCCATTAACCGCTTTTTAACCGATACCCCTGAAGAGCTTGAATTTGTTAGGAATTTCTGTGCAGAGAGGGGGATCCCCGTTTCGGTTGCAGAGGTTTGGAGTAAAGGGGGAGCAGGTGCAGAAGAGTTGGCTCACCTTGTGGTAGAGGCAACAAAAGAGTGCTGCCCCAATTTCGTTCCACTCTACCCTCTTAGCGACAGTGTAGAGAAGAAGATTGAGACAATTTCTAAAAAAATATATGGAGCAGAGGCTGTAGACTATACTGCAAAAGCAAAAGCAGACCTTGCCAAAATCAAGAGCTTGGGATTGGAAAATCTTGCAATCTGTATGGCAAAAACTCAAAAGTCACTCTCAGACAACCCCGATCTTTTGGGGAGACCAAAAGATTTTGTTATCACTGTTAGAGAGATTGAGATTGCAGCCGGTGCAGGTTTTCTTGTACCAATTACCGGCGAAATTATGAGAATGCCGGGGCTTCCTCAAACTCCATCATCAGAAAAGATAGATATAGATAATGATGGAAATATTACCGGTCTTTTCTAAAACGGTATCATAATTATTTAGGAGCTCTACCACCTCTGTGGTAGAGCTCTTTTTCTATCTCTATAAAGGAGATTCCTCTAAAATTTAAGAGGACCAAAAGATGGTAGAGTAGATCTGCCGACTCGTAGATTAACCTCTCTCTATCGTTTTTAACCCCTTCAATAATCACCTCACTACACTCTTCGCCCACTTTTTTACAAATTCTCTCTATACCACTATTGAGTAGTGAAGCGGTATAAGAGCTCTCACTGTTGGCCTTAGAGCGGGAGGCAATCCTCTTCTCTAAAGAGTAGAGGAAATTTCTCTCTCTCTGCTCTCCGTTGCCAAAGCAGCTTACTGTTCCTTTATGGCATACAGGGCCTGCCGGCTCTGCCATAATAAGAAGAGAGTCGTTGTCGCAATCCTCTCTTATTGAAATTAGTTTTAAAAAGTTGCCGCTTGTTTCCCCCTTGACCCACAGTTTTTGTCGGGAGCGACTAAAAAAAGTAACCCTACCACTCTCTAAGGTCAACTCCAAAGCCTCTCTATTCATATAGCCTAACATTAGAACCTGTAGAGTTGTACTATCTTGAACAACTGCAGGAATAAGGGTATCACTCCCTATAAAGAGTTTTTCTATCTCTACCGCTACTCTCTCCTGTTTCATATCTTTACATTAATATTTTTTGATAGAAGAGAGCTCTTTAAAGGGGCAATGGCAACCTCTCCTCTATGAAAAATTGAGGCTGCCAATGCGCTGTTGGCACAGTTGGCTCTAAAGAGCTCTTCAAAATGTTCAACACTTCCCGCTCCACCAGATGCAATAATAGGAATAGAGACTCTCTCTCTTAGCTCTTTGAGAGAGTCTAAATGGTACCCCAATCCGGTACCGTCTCTATCGATAGCGGTATAGAGAATCTCTCCGGCTCCTCTCTCTTGAGCCTCTTGAGCCCACTCAAAAAGAGATCTCCCCGCTTTTACTCTACCTCCACCAACCATCACCTCCCATCTACCCCCAATTGATAGGGCATCAATGGCAACCACTATAGAGGAAGAGCCAAAACTTTGGGCCATCTCATCAATCAAATAGGGATTAACAATAGCTGCACTATTGATTAGAATCTTATCTACTCCAATTTCAATAAAGGGGCGGGCACTCTCTACCGAATTTATTCCACCGCCTACAGTAAGTGGTACCGAAACAGAGTTTACAACCTCTTTAACTATAGAGAGGTTGGGAACTCTCTTTTGAGCAGAGGCACTAATATCTAAATATACCAACCTATCTATCCCTTCATTGGAATAGAATTTTGCCATAGAGACCGGATTGCCCATCTCTATAAGATCTATAAATTGCCTCCCTTTTACACACTTGGTGCTATCTACATCCAAGCAGGCTATTATCTCTTTTCTATCCATTTTTTTAGCTCTTTTAAATCTATTCTCTCTTCATAAAAGGCTTTGCCCACAATCACTCCCGAAACCCCCATCTCAATCAGCTCTATTGCCTCTTCAAGTTTCGATACCCCTCCCGATGCTACTATCTCAAGTGTAGGAAAGTGCTCCACCATCTCTTTATACAACTCTGTTGCTGCCCCCTTTAACATACCATCTTTAGAGATATCGGTACAGATGATTCTATTGATACCCAAAGCTATATAGCTCTCTATAAATTGAAGAAAATCGACAGAGTGCTTCTCTCTCCAACCATTTATAGCAATTTGCCCCTCTTTTAAATCTACCCCTAAAATTACTCTATCTCCCCCATATTTTTGTAGTAGAGATTGAAAAAGGGGAGGGTTGGAAAGTGCAACAGTACCTAAAATAATAGAGTCCACTCCACAATCGAAGGCTCTCTCTGCACTCTTTTCATCTTTAATTCCACCCCCAAATTGAATTTTAAGTTTTGTATTGGCTCCAATATTGGCAACCGTCTCTAAATTTTTGGGGCTCTCGCACCTTGCACCATCTAAATCTACAATATGGAGCCTTGTAATGCCTAATGCTTCAAACTCCTTGGCAACCGTTAGAGGATTGTTGCTATATTTTGTCACTTTTGAATAATCCCCCTTTTCTAATCTTACACACCTCCCCTCAATAATATCTATAGCGGGTATTATAGCTCCGCCCCTTTTTTTATCTCCCATTTCCAATACTATTAAATATTATAACTGCAATTAAATTAACCCCTTACTACTGGGTATCTCATAATCTTTACCGCTCCCCGCCATAGCATCTCTTAAAGCCCTGCCAAAAGCTTTGAAGAGCGACTCTGCAATATGGTGGTCGTTCTCTCCTTTTGCACTCATATGTAGGGCAAAGTGCCCCGAAAGGGCGAGCGAATAGAAAAAATGCTTAAACATCTGTGTAGGAAAATCTCCTACATATGTAGTAGAGAAGTTAACTTCCCATCCAAATGCAAAACGCCCCCCCAAATCTATAACTACCTCTGCCCTACTCTCATCCATAGGAAGTACAAATGCATACCTTCTATAGTTTTTAGCACCCCTGTAGAGCTTTTCAATCGCCTCTCCCAAAACAATAGCACTATCCTCTATTGTGTGGTGTTCATCTACATCTAAATCACCTTTTACAAATAGATCTATCCCAACCCCCCAGTGGTGCGCCAGAAGAGTGAACATATGGTTTAAAAAACCAATACCTGTCTCTATCTCACTCAATTCTGCCGCTCCCCTATAGAGGGTAAGATTTACTGCACTCTCCTTAGTTATACGAGAAAAATTTAGCCCCATAGAGTGCACCACAACCTCTTCGCCCCGTAGAGCCGATAGAAGTTGGGAGTTCTCACTACTCTTGCCAACACTTATCCTTAACATCTCCCTACAACCTGGAGTATCGCTCCTATCTCTAACAATAATACCGCACTCTTTGAGCATTTGAGCTGTTTTTTTTGCACTCTTAAACTCCACAAGCAGAAAATTTGTATCGCTCGGAAAAACTGTCACCACCTCTTCCAACTTCTCTAAAGAGGAGGTGAGCCGCTCCCGCTCCGCAACAATTTTGGCAACTGTAGAGTTATCTTTGTCGGACAAACTTTTTATAGCCAGCTCTTGAGTGGTTGAATTTAGATTGTAGGGATACTTTATCCTCTCCATATACTCCACTATCTCTGTAGAGGCAATTGCAAACCCCATCCTAATTGCAGCCATCCCTTTAGCCTTAGAGAGAGTCCTTAAGATAATGAGATTTGGGAAGTTGAAAAGCTCCTCTACAAGGCTCTCCTCTTTTGCAAATTCTATATAGGCCTCATCTACAACTACTATCCCATTAAATTTCTCTACAATCTTTAAAACCTCGCCCCTCTCCAAAAGATTCCCTGTGGGGTTGTTGGGAGAGCAGAGAAAAATAACCCTACTTTGGGAGTCGCACAGCTGTAGAACCGTGCTGCTACAAAGGGTATAACCCTCCCCCAATGGGGTATCTCTATACTCAACTCCGTTGATAGAGGCTGCTACTCTATAGAGGCCATAAGTTGGAGAGATAGAGATAATATTATCTACTCCAGGGGTACAAAATATTCTAATAATCAAATCTATCGCCTCGTCGCTCCCATTCCCGGCAAATATATTGGCCGGGAGTAATTTTTGGCCATAGAGGTTGGCGGCAAGCTCCTTGAGCTTATAGTTTATTGGCTGTGGATAACGATTGTATCCACTGTTATAGGGATTCTCATTTGCATCTAAATAGAGTGCCCCTTTTAGGCTCTCTTCTAACCTTGCACTACTATAAGGAGTGAGACTCTTTATATTCTCTCTCACCAACTTTTCTAAATTAAACTCTCTGCTCATCTCAATTTTTGTTAATAATTTCATCTACTCTTACCTCTACTGCTCTTGCGTGGGCCACCAACCCCTCTTCAAGAGCCATTGTAGAGATTGCTCCATTGAGCTTTACTATAGCGTCGGGGGTCAACTCTTGAAAAGAGATCTTTCGTTTAAAGCTCTCAAGGGTTATACCTCCCAATGAGCGGGCCCACCCCGAAGTTGGAAGTGTATGGTTGGTACCCGAAAGATAATCTCCTGCACTCACCGGGGAGTAGCCTCCAACAAAAACACTTCCCGCCGCCTCAATCCTATCTATAACGCTCCAAGGCTCTTCTATAGATAGTATTAAATGTTCAGGAGCATATAGATTTGCAAATTCGATACTCTCTAATATTGTTGGAAGTAGTATAGCACTACTATTCTTTAGTGCCCCCTCTATCTCGCCCCCTCTGGGAAGAGTTTGCCGCTCCCTATCTACCACTTTCATTGTCTGTTCAATAATAGAGAGGGAGTTGCTCAACAGAAAGAGCTGTGAATCTGCCCCATGCTCTGCTTGTGAGAGAAGGTCTGCTGCCACAAAATTGGGATTGCTGCCACTATCGGCTATAACCATTAGTTCCGAAGGGCCTGCAGGCATATCTACTGCCACCACTCCCGATACCAACTCTTTTGCTTTGGTAACAAAACGATTGCCCGGCCCAAAAATTTTATCTCTTGCTAAAATAGTTTCGGTGCCATAAGCCATTGCACCAATCGCTTGAGCACCACCCGCCAATAAGATAGAGTTGAGGTTTAATCTTTTTGCACAATATGCAATAGCACAATTGAGTGTGCCATTGCTATCCGCAGGGGTAGCAATTAGAATATCGCTACACCCGGCCAATTGAGCAGGAATTGCCAACATCAACAATGTAGAGAATAGTGGGGCAGAACCTCCAGGCACATAGAGCCCTACCTTGGTTATAGGGAGATTTTTAACCCAACACCTCACCCCGGGGAAGCTCTCTACTAAAGGCCACTCAACCTGCTGAGCCGAATGAAATTTAGTAATATTGGAGATTGCAATCTCAATAGCTTCCTTCAATTGGTCACCCACCAAGAGAGCCTGCCGCTCTATCTCCTCTTCTGAAGCAAATAGAGAGTCGCGTTCAACCTTATCATATTTAGCTATAAGATCTTTTAGCCCACTCTCTCCTTGCTCTTTTACCACTTTTAAACTCTCCCTCACACTCTCTACAACCATAGTATCGTCTGATAGTGCTCTACCAATCAATTTGCCCCATTTTTCTTTTGGGGGATTTAGATATAATTTCATCTCTAATCTATTTTAAAGGGTAATCTTTTAAGGAATAACCATTTCGGGCGACAACACTAAAATACCCTCTGCTCCAATCTCTCTCAAACTCTCAATTTTACTCCACAACTGCTCCTCTTCTACTACCACATGGATAGAGGACCACCCCTCTCTTGATAGGGGAAAGAGTGTTGGCCCCCTCATCCCTGGAGTAATCTCTGTCACTTGCCCAACTTTAGAGGTTAAAATATTGAACATCAAATATTTTCTCCCTTTACTTGCTCTAACTGCTTCGAAGCGGGAGAGAAGGAGGGTTATCTTTTTAGCTTTCCAACTGCTTAAATCTCTATTTGCAATTAAGAGAGCTTCGGAATCTAAGATCTTCTCTACCTCTTTTAGCCCATTTTCGCCTAAGGTCAATCCCGAACCCACTATATCAAAGATTGCATCCGAAATTCCTACAGATGGGGTTACCTCTACAGAGCCCGCTATTGTTCTAATGGTGGCATCTACCCCATGCTTCGCAAAGAAGCGCTCCAAAATTTTAGGATAGGAGGTTGCAACAATTTTCCCATTGAAATATTGCAAACCGGTGTACTCCTGCTCCTTTGGAATTGCGAGCGAGAGACGGCACCTTCCAAAACCCAAATGGTATAGAACCTCTACATCGCCTCCCCTCTCCTCTACCTCATTCAAACCAACAATACCTAAATCTGCAGCTCCCATAGCCACAGCTTTTGAGATATCGTCGTCGCGTAGATATATAGCTTCAAGCGGAAAAGTGGCACTTGAAGATCGAAACTTGCGGGAGCTCTCTGCAACGGGTGCTCCAGCCTCTTTTAATAAATTTACACTCTCTAAATTGAGCCTCCCTTTACTCTGTAGGGCTATTCTAATTTTCTCCATATTAAATAAAAAAAGGCCCACCTTTTGGTGAGCCTATTGTCAATTATATTCTACTCTTTTAATGAGCCTCTATAAAATATCAACTACCCACCAAGCCTCTTTGGAGTGGTGATGATGGTGGATAGAGTGGATATTTAAATAAAGGGTCATCTTTTTTCTCTTAAGTGCAATAGTAAGCTATTTTTTTTTATGCTCCAAAAAATAGTAAAATATTTTAGTAAATATGTACACTTCCTGCCGCAGCGGGTAGCCAATTGATCCCAATCCAAGTTATCATTAGAAGGATAAATGAGAAGGGTAACAGCCACAGTGCCAATCTAACAGAAAACTTAATCCTCCTAAGATGAATATAGAGCAGGTAGAAAGCGGCAGTGATAAAGGCCCACACCTCTTTTGGATCCCAAGACCAGAAGTCGCCCCACGCCTCTTTTGCCCATAGTGCTCCCATAAACATCCCCATCAGCAGAAGTGCACTACCTACATAAACCAAATTATCTATCATAGGGAGCAGCTCTCTCCCCCTTTTCTCAAATTTGGCAATAGCCAAAAGAGAGGCAATTGTGGCAGCACCAAGAAGAGCATAAGAGAGTATATATACCGTTACATGGGGTACAAACCATAGACTTTGAAGAGCCGGCATTAGATTGGTGGTATGAATTTCGGGTTTTAGAAGGTTTACAAAAATAAAAACTTGAGCAACCAAAAGTGTATAGCTCAATATCCACTTATAGCTCCACCGCCTATATGTAACATATCCTACCACCCCAATAAATAGAGAGTACCATAGGCGTGTCTCACCCATAGTCCTTAAAGGGGGCTCTCCCTTCTCTATCCAAAAGAGAATAATAAATAGGGCAAGGAGCGCCACCCCAAAAAGAGAGAGAATCTCTCCATAGAGAGATTTTATTTTAAGATTTGTGGCAACAATAGCTCCACTCCATAGAAGTACTGTTGCTACAGCAAAATAGATAAAGTGACTCCAATTCATTCTGTTACTCCTTTCCAAAATAGAGTTAACGCACCCAAAAGTAACATAATAATTCCTATATAGGAGAGGGTGCTCCACCTGTCGTAAACCAATTCAAAAACCGAATATTGAGAAGCTCTCCCCCTTACTGTGTCGTATGAGTATTGATAAATTCTCCACCCCTTAATAGCCATTGGTCTATTGACCTCTACCACTCCACTTTTACTCTCTCCCCCCCTCTCGTATATATTGACCGTAGAGGAGTATCGTTTTGGTTCGGGTGGGCTCATTACTACCGAAAGTGGCGGCTCCAATTGTACCGCCCTAAAGTGTTGAAAGTAGTTTCCGCAGGTGAGATGGTCATGAAAAGTACTATCTCTTTTGAGATCTCTAACGGTAATATAAGAGATTGGAGCAGAAGCATAATGTTCAACAGTAGAGTCTATTGCTATTTGCCAGCGGGTAGAGATTAGAGGGGCATCTAAAGGAGATACTTTACCACTCTCTACATCCAATACAACCAATTTGGGAGGGTACTCCTCCATTGAAAAATTTATAAGCTCTATAGCTACAGGGAGCTCCACCGCCTCTTTATTGGAGTTGCCGCTGTAGGCTACCCTACCTCTCCACTCCACCTCACCCTCTCTAACAGTCATAAAATAACGGCTTTTATCGGCGCCTCCCGGCCCCATAGCAAATAGCAAAAGGAGGAGTCCGGCATGGTTTAAAAAGAAAGCTATCTCTTTTAGGGAGAGAGAAAATCTCTTTAATCTGTTTGAAATTACAAAAGAGAGGTTTACCAGCAGAAGAAGATAGAGCAGTACAAAGGGCCATGAATTTTTTATCCCATTATTGGGTATAAGCCCCATCAATAGAGAGAAAATTCCCAATAGCGCAATAAGATAAATAGAGAGTAGGGTAGAGGAGGCTCTTCTAAAAATTGCCCCTTTTTTCAAAAAGAGCGGAGTTAACAAGAGCCCCCCCAAGAGAAGATTGAGTGGAAACTGTAGCGCTCTACTATCAAACTGCCCTAAAAGCAATTGCAGGGCAAGCCCTGCAATTACAACAGCTGCAACAATAATAGCCTCAACTATAGAAGACGGTTGTTCTCTTTTGCTTTTATTAGCCATTGGGGAACAATTTCTGAAACAAACTTCGCCTTATTCTCTTTAATTTGTGCCATATCGAGCCCTATATATTTTTGAGCTCTCTCCTTTGTAGAGATATCGGGCATAACAATCTCTCCTGTTAAGCCTAACGAAACAAGAACTTTATTTATTTCCAATTGCGCCTGATAGCTCTTATCTAACGAGTGTCCCAAAATTCTTTGGGTCTCTACCGGTGCGTGGAATGAGGCGCCGTGTGATGCAACGGCAAAATCCCAACGCCACTGTGCCCCTCTAATAAGCTTTAAGCTCTGCTCCATAGCACTCTTGGTAGCCCCCTTCTCCCATGCCAACTTAGCCATAATATGCGCCTTGGCAAGTTCCTTCTCTACCCTATCTCTAATCTCTAAAATTTTGGTTTGGTACTCATAAACATATCCCATCAACTTCTCTGGGGTATCTCTATGACACACAAGACAGGTACGATCGATATATTTTAAAGGCGAAACCAAATGGTGGTCGCTATATTTTATACCCCCCTCGGATTTATAGGGCATATGGCAGTCGGCACAAGAGAGTCCTCTTTGGGCGTGGGGTCCCATCATAAAAAGTTCATAGTCGGGGTGCTGTGCCTTAAGCATAGGGGCTTTACTGAGTGCGTGCTCCCAGTCGTGAAATCCAATCTCATCGTAATACTCCTCCATCGCCTCTACAGAGGTTCCCTTATCCCAAGGGAAGGTGAGATATTTTCCATCTGCAGTAAAGTAGTACTCTACATGGCACTGTGCACAAGCGAGTGAACGCCTCTCCTGTAGTGTAGAGCTCTCTATATCTTTCCCCATCCTTTCAAAAGCTTCAACAAGAGCGGGGCGGGAGATTGAGACACTCATATCGTATGGGTCGTGACAATCGGCACACCCAATAGGATTTACTATCTCATCTCCAAAATGTGACCAGCTTTTCGAATAGAACTCTGCAACTCCACCCTCTTCCATCACCCTTGGAACATCCGGGCTTTTACAGCTCCAACAGGTGGCAGGCTGTATATTTTGGTCGTCAGAAAAGGGAGATCCTGTACGGAGGGTATTGTGAACATCCTCAATTGCATAGAAGTGGCCTCTTGGATTTCCATAATCCATTGCAAAGGCATATCCAGCCCACAACACCACCATTTCTGGCCGTTCTGCCAACACATCGTGAGGTTTATTACCGTGATACATAGAGGCAAAGTCCATCTCTTTGGTCTTTTCCCAGGTCTCGTACTCCCTGGGGTAATTTTCTCCCCAAATAGCATTACGGGGCTCAATGCCGGTAATCTCTACCTTTTTATTTTGAAAAAGGGTTACAATTTCGGCTCTTCTCTCGCTTATAGAAGCTGTCAACATTCCAAGTAGAAAAATAGCAGTGGCAGTTCCTATAAAAAGAAGCCATAAAAAGAGAGAACGATATTTCTCAATTAGTTTTTTCATAGAATTAAATTTTTAAAACTCTATTATTTATTCTTCTTCATTTTTTTTAACCATTGTGGTACAGGTGATGCCGGAAGTGGCACAATTGCATTGGGACTCATTGCAATACTCGACATGGTGCCGTGAGTCACTTCACGGTGGCAATCCCAGCAGGCAAGAGTCTTCCCCTCTTTTACATCTTTATAGGTGGCCATACCGCTCTTTATAAATTCGGTATTTAGCTGAGTATGACACCTAATACAATTTTCCATTATAGCTCCATAACTTGGGGTGCGTGGGCGTATTGCAAGCGGTTCCGCTTTAAAGGTAAATACCGCAGCGTGGTATAGCCCATCCATAGCTTTAAAAGCGTACCCCCTAATAATATTGTCTTGGGGCACATGGCAATCGTTACAGGTTGTCCATGGCCCGTGAGAGCTCTTTTGCCAAGATTGGTAATAGGGAGCCATAATATGGCAGTTCACACAAGCAGAGGGATCCTCTGAAAGATAGGTATGTGCTCTTGAGATATAGAGGAGATAGAGGGTCAAACCTGTTGCAACTCCCAATAGAATAATAAGAGGCACAGTAAGCCTTCGGGGAAACGGTTTAATCATAGCCCTTTAAGTTTAGGTTAAACTCGGCAACAAATATAATAGTTATTTTGAAACTCCCAACTCAATAGCGCTCAATCCCGGTTCCATCCAATCGGGAATAGCTTCGCCACGCAGGTAGTGGTCAAAAAATTGCTTCATCCTTATTTGAAAATCTACCCTCTTATAAATTTTCATAGGCCAATGTATCTCGCCTGTATAGTTGAGAAGCCACACCGGTTTTTGAAGCCTCTTTAAAGCTAAAAAGAACTCAATCCCCTGGTACCATGGCACATGTCCGTCGTTGTCGTTATGGTGTATTAGAATTGGAGTAACCACTCTATCTAAGGAGAAAAGGGGGGAGTTTTCGAAATAGAGTTCAGGCGCCTCCCAAGGAGTTTTGCCAATTCTGCTCTGCCCTCTCTCATATTGGTGGGTACGGCTTCGCCCGCTACCCCATCTTATCCCTCCATAGGCACTAAACATATTTACAACCGGGGCACCAGACTCAATTGCAGAGAAGAGAGCACTCTTGGTAGCAAGATATGCCACCTGGTATCCTCCCCAGCTGTGCCCTTGGGCCCCTATCCCATTGGGGTGGGCAATCCCCTCTTCAATAAGCATTTCAACTCCGGGAATTACACAGTTATAGGCACTTTGCCCCGGGTGGCCCACACTATAGTGTACATCGGGTTGAAAAATTATATAGCCGTCGCTATTGTAGAGATGGTAATCTATAGTTGAACGGTGAGGCTCGGGCATGCGGTATGAGTGTAACGAATTGGAGCGTCTATCATAAAAATTGACTATAACGGGATATCTCTTTTTGGGATCCCAATTGTGAGGTTTAAAGAGCATACCCTCTACTCTTTTCCCATCTTTGGATTGCCATTTAACCAATTGGGCTTCGCCCCATAGAAATTGATCCTGTTGGGGGTTTGTATGGGTTATCTGTCGTGTAGACTTAAAGAGATTGGCACTGTAGTGAACTTCGGGAAATTGAGAGTAACTCTCTTTAGTAAAAATCCAGCAATCCGATTTTGAGGCTTTTACAGCGTTATCTAACATAAAGTCTCCCTTTATAAGCTCTTTGGGAGAGGCCCCCTTAGAGGAGAGAAGATAATATCCGCTCCCTTTGGTGCTGTTGTTAAAGCCGTGCAGCAGAGAGCTCTTCTCAAAATCTACAATCTTCCTTTTGCCAAAAGGGAGATACCTATAGGTAACATTACTATTTTTCCCATTGATAGTTAAGTTCTTAGGAGAATTGTTCCCTTTGGGATCAATCTCCCACATATCGTACTTGTCATAGACAAAAAAAGCTGAATCGTCGCTACTCCAACCTGCCGTTCCATATGAGGGGGGAAGTTCCGGATGGTCGTCATCTACATCGTAAACCTCTATCACAGAAGGGGGTGTAACAATTTTGGAGTTATTTGTTGCAATTGAGTAGATAACCCAAGAGGAGTCGGGGCGGCTATACCAATAGAGATACTCCCCTTTTGGTGAAAGGAGCGGCCTCCCTTCCGACCTCTCAATTTTAGCAACCACCCTCTCTTGTTGGGTATCTACCAAAAAGCAGTCGTAGAGGGCAGAATTGCCCCACATCTTCTCTTTTCTATATTGGATATCGGAACGCACCACCACAATTGGAGAGTTCCCCCTCCCAATCAAACTTACTGTAGCTGTACTATCTTGAGAGATGGTAAAGTTTCTCTTGCTTTTTAAATTATATACAACGGGGTAGGCGGGGCTCTTACCCTCTTCAATCCTCACCAGCTCCTCTGTAAATTGATTCCTACTCTGCCAGTTCCAAATATGAAGTTGCCCCTTCATCTTGTCACTGCCTCTATATCTCTCTTGGGTTGGCACCCAGTAGTAAAGTTTTAAGCCGTTACGGGAAAAACTAATCCCTTTATTGTCGCTACATTTATCTGCCACCCTCTCTACCAAGCCATTTTGAGGCCAATAGAGATAGAGCCCCGAATCTGTTACAAAGGCTGCTCTGGTTCCGCTATAATTTAAGATAAGCCTCTTAACCTTTTCGCTACCTCTGAAGAGTGTAGCTATCTCTGAATTGTGGATATTGTATAGAACTATTGCACCCTTTTGCGCCGTTGCTACCACCTGGCCGTTGCCCGAACGGGCAAAGAGCGATAGTTTAGAGGAGGTTAGACTCTCCTCCCCTTTGTGGGTCAATAGAGCCATAGTAGAGTCGCTTTTATGGAGAGCTATAGCGTCGTATGGCAGGCGCAGAAGAGTATCTGCAATAACCCCTTTAGAGTACTCTACCAAACCTGTTTGAGTAGAGTAAACCCCTACGGTATAGCTACCGTCAACCCCTTTTTTCCTAAAATAGAGGGAGCCGGAGCTGTTGCTAAAAGAGAGATTCGATACAGAGTCTGTAGAGAAGAGAGTCTTGCCTCTACTATTGTAGAGTTTAAGTGTGGAGTGGCCTAACCAATTTTTGCTTTGAACAGCAATAAAAGAGCCATCGGGCGAAATTTCCCTCTTGCTCAACCTCTCCCACTTAACTATATCATCCATAGTAAGCGGCCGCTTCTCCTTCCCTAAAGCGAAATCCAAAATGAGCAGTAAAAAGAGGGTTATAACAATTTTTTTCATCATAATAAATTAAAAAACAGAGATTCCTGTTTGTGTGGTAAATTCTTCTAAAGTGGCAATTCCCCTTAGAGAGTTTCCGTTATTGTTAAGTTCGGGACTCCAAACGGCAATAGAGAGTCGCCCGGGAATGATGGCTACAATGCCCCCCCCTACACCGCTTTTGCCGGGGGCACCCACTCTATAGGCAAAATCGCCCGATTCGTTGTAGAGGCCACAGGTTAGCATTAATGCATTGAGTCTCTTTGCCATTCTGGGAGCGATAACCTCTTTGCCGTTGTGGGGGGAGATTCCCCTATTTGCCAAAAAGAGGAAAGAGCGGGCCAAAGCTGCCGTGGTCATAGCTATACTGCACTGCTGCGTATAGATATCTATTACCCTATCGACACTATTTGTGATGGTGCCGTAGCTCTTCATTAAATTGGCCATTGCATTGTTTCGGAACGAAGTATCAAGCTCCGACTTTGCAACCTCATAGTCAAAATCAATCTGGTTATCGTTGCTCAATTCCCGAACAAAATCGATAAGCGCCCCCTTTGGATCGCTATAGAGATCTATTAGTTTATCTGTAACCACAAAGGCACCGGCATTGAGAAAAGGGTTTCTGGAAAAGCCCCTCTCCTGCTCTAAAAGGATCATTGAGTTAAAAGCGCTACCCGAAGGCTCCCGTCCAACAAAATTCCAAAGTTGGTCGCCAATGTGCCGAATAACCATAGCCAAAGTAAAGAGCTTGGAGATACTCTGAATAGTAAACTTTTTATCGCTATCTCCTATTGAAAATTGCCCCCCCTCCAAATCACAAATAGAGATTGCATAATTTTTTGGATCTACCTTAGAGAGAGCAGGTATATAGTCGGCCACTTTTCCAACCCCAACATTTTGCAATTGTTCTCTATAAATTGATTGAATTACCTTTTGATACAACATAAATTGTACTTTTTTTCTAAATTTACCGTTAGTAGAACTAATATTGACAAATATAGCCAAATAAGCTATGTAGCTTTTAAAAAGTTATGGATTTGTATCGGAAACTAAGAGATAGTGAGATAGCCACTCTTCAAATGCAGGGGTGCAGCTGTAACGAATGGGATAGGGTTTTGGTAGATGAAAAGTTTGATCCCCAATTTGTAAGAGAGACCAGAATGTCTGGAGATATCCGTCTTTCGCACTTTGGAAAAGAGGTGAAGCTGAGCGGGGGAGTTGTCAAAAAGAGTGGCATCTACAATGCAAGGTTACACAATGTAACTGTAGGAGAGAACTCCTGTATAGAGAATATTCACAACTATATTGCCAACTACACCATTGGTAAAAACTGCATAATTGAGAATGTAGATAGAATTGTTACCGACAGCTACAGCACTTTTGGCAATGGTTATGAGGTACCGGTACTCAATGAGACAGGTGGAAGAGAGGTGATGATTCACGACAAGCTCACTGCGCACTTTGCCTATATTATGGCTCTTTACAGACACCGCCCCACCCTTATCGATAAAATGAGAGAGTTGGTAATAGAGTACTCCCAACAGGTGAAGAGCTCTATAGGGGAAATTGGCAATAATGTTACTATTTTAAATACCGGACTAATAGAGTCGGTAAGAGTTGGAGAGTGGACAAAAATCGAAGGGGTACAGCTACTTAGCAATGGAACAATCAATAGCAATAGGTACGACCCGGTATATATAGGTTATGGCTGCTCCTGCAAAAATTTTATAATCTCTTCCGGGGCAAAGATTGAATCGGGCTCTACAATAGAGAATGTCTTTGTGGGGCAATCTACCCTATTTAGCCGAAACTATTCGGCAGAGAACTCACTCTTCTTTTCCAATTGCCACGGCCACAATGGTGAAGCTTCTGCAATTTTTGCCGGCCCCTTTACTGTAAGCTATCACAAAGCTACCCTTTTAATTGCAGGTATGTTCTCATTTATGAATGCCGGTTCCGGTTCTAACCAATCTAACCACATCTATAAACTTGGTCCAATCCATCAGGGAATTTTGGAGCGGGGTTCAAAAACCTCCTCCGACTCATATCTGCTTTGGCCTGCCAGAGTTGGAGCATTCTCCCTTGTGATGGGAAGGCATGTCAACAACTCCGACACCACCGATCTCCCCTTCTCCTACCTTATAGAGAAGGATAACACCACAATTTTGATTCCCGGAGTCAATCTAAAGAGTGTAGGCACCATAAGAGATGCTAAAAAATGGCCCGCACGGGATGGGCGAAAAGATCCCAACAAGTTGGATCAAATTAACTACAATCTGCTTAGCCCTTACACAATCAGCAAAATGTTAAGGGCTATAGCACTGCTCAACAACCTCCGCACCCTTTCGGGAGAGTCCACCGATATCTACACCTACAAAGGGGTAAAAATAAATAACCACTCTCTCTCTAAGGGAATAGTCTATTATGAGATGGCCATTAGAAAATTTATGGGGAACTCAATTATAAAACGGTTAGAGGGGATCCATTTCAAGTCAAATGAAGAGATTGTAGAGAGGTTAATTCCCGACACCCCAATTGGAGAGGGAGAGTGGATAGATCTATCGGGACTTATTGCACCAAAGAGTGAAATCGATCGCCTACTCTGTATGATAGAGCAGGGTGAAATAACAGATATCGAGCAAATTAACAGTTTTATTGAAAAACTTCACTCCAACTACTACAATTACGAATGGAGTTGGGTCTACAACAATTTAGAGAAAATTTGCAAAATATCGCCCCAAGAGATCAAGGCAAAAGATATCGAAAAAATTGTTATAGAGTGGCGAAAAGCTGTTGTAGGAATAGACAATATGCTCTACGAAGATGCAAAGAAAGAGTTCTCCCTTAGCTCTATGACAAGCTTTGGTGCCGATGGCAACCCCCACGAGTGTGTAAAAGATTTTGAAGAGGTAAGAGGGCAATTTGAGACCAACAAGTTTGTTATGAGCGTAAAAGATCATATAAAAGAGAAGCAGGAGCTTGCCCAAGAGACCTTGTCAAGAATTGAACACCTGATAAAATAGTCTATTATGAGAAAATTTCTATCACTTCTCTTGCCCGTTGTGCTATCTCTACTCTCTTGTCAAAAATGGGGAGGGGGTGAGAAGCCACCGTTAAAAATTGTG
The DNA here is from genome assembly GCA_964512295.1 of uncultured Muribaculaceae bacterium. Classification (GTDB taxonomy): domain Bacteria; phylum Bacteroidota; class Bacteroidia; order Bacteroidales; family UBA932; genus Bact-08. The sequence goes on from CAZEGL010000003.1 coordinate 77,908, forward strand.
TTGACTCAAAGTGAAGGTATTGTTGCCAAATATGCAAATAGAGGGGCTTTTACTCTCTTGGAGCTGGTTCACAACAGCCCCGAGCGGGTTTCAGAGAATATGATGATCTCTCCCCTGAGTCTCAATATTGCAATGGCAATGTGCAGAAACGGAGCAGTAGGAGAGACTCAACGCCAAATAGAAGAGGGGCTTCAGATGGGAGATGGAGTTGAGAGTATAAACAGCTATTTTCAAAAGATGAGTTCCCAGTTGACAAAGGTCGACAAAAAAAGTACACTACATATAGCCAACTCAATTTGGTATCACAACAACTTCTTGGTAAAAGAGAGCTTTCTAACAACCAACGGGGAGTGGTTCAATGCTCAAATTTCAACTTTAGACTTCTCTTCCCCTCAAACGCTCAACACTATCAACAGCTGGTGTTCAAGAGAGACCAATGGGAAAATAGAGAGTATCTTAGAGGAGATCTCTCCCTTAGAGGTGATGTTTATGATAAATGCACTCTACTTTAAAGCGCCTTGGAGCAAAAAGTTTAAGAGAGAGCACACCCAACCACAAAGTTTTTATCTTGCCAATGGAGAGGAGATTAAAGTTCCAACAATGAATGGCAATGTAAAGGGGGCCATTTTCCAGGAGGGAGAGGTAAAGGCGCTTACTATCCCTTTTGGCAATGGAGCCTTCAACTTTACTGTAGCACTATCCAACACTATTCCAAATACAATTAGCACTCTCAAAACAACAGAGCTATGGGATAGAATCGCTTCCAACAGCACCTTAGAAACGGTAGATCTATATCTTCCCAAGTTTAAATTTGAATCTGAAATCAACTTCAACGATATTTTGAAAGCGCTTGGAGTTGTAGATGCTTTTGATTCACAAAAGGCTAATTTTTCTGAAATTGTAGAGGGTGCAACTGCCGGAGAGTTAGTTATCTCTAAAGTGCTTCAAAAGACCTATATAGCAATCGATGAAGAGGGGGGCGAGGCGGCAGCGGCAACATCTGTAGGGATGGGGTTGACAGCAGCACCTCAAGAGCCTCTTACCTTTAGAGTAGAGCGCCCATTTCTCTTTCTAATTTGGGAGCACTCTACCTCTACAATCCTCTTTGCAGGAGAGGTAGGCAATCCCGCTAATTGACCACCTTAAGCTTCTCGCCCGCCTCTCTAACCACAGCCTCCTTCCAAATTTGGGTGTAACCGGGAAAAATTACTGATGCGGGAATATTTTTACCGTTACCATTATCTTTAAATACCCCTCTACTCTCCTCCTGCTTAATATTGCCGTCTAAATGTTTTACTAACAGATACTTGTCTAACTCCACCCACCTTTCAAAGAGCTCTTGCGCCCTCTCTATGGAGTAGGCGGTCAAATACTCCTTAGCCTCCATTTTAGAGCTCTTTAAAAGCTCCAACGCTGCCGAATCTATAGAAGGGATCTCTGCCATCACCCGGTTTTCAAAGCTATCCATCTCATATTTGATGTCGGGGAAGATTAAATTGTAACGGGAGTAGGCAAAATTGGCAACTCTATTGAAGATCCAGAAGGCTGCAGTGGGCGAATATGTAGTGATATTCCCATTCCCTTCACGAAGAGAGAGGGGAACATCCAACAGAGAGGTGTAGATGGGAGTTAACGCACAAGTGGCGGCATCGTCCACCCCAAACCATAAAATTCCTCCAACTTCGTTGGGTAGCCACCCCCTTGCCTGCCCTATAAGCCAGAAGCCGGTCTGTTGGGTAGCAATAGCCCTTTCGTTGTAGTATCTTTGGCCATCAACCTCAAAAGAGAGAGGGCGCCATCTATATGGCAATCCATTGCCGCCCGCCCCAATATCTTTAGTCATATCTAAAATGGTACCCTCGTAATGGTCGCGCATAATATGGGCTACCAATTTTAAATCTACCTTTTTGGCAGGTTTAATATAGAGGGGCATACGGTTATTGGGGTTGTGCCCCATTGCGTAGTCGGTATAGTGGGTGTAGGGTTTGTCGCCTATAAAACCTTCGCCCATAATATTGAAAGCTGCCCACACTCTCGCTTCACAGGCACGCATAGCACTAAAGTCAATTGGTGCATAGGTTTGAGAGAAGTTAAAGTTGGCATCGCTTCCACTATAGTACCCCATCTCCCTTGCAAAGGAGATTACATCTTTTGAGTAGAGCACCTCATTGGGTCTATCTAAAGGAAATGTGGTGATACGGGAGTGGTTGGCATGGGCCGACACATAGCCGTCGGGGATTTTAACGGCAACCCATACAGCGCCTCTATTTTTATTCTCTCCATTCTCAATTTTCACCCCTTTTCCAATCATCTCTAAAATCCAAACTTCATCTTTGTCGGCAATAGAGAAAGATTCGCCCGAAGAGTAGTAACCATACTGCTCCACCAGTTGGGTCATAACCTCAATTGCCTCTCGGGCACTCTTTGCCCTCTGCAGAGTAACATAGATAAGGCTCCCATAATCCATTATACCGGTAGAGTCGGAAAGTTCCTCCCTCCCCTCAAAGGTGGTTTCGGTAATAATAAGTTGGTGCTCATTCATGTTTCCCACAGTGGTATAGGTTCTGGCTACCTGGTCAATCTCTCCCAAATATTTGCCGCTATCCCACTCAAATATCTTCATCTTACTACCCAAAGGGAAGAAATTGCCCTTTCTGTAGTAAAGCTCTCCATAGAGTTGGTGTGAGTCGCCTGCATAGGTGACCATAACAGAGCCATCTTTCGATGCCCCTTTTGTTACTAAAATATTTGTACATCCATTGGCCTCTCCATAGAGAAGAGTGAAGAGGAGTACCAAAAAGGCGATTGTTACTTTTACTCTCATCTCGTTTACAGATTAATTTTTTGTGGAAAGCTTTTGCGATTTTCAAAATGGGTAATATAGCGTACCCCACAACTCTTTAACAGATGTAGAAGGGGGGTAAAGTTCTCTCCCATCCTATCGGAGGTGTGGGCATCTGAGCCTAACGATACAAGCTCTCCGCCAAGCTCTACAAATCTCTTTATACTATCTTTGTCTATCTGGGGCACCGCCCCACCCCTATCGCGATAGGTGGCGCTATTTATCTCAAAAGCCTTTCCATTGTAGATTAAATATTTAAATATGGTATCTAAAATATCGCTATGTTGGGAGTATCTTAAAACTCTTTCGTGGTAAGGGGCATATCTAACTATATAGTCGTGATGGCCAAAAATATCGAAGTCGCTATACTGCTCTGCTAAGGTGTAGAACTGCTCTAAATAGCGGCCATAAGCCTCTTTGGAGCTCTTCCCATCGTAGTAGGGTTGAAAATAGGGATCAACTCCATCTACAATATGGAGCGAGGCTATCACCACATCAAATTGAATGGTGGAAAGTTTTTGAGCCATCTCCTCTAAGTTGTAGGGGAGGAGACCCAACTCTACCCCTCTAAGAATTTTAAGAGTGGTACCCTGTTGCTCTTTGGCAATTTGCGCCTGCTGCTCCTTTGGGTCAAAGATAAATCGTGCAGTTTCGCCGGGAGCATTTAGATCGTAGTGGTCGGTTATGGCAAAGCCTGCCACCCCAACTCTCTCTGCTGCTTTGGCAGCCTCTGCTATAGGGGTTGAACTGTCTGGAGAAAATAGAGAGTGGGTATGGGAGTCAACTATATTTGCAATGGTTCTATTCATAATTTCAATAAAATTCCCTTCTATAGAATCGATTAGCTGCCAAATCGGGCCACTCTCCACCCCTCACTCCCCTTCACCATAGTTAAGCTGTTGTTTGCTTTGTACTTGGTATTGGGTGCCACCATTCTATAATTTAAAATAAGGGTATCTTTTGAATTGGATTTCTCAATATTTAAGAGTTCCCTCTCTACCCCTTGAGAATATTCGATTACCTTATCCCTAACCCCCTGTTCCAACCCTTCAATAGATTTTGTAAGAAATGACAACTCCTCTTTATATTCATGGGTAGAGAGAGCTTTGGCACTCTCGTAATCAAACTTGAAAAAACTATCTAAAAATTGTTCTGCCACTCTGTTCACCTCATTCTCACTACTTTGGCAAGAGAGTAGCAAAAAAAGTGTTAAAGAGATTAAATAAGAAACTCCAACTCTCATATTAAACTATTTATAATTTGTTAAATCAACTACTGTAATTCCAGCTCCTCCCATCTCAATCGCCTCATCTCTATAAGAGAGAATACCCCAAAAACTCTTAAGATGCCTCCTTATCTCCTCTTTTAAAATACCATCTCCCTTACCGTGCAATATCTTTATTTCGCCCACCCCAACCATAATGGCATCATCTACAAAAGAGGTTACCCTCTCTAAAGCACCCTCTACCCGCTCCCCCCTTAAATCTATTGTAGGCTTAAAGTTTACCCTTCTCTCCCCCACCCCCGCGCTCTCTGTAACTGAAAACCTTCTTCTATCTACGCCGCCGGGGGCCAATATATCACTATACTCCCTATTAGACAAACGCTCCACCTTACCAACAGCAAGCCGGGTAAGGAGTGAACCGGCAGCAATTGTAACCTGTTTCCCGCTCACTTCTACTACTTCACCCACTACACCACTCTTGGCCACTCTCACCTTATCGCCAACCTTTAACTCTAAAATAGAGACTTTTCTCTCTCTATGGGCTCTCTTCCCTTTGGGAGCACGCCTCTCCTTTACCGCTATCTTCTCAATAGAGTTTAGTCTCTCCTCTACCCTATCTAAAGGGCGCTCCTCCTTACTCTCTACCCTCTTTTTAAAACTCTCCAACTCCTCTCTTGCTCTCTTGGTCTTCTCTCTCTCTGCCTCTCCCTCTCTAATCTCTCTAATGGTCTTTTCAATAATTTTATTGCTCCCTGAGAGTAGCCGGCTTGCCTCCTCTTTTGCCTCTTTTAAAACCTCTCTCTTCAGTTGCTTAATTCCTTTTAACTCCTCTTCATATCTATTGGTGAGCTCTGTAAGGTATTGCTCCCTTTCGCCAACACTCTTCAAACTCAGATCAATTCTTCTTCGGCTACGACTCACCCTTCTAAGCTGCCTCTCCATCTCTACAAATTGCGGCCCCACCCCCTTTTGAGCTTTGGCCACTATAGCTTCTGGAATCCCCATCTTTTTAGCCAATTCAAAAGCAAAGGAGATACCGGGAGTGCCAATCTCCAACTTGAAGAGCGGTTCTATTTTGTGAGTATCAAATAGCATCCCTCCGTTGATCACCCCTTTACTGCTCCCCGCATAGAGCTTTAGATTGGTGTAATGGGTAGTGACAACTCCAAAAGAGCCTCTCCTCTCCAACTCCTCTAAGAGCGCTTCGGCAATAGCTCCACCCGCCATAGGCTCTGTACCCGAACCAAACTCATCTATAAGCACTAAGCTCTCTCTATCTGCCCGGGTAACAATCTCCCTCATATTTTTAAGATGGGAGCTATAGGTACTAAGGTCATTCTCTAAAGATTGTTCATCCCCTATCTCTACAAAAAACGATTGAAAGAGAGGAAACTCTGAACTTTGTGAAGCGGGAACCAAGAGAGCCATCTGAAACATATATTGAAGCACTCCAACACTCTTTAGGGCTATTGATTTACCACCGGCATTGGGGCCCGAAATTAGAAGGATTCGCTTCTCTCTATTCAATGAGAGAGTTAGCGGAACAATCTCCCTACCCTCTCTCTTTAAAACCTCCTCTAAGAGTGGATGCCTACCCTCTCTAACAATCAACTCCCCATCTAAATTTAAAATTGGCTTGGCAGCTCCTATCTCTATAGCATAGAGCGCTTTTGCCCTTATAAACTCTATATCGCACAACCTCTCAAAGGAGGTGGTAAGTTCGGGCAGATAGTCTCTTAGAAAGGTGGAAAACTCTATTAATATTCTCTCAATTTCGCGCTGCTGGGCAAAAATAAGCTCTTTAATGTGGTTATTGAGCTCCACCGCCTCTATCGGTTCTACATAGATAGTGCGGCCCGAACCCGACTGATCTACCACATACCCCGCTATCTTTCTTCTACTCCCCACATCTACCGGAAGTAGAACCTTTCCCTCTCTTACAGATAGCGTTGCATCGCTCTCAATGATACCCTCCTGCTGCCCTTTTGCCAATAAAGATTTAAGTAACTTAGAAAGAGAGCCTTCGCGCTCTTTGATAGATTTTCTAATAGAGCCAAGTTGCGGCGATGCGCTATCTCTTATATTGCCAAATCTGTCTAATAGAGAGTCTAACCGCTTATCTACTGTAGGAAACAGTGCTACCGTAGAGATGAGTCTGTTTAGATTTGGATAGCGCAAGGGGCGATCTTTGCGAAAATAGTTGGTTATGCTACGAAGGGTGGCGAGCCCCACTCTCAAATTTTGTAGAGAGGGGCTATCCAAATAGGCGCTTGGCTGTTCCAACCGTTTAAATAGTGGCAAAATATCTATATAGCCCGAATCGGGGAAAGGGGTGTCGAAAAGGAGAAGAGATCTCATCTCCTCCGTTAGATTAAGTTCCCTCTCAAGTTCGGAGGGGGAGGTAAACAACCGAAGCTCCTCTACTTTTTTCTTGGCAGATTGAGTTGAACAGAGCGAGGCAACCCTCTTACGAATTTTATCAATTCCAAGTTTCTGCTCTATTTTAAAATCTTCGCTCATTATTTTTTATTGAAGATCTTATCTAAGTGGGCCCTCAACTCATTTATACTACCCATACCCACAATTACCCCTTTCGACACAAATGAGATATTGCCACTCTCCTCAGAGATTACAACAACAAAGGAGTCCGACTCTTCTGAAACACCCAATGCAGCCCTATGACGCATTCCATAATGGGGAGCAATTTTCAAATTTTCGGAGATAGGGAGGGTACAACGGGCAGCAACTATCCTCCCCTGCGAAAGAATCATAGCTCCATCGTGCATTGGCCCCCCTTTGGTAAAGATAGCTTCAATCAATCTTGCACTAATTTTGGCATCCAACCTGTCGCCACTCTCTAAAATATCCTCCAACGAACTATTGTTGGCTAAAACAATTAGAGCCCCTATCCTACTTTCCGACATTTTTTGACAAGCTTCTGTAAGCTGATTCAAATCTTCACTCTCCAATGGAGTGCCCCCCGAGAGATTGAGTTTGGCAATAAATTTTGAGAAAAATTTAGAGTTCATATAACGGGTGCCAAGCTTCATAAGAAATCTTCTTATCTCCTGTTGAAAGAGTATAATTAGTGCCAACACCCCTACCCCCATCACCTGTCCTAAAATACCGCTTATCAATTTCATCCCCACCGCTTTTGAGATAAGCCAAATAAGATAGAAGAGTAGGAGACCCGTAAAGATATTGATCGCTATAGTTCCCTTTATAAGCTTATATGCCTGATAGATAAGAAATCCTACCAAAAGGATATCTATAATATCAATCAACCCAATTTTTACAAAATCAAACATAACTGTTATAATCTATGCTAAAATAGTTTTTTTACTCTACAAAAGCGAGAGTAGCCACCAAAACAGAGTTGGGAGCCCCCTTCAATAGGGCATTGAAGCACCCCTCAATGGTAGCTCCAGTTGTAAGGACATCATCTACCAATAGAACCCTCTTTCCCTCCAAACCCTCTATCCCCTTTTTAGTAAGTACAAAAGCCTTTTTTACCCCTTTTTGCCGCCTCTCTCTATTTTTATGGGTCTGGGTTACTCCATATTTTCTCCTCTTCAAAAAAGATTCTACCATTGGAAGGTTGAGTATATCTGCTATTTTAGAGGCAATTATAGCAGATTGGTTATAACCCCTTCTCCACTTTTTGAGAGGGTGAAGAGGTACCGGAATCACAATATCTATATAATCTCTCCACCCGCTCTCCAATAGCTTGGTGGCCAAAATAGAGGCCAGAAAAAGCCCCAACTTCAAATCGCCGCCATATTTAAATTTGTGGATAGCTCTCTTCCAATTACTCTCCTCTCTATAGAGAAACAGAGAGGCAACCCTCTCTACCTCTATAGTCTCCTGTAGCAACTCCTCTGCCGGATTCTCTCTCCAACTCCAAAAATAGGAGTAGGGAAGATCGGAGAGACAGCTCAAACAGATACTCTCCTCACCCTTTACAAGGGCACTATTGCATAGAGGGCAATTTTCGGGAAAAAGCAAAAGGGAGATACTCATCTCAATCTAATAAATTGATCTCCATAGCAACTTTAAGCTCCCTATCTTCTTTTAGCGAGTATTGAACCGCTCCCCTCTGAAAATAGTATCTATTTATAATCTCCATCTCTAAAAGTGGCTTTATCTCATCTTTAAGTTTAATGAGAGTCTCCTTTTTTGAGAGTGTAATAGTAGAACGCAACGATTTCAGTTGGGAGAGAAGTTGGGAAGAGCCCCCCTCCATTGAGGCCAACTCTATCAATTTGTCATACTCTACCAACACTCTTGAACGGTGGTCGAACTGCTGTTTTGAGGCCCACTCTACAAACTCCAAATAGTTGGCGTTGGAGAGCTCAAATTGGGCAACCGGGGCAATAGTATCCACTTTTGAAGAGTACTCTATTGAATATTGGTGCAGCAGATTTGAGTATGCAAGACCAATCACCGGGCGGCTATACTCCTTTGCTAAAACAGTAGAGTCGGGTTCAATACCGCCCCCGTCGTAAACCACCCTACCTCTTCTAAGAGTCTTAAATGCGCTCTTAAGGGAGTCCGGTATAGAGCCTACACTTCCATCCTCCTCTCTATGAGAGTAATCTATAGCTTGAAGAGAGCGGCCGGCAGGGGTATAGTACCGGGCAGTGGTAATTTTAATGTTGTTGCCGTATCCCACATCTCTTATAGATTGAACCAAACCCTTTCCAAAGGTGCGGCTCCCTATAATAGTGGCTCTATCCAAATCTTGAAGTGCACCGGCTACAATTTCGGATGAGGAGGCCGATGCCGAGTTTACCAACACCACCAACGGAATTAAAGTATCTACCGGGGGTGTGGTGGTGTAGAAGTTCATATTATCCTCTTTAGCCCTGCCCTTAGAGCTCACCACCAAACTTCTCTGCGGGAGAAAGAGAGAGAGCATCTCTACCGCCTCACTCAAAAGCCCACCCCCATTATCTCTTAAATCTAAAACAACCCTTTTACAACTCTCCTCCTCTACCAATTTTTGTAGCGCCTCTCTAATCTCCTTTACCCCACCCGAAGTAAAGGATCTGCTTTTTATATAGCCCACACTGTCAGCTACCATACCCCAATAGAGAAGATCGGGAATATGAATCTTCTCTCTTACAATATTTAAAGAGAGTGTATCGCCACCTCTCAACCGCTTGAGAGTTACTCTTAAATTGGTTCCCGGCCCTCCTCTCATCTTTGCACTGCACTCCTCTACCGATAGGGGGGCAACCGGCTCTCCATCAAGTGCTATTATTTGGTCGCCATCAATAATCCCTACCTTAGCTGCAGCAGAGCCCTCGTAAACCTCTGCTATTAAAATGTTCTCTCCCTTTTTCCTTATTATAGCCCCAATTCCGCCATAACTCCCTCTTGTCATCATCTCTAAACTTTCGGAGTCGTTCTCTCTAATTAGGACGGTATAGGGGTCCAATCTATTCAACATATAGTTGGAGGCATCCCACAAGAGGCTCTCCAATGAGACCGAATCTACATAGAGTGTAGAGACCTCCTTTAAAATATTGAGCTGCACCTCTAAGCTTTTCCCCAATTCCAACGATTGTGCAAATGAGAGGAGAGGGGTCAATAGGAGAGTGAGAGTAAGGGAGTGGGTTGCCAATTTTTTTTGAAGACGCATAGCAGATTCAATTTATTTATAGTAAGAGTTCAAAAGTAAAGTTTTTATTATCTTTAGAGCAATAATTTTCTATATGGAACTTCTTTTTGCAACCTCTAATTTACACAAACTTTCAGAAGCACAGAAGATAATTGGAGCATCTATCAAATTGAGAGGCCTGTTGGAGCTTGGTATTACCGAAGAGATTCCCGAAGAGTACTTTACCATAGAGGAGAATGCCAGGTTCAAAGCGCAATATCTATACCAAAAAAGTGGCAAAGATTGTATAGCAGACGACACCGCACTTGAAGTTCAAGCGTTGGATGGAGCACCCGGATATCTCTCTGCCCGTTATGCGGGGTTGGAGGCAGATTCTCAAAAGAACAACACAAAACTGCTACATATGCTTAAAGGAGAGAAAAATAGATTGGCCCAATTTAGGACTGTCATACTTCTCATTAGAGGTGGGCGCGAGTTTCTCTTCCAAGGAGTTCTAAAAGGAGAGATTATAGAGGAGCTTAGAGGCAGCCACGGTTTTGGTTACGACCCTCTCTTTAAGCCTGTAGATTCCACTCTAACCTTAGCAGAGATGGGGATAGAACAAAAAAATGAGATATCCCATAGAGCTATCGCATTAAGAGCCCTGGCCCTTTTTTTGAAAGAGTGTGGTAGAGATGGAAAACAATAGCTTTAAATTGATTGTACTACACTCTTTTAGACACAAAGAGTGGGGTGTTGTTATCCGCGGATATAGCAACCAACATGGCAAGTGCTCTCTATATCTAAAGGCGGGAGCCAACTCAAAGCAACACAATCTCTCTCTTCTCCATCCCTTAAGTCCCATTTTAATAACTCCGGTAAAAAAGAGGATAGGAGAGATGATAAATATAAAGGAGTATGAGCCTCTCTTTAAATTATCAGCTATTAGAGAAGATATAAGAAAGGGGTCAATTGCCCTCTTCTTGGCCGAAATTATATTGAAAAGTATTAGAGAGGTAGAGCAGAACACCCCCCTCTACAACTTTTTAGAATCTTCGATAGTGCTTTTGGAGGAGAAGAGTGTTGGAGTGGCAAATTTTCATCTATGGTTTTTAAGCCATCTGCTCTTTCACCTTGGATACTCTCCTATCTATCCATACCAATCCGGCTCTGCTGAACTCCTTGAAGAGAGCCTCTCACTCTTGCAGGGAGAGGAGGATCTGCTCCGCAGCCTCTATACCCTTTCGGCAGATAGTTTAGACTCTATAAAGATATCGGGAAGGAGACGCTCCCAATTTTTAACCAAAGTGCTAAACTACCTCTCCTACCATCAAAATTGCGACATAGAGAGTCTCTCGCTTCCAATACTACAAGAGCTCTTTTCAGATTAAACTATCGATATGAACTTTTTTGCAAAACTATATAGAGTCTATTTCTCAAAATTGATTGCCGATATAGAGCTCAATATGGAGCGGCCCGAAATATATCAAAATAGGCTCTTGGCCAACTTAATGGGCACCCTCTCCAAAACCACCTTTGGCAAAGAGCACGGTATAGAGAGCAGTAGCAATTATCTACACTATAGAGAGCGTGTACCTCTAAGGGGTTATGAGGAGTATGAGCCCTATATTAGGAGAGTGAGAGAGGGAGAGAGCTCCCTGCTGTGGAGTAGTCCAATCAAGTGGTTTGCAAAATCATCGGGGACAAGCAATGCTGTGAGTAAATTTATTCCTGTAACAAAAGAGGCACTCTACAATTGCCACTACCATGGAATGAAACAGATGATTGCCTCCTATCTTATAAACAACCCCACTTCAAAGCTACTCAAGGGTAACGCACTCACCCTTGGGGGGAGTGTAGTACCCGATACAATGGGAAGAGAGGGGCAGAAGAGTGGCGACCTTTCGGCTATCCTACTCTCCAATACCCCACCTTGGGTTGAACTAAGAAGGGTCCCCTCAAAAAAGATAGCTCTAATGTCGTCATTCGAAGAGAAGGTAGAGCATATTTGTAAAAATGCCCGCAGCTACAATGTAACCAACTTCTCTGGTGTCCCCTCTTGGAATTTGGTTCTCCTTAGACAGATTCTTCAATATAACGGCGAAGAGGATCTTCATAGAATATGGCCCAACTTAGAGCTTTTTATGCATGGGGGAATAAGTTTCAAACCCTATCGCAAAGAGTATCTGAAAATGGTTTCGGGAAAGCTCAACTTCCTTGAGAGCTACAACGCATCGGAAGGCTTTTTTGCCTTCCAGAACGATCCAAGCGACTCTTCAATGCTTCTTCTAACCAACAATGGAATATTCTATGAGTTTATCCCCTTAGACAAATTGGAGATGGCCATTGCCGGCAACTTTACAGATTTCGATACTATAGAGAGTGTTACCACAAACCAAATTTATGCTCCTCTCCTCACTACCAACGGAGGATTGTGGCGCTACCTCATTGGCGACACTGTTGAATTTACATCGTTAAAGCCACACAAAATTATAATAACCGGACGAACCCAGCTCTATATTAACGCTTTTGGAGAGGAGCTAATGATTCACAATGCCGAAAAAGCATTGACATATGTTTGTAACCATCTTGCTCTTTCGGTTGCCACTTTTACCGTTGCCCCCCACTATATGAGTTCCAACCATAAAGGTTACCACCAGTGGCTTATAGAGTTTGATACCCCTCCCCAAGATCTTAAACTCTTTGCCCAAATGCTCGATAATCAGTTACAGGAGCACAATTCAGACTATCGTGCCAAAAGAGAGAATAACTTAACAATGCTACCCCTTGAAGTTATACCCGCTCCGCGGGGGCTCTTCTACCGCTGGCTTTCCCAGAAGGGTAAAGTGGGGGGTCAAAATAAAGTCCCCCCCCTTAGCAACGATAGAACCATTATTGAAGAGCTGCTAAAACTTAACAGAGAGTCAAAATGAGCGCAATACCCAATAGTATAAAGGTAGAGATGGGGCAGATTGAGAGAGAGATTTTTGAACCGCTCTCTCAAGAGGGTTTTAACTCCCTTGCAATTAAAATATTTAACTATCAGGCCCGCTACTGTAAACCTTATGCACAATACCTTTCGCTTTTGGGGCTCTCTCCTTCCAATATAGAGCAGATTGAGCAGATACCCTTTCTCCCTATAGTTCTCTATAAAGATCACGATATCAAAAGTTTCGATGGTAAAGCAGAAGCTCTCTTCACCAGCAGTGCAACCGGTGGAACCACCCCCTCCAAACATTGGGTAAAGAGTTTGGAACTCTATCGTAAAAGCTTCATCCGCTCTTTTGAACTATCTCTTGGAAGCCCTCAAGAGTGGGCAATAGCGGCACTTCTCCCCTCCTACTTGGAGAGAGAGAACTCATCGCTGGCATATATGGTAAAAGAGTTGATAGCACTAAGCAACAACTCCCATTCTGGTTTCTATCTATACAATTTTAAAGAGCTCCAGCAGAACCTCACTCTGCTACAACAGCAGGGAGTAAAGACACTACTCATAGGGGTTACATTTGCCCTATTGGAGTTTATTGAAAAATTTGAGATAGAGTCTCCCACCCTTACCGTTATTGAGACAGGGGGGATGAAGGGGAGAGGGAGAGAGATTGAGCGCGCCCAGCTACATAACAGGCTCCTGCAAAGCTTTAGGGGCGCAACAATAGGTTCAGAATATGGGATGGCAGAACTCCTTTCGCAGGGGTGGGCAGTTGGGGGCGATCTCTTTACCCCTCCACCGTGGATGAGGGTGGCAATCAGAGATCTCAACAACCCCTTCCACTATATGAAAAGTGGTAAAGAGGGGGGTATAAACATTATAGATTTGGCCAATATATACTCCTGCTCCTTTATTGAGAGTGAGGATAGAGGAGTTGCATTTGGCAACTCCTCCTTCAAAGTTTTGGGCCGTATAGAGAGTGCACCACTAAGGGGATGCAACCTTCTTTTGGAGGATTAGAATTTCCCGATAAGCTCCACCAATCTATTGGTAACCTCTTCTGCTTCATCGCTTAAACCTCTTTCGCGATAGATATTGGCAAGATAGAGAATATAAGAGCTCTTATCATCTATATCATTTTTTGAAACAGCTATGGTGCCAATGGTTGGGCTAAAGAGCACACCCATATAGAGAGCGATAGTTTCAAGAGACTCTTTGGCAAAAGCGCGCCCCAACTCTAACCCCTTCTCCCTCTTACCCAAATAGAGGTATAGATCTATAGCCTCCAACACCGAATACTCGTTAAGCGAGGGAATCAAAGAGCTGTTCAGGGGAAAGTGGTAGGGAATTATCTCCTGCCCCATCCTATCCAACACCTCTTCTGCCTTTTCGTTTTCGCCGGCATCTACCAGAGCTTGAGCAGTTTGAACAAAAATATTTCGAGCAGAGACAATTGCGCTAAATGTTAAAATATTTTGGTAATCTATATGAATAGTACTATCGTTCATATTGCCCCACCTATAGGTATCCATCACCTTATTGTACATATTTTGGGCAACAATTCTACCGGGTGTCCCCACCGAAGTTTCACTCTTTATAGGGACAAACTTATAGGCAAAGCCACAAAACTCCAAGTACTCTTTAATCCCAATATTAAGATCTCCTCCCATTGCAACAAAGTAGATGGGGCGCTCCCAATTGTAGTTGGCAATAAGGTCCAATATCATCAACTCCGTTTTGGTGAGTATCCCTTTTGAGGGGGGGAGTGAGAGTTGGATAGTATCTACAATAAGCGACGAATCGCTAAGAGGAACAATTCCCCCTTTCAAAACGGCACTCTTGTTTACCGGTACCAAAAGCTCTCTTGCGGCAAATACACTTATAGATTCACCAGAGGTGAGTTTAACCTTTGCGCTGGGGTGCGACATCAGATCTACTACCGCTTTAAGTGGCACCGCCCTATTTACCCTATCGTATATTTGAACCACATCGTTGGTACCATAAATATACTCCTCTTTTGTAAGAGAGAAATTGAGGGGAGCAGAGTCGTAAGTTCTATACTGCATCTGATCTATATACCAATCGGTTCCCAAGAGGGAGGTATTTACCACACGAACATCGGTGCGCACCCCCTCTACCTCCTGAAGGTACCATAGAGGAAAGGTGTCGTTGTCGCCATGTGTTACCAAAATAGCGTTGGAGTCGCAGGAGTTTAGATAGTTAAAGGCAATATCTCTTGCAGTATAGCGATTGCTCCTGTTGTGGTCATCCCAATTTTGACCACCCATTTGGATAGGGACAAAAATTAGCAACACAAAACTTAAAAGAGCAGCCAATCGTTCATCCAACACTCTCTTTAAGGTGCGATAGAGTGCAAGAACGGCAAAGCCGGTCCAAATTGCAAAGGCATAAAAAGAGCCGGCAAAGGCATAATCTCTCTCTCTTGGCTGATATGGGGGCTGATTTAGATAGAGAACAATAGCCACCCCGGTCATAATAAAAAGGAGCATAACCACCCACCAATTTTTTTTGTCGTGTTTAAGGTGAAAAAAGAGCCCTACCAATCCTAAAATCAGTGGGAGAAAGTAGTAGTGATTCTTAGATCTATTGTTTACCAAATAGTTGGGTCCTTCCGATTGGTCGCCCAATCTACTCTTGTCAATAAAGGAGATACCCGACTCCCAATTTCCTTTAAAAGGATCTCCTGGTGCCGGTGCGTGGAAGTCGTTTTGGCGTCCCACAAAGTTCCACATAAAGTATCTTAGATACATCCAATTGAGTTGATAGTCGAAGAAAAATCTCAAATTGTCTCTAAAGAGTGGAATCTTCTCTTCGCTCCCAAAGAGTCTCTTCCCCCTGTTTTGAGTATAAGCTTTGTAGAAATTGATATGATCCCTTGAGCTGCTCCACATTCTAGGAAAGAAGACCCTCCCTTGAGAGTCAAATTTCTGTTTTACAGGGCCTTTTACCTTTTTATAGCGATCTCCAACCTTAGCCCAATAGGTGGTACTCTCCAAAGAGTACTCCGAAGCATAAGTTTCTCCATAAATTAAAGGGTTGCTCCCATACTGCTCGCGGGCCAAATAGCGCACGAGAGAGAATGGATTATCGGGCTGATTCTCGTTTGTAGGGGTGTTGGCAGAGGATCTAATAATCACCATAGCAAATGAAGAGTAGCCAATTACAATCATAGTAAAGGCCAATAGAATGGTGTTGAGCAGCACCTTCCCCCTTTTTTGGGTAAACCAAACTGCCCAAAGCGATAGAGCTAAAAGGGTTATCACAAAGAGTGCAGCTCCACTATTGAATGGGAGCTTTAAATAGTTCACAAAAAATAGATCTACAAAAGCGCTCAACTTTGGAAGCCAAGGTATCACTCCAAATAGAACAACTGCCAAAATTACAACAGCAATGGCAAAAACTTTTATAGTGAGTTTTGGAGAGCTCTCATACTTTTTATAGTAGTAGATAAATACTATTGCAGGAATAGCCAACAGGTTAAGTAGGTGTACCCCTACCGAAAGCCCCATCAACAGAGCTATCAAAATAATCCATCTGTTGGCATAGGGGGCATCGGCCTGCTCCTCCCATTTTAAAATAGCCCAGAAGACAACAGCAGTAAAGAGCGACGACATAGCGTACACCTCTGCCTCTACCGCCGAAAACCAAAAGGTATCGGAAAAGGTGTAGATTAAAGCTCCTACAACCCCGGCACCCCACACTGCAATGGCGCCTCCTTGGCTCAACCCCTTACCTCTCTCCATAACTCTTCTTCCCAAGTGGGTAATAGTCCAAAAGAGAAACATTATTGTTAATGCAGAGCAGATGGCACTCATTGCATTTACCATTAGAGCAGCTTTATTTGCGGGAGCAAAGAGGGTAAAAAATCTTGCAACTAACTGAAAAATAGGATTTCCAGGAGGGTGCCCTATCTCCAACTTATAAGATGAGGCAATAAATTCCCCACAATCCCAAAAGCTTGTAGTATCTTCTATTGTAGAGAGATATACAAAGGCGGCAACAATAAAGAGCAGAAGTCCTAAGAGCCTATCTCCCAATTTGAAGTGAGCTTTTTTCATATTAAAAAGTGTTGTACAATTTTGTAAATTATAACAAAGATACCATTTTGAATTTTTCTGCCTAAATTTGTCTATATATTAGAGTGCTATGAAATCAAATAAAAAAAGAGCAAAAGGAGGAGTTGTCTACTCTACAAATCCCAACTACCAATATGAAGAGCAGGATAGTATTGGACAGGAGCCCATTCCAAGAGAGAGAGAGAGGCTTTTGATAACTTTAGATAGACGAAACAGAGGAGGTAAACAGGTAACACTCATCCAAGGATTTCAAGGTAGCGACAACTCGATTGAAGAGCTGGGAAAGATCTTAAAGGGCAGATGCGGAAGTGGTGGAAGTGTTAAAAATAGAGAGATCTTAATTCAGGGCGACTTTAGAGAGAGAGTGTTGGAATCTCTTCAAAGTATGGGATACAATGCAAAGAGAGGCAATTGACCTTTTGGTTGGAATAGACTCTATAGGGTCGCTACACCCCCTTCCAATAGATTCATTGTGGGGCAGCCACTCTTTGGTACTCTCCAATCAGCTATTACCGTTGGGAAGTGACACTTCGTCGCTTCTATTTTCGCTTGTTGCACTCTTTTATATGGCTCTACTTCTCTTTAGTTACAACTCCATCTGTAGAACTCTTCCACCGCTATTTCGCTCACTCTTCAACTTCAATTTTCAAAGAAATATAGAGTCGAAGCTCTCCTTTGTTAGAACAAGAGGCGAAATAGCACTCCTGTCGCTCTTTACACTCTCATTGGAGTTGCCACTTCTCTTTGAGCGCCATTTTTTAATCAATTTTGCCCTATCTAAAGCTCTTCTTTTTATATATGTGTCGCTCCTGTTACTTCTCTACCTTCTACTTAAGAGCTCTCTTCTAAAATATCTACAATGGGTCTTAAAGAGAAGAGAGCCCTTTATTGCTATTGGGCGAGCCGGCTTCAACCACATTATCCTTTTCACTGTTGCCTCAGTTCCCTTAATTATTCTCTACATTGTTGGAGTAGAGATAAGAGAGAGCACCATCTTCAACTATCTTTTAATTTGCGCATTGCCTCTTTTCATACTCTACTTAATTACAGTTTTTCACCTTTTAAGAGAGGGAAAATTTTCTCCTATTTTTAATATTTTGTACCTTTGTGTTTTTGAATTGGCACCCCCAATAGTAATTGTCAAACTACTATTCAGTTATTCTATAGTATGAAAGAGAAGAGAATCATTATACCTCAACCCGCTCCGCAAAACGCTTCACCATACAGCGATCTCATAGAGAACTACAATGTTCAAATTGAGTTCACACCCTTTTTTAAAGTAGTTCCAATAGAGGTTAAAGAGTTTAAGCTTCAGAAGATTGATCCCTCTGCTTTTAGTGCAGTGCTTTTTACCTCAAAATCGGCGATAGATGTTTTTTTCAATTTTAGCGAAGAGCTAAAATTTCCCATCTCCGAATCGATGAAATATTTCTGTATCTCAGAGCCAATAGCTCTCTATCTTCAGAAATATATTGTCTATCGTAAAAGGAAGATTTTCTTTGGCAATGGTACTCTTGCCTCAATAGTAGAGATAATTAAGGCAAAACATAGAGAAGAGAATTTTCTACTTACCACAACAGACAACTGCAATTCAAATTTGGTCAAGCTCTTTAAGAAGAGCAAACTTAAACATTCAGTAGCGATACTCTTTAAAACAGTATTTTGCGATCTCTCTCATATCAATATTGAGAGTTTCGATATTATAGTACTCTACTCCCCTTTCGATATTGCGTCGCTACTTGACAACTTTCCCAATTTCAACCCCAAAAAGATCTCTATAGCCACCTTTGGCCCGGCAACCCTAAAGAGGGTAAAAGAGTTGAATTGGGAGGGTACAATTATTACCCCAACCGAAGAGGCCCCCTCAATAGCACAAGCACTCACACTATATCTTGAACAGCAGTAACAACACTTTTAGCAAAGAGTGGCGTCTTAAGAGGAGATCAGAGATTGAAGAGCTATTTAAAAATGGTAGAATCATACACTCCCCCTCCTTTAAAATTGTCTCACTCCCCAATGGGATATCTCACAACAGGGCTGTCATTGCTGTACCAAAACGAAGTTTCAAAAAAGCAGTAGATAGAAACTATATTAAACGGCTTGTAAGAGAGGGTTTACGACACTCTCCCATATTTAAAGAGGAGGGAGAAGGGTATAATCTATTTATAATTTATAGAGGGGTATCGCTCCCAACATTAGAGAGTATAAAAATAGAGGTAGAAAATGGGTTGGAAAAAAGTATTAAAAGGGATAGGCAAAATTTTGACAGCACCGCCACTACTGCTAATTAAGTGTTATCAAATATGCATCTCACCCTTAGTCGCCCCCTCATGCCGTTTTACCCCCACCTGCTCTACATATTCGGCAGAGGCATTAAAAAAACATGGTTTGATTAAGGGGGGATACCTCTCTGTAAAAAGAATATTAAAGTGTCACCCTTGGGGGGGAGGAGGCCACGACCCGGTACCTTAAAACTCACTATCGCAAAAAGGGGAGTAGCTTATACTCAAGGGGCGGAGTGGCCAAATCTCTCAAAAATGCGCGCTCTATCGGGGTCGCCCTTTGTCAAAATCTCAATCTCTGAAATGGGAACATCCTTCAAATCTAAAAGCACCAAACCATCTACACAGTAGTTGAAAGCGGGATCGACATTAAAGGCAACCATCTTACAGTTGATCTTAATATATTTTTTTACAAGAGTGGGAACTCTATATTTCCCATTACTCAGGCGAAGAATAAAGCGGTCAAACTTCTCTATACTCTCCATCTTTCCCTGCAGTAGCGGGAGCGGTGCACTTCTCATAAAATCTGCCTCGAATGGAGTCTTGGGAATTGCGCCACCATTGAAACTTTGGGGGGAGTGCGCCTCTTTTAGATAATAGATCATAAGACTTCTATAAAACATAGGATACCAGGAACTAATACTCACTGGCCCAAACAGATACTTCACCTCACTATTGCGAGAGACTACATATAGAAGACCTTTTATAAGTAGAAGAAGGGGGAGCGTCTCTTTTTGATAATCTAAAACGACAAAAGAGCGCCCAAGCTCCATAGAGTTGTTGAGAACAGGGGTAAAAATATCTTTATAGTGGAATAGGGTAGAGGAGTAGAAACCCTCTACCCCCTTACTCTTCATAATTTCACTTCCACCCCCTAAACGGTAGGCTCCCACCAATTTATTTCTATGCTTATCCCACAAAATCAAATGTTTATAGTATTGGTCATATTGGTCCAAATCTAAAGGGGTGCCGGTTCCTTCGCCAACAGCCCTAAAAGCCTCCTCTCTCTTTCGCCCAATCTCGTGCAGTAGGGTGGGAATAGCAGATGCATTTGCCAAATAGCAGCTATAGCCGCCGGTAGTAAAGAGTTGGGCATTGGCGGGAAGAGAAGAGATCTCTTTATGCATAGCCCTTCTATTTTTGGGAAGAGCAATAGGCTCAAGCTCCTCTCTCTCCTGAATAACAGCATCGGGTATAAGATTTGATTCCAATGCATAGGTGCGTGCCCTAAGGCCCAATGAGAGCTCTTTAAGAGTTGTAAATTGAGCTTGCTCCGAAGTTGTGATAGGGCGGCCAAAACTAATTTTTATTGTCTTGCCTCTCTTGTTGAGCATCTCTCTCGAAAGGCGTAGCGTTCTCAATGCCGGGTGTATCCTACCCATCAAGTGGAACATTTTTGAATTGGTCCCATGAAAATAGGCGGGCAAAACGGGAACATTGGCGTTCCTTATCATCTTTATAATAGGGAGCTGCCACTCTTTATCTTCAATTGTAGAGGTTCCATAATAGGTAGAGACTTCGCCTGCGGGAAAAATAGTTATAGAGCCGCCATTTTTAAGGTGAAGAGCCGCAGCCCTCAAACCCGAAAAGCTACTTGCCAACTCCTTATTATTACTGAAGGGGTTTACCTCAAAAAAGAAGTTGGACAAATTGGGAATAGAGGTAAATAGAAAATTGGCTATTGTTTTAATATCGGGCCTGGTAGAGCCAATAATGTGAAGTAGAAGCAGACTGTCTATCGCTCCAAAAGGGTGGTTGGCAGTTACCACAAAGGGACCCTCTTGTGGAATATACTCCAACTCCTTCTCATCTATCTCAAAAGAGATTTTAAACTCTTTGAGCATAGCATCTATAAATTCGCGCCCCCGGTATGTGGTGAAGTTGGGGTACATCTTATTCAATTTGCCAAATCCGGCAAGATGATAGATAAGTCCGGCAACCACAGTACCGGTAAAGCCTTTGAGATTTAAAGAGCTCTTTACCGTACTCTTTGTTATAAGTTTAGGTCTCATAGAGGAGACAAATATAACTAAAATAGTAATTTTGCAAATAGTGGAGAGCATATCATTAATAGAGTCGGTCCAACTTCTACCTAAAGAGCCTGGGGTCTATCAATTTTTAGATAGCAGTGGAACTGTTATCTATATTGGTAAAGCTAAAGATTTGCGGATACGGGTTTCGCAATATTTTAAGGGAGAGGAGTCGTTAAGCGGCAAAATAGCGGTGATGGTTAGGCGGATTGCCAATATTCGACACACCGTAGTTGAATCGGAAGAGGATGCCCTCCTTTTAGAGAACAACCTTATTAAAGAGTATCGGCCACGATACAATATTTTATTAAAAGACGATAAGAGCTATCCTTGGATTGCCATTAAGAGAGAGCCCTTTCCAAGAGTATTTACAACCCGTGAAAAAAGAGAGGAGGGGGCACTCTACTTTGGCCCCTACAGTTCTGCTCTACAGGCCAAAAAATTGGTAAGATTGATCCACTCCCTCTACAACTTAAGAGATTGCAACCTCCCCTTAAACAGTAAAGCTATTGCAGCCAAACAGTTTAAACCCTGTCTAAAGTATCATTTGGGCAGATGCGATGCCCCCTGCATAGGAGAGATTTCCCAAGCCCATTATCAAAAGCAGATAGAGAGGGGCATCTCCCTTCTAAATGGCGAAAGCGGCAAATTGATTCGAGAGTTTACAAAGAGGATGGAGAGGGCAGCAAAAGAGATGAAGTATGAAGAGGCTCAAAAGTATAAGGAGCGGTTGGAGCTGCTTAAAAACCATGTGGGCAAATCTATTATAGTGAGCCAAAATCTCTCCAATTTAGATATTTTCACACTCTCTTCCAATGAAGAGGGCTCTTTTGGCAACCATCTTAGAGTTATAAAAGGCTCTATAATACGCTCTATAAATATGGAGTTCAAAGTGCCTCTTCAAGAGGGAGAAGGGGCAATAATATCCCGTTTTATAACTGCTATGCACCAAGAGTACGGCGACAACGGCAACCCCCTTATTCTCTCTTGTATGCCCGATTCAGAGCCATTGCAAAAACGCTCCTCAATACCCAAACGGGGAGAAAAACTCTATCTCTTACAATTGAGTCTTAAAAACACTCTCCAATTTAAAAAAGAGAGGCTAAAACAGGAAGAGATTATAAACCCCCAAGAGAGAGAGCGAAAAGTTTTAGAAACTATGCAACGGGAGTTGGGGCTTAAGGAGCCACCCACCCATATCGAGTGTTTCGACAACTCAAATATTCAAGGCGATAGGGCAACATCGGCCTGTGTGGTCTTTAGAAATGGGAGACCCAGCAAGAGAGAGTATCGCCACTTTATACCAAAGAGTGTGGCTGGAGCCGACGACTATGCCACTATGCGCGAGGTGATAGAGAGGCGCTACAGAAGAGTTTTAAATGAGGGGGGAGATATTCCCCAACTGATAGTGATAGATGGGGGGAAGGGGCAGGTGGGTGTAGCCTACTCGGCGCTTCAAGAGTTAGGGCTCTCCAAAAGGGTAAAAGTACTTGGGATAGCCGAAAGGATGGAGTCTCTATTTGTAGCGGGAGAGAGCCTACCTCTACTGCTGAACAAAGGTGGGGTAACAATGAAAGTTTTAATGCATCTGCGTAACGAAGCGCACCGTTTTGCACTTGCCCACCATAGAAAGAGGGGGAGCAGAGAGCAATTTGTATCGCAGTTGCGATCGATTCCGGGAGTAGGAGAGCAGTATGAGAAGAGGATTTTGCAGCGATTCGGCTCCCTTAAAATGGTTAAAGAGGCTACAGTAGATGAGCTGTCGGAGGTGGTGGGTAAAAAATTGGCAATAAAAATTAGTACCGCTCTTGAGAGAGACGGCTCCAATTGACCCATCCGCTAATTGAGTTGACAAGATAGAAGAGCCACATAATTACCATTAGGGCAGCATGCTCGCCGCCGGCAATCCAAGCAACAACCCACATTGCAACACTTATTAAATTTACCGCCACCCACAACACCCACTGCTCCATATAGCGTTTAACCATTATATACATTGCAATTATAGAGATTACGGTGGTGGCCGAATCTTTAAGCGGCTGAGGGTCGTTCCAATATTTTAACAGCCAAGCTCCCAAAAGAACAGTTGCAACAGTAAAGAGCGTAAGGAAGAGGCGCCCTTTAAAAGAGAGTCTTCTTGCAGTAACTGTTACCCCACTGCTCTCCTGCCGCCTATATACCCAACTATACCACCCTATAAACTGCATTGGAAAATAGTAGAGGGCATTTAGAGCAGCATCGCCATAGAGCTTTGCCTTATAAGAAATTATAGCATATAGGGTTACATTTACAACTCCAAAGAGATAGTTGAAGATATTCCCTTTAGCCACCAACACAACACACACCACTCCGGTTACTCCCGCTATAGAGCCCATCCAATCAAACTCCTCCATCTTAATAGAGTAGATAAGGTTGGCAACAACAACCCCAATAATCAAAAACCAATCAAAGAGATTTAATGTATTTATTTTTTCAAATTTATACTTCATCTATAGAGGTAAATTTAAAAGAAGTTCAAAGATAGTCTCACTCTCTCCATTATAGCCACTCCTCACCCCAAATTCAAAAGAGTGGGATATCCCAAGGAGATTGAGATCAAAAAGAAGATCACATCCGGCAGCCCATAGAGAGCGCTTTAACCCTCCTCTGCCAACATTTTGTGTATACTGTACAAAAGGAAAGAGCTTCCCTCTCTTAATATGCAGAATAGAGGGTATTGTCAGCTCTTTGGTAAAGAGCGGCATCCCATATTTAAGTTCCCCCCCTACAGCAGAGCTGCTATAGAGTCCGGAATATCCCATAGGGAAAGGGAAGGAGTTCTGGAGCATATACTCTCTATTGTTTGAGAGTTGCCGCTGATAGTTTACAGAGAGCCTTACTCCATGATCCAATTTGGCTCCGGGCAGATAAAAATAGGAGGAGAGGTTAAAGAACGAACCTAAATTTCCCTCCGAAAATGGAGCAGTAGAGAGCTCTAAGGTGAAACCACCGCCCCACTTTGGATAGAGATCCCTATAGCTCATTCTTAAAATACGATAGAGCGACACCCGGCTATAGAGCTGCTGATAGTTGAGAAACTTCCCACTATTGTGGGAATAGAAGGAGTCGTTACTATAGCTCCATTGTAGTGAGGGAATAATACCCCAATTCCACCCCCCTCTATTATATCTAAGAGGAATATAGAGCAGAAGAGCACTTTTAAAATAGGAGGCTCCGCTACGAGGTTCCTCTATCAGTTGAGTGCTCTCTGGAGTGGGGTGCAATATATTATACCTTATAGGCTCCCTCTCATTAATGGAAGAGGAGAACTCAATAACGGGGTAGAGGCCTGTATATTTAAAGTTAAAGTGTAGAGAGTTAAAGCCGTTACGATAGGCATAGCCCAAAGAGCCCACTGCGCTACTCAAGCTATTTTGAGAGAAGAGCATCACCCCGGGCGACGCCAAATCCCATAGCGTCTCATAGCTCATCCGCTTTATATTATCTATATTTATATAGAGAGGAGCCCAAGAGTGCACTCGAATAAGATTGCACTCTTTCCGGTATGGATGAGATTGTAAATTGAGATTTTCGGGAACAACCAATGAATCTGAATTGAAGCGGGTATCTGCAACTAACTTCTCTACAATAGGATCTTTCAAGAGTCCCCCCTTTTTTAAAGAGTCAATTGCCATCTCCCTCCTTTGCACTCTCTCTTTTCCTACCATTTTAAGCCAATAGCCCTCTAATGAAAAATCGCTTACAACTACTCCACTTTCATTTAGGCTATAGGAGTGGAGCCCATATTTGGGCATAACTCTATTGAAGAGTTTTCCACCAGTCAAAGAGAGGGAGTAGAGTGCTCTCACCCCTTCAAAATCGGCTAAAAATAGAATCTCCCTCTCTAAAGGAGAGTAGTCAATTTTAGAGAGAGAGCCGGCAGCAAACTCCTCTATTTGGTTCCACTCCCCTCCCTCAAACGGCCTATAAAATAGGGCCTGCGACAAGTCTGAAATGGCTAAAACAACCACCCCACCGTTCACAATTACCCCCTCTTTCAACCTCCACCCTTTTGGGGGATTGTAGTATGCAATTTGGTTAAACTCTCTATCTAAAAGGTGTAACCCACTACCACCCTCAACACTTTGCGAAATTACCAAAAGTGAATCGCCGGAAGCAGAGGGAGAGGGGTTGAAAAAATATTTGCCCACAGTAGCTCGTTTAACCTTTTTTGTAGAGATATCGTAATAGTGGATATCGGAGTATTGCTGTAACTCCCAACGGGCAGATTTAATATACTCACTCCAAAAAATTCTCTCACCGCCAAGTTTTAATGGAGAGTTAATTCTACCCAAATATTTTAAAAACTCACTCTCCCCCCCATTGCTTTTGCTAAAGAGAGCTGGGATTTCGCTTAGCCCACTTCTTACAAATAGTAGAGTATCGCCCTTTGAAATGGGATAGTGGTGTAGCAAAAAGCTATCCTTACCCCCCTTTTTACTCTCTATAATGGGTGTTGCAGGTGTTGGGAGAGGACGTTTCTGCTGCTCCTCTCTCCAGCGGGTGGTGTAGTAGCTTGTAAGCTCCGCAAAATTTTGTCGTTTAGTGAGGGAGGTCAATCTTCTAAAGGCCTTTTTCTGTGCAAATGGATTATAGAAATGTCTTATAGAGTAATCGTTAACCTCTTCAAAAAGAGCGGGAGAGATAGATTTATATCTCATATAGGAGCTTAATAGATAACCAAAACTATAGTGGTCTGGGGTATAATTTTTATAAGAGCCCAAAGCCCAACTATCATAGCGCCGTTGCTCCCCCTCTAAAAATGCAGTTCTAAAGTAGAGTAGGTGGCTTGGGTCTCTTCCCCTCCCACCTATCCCCATCTCTGTCTCCCCAATAACGGCATCCCCCTCTAAGCTCCATCGCCCCATGAAGAGCCCCATACCAAATGTTTCGGATTGCTCTCCAATAAAGAGATGTCCTATTTTAAAGATCCCTTTCCTAAACTGTGAAATCTGCGCTACATGCCTCAATTCATGAGTAACCAAATGTTTCTCCCAATTGAAAATATAGTTACTATTGATAGGTGGCATGGTAATCAACTCCATCCTTGAGGGAGCCCATCCAACCAACCCATTACTTTGAGCATTAAAGGGGTGAAGCACCACATCCAATTTTGGAAGCTGAGGCTCCCGGGTACGAAAAATAAAAGGTCTAATCTCCTCTAAAAGCCAGCTATATCTATTGGCCATAGAGTCTAATCCATTGGGATAGATAACTTTAAAATTGGAACTCTCTATGTATCGCCACTTTACAGAAGCGGGATTGTTCCCTATAGAGAAATATTGCCCCCTCCCTTTTGATGGAATGAGAAGTTGGAGCATTAAAAGCGCCACAATCTTCAATAATATAAAATTGTGCTTAAATTTCATTTTGCGAAGGTAATAAAAGCTCTTATTTTTTAATTGATTAACTTTAAGATATATCTTTGCAGTTAAATTGAATTTAACTATATGGGTGCACTTTTCAAAACCTTGGAAATTTTAGGCTCTTTGGCTCTTTTCCTATATGGCATGACAATGCTTAGCGAGTCTCTTCAAAAGGTTGCCGGCGACAAAATGAGAGCTATTCTCGCCTCAATGACATCCAACTCTTTTAAGCGAATTCTCACAGGGCTCTTTGTAACAGCCATAATACAATCCTCCAGCGCCACCACCATTATGGTAGTTAGCTTTGTAAATACAGGGCTCCTAACTCTACTCCAGTCTATTGGCGTTATTATGGGAGCCAACATAGGAACCACTATAACTGCTTGGATAATTTCAATTTTAGGATTTAAGGCCGATATTGCTACCCTCTCACTACCCCTAATAGGGGTGGGCTTCCTCTTTATGATGATGAAGTCCCGCAAACGAAAATCTATGGGTGAGCTAATTTTAGGCTTTGCTCTACTCTTTTTGGGGTTGGGATTTCTAAAATCATCTATGCCCGATATAGGTCAGACTCCGGAACTTTTACAATTTCTACAGGGGTGGACCCAATACGGCTTCGGTTCAATTCTTCTTTTTGTATTGATAGGTACTATCTTAACTGTAGTTTTACAATCTTCAAGTGCCACTATGGCCCTTACCCTTCTTATGTGCAACTACGGTTGGATCTCTTTTGATATGGCAGCAGCAATGGTTTTAGGAGAGAATCTTGGAACAACCATCACAACCAATATAGCCGCTGCAGTAGCCAATGTATCTGCCAAGAGAGCAGCGCTTGCCCATACAGTCTTCAATCTCTTTGGGGTTATTTGGGCACTTGCAATCTTCACACCCTTCCTAAATTTTGTAGGAGCCACTACTCAACTCTTTGGAACGGGAAATCCCTTTCACTCTACCGCTGCAACGCTCTATGGTCTTGCACTCTTTCACACATTCTTCAATATTGCAAATACCACCATACAGGTTTGGTTTACCCCCCAAATAGTTGCTATAGTCACCTACCTTATCAAGGCTCCCGAACAGGAAGAGGTTTTTCGCCTCAAGTTTATACAGGGGGGGTTGTTGAGCACATCCGAACTCTCTTTGGCACAGGCTAAACAAGAGATTGTAAACTATGCCAAATTGGGGCAGCGGCAATTTGGCTATGTTAGAGAGGCGTTAGAAGCCGAAGAGGGGAGCCGATTCGATTCGCTCTACTCCAAATTGGAAGAGTACGAGCAGATTATAGATCGTATTGAAATAGAGATAGCAAATTATCTCAACAACATTGCAGAGGGGGAGCTTAGCGAATTGAGTGGAAAGAGAATACAGGCTATGTACACAATCATTAGCGAAATAGAGAGTATGGGCGACTCCGGCTACAATATTGCCCGTATTCTACAACGGAAAAATGTCTACAATATAAAATTTGACCCCCAATTGATAGAGCGGATCAACCATATGTTAGATCTTTTAGACAACGCCTTCAACGCTATGATCTTCAATTTGGATCAAGGCTATTCGCTCATAACGGAGATTCACAATGCCGAAAATGCCGAAAATTCGATTAACGAATATCGCAACCATCTAAAGGAGATGCATCTGCTCAACTTAGAGAACAATATATATAGCTATCAGACAGGGGTTTTCTATATGGATCTGATAGCGGAGTGCGAAAAGGTTGGAGATTACATAATCAATGTTTCGGAGGCTATTATAGATATCAGATAGTGCCGTATGAAACCGAGGGCCCTATTTATTTATACACATCTCTCTACCTTTGTAGAGGGAGATCGTAAGATTTTAGAAGAGCACTACAACATAGAGAGCTATCGCTTTAAAAATAGCCCAAAAGTTCTACTTCTGCTCTCTCTACTAAAAGAGCTTCTATTCCTACTACTAACACTTCACCGCTACAGATTGGTCTATATTTGGTTTGCCGACTACCACTCTTGGCTCCCAACACTATTGGGCAAACTATATAGAAAAGAGGTAGTTTTAATTGCGGGAGGGTACGATATTGCCCGTGAGAAAAAATATCGTTACGGTTCCTTTTCAAAAAGGATTAGAGCTCTATTGACCCTCCGCTCTTTAGAGCGCGCCTCACAAGTGTGGGCCGTATCGAACTATCTCTTAAGGGGGATTAGGGCCATTGCCCCAAAGGCCAACAGCTATCTACTATATAACGGAATAGAGGAGAGGCTCTTTCTGCTCAAAAGAGAGATAGAGAAGAGCAGCGAAGCAGACTCTTCCAACCAAGCGACAGCTGGGCTGAGCAAAAGAGAGAGGGTGGTACTCTCTGTCGCTTTGGCCAATAGCCGGCAGAGCATATATATCAAAGGGATAGATCGCTATTTTGCAGTTGCCACAACACTCCCCAATATAAAATTCATATTGATTGGCAGCAATAGAGAGCTGTTAAAGAGTGTTTTAGGCGCTATACCTCCAAATATAGAGGTGATAGAGCCTATTGCCCACTCCAAGTTGGCACTCTATTATCAAAACAGCCATATCTACTGTCAGTTATCGAGAAGAGAGAGCTTTTCTCTCTCCCTTGCAGAGGCTATGTGGCACAACGCCATACCGGTAGTATCGGCAGTAGGAGGAATGCCGGAGGTTGTTGGGAAGATGGGAGAGATAGTTTATCTAAACGACCATCCATTGCTCTATGGCACTGGAATTTTAAAAGTAGCCCAAGCAATTGAGAGTTCCATAGAGAGAGAGAGAGAGAGCGGCTGCCAAAAGAGGATAGCGCAAAATTTCACCCTTTCGCTTCGTAAAAAGAGAGTTGGGCAGCTTCTAAATTTAAAATAGTGGGGTGGCAATAGTAGATATCAACTACAATAGATAGAGAGCTACAATAGGTAAAAAGAGAGAGAGCAGGTGTCAAAAGCCACCTGCTCTCTTTTAGGAGTTGACCCACTAGGATTCGAACCTAGACAGACAGAACCAAAATCTGTAGTGCTGCCGTTACACCATGGGTCACTCTTTTTATTGGTGGACAAAGATATATCTTTTTTTTATTAAGCAAAAATTATAAAATAGAAAAGTTGAAGAGCCCTCTCCCCATCAGTTCAAAGAGCAACACCCACACCCCAAAGCGTAAAGAGCGCCCCATCAATGAGTAGAGGGCGCATTTAGAAAAATTTACCCTATAAAAGCCAAGAGCCAAAAAGAGCAAATCGCCAATTAAAGGGAACCAAGTAATAAACGCCAAGAGTGCCCCCCACCTCTCTACCCTTCTCTTCTCCCTCTCAAGAGTCTCTCTCTTTACCTTAAACCATCTCTCAATCAAACTCCACCTCCCCAGCCTTCCTAAAAGGTAGGTTGTGATTCCCCCCAACCAATTGCCACAAATGGCAACAACCAAAGCTCCCAAAGGATCAATTCCAGAGAGAAGAAGAGCAGAAAGAACAATTTCTGAACTGAGAGGCACAATAGTAGCTGCCAAAAAAGAGGAGAGGAAGAGACCCAACAGACCAAGCTCTTGAAACGACTCCATCATAGAGGCAAAAATTATCTCAAGTTTTTAAAAAAATTGGTTATTAAAAGAGAACACTCCTCCTTCAACACCCCTCCAACTACCTCACATTTGGGGTGCACCATAGAGGGAGAGAAGAGGGTAAAGCCCTTTTTGGGATCGGAAGCGCCGTAAACCACCCTTCCAATTTGTGCCCACCCTATTGCCGAAGCACACATGGTACAGGGTTCAAGAGTAACATAGAGAGTGGCACTCTCTAAATATTTACCCCCAATACTATTGGTTGCGGCAGTAATTGCCAACATTTCGGCATGGGCTGTTGGGTCGGTCAAACTCTCTACCATATTGTGGCCCCTTGCAACAACTCTACCTCCTATTACAACCACAGCTCCCACCGGAATTTCCCCCCTCTCCTCCCCCTTTTTGGCCTCTTTAAGAGCCTCTCTCATAAATTTTACAAAATCACTCTCCATATTTCCTATAAGACATTTTGTCAGTTACCCTCTTTGAGAGCCTCTCTCATAAATTTTACAAAATCACTCTCCATATTTCCTATAAGACATTTTGTCAGTTACCCTCTTTGGCACCTATTTTGTCTTTTGGTACAAAAGATAGATCAAATTTAAGCAACTAAATTACAATAAGTATAAAAGATCAAAAAACTATTTGTTATGAAGATTAAACCATTAGCAGACAGAGTTTTAGTGGAAGCCAAAGAGGCAGAAACAAAAACAGCCGGGGGGCTCTATATCCCCGACACGGCAAAAGAGAAACCACAAGAGGGTACAGTTATAGCAGTTGGACCGGGAAAAAAAGATGAACCGATGGAGCTAAAGGTAGGAGATTCCATTCTTTATGGTAAATATTCCGGTACCGAAATCAGCTCAGACGGAAAGGAGTATCTTATGATGCGCCAAAGCGATGTTATGGCTGTTATAGGATAGTCAAAAATTAACTCAATTGATTAACAGAATAAATATTAAATAGAGATGGCTAAAGAGATTAAATTCGATATAGATGCCCGTGCCTCACTCAAAGAGGGTGTAGATGCACTTGCCAATGCAGTAAAGGTGACCTTAGGGCCCAAAGGTAGAAATGTAGTTATAGATAAAAAGTTCGGAGCACCCCAAATTACAAAGGATGGTGTTACAGTTGCCAAAGAGGTAGAGCTTGAAGAGGGTTTTGCCAATATGGGTGCCCAAATGGTTAAAGAGGTTGCCTCTAAAACCGCCGATCAGGCAGGAGACGGTACAACCACCGCCACCGTTTTAGCTCAATCTATCATAAGTGTAGGGCTAAAGAATGTAACTGCAGGTGCCAACCCTATGGATCTTAAGAGAGGGGTAGACAAAGCTGTAGAGACAGTTGTTGAGTCGCTCCAGAAGCAGAGCAAAGCAGTTGGCGACAACATTACCATGATTGAGCAGGTTGCCACCATCTCTGCCAACAACGACACCAACATTGGCAAGTTGATAGCAGAGGCTATGGGTAAAGTGAAGAAAGAGGGAGTTATAACTGTTGAAGAGGCTAAAGGGACAGAGACAGAGGTAAAAGTTGTAGAGGGTATGCAGTTCGACAGAGGCTACATTTCGCCATACTTTATGACCAACCACGACAAGATGGAGGCTGTAATGGAGAAGCCCAAAATCTTAATCACCGACAAAAAAATATCTACAATGAAAGATCTGATGCCCGTTTTAGAGCCTATTGCACAAAACGGTTCGGCATTGGTAATTATTGCAGAAGATATAGATGGCGAAGCACTTGCAACCTTAGTGGTAAACCGCCTGCGGGGTGCGCTCAAAGTTGCAGCTGTTAAAGCCCCCGGCTTTGGCGACAGAAGAAAAGAGATGTTGGAAGATATAGCAGTACTAACAGGGGGAACAGTAATTTCTGAAGAGAAAGGTCTCCGTTTAGATGCCGCAACCATAGAGATGTTGGGAGAGGCAGAGAAGATCACTATAGATAAAGAGAATACCACCATCATAAATGGAGTCGGCGAAAAGGGAGCTATTGAAGATAGAGTAAGCCAAATTCGCAAGCAGATTGAAACCACCACCAGCGATTACGATAGAGAGAAGCTACAAGAGCGTTTGGCCAAATTGGCAGGAGGGGTAGCCGTTCTTTATGTTGGAGCAGCCACCGAAATGGAGATGAAGGAGAAGAAAGATAGAGTAGAGGATGCCCTTAGCGCAACCCGCGCCGCTGTTGAAGAGGGAATAGTCCCTGGTGGAGGGGTAGCCTATCTCCGCTCAATTGATGCTCTCAAAGAGCTCAAAGGCGAAAATAGCGACCAAGATACCGGAATTGCAATTATTCAGCGCGCCATTGAGGAGCCTCTAAGGGTAATTTCGGAGAATGCAGGTATAGAAGGAAGTATAGTTATTCAAAATGTAAAAGAGGGTAAGGACGATTATGGATATAACGCCAGAACCGATGCATACGAAAACCTATACGCTTCAGGAGTTATAGACCCTACCAAAGTGGCACGGGTAGCACTCCAAAATGCAGCATCCATTGCCGGTATGTTCTTAACTACCGAATGTGTGATGGCAGAGAAGAAAGAGGAGAATCCTGTAGGAGCAATGCCTCCCGGTGGAATGGGCGGCATGGGCGGAATGATGTAAAAAGGCTCTATAGAGCAACAATTGAGAGGGGGAGTCTATATTCCCCCTCTCTTTTTAATAGTCAACAGAGCCAATAAAAGAGTAGAAAATATGTTAAAAATAGCAGATAAAGCACCCGATTTTACAGGTGTCGATCAAGATGGAGCCCCAATCTCACTATCGCAGTTTAAAGGTAGAAAGTTGGTGCTCTACTTCTATCCAAAAGATAATACTCCCGGCTGTACAGCCCAAGCGTGCAACCTGCGGGACAACTACAACCTCTTCTTAGAGCGGGGGTATGCAGTTGTTGGAGTGAGTCGCGACAGCCAAAAGTCACATCTCAATTTTATAAAGAAGCACAACCTCCCATTTCCACTTATTTCAGACCCCGAAGCCCAGATTATAAAAGAGTATGGAGCTTGGGGCAAAAAGAAGATGATGGGAAGGGAGTATGAGGGAATCTTAAGAAAGAGCTTTATAATAGATGAGAAAGGGTATATAGAGGAGATAATCGAAAAGGTAAAAACAAAAGAGCATACCGGCCAGATACTAAAGTAGTGAGCTCTAACGAATAGACCACACCAAGATATGATCTTCCAGCTCTTCGTAATAGAGGAGAAGAGACTCTCTTGCCTCTCCAACTTTAACACTACCTCTAAGAGTTCCTCTTTTTTGAGGTAAAAAACTCTCTATTGCAATATCTTTTGCAAAATCGGCATCACTCATTCTAAAGGTTTTAAATAGGCACTCTTTAGCACTCCAAAAGAGAGCAAGCTGCAACTCTCTAACAGAGGGAGAGATACTCTTCTGCTCCTCTACAGAGAGTGCTCTCTGCTCTATAGCCAAAAAATTGCGCCCTACACTCTCTACATCTACCCCAACCTCTCTATTGGGGTGTAAGATAAGCGCAACAAAACGGCGAGAGTGCGATATTCCAACATTAAATTGCCCCCCTTCAATTGAGGGTGCCCCACAACTGTTGTAGCATAACAAAGTACCATTTGGAAGCAGTTCCGCAATAAGGGCATAGAGTGCCAAAACTTCCCGTTTTCTTCTATCGCTCTTAAAGTTCGCCAACCTCTCCAACACAGAGTTGGGGTAGAAGTAGGAGGCTAAAAACTCTTCGATACTCTCTACAATCTCCCAAATAGCCAAAAGCCCCCCTTCGGGCAACTCTCTATAGTAGTATATTGCCATCTGTTGCCATATCGCTTTCGTCAGAAATTTCACCCACTATCTCCTCTACCACATCTTCTAAAGTGACAATCCCGCGGGTTCCGCCCCACTCGTCAACTACCACAGCAAGATGGATCTTCTTCTCTCTAAACTCCTCTAAGAGGTGGCCAATCTTCTTATTTCCCGGTACAAAATAGGCCTCTCTTATATATCTTCTCCAGTGGTCGCTCACCTCTACCCCATTCAAAAGAGGAATTAAATCTTTAATATATAGAAACCCCTTTATATTATCTAAATGGCTCTCATATACAGGCATACGCGAAAACCCCGATTGAAGAGTCCTACTCCTCACCTGCTCTGTAGTGAGTGCATAGTCCAATGCCACCACCTCTACTCTGGGCACCATTATCTTCTCTACAGTAGTAGAGTTGAAGAGTAACAAATTTTTTAATAGGGTGTTCTCTTCGCCACTCTGCTCCATAGACTCCTCCTCTTCTACAATTTTCTCCATCACCTGGCTCTCCTCCTCTCTAAAATAGGAGGTAAGCCACTCCAATAGCCTGTTAAGAGGAGTTGTTACAGCCACCAGCAACAGTATAAGATATTTCATCCTCTTAAGGAGTCTCTTCTCCCTTCCCTTTACCAACATACTGCTGTAGCTATTTATAGAGTAGATGGCAACAATTGCAACAGCTACAGAGAGTATGGGCGCTGCTCCCAATTTAAAGAGAGCAAAGAGCACTCCCAGCTTCACAAAGAGCGAGAAGATAAGCAGTGCCCCCTTTATATCGCTCTCCTTATAGGAACTACACCCCTCCTCATCTACACCCTCTAAAGAGCTCACTGCATACGAAAGTGCAGAGAGAAGAAGATAAATAACTGTTGCTATGCACAAGAGTGCACCCCACAAAAGATAAAAATAGACCAAATTAGGAGGTTCAGATTCCAACTCTCAAAAGATTCAATTCTCTATAAAGATAGTTAAAAAAGAAGAGCTCTATATTTTTCTACCATAAAAATAGGGTAGTAAGACTCCTTTGCCCTTCTAAGCCCTTCGTCGCCAATATCGTCTTCTCTATTTACATATTCAAATTGAGATGCGTGCCATTTGAGGAACTCTCTATTTATAAATTGATACCCCCCTTTAAAATCATTCAACACCTTCTCTACATGCACCACAAAACTATTTGAGTTTAGAGCTTCTCCTACTGTAAAGCCTATAATCTCTCCTTCAACCCTTAGTATAAGTCCTTTCAACTCCAAGGCTCTATAATTTTCCAGCGCCTTCTTCACAGCACACATCTCCCAATGTAGCGTTTCTGTTTTAGTACATTTATGCTGCTTACACCACAGATGTAAAAACTCTTTTACCTCGTCAATTTTATCGAATGTAAGATCTTGGAGTTGCCAATTGTAATTTTGAGTAAAGAAATTGATATGGTTTCTCTTCGATTGTAGTTTTTTACCCGAAAGCGAAATCATCTTCGGCACCTGGTATATATAGTCGAAACTCTCCCTTGTTTGAATAAACTTAAACCGATTGGGATATAATTTTTTAAGCTGCTCCCTACTCTCCCTATTTAAAGCAATCATCTCAAAGGGGCTCTCCTCCCTTATTGCATCTTCCATCAAAAGTTCAATTGCCTCACGAAGATTCCCCTTCCCGGCAGGAAAAAGATAGCGTCTCTCGCCCCACTCGCCTGATCTTGCTAAAAGAAAATCTTTAAACCTACCAATCTTTGAGTTAAAAATATCTCCCCAAATAAAGGCATTGGTAAAATTATACTCTGCTCCATAGAAATCCGAAAATTTTAATACTCTATCTATCCACTCTTTATCTGAAAGAGCAACTTTTTTAAATTCAATCATCAATACATTAATTTTTGAGCCAACCCTCCAAAATAGCTGTCGCCTCCTCTCTCATCTCTACAGGTAGAGTAGATATTCTAGCTCTGTGGCTCCCTTTTGGATCAGTTACCACAACAACATTTTTGCCATATGGTTCATTAACCATTACAGCACTCCAAGGGTCATACTCTCCATAAATAAAGAGCATCTTGTTGTTGGTGGTAGAGACAAATCTCTTCAATTTTTTATAGAGCCCTTTGTTAAACTTCCCCCTTACCTCTTTGGGAACAAAGAGAGTAGAGAGATAGCCCCTACTATTTTTAATTTTAAGCAACCCCTTAAAGGGTTTAGTGTCGTATCCATAATATCCCAACTCTTTATATGCCTGCACAAAGAAGGGGGTGTAAGAGCTCTCCTCTACAAAGTAGTCGGGGGAACTAATAGTCATCCAATATTTAAAAATTTCATCTATAGAGGCATCCCCATTGGGCACTTTACCAATATCGCTCCCCCACTGCCAGAATGCAAAAGGGAACTCCAAAACCGAATAGTCGTAAATCTCTTCTAAGGGGAGTGCAAAGGTGTACTTTTTAGCTCTGCAGAGCGAATCGAACTTTGGCGCAAGTTCTCCTCTTTTTTGTAGTACCCTCTTTTGGAAAGCGGCGAGTGTAGCCCGCTCCTGGGGAGTTCCCACCTGCTCTAAAAAAGGCTCATGCCTTCCATCGGAGCGCCCTTTGCAGAGTGGTGCCACATAGGGAACAGTAATATCTACATCTTGAGGGAAATAGGCAGTATAGATTAGTGCCTGCTGCCCCCCTTTGCTTATTCCCGTTGCAATCCACCTCTCTCTATAGAGGGGTGCCAATATCTCCCTAATCCTATGCAAATCTTTAGCACTATTTTCTGCACTCAAAAACTTCCACTCCCTCTCATCTGGAGTCGACTCTAAAAAGAAGCGGTGCTCTACAACCACCAAATTACTATTTAAAAGTGTAGAGAGCTCCTCCTTATAATTGGGATTTTTTACATAAGCCGCTCCATACCCCTCGGTTACCAAAGTGGTGGGTCTATCAAAAGCAACATTCATTAAGAATATCCGCTGGTTAAATTTCTTACCGTTGGGATTGTTCCAATCTACCGGTTGCTCTACCGTAAGTTGGTACTTCTCTTGCCAATGGCTGCTCTTTAACCTCTCTATCTTCACCACCCCCTCCAATCCAACAAGGTGTTGAAAAAGGGTATCGCTTTCGGAGGCTCTCTCTATATAGCCAAAGAGTGGAGCTACAACAAAGAGAAGAAAAAGGGTAAAAAAAAGAGAATATACTCTTACCAAAAATCTCATACTATAGTGTTGAAAGTTGCTATAGGCTCAATTTCAAAAAGACGAAATTAAATAAAAAACTGTACTTTTGCCTTTAAATCTTCTTATTATAATGATAAATTTTGTAGATGAGTTAAAATGGAGGGGGATGATTCACGATATAACCCCCGGAACCAAAGAGCAGTTGGCAAAGGAGCTTACCTCTGCCTATGTAGGGATTGATCCAACCGCCGACTCTCTCCATATAGGTCACCTTGTAAGCATAATGATGTTAAAACATCTCCAAAATTGTGGGCACAGGCCCATCGCTTTGGTTGGGGGTGCTACCGGAATGATAGGGGATCCCTCTATGAAATCTTCGGAACGCAACCTTCTTGACGAAAAGACATTAAGAAAAAATCAACTTGCAATCAAAGAGCAGCTAAAGCGCTTTTTAGATTTTGATTCCAGCTCCCCAAATAGTGCAATCTTGGTCAACAACTACGACTGGATGAAAGAGTACTCTTTTCTCTCCTTCATTAGAGATATAGGTAAACACATCACAGTCAACTATATGATGAGCAAAGAGTCTGTAAAGAAGAGAATTGGCGGAGAGAGTCGAGAGGGGCTCTCCTTTACCGAATTCTCTTACCAATTGGTACAGGGGTACGACTACCTCTTCCTCTATAAAAATTACAACTGCAAAATACAGATGGGGGGAAGCGACCAGTGGGGCAATATTGTTACCGGTACGGAACTTATAAGAAGAGTAGAGTCGGGCGAAGCTTATGCTATAACTACCCCTCTTATAACCAAAGCCGATGGGGGGAAATTTGGCAAAACCGAAGAGGGCAATATTTGGCTCGACTCCCGTTACACATCGCCTTACGCCTTCTACCAATTTTGGTTAAATGTAACAGATGAAGAGGCAGAAAAGTACCTTAAAATATTTACCCTTCTCTCAAAAGCACAAATTGAAGAGCAGATGGAGCGCCACCGCAAAGCTCCCCATTTGAGAGAGGCACAGAAGCTCTTGGCAAAAGAGATAACCACAATGGTTCACGGCAGTAGCGAATATGAGCGCGCTCTAAAAGCTTCTCAAATTCTTTTTGGCAACTCCACCTCCAAAGATTTAGAGCAGTTAGACGAACCCACCTTTTTGGAAATTTTTAAGGGAGTCCCCCTCTATAACATTAAGAAAGACCACCTTAAAGAGAATATAATTGAACTTCTTGCTGTAAAGAGCTCTATCTTCCCATCTAAGGGAGAGTGTAGAAAGATGATTCAGGCGGGAGGGGTAAGTATAAATAAAGAGCGGATAACAGATATAGATGGAGACCTACAACATACACCTCTAATAAACAACAGGTATCTATTGGTTCAGAGAGGAAAAAAGAGTTACTTTATACTTAAAGTAGAATAGTTATGGAACAACAATCAACCAGACAGCTAAAAGTATCGAGGCAGATAGAGAGAGATCTCTCCGAAATATTTAGAGAGAGAGCTCTTGGTAACTATCAGGGGGCACTCATTTCGGTAACCTCCGTTAAAATCACCCCCGATCTCTCTTTGGCCAGAGTTTTTCTAAGTATCTTCCCCTCCAACAAAGCAGAGGAGGTATTCAAACTAATAGAGGAGAGTTCAAAATCTATCAGAGGCGAATTGGGGAGGCGGGTATCTAAACAGTTGAGGATAGTGCCCCAGCTGCTCTTCCATTTAGACGACTCCTTAGACTACATAGAGAAGATAGATAAACTCCTAAAGTGAGAATCGTTCCCTTTATAGCGGGTCGCTACCTCTTTGCCAAGAAGTCGCACAATGTTATCAATATAATCTCAATTATCAGTGCGGTTGGTATAGCAATAGGGAGTGCCGCACTAATAATTATACTCTCAATTTACAACGGCTTCGAAGGGTTGATAGAGAGCGCCTACTCCACACACGAGAGCGATCTAAAAGTGATGCCCGCCACCGGTAAATATTTTGATAGCGAAGCTCCCCAAATTTTAGCACTAACAGAAAACCCTTCAATCCTACATCTCTATAGAGTTATAGAAGAGAATATCTTTATTAGGTATGGCAACGAAAGCAGGGTAGCCACCATGAAGGGGGTAGATTCCACTTTTGAAGCACATAGCTCTCTTAAAGAGCATATTACAGAGGGAGAGTTCTCGCTGCACTTTGGAGAACTTCCGCAGGTTCTTTTAGGACGGTCGTTGGCCTACAATTTAGGGCTTAGGGTACATCTTTTAGAGCCGCTCTATCTCTACTACCCCTCTCGAAACCGCTCCATTTCATTGGTAAATCCCCTAAATTCGTTAAATGTAGAGAAACTTTTTCCCGGCGGGCTACTCTCTGTAGATAACGAATTTGACGACAAATATCTCTTTCTTCCCATAGAGACAGCTCAAAATCTTATGGAGTATGAGAGCGAACTCTCCCATATAGAGATTACCCTAAAAGAGGGTAGCGATATCAAAAGGGTAGAGAGGGAGATTAAAGCACTTTTAGGAGAGGAGTATATTGTACAGAATCGTTTTGAGCAAAATCCAACACTCTATAAAATGTTACGGGCAGAGAGGCTCTCAATCTATATTATTCTACTCTTTGTTATTGTAATTGTCTCTTTTAATCTCTTTGGGTCGCTCTCTATGCTTATTATTGAAAAGAGTGAAGATAGCTACCTCCTAAAGGCTTTAGGGAGCAGAGAGAGTTTAATAAAGGGGATATTCTTCACTCAGGGGTGGATGCTCTCTCTTATTGGAGCCACTACTGGTATCCTATTGGGATTGATTCTCTCTCTTATTCAGCAACAGTGGGGTGTTATTAAGATGCCGGGCAATTTTGTAGTAGAGAGCTACCCTGTGGTGGTAAAGGTAAGCGATCTGCTTCTCTCTTTTATAGCCATTGCAACAATTGGTCTTCTCTCTGCACTACTCCCCTTTACCCTCTCTTGGAAAGAGAGCAAATAGTGTTGGGCCGGTACCACTCATCAATACAAAGTGCGCCCCCTCTCTGTAGAGTCTCTCTTTTAGCTCTCTCAATTTGGGATATTGGGCAAAGAGCGGCTCTTCAAAATGGTTCTCTACACTCTCTCTCCACCGCTCAACAGGCTCTTGTAATAGAAGTTCCAAAGGAGTTGCACTCTCCTTTGGGGTTACCCTTGAAAAGGCCTCCGCTGTAGAGATTGCAATATTGCTATAATAGAGTTCCACCCTATACTTTTGGAGCAGTGGAAGATTAAAAATTGAAGGATTCTCACCCCTATCCTTAACAAGAGCAGAGAAGTGATCCTTTTTACCATAGAGATTCTCTAAAATAAAAAATGGGAGATCGCTACCCAATTCTGCACCATATTGGAGCAGTAAAGGCTCCTCTATATTTAGCTTGAAGAGCCAATTTAAAGCTATTAGAGTAGATGCACCATTTGAAGAGCCCCCACCCAAACCGGCCCCAGAGGGGATCCTCTTATAGAGGTTAATCTCTACGGGGGAAATCCCATACTCTCGCCTCAGAAGGTGAAATGCCCTTTCACACAAATTTTCGCCCTCCCTACAAGAAAGTGGAATGCCGTAACTATTGAAAGAGAGCGAGTTACTCTCTACTATCTCTAAGATATCGGTTAGAGCGGGTAGCGAAACCAAAAGAGACTCTATATTGTGAAAGTGGTCGGGGCGTTTACCGGTCACCTTCAGCCCTAAATTAATTTTTGCTTTAGGATAGAGAATCATCTACCCACACTTTGAATTTCCACAGCTCATACAAGTTAGGCACCCCTCTTGGTAGAGCAGATTAGATGAGCCGCACTCCTCACACCTTCTACCCGAACTATCTTTAGTTCCATTGGGTATATATTTGCTCAGAGCGCGTTCAACTCCATTTTTCCAAGTATTGATCGCTTCACTATCCAACTGCAACCCCCTTACAAGATCTACCACATCGGTTATGGGCATCCTATTGCGCAACACCCCCGAAATCAATTTTGCATAGTTCCAAAACTCCTTGTTGAACATATGCGAAATACCCCCTACAGTGTTGGTATAGCCATACTTGTCTATATATTGAAAATCATATCTGCTATTGCCCTCTCTATCCTTCTCCTTAACAATATAACCCTCCTCTATTGAGTTGGGGAGCACCCTAACATCCTCTTCAATAAGTCCGGTAAAAATTTCGTAGGGATCGCCGTTTAAAATTCCTACAAATGCAATCCACTGCTCCTTCCCATTCTTAAAACGGATAATTTGAGCCTCGAGCGATTTGGGTCTAACTTTCTTCTTAATTGGGGTAGGGGTAGAACTTTCGGGTGTAGCAGAGAGCAACACACCGGCACGGGAACCTTCCCTATAGACAGTAACCCCTTTACACCCATACTTCCAAGCGCTCTTATACACCTCTGCAACCATCTCTTCGGTAATTTCGTTTGGAAGATTTACAGTTACACTTATAGAGTGGTCTACCCACTTTTGCATCTCTCCCTGCATCTTTACCTTAGAGGGCCAATCTACATCTTTAGAGGTTGCTTTGTGATAGGGCGACTCTGCCACCAACTGCGAGAGCTGTTCCAAATCCATCTTCTTAACACTCTCTATTGTATGGCCATTGTTTTTGCACCAGGTCAAAAGGTGGTGGTGAAGCACAAAGTACTCCTCCCAAGCATCTCCAACCTCATCTGTAAATGTAACCACTACATTTTTATCGTTGGGGTTCACCTTTCTGCGTCTCTTATAAAATGGGAGAAAGAGAGGCTCTATACCAGAAGTGGTTTGAGTCATAATAGAGGTGGTACCGGTGGGGGCAATTGTGAGCATAGAGATATTTCTTCTTCCAACCTCAACCATCTCTTGATAGAGTTTTTGGTCGGCCTCTTTTATTCTCAATATCATAGGGTTCTTCTCCTCTCTACCGGAGTCGTAGATTGGAAAGGGGCCACGCTCCCGGGCCATAGTTACCGAAGAGCGGTACGCTTCAATTGCCAACATCTTTTGAACCTCTACAGCAAACTCAATAGCCTCTTCTGTACCATATTGCAATCCCATAGCGGCCAACATATCCCCTTCGGCAGTAATTCCCAAACCGGTCCTTCTCCCTCCCAAACTCTTCTCTCTAATCTTCTGCCACAGCTCCAATTCGGTCCTTTTAACCTCTATATCTTCGGGGTCGCTATCAATTTTAGCAATTATTGCTTCTATCTTCTCCATCTCCAAGTCAATGAGATCGTCGTTTAATCTCATAGCAATAGCAACATGCTCCTTAAAGAGAGTGAAGTTAAATTTGGCCTTTGGGGTAAAAGGATCCTCTACATAAGAGACGAGATTTATAGCTATCAGGCGGCAGGAGTCG
Source organism: uncultured Muribaculaceae bacterium (assembly GCA_964512295.1). Taxonomy (GTDB): domain Bacteria; phylum Bacteroidota; class Bacteroidia; order Bacteroidales; family UBA932; genus Bact-08. Next base: position 120,113 of record CAZEGL010000003.1, read on the forward strand.
TATGGGCAGAGTGGAATTTCACCACAAGGATTGGTACTCACAGTACGGTAACCCAAGTGGGCATAGCAGTCGGGAATCGACTCCTCAATAACAGTGTCCCAAAAGAGCACCCCCGGTTCGGCCGAAAGCCAGGCGTTATGAATAATCTTCTCCCACAGGGCAGAGGCATCTATCTCCTTTACCACAGATGGGTTGTTGCTATCTACGGGGTATTGCTGGCGGTAAGGCTCTCCACTAATTACACACTCCATAAACTGATTGTCCAACTTTACCGAAACATTGGCACCGGTAACCTTCCCCTGCTCCAACTTGGCATCTATAAATTTCTCTGCATCGGGATGCCTAATTGATATAGAGAGCATTAGCGCACCCCGCCTCCCATCCTGTGCCACCTCTCGGGTAGAGTTTGAGTAGCGTTCCATAAATGGAACAACCCCGGTAGAGGTTAATGCGCTATTGAGCACAGGGCTACCCGCCGGTCTAATATGAGAGAGATCGTGTCCCACCCCACCCCTTCGTTTCATAAGTTGCACCTGCTCCTCGTCGATCTTCATAATTCCTCCATAGGAGTCGGCAGGAGTTTTGGTACCAATCACAAAACAGTTGGAGAGCGAAGCAATTTGGTTATTGTTTCCAATCCCGGTCATTGGACCCCCTTGGGGAATTATATATTTAAAATCTTTTAGGAGTTGGTAAATCTCCTCCTCAGCTATTGGATTGGGGTATTTAGCCTCTATCCGCGCAAATTCGGCAGCCAATCTACGATGCATATGATCGGGAGTAGATTCGTATAGATTTCCAAACGAATCCTTCATAGCATACTTGTTTATCCATACCGAAGCGGCCAATTCGTCGCCGTCGAAATAGTGAAGGGCAGCCTCAAGCGCCTCTTTATGAGAGTAAATTTTCATAGGTCAAATAAATCAGAAATAGAAGGGGAGATCCCTCCATATAAAACAAAAATAGAGCAAATAGCAATAAAATAGATGTTACTCACTTTAAGTTCTTCACAATTTTATTACCATTTCTATCTATTCCAATGGGTGCCTTACTTATCCACCCTAATTCAAGTTTGATTTCTGCCCAAGAGACCAAATTTATCTAAAGAGCCCCTCAATTTTATCTGATTGTTGTTCCCCTCCTCCAATGAAATTGTACAATTGTAAACCTTCCCATTATTGGGATCCAAGATAGTTCCACCAGAGAGTTTCTTACCGCTCTCCTTAAGGTTTTTTATAATCTTAAGGCCCAAAATAGGTTTATCTTTATCCTCTCCGCTGCAATCTACACATCTTTTATTGGTATTTCCTGTAAGGATCTCTACTATTGTTCCTTCATAAATACCATTTGATTTTTTGGTAATCTCTACCACCGATTTTTTACTCCCATCTACATCGTCGAATGTAAACCATCTGCCAACCATTTTAGAGGGTTGTCCATAGAGAAATAGTGGCAACATAAAGAGGCCTGCCAAAAGTGACCTCAAAGCAACTCTTTTCATAATCTTACAGGTTTAAAATAAAGACTCAATTAGAACTCACTAACTTAACAACAATTCATCATACTACAGTTGTCGCACTTTCCAAACTCTCCTCTCAATCGCGACTCCACCAAATTACGCAATCTTTCGCGTTGTCGTTCATTGGGAATCTTCTGCAGCACATCGTTTGCAAAAGCAAGCTGCTGCTGTAGTTTAGCTTCGTCGTACCCTATTCCGCGAGAGCGCATATAGAAGAGAGCCTCTTCGTCTAATCTACCACTTGTGGCACCGTGGGAACACTTCACATCGTCGGCATAGATCTCCAATTGGGGTTGGGCATAAACCTTTGCAGAAGATGAGAGAAGCAGATTGTGGTTTGCTTGGAACGCCTCTGTCTTCTGTGCATCCTTTGCCACAACAATTCTACCGGTAAAGGAGGCTACCGCCGAATCGTCCAATATTCCTTTAAAGAGCTGATTGCTTAAGCAATTTGGTACCAAATGCGATATTGTAATATTGTTGTTGATCTTTTGGCTACCATCTGCCAAATAGACCCCATTAAGGTCGCACCGGCTCTCTTCGCCTTTAAGGGCAATTTTAAAATTGTTGTCTAACTGTGCTCCATGGAGAGTGACAACATTAATTCTAAGAAAACCCGAAGCGGCAATATTGGCATCAAATAAGAAGTGGTGATTGGAGTTGTTGTGCTCATTTTGCATAACCACCATATCTGCCACAGCCCCCTCTCCCACCTCAATTTCAATTCTTTCAGAGGTGTTGAAGCTATCTAAAGAGAGTGTGTGGCTACAGAGCAGCAGCGACAGCTCCCCCCCTTCACCTACTACAATTTTATTGGAGTACTCTAAATCTGAAGTATCTGAAGCATCTCTAAAACTTATAACTTGGATAATATCCTCCGATATTGTATTGGGCATAGAGTCAATCCTATATCCCATATTACCGCTATAGGGAGAGAGTGTCACTCCATTACTTTTGTGCCTCTCTTTAGAGAGTTCTCCATTATGGACAACAGCCTGAAATATACCCGGTAAGGGAACCTTACAACGAAACTCGTCGGGTAAAACCGGCGTGTATTTATACTCTATCTTAGACATAATCAACTATTTATTAACCAATCATAACCTCTCTCTTCAACCTCTATGGCGAGCTCTTTACCTGCACTCTTAATAATTTTACCGTCGTATAGAACATGTACCACATCGGGAACAATATAGTCCAACAGCCTCTGATAATGGGTTATGACAATAAAAGCGTTATCGGCTCTTTTAAGCTTGTTTACCCCATTTGCAACTATCCTTAAAGCATCTATATCGAGCCCGCTGTCGGTCTCATCAAGAATTGCCAATTGGGGGTCTAACATAGCCATCTGAAAAATCTCATTCCTCTTCTTTTCGCCTCCCGAAAAACCAACATTTACCCCCCTCCCCGAAAAAGAGTTGTCCATCTCTACAATAGCCATCTTCTCCCTCATAAGCTTTAGAAATTCGGCAGCATTTATTGGAGCCAACCCTTTAAACTTCCGTTGCTCATTTATTGCACTCTTCATAAAATTGACATTGCTCACTCCGGGAATCTCTACAGGGTATTGAAAACCAAGAAAAAGTCCCTCGCGTGCCCGCTCTTCGGGCTCCAACTCCAACAGATCTATCCCTTTAAAATTGACACTGCCGGCGGTAACCTCAAAAGTATCTCTACCTGCCAGTACCGAAGAGAGTGTACTTTTACCCGAACCGTTGGGGCCCATAATAGCATGGGTCTCTCCCGCCTTTACTAAGATATCAATCCCCTTTAAAATTTCACGACTTCCAACAGAGGCATGTAAATCTTTTATTTCTAACATTTTATATAAATTAAACTATTAATCTTTTTTTAAATACTCCTTGTGCCACATCTTGAATCCCAAGAGGGCAAGAACCAAGTACCCTACACTCACCACCGGTAGGAATGCCAATCCTGCCAAGATATCGAGTGTAAAGTTGGTAATATTTACCGTAAACCACCCTATCCAGCACTCTAACTTTTTTTGTGCAGAGAGGTACTGTGCAGTGAGCGCAGTAATAGTAACAAATGCATCCAATAGGGGGCGCTGCGCCTGGTTAAAGAGAGAGGGTAAAAGTAGATGCAGCCTACTCAATATTGCACCCCAAACCAATGTTACAACAACTATCTGAGCCACAAAACGCACCCTACTCCCTGCGCTTAAGATAGAGACCTTTAATAGTGCCCGTTCATTCACCTCCCCCTCTTTGGGGTGGGTCCATCTATAATGGCCGAATAGATTGATTGTAAATGCTATAGGCTGCAAAATCATACTGGAGTAGAGCCCCTTTTGATAAAAAAGGATAAACAACACAATATTATAGAGGTAGCCAACCCAAAAATTTGCAACTCTACCCCTTGTAGCCAAAAAGACACAGAGCAGGCCGCTTGCCACCGAAAGAGTTTCAATAAGCGATACCGGCTGACCGAAGAAAACAAATAGAGTATTGCTTAAACTAAAAAGATCCATCATAATAGACAACCTAACCTACACTATCCTCTAAAGTTATCTTTAGCAACTTCTGCGCCTCAACTGCAAATTCCATAGGCAACTGGTTCAATACCTCCCGAGCGTAGCCATTTACAATAAGTCCTACCGCATCTTCGGGCCCAATTCCCCTCTGTTGTGCATAGAAGAGCTGATCTTCACTAATTTTTGAGGTTGTAGCTTCATGTTCCAATATTGCACTATCGCTCTCGTTTTCTATATAGGGGAAGGTGTGGGCACCACACTTGTCGCCCAACAGAAGAGAGTCGCACTGGGTGTGGTTGCGTGAATTTTCGGCTCCCGGTAAGATTTTTACCAAACCGCGATAACTGTTTTCACTCACTCCGGCAGAGATACCTTTACTCACAATTCTACTCTTGGTGTTTTTACCCATATGGATCATCTTGGTACCCGTGTCGGCCTGCTGATGGTGGTTGGTAACTGCCACCGAATAGAATTCCGAAATAGAGTTGTCGCCCTTTAAAATAGTACTGGGATACTTCCAGGTAATAGCAGAGCCTGTCTCTACCTGAGCCCAATATAGTTTACTGTTGTCGCCCTTACAGATTCCTCTTTTAGTAACAAAATTGAAGATCCCGCCCTTTCCGGAAGAGTCGCCGGGGTACCAATTTTGAACCGTAGAGTACTTTACTTCGGCACCCTTCATAACCACAATCTCTACCACTGCTGCATGGAGCTGATTTTCGTCGCGCTGTGGGGCAGTGCACCCCTCTAAATAGCTCACATAGGACTCCTCTTCGGCAACAATCAAAGTTCTCTCAAACTGTCCTGTACCTTTGGCATTAATTCTAAAATAGCTCGACAACTCCATTGGGCATCGTACCCCTTTGGGAATATAGCAGAAAGAGCCGTCGCTAAAGACAGCCGAATTGAGTGCAGCAAAGTAGTTGTCGCCATAGGGCACAACCGTAGCGAGATATTTTTTTACCAAATCGGGATAATCTTGTACAGCTTCCGAAAAGGAGCAGAAGATTATTCCCTTTTCGGCCAACTGCTCTCTAAAGGTTGTTTTAACCGATACCGAATCAAATACGGCATCTACGGCAACCCCCGCAAGAACATTCCTCTCATGTAGTGGAATTCCCAACTTTTCGAAAGTTTCGGCTAATTCCGGATCTATCTCTCCCCCCTCCTCTATAATTTTTGGTGCAGAGTAGTAGATTAACTCCTGAAAGTCAATGGGTGGGATATTGAGATGCGCCCAAGTGGGTATCTTCATAGTTTGCCACTTTGCAAAAGCCTTCAATCTAAAATCTAAAAGCCATTGGGGCTCCTTTTTCTTAGCCGAAATTCCTTTTATAATCTGCTCGTTGAGTCCTTTAGGGAAACTATCCGACTCTAATAAGGTTTCGAAGCCGTACTCATACTCCGACTCGGTAACCTTTTGGATCATTAAATCATTTTCATTCATAACGGAGCAAAGTTAATTTTTTTTAACCTATTTTTATAGCCACACTTTAACCGCTTTTTTACAAATGGAGAATATCTCTAAAATGGAGTTGATTGAAACCCTCTACAAAAAAGGGGGAATTAAAGATCGTACAACTCCAATAGCCCTCTCCCAAGCAAGTAGAGTAGAGAGTGTAGAGCGTCTCCTTTTAGAGGGGATCGACTTCGATCTGCTCTTCACTCCGCTGCCCCACTTGGGGTACAAAGCGATCCTTGCAACTTTGGCACCACTCTACGCAATGGGCTACACCCCACTCTCAATAGAGATTACCATAGCACTCTCCTCTAAATTTTCACAAGAAAAAATTGAAGAGCTCTGGATGGGTATGGTAGAGGCACTCAAAGAACACAATATCAAAGAGAGCAGATTAAACTTAGTTCCATCGCTCACCGGTTTGACTATAGCTTTATCGTCGATTGGAGAACAACCTGAGTCAAATTTTGTTCAAATTCCAAAACCCAAAGAGGGCGAACTTCTGGTAGTGAATGGCCATCTTGGCGCACCCTATCTTGGACTTCAAATACTTCTGCGCGAAAAGAGGCTATTTGAAGAGACGGGGGTAGAGCCCAAATTGGAGAATTACCGAGAGGTTGTTGGTGCCTATCTAAAGCCCTCCTTAGAGAGTGGGCTTTTTGAAGAGCTTCGCTCAAAAGAGATTCTCCCCTCTACGGGGTACTTTATAGATCAAGGTTTAGCCCATGCAGTAAAAAGCCTATGCCTTAGAGAGGGAGTTGGGGCAAAGATCTTTATGGATAAGATAGCTATAGCCTCTTACAGCTCTAAAGTGGCAGAGGAGCTAAATATAAGCTCTATGACAGCAGCCCTCAATGGGGGCGACGACTTCCGCTTTCTGCTTTCAATTCCCCTCTCTCACTATGAAAAATTGGCGCGAGAGTTTCCCCACTTGGATATAATTGGGCATCTGGCAGCCCCAGAGGCGGGAGAGACTCTTATCACCCCAGACGGAGAAGAGTTGGAGTTAAAAGCTCAAGCTTGGAGTAAATGAGTAGCTAATCTCGTTCCGGTCAAAGAAATTGAGCAGGTCGCTACTGAGTAAAACCCGGTACTTCAAAGAGAGAAAATCTACCACAATTTTGTTCTCTCTATCTATAAGTTTAACAGAGAGATGTGTTTTCCCTTTGCTCTCTTTGAGCTTCTCTACAAGTAGTTTTCTAAATTTAGAGGTAATCTGCTCTACAGAGAGAGCAATTGAGATATTTTTAATCGCTTCATCCCTACTATTTGCTAGATCTCTAATTTTTCTAATCTTCAACTCATACTCAACCGAACTCGACTCCTCTCCAATATCTCTACCAAAACCATATTTTGGAGCAATCTCACACCTTAGAAGAAGGGGGAGAGATGTTTGAAAATATTGCATAAAGTTTTCGTAGTCTCTGCCAAAGAGATAGAAGTTGGTAGAGCCGCCAAAATCCTCAATGGTAAATGAGGCAGAGGGTGTTCTACTCTTAGTATAGCCAAGTTTGATATTGGAGATCATTCCTGCAACTATTATCTCTTTTTTTTGAAAAGCGGGATTCTCTTTAGCATTGGCAGCCATTTCAACCCCCTCCGATATAGAGCAGGTGGTAAGATGATCTATCTCAAATCTAAAATCGTCTAACGGGTGGGCAGAGAGATAGATCCCAATCAGCTCCTTCTCCCTCTTCAACAACTCCTCTTTATTAGCCTCTACCAAAGGGGGAACTTCGGGGTATAGCAGCTGAATCTCAACATCATCGCCAAAGAGAGAGAGGGAAGAGCCCTCTTTATCGGCCTGATACTGGCTCCCATACTTAATGAGGGCATCTAAATAGAGCCCATCCCTATTGACGGGAGTAAAGAACTGCTGTCGCTCCACCTCTCCAAAACTATCGAAGGCACCTGCATAGATTAAACCCTCAAGGCTCTTCTTATTTACTGCCGATAAGTTTATCCGTTCAAAAAAATCGATTATTGAGAGATAGGGGCCACCCTCCTCTCTATTTTTTACAATACTCTCTACTGCATTGGCTCCAACACCCTTAATACCGGCCATTCCAAATCTAATCTTCCCTTGGCTGTTTACAGTAAAGGTATCTATACTCTCATTTAGATCGGGCCCCAAAACTGCAATCTTCATTCTTCGGCACTCATCCATCAGTTTGGTAAGCTCCTTAATATTATTGAGATTGTTACTAAGGGTAGCAGCCATATATTGGGCGGGGTAGTTGGCCTTCAGATAGGCAGTCTGGTACCCCAAACGGGCGTAACAGGTAGAGTGCGATTTGTTGAATGCATATTCGGCAAAAGCTTCACAATCTTTCCAAATCTTCTCTAAACTATCTGTAGAGTGTTTATTTGCCACTCCCCCCTCAATGAACTTCTGCTTAAGTTGGTTCATTACAACCCTATTTTTCTTTGAGATAGCTACCCGTAGAGTGTCGGCCTCCATCCTGGAAAGGTTGGAGATCTTTTGAGAGAGAATCATCAACTGCTCCTGATAGACTGTAACCCCATATGTAGAAGAGAGCACCTCTTCCATAACAGGCAGGTCGTAAACAATCTTCTTTAAACCATGTTTCCGCTCTACAAAATCGGCTATATGGTCCATTGGCCCCGGCCTGTAGAGAGCATTCATCGCTATTAAATCTTCAAACAGATTGGGTTTAAGCTCTCTAAGCCACCTTCTCATTCCATCGCTCTCAAATTGGAAAGTTCCAACAGTATCGCCACGGCTAAAAAGTGCATAGGTAGCTTGGTCGTCTAAAGGGATCTGCTCAATATCCAACTCTATACCTTTAGTTATCTTTATATTAGATAAAGCAGCTTGAATAATTGAGAGGGTTTTCAATCCTAAAAAATCCATCTTAAGCATCCCCACACTCTCAATAAGAGAGCCGTCGAACTGAGAGACCCATATCCTCTCTTTACTCTCCTTTTCAACGGTGGTAGATATTGGAATATACTCCCTAAGGTCGTCTTTGCCAACAATAATAGCGGAGGCGTGCACACCAATATTTCTAATAGTACCCTCTAGCTTCGAAGCGTAATCTAATGTCTCTCTAATAAGAGGGGCGCCCGAATTATATGCCGCTGCAAACTCCGGCACCATTTTGAGACAATTTGGGATGGTCACTTTAACATCATCGCCATTTTTATCGGCCGGAAGCTTTTCGGGGATCATTTTAGCCAATTTATCTGCCTCAAACAGTGGTAGCCCCTGAATCCTTGCCATATCTCTAATGGCATTTTTGCTCTTCATGGTGCCAAAGGTGATTACACGGGCTAAATTGGCTTTGCCATACTTCTCCTCTACATATTTTATCACCTTTGCCCTACCGGCATCGTCGAAATCGATATCTATATCGGGTAGCGACACCCTATCCAAGTTCAAAAACCGCTCAAAGAGCAACCCATATTTAATTGGGTCTACATTGGTAATTTTTAGAGTATAGGCCACCACCGACCCCGAAGCCGATCCCCTTCCCGGACCCACAGCTACACCCATCTTTCGTGCCTCTCTAACAAAATCCTGCACAATCAAAAAATAGTCGGGGTACCCCATCTTCTCTATGGTAGAGAGCTCAAACTCTATTCTCTCTATATGGTGCTCTTGTAGAGTACCGTATCGCTCTTTTGCCCCAAGATAGGTAAGTTCTCTAAGGTATTGGTTGGAGTTCTCAAAATTGGAAGGGATGGCAAAATTGGGCATGATTGGCTTAGAGTCAATTGTGTATCGCTCTATTTTTTGAGCTATCTCTAAGGTATTGCTAATGGCCAAAGGGAGATCTTCAAAGATTTCGCCCATCTCCTTTGCGCTCTTTAGATACTCCTGTTTGGTGTAGCGCAACCTTTTTGGATCGTTGAAGTCGGAGTTGGTATTTAGGCAAATTAGCCTATCGTGCGCTTCGCCATCTTCTGAAGCTGTAAAGTGCACATCGTTTGTTGCAATATATTTTATCTCCAACTCTGCAGCAATCTCCAACAACACCCTATTTACCCCCTGCTGCTTTTGGAATGTGCTCTTATCGCCTCCGGGTAAATCTGTTTCGTGCCTCTGCAACTCCAAGTAGAAGTTGTCGCCAAAAAGATTTTTATACCAACGGGCACTCTCTTTGGCCGCTTCAATATCGCCCCCCATTATAGCCTGTGGAATCTCTCCTCCCAAACAGGCAGAGGAGCAGATTATCCCTTGGGAATATCTCTCTAAAAGTTCCCTATCAATCCTTGGGCGGGAGTAGAAACCATCTATATATGCATAGGATGAAAGCTTGATAAGGTTTTTATAGCCTACCAAATTTTTAGCCAATAAAATAAGGTGGTAGTTGCTAAGATCTTCCCTCCCCCCCCTCTCTTTTCTGGAACCTTTGGCAACATAAAATTCACACCCTACAATAGGTTTTACTGTTGGATATTTTTTAGAGATATCTAAAAACTCCTTTGCCCCAAACATATTGCCGTGGTCTGTAAGAGCCAACGCCGGCTGGTTGTCGTTTTTAGCCGCTTCAAAGAGATCTTCAATCTTTGCAGCACCGTCTAAGATAGAGTAGTGTGAGTGTACATGAAGGTGAACAAACGAGAACATACTATAGCGCTATTTATAAAAATGAAGTAACGAACGACCCTCCATCTGGGGCGAAGGATCTACCCCCATCAATTCCAATAGAGTTGGAGCAATATCGGCCAGCCGCCCCCCCTCTACCCTCTCTACCCTGTTGTCAATCACAATAAAAGGTACTGGATTTAGAGAGTGGGCTGTATTGGGGGTGCCGTCGCTATTTATTGCGTTGTCGGCATTGCCATGATCGGCGGTAACCACCACCGAATAGCCATTTTTACGAGCCCTCTCAACTATCTCTGAACTGTATTGATCTACAGTTTTAACAGCTTTTTTAATAGCTTCAAACTTTCCCGTATGGCCAACCATATCGCAATTTGCAAAATTTAAAACAATAAAATCGAACCTCTGCTCATCCAACAGCTCTACCAACCTCTCCTTAATCTCATAGGCACTCATATCGGGCTTTAGGTCGTAGGTAGGTATCATAGGGGAGGGGATAAGCACCCTCTCCTCTCCATCAAATTCGCGCTCCCTTCCGCCAGAGAAGAAAAATGTAACATGTGCATACTTTTCGGTTTCGGCTATTCTCAACTGTTTTAGCCCATTATTGGCAATCACCTCACCAATAGTACCGGCAAGATCCTCCTTTTGATATACTACATGGGCCCCTTTAAACTTTTGGTCGTATGGGGTAAGAGTCACAAAATAGAGAGGTAAGGGCTCCATCCCCTCCTCCTCTACTCCACCTTGAGAGAGAGCCATTGTAAGCTCCCTTGCCCTATCGTTTCTAAAATTGAAAAAGAGCACCGCATCTTCCTCCCCTATGGTTGCAACAGGCTCCCCTTTTGGGGTAACAATAACAGATGCTCTAACAAATTCATCTGTTATATCTCTTTTATAGCTCTCTTCTATAGCCTCCACCCCATCTTCGTAGGGAGTACCTTCACCCTTTACCAAAAGATTGTAAGCCTTCTCAATCCTATCCCACCGCTTGTCGCGATCCATAGCATAGTAACGGCCAATTATCGAAGCCAACTTCCCCCGTTTGCCCCCATCCAGAAATTTCTGAAGCTCTCTCATATGTTCAATACCGCTATTTGGGTCGGTATCTCTACCATCTGTAAAAGCGTGTACAAAAATAGTATCGATAGAGGCTCTATTGGCTGCCTCAATAATGGCAAAAAGGTGTTCAATAGAGCTATGTACCCCACCATCACTCACCAAACCAATCAAATGGAGAGCTTTACCACTCTCCTTTACATATTTGAATAGTGCTGTCATCTCCTCTCTCTTCTCCAACTCTCCGCTACGGCAATCTCTATTAATTTTTGCCAAATCTTGATACACCACCCTCCCCGCACCAATATTTAGATGCCCCACTTCGGAGTTCCCCATCTGCCCAGCCGGCAGCCCCACCTCTTCGCCCGAAGCTACCAGCAGCGAATTGGGAAACTCTCTCCTTAAACTATCTAAATTGGGAGTACCTTGAACAAAAACAGCATTTCTACTATCCTTAGGCCCCTCGCCCCACCCATCTAATATCATTAAAAGCACCCTCTTATTCATATTTTCTCATAAATTTGTTGCAAATTGCGTTTTGTAAAAATAGTTAAAAATATGAGCAAATCTAAAAGAACTCCTCACAAAAAGGGTGGAAGAAAAGAGGCTACGGTAGAGGTAGTAGGCAAAGTATCAATGAGTAGAGAAGGGTATGCCTTTATAAAAATCGAGGGTGAGGATGAGGAGATTTTTGTAGACTCTAAAAAATTGAAGGGGGCCCTTCACGGCGACACAGTAAAGGTAGTACTCTCCAAGAAGCGGGGGGAGCGAAGAGAGGGGCAGGTGATGGTTATAGTAGAGAGGAGCAAAATACCCTTTGTTGGAACACTACATCTATCGGGAGAGCAGGCGTGGGTAATTATGGAGAGCAAAAATATGCCCTACGACATATCTATACCCTACCACCCCTCTTTAGAGAAGAGCAATGGTTTAAAGGCTGCTGTGGTAATAGAGGGGTGGCCCCCAAAATCACACGAGCCTATTGGCCGTATAGTAGATATCTTGGGAAAATCGGGAGAAAACGAAACCGAAATGCACGCCATTCTAACCCAATTTGGGTTGCCCTACCGATTCGACCAAAAGGTGGTAGAGGCTGCCAACAAAATACCAGAAGAGATTGGAGAAGAGGAGATTGCCAAACGGCGCGATCTTCGCCAGCTGCCAACATTCACCATAGACCCCAAAGAGGCAAAGGATTTCGACGACGCTCTCTCTATAGTAGAGCTAAAAGAGGGGGTGTGGCAAATTGGGATACATATTGCCGATGTCACACACTTTGTAGCACCCGGATCGATAATAGATAAAGAGGCATATAAAAGGGGTACTTCGGTCTATCTCCCCGATCGTACCGTACCAATGTTGCCCGAAAGACTCTCCAACTCTCTCTGCTCTTTAAATCCCAACGAAGATAAGCTCTGCTTTTCGGCTCTCTTTGAGATGAATAAAAAGGGCAAAGTTACAGGGCGATGGTTTGGAAAAACAGTTATAAACTCTAAACACCGTTTCAACTACACCCAAGTAGAAGAGATTTTAGAAGAGAGAGAGGGCCCTTTCTCACGGGAGTTGCTTGCCTTAAACCACTTGGCGTTACTCCTAAGAGAAGAGCGCTTTAAAGCGGGTGCGCTAAATTTTGAAAAGAGTGAAATTAAAATTATTGTAGATAGCAGCGGCAAACCTATAGATATAGTCTCCTACCTTCCAACCCAAGCCAACTGGCTTATAGAGGAGTTTATGCTCTTGGCAAATAGAGAGGTGGCATATAAGATAGGGGTAAGGGGCCAAGGCGACAAGAGGGCAATACCTCCATTCATATATAGAGTACACGATGAACCCAACTTAGAGAAAGTGGCCATCTTTAGAACATTTTTAAAACATTTGGGTTACAAAATAAAGGCTACCAAAAATGGAAAAGAGCTTTCGGGTGAAATAAACAGACTCTTCGAACAGATAAAGGGTAAGCCCGAAATGGGTGCTGTAGAGATAATGGCCCTTCGCTCAATGGCAAGGGCACACTACTCAACCGACAATGTAGGCCATTATGGACTCGCTTTCGACCACTACACCCACTTTACCTCTCCTATTCGCCGTTACCCCGACATGGTGGTACACAGATTACTACAAAGTTTCTTAGAGAATAAGAAGGGGGTTGGTAAAGCAACATTAGAGCGAGATTGCAAACACTCCAGCGAAAGGGAGCAACTTGCCGCCGATGCCGAACGGGCAGGCATTAAATATAAAATGGTAGAGTTTATGCAGGATAAGGTGGGCAAAGAGTATAGCGGTGTAGTGTCGGGGATCACCGAATGGGGAATGTTTGTGGAGTTGGATAGCCCAAAAGCAGAAGGGATGATACCCCTTCGCGAAATTAAAGAAGATTATCTAATCTATCACGAAGAGAGCCTCTCGTTAAGAGGGAAGGGGAGCGGAAAGAAATTTATCTTTGGCACCCCCGTAAAGATAAAGGTAGTCCGTGCCAACTTGGAGCAGAAACAGTTAGATTTCGCCCTCATTTGGGAGGAGGAGCAAAAGAAGAGTGGAAGCAAAAAGAGGGGAGTTAAAAAAGGGGGAGGAAAAAAAAGTGGAGCTAAGCCCTCTCAAGTTCAACAGTAAAGTGTCTCATAATAGGGAGCTCCTTAGCTATTTTGTACCCTTTTACAATAGTGTGGCGCCGTTCATATAGATTCATCAAAGCAGCAGCAATATAATCGATATGATTATTGGTATAGACCCTACGGGGTATAGCCAATCTTAACAGTTCCAATTGGGGATATCTATTTTCACGGGTTACCGGATCGCGATCTGCCAGCAGCGCCCCAATCTCTACCCCTCTAATTCCCCCCTCCAAATAGAGCTCTACTGCCAAAGTTTGTGCAATAAACTGCTCTTTGGGAATATGTGGAAGAATTTTTTTAGCATCTACAAATATTGCATGCCCCCCTGCAGGGCGTTGGTAGGGAATCCCATACTCATCTAACTTTTGGGCAAGATAGGCCACCTGCCCCACCCTACTTTCAAGGTAGTTGTATGAGGTACCCTCTTTAAGCCCTTGTGCCAGGGCGTTCATATCTCTACCCGACATACCTCCATAGGTGATATACCCCTCATACATAATATTGAACATCTGGCAGGCGCGCCAATCTGCCTCATCGCGGAAGGCAACAAAGCCGCCCATATTAACAATAGCATCCTTCTTAGAAGACATTGTCATAAAATGGGCATAGGAGAAAAACTCACGAGTTATCTCAACTATAGATTTATTGGCATACCCCTCTTCCCGTTTTTTTATAAAGTAGGCATTTTCGGCAAAGCGGGCCGAATCGAAGAGTAGCTTCACCCCATATTTGTCTGCAAGTGCAGCCACTCCCTTTATATTGGCCATCGATACCGGTTGCCCCCCTGCCGAATTGTTGGTTAAAGTTAGCACCACACAGGGAATCTTCTCCCTTGGAGTTGTAGCGAGCACCTCCTCTAAGAGGGCTAAATCTACATTTCCTTTAAAAGGGAGTTCGGCAGAGGTATCTTTAGCTTCGGCTATAGTACAATCTACAGCAACCCCCTTCCTATACTCAATATGTCCTTTGGTGGTATCGAAGTGCGAATTGCCCGGAAGAATATCACCCTCCTTAATAAGGTGTGAAAAGAGTACATTTTCGGCTGCCCTCCCTTGGTGTGTAGGCAAAAAATAGGGGAAGCCGGTGATAGACTCTATACTCTCCTTTAAGTTGAAGTAGGAGCGCGATCCGGCGTAGCTTTCGTCGCCCTCCATCATAGAGGCCCACTGCTTGTCGCTCATTGCCCCTGTCCCCGAATCGGTCAAAAGATCTATAAAAACAGCATCGCTCTTAAGATTAAAGAGGTTAAAGTGCGCCTCTTCAATCCATCTCTCCCGTTCGCTACGGCTACTGGGAGTGATCTCCTCTACCATCTTTATTTTATAGGGTTCGGCATAAGGTAATTTCATATCTACTCCTATTTTTTGCCTCCTTTAGCTGGTTTCTGTTTTGCTTGAATATCATAAGCCAAAGGCGACGCTATAAATACCGAAGAGTATGTTCCCACAATAACTCCAATTAGTAGAGCAATAGAGAAACCTCTAATCACCTCGCCTCCAAAAATTGCAATAGCAATAAGTACTATGGAGGTGGTCATACTTGTATTTGCCGTACGCGAGAGGGTACTATTAATAGCGAAGTTGATATTCTCTCTTAAGTCGCGCTTGGGGTATAGCCCCCTATACTCCCTAATACGGTCAAACACCACCACTGTATCGTTTATAGAGTATCCTATAATAGTAAGTATAGCAGCAATAAAGGATTGATCTACATCTAAACTAAAGGGTAACACCCCACTAAAGATTGCAAAGAAGCTCATAGTAAAGAGAGCGTCGTGAAGCAGGGCAACCACCCCACCACTACCCCAGGCCCAATTGCGGAATCGAGCAGCAATATAGGCGAATATAGCCAAGAGGGCAATTGCAACTGCAATAAAGGAGTCTCTCTTTAAGTTGTCGGCAATAGTGGGCCCTACCTTTTCGGAACTCACAATACCATTGGGATTTTCTGCAGTAGAGAGAAAAGCCTCCAACGAAATTTCGTGGGCAAATAGCCCTTTAAGGGCATTATATATTTTATTGTCTACAACGGCATCGCTCTCTTCGCTATTGTTGTCAATCAAATATTTGGTGGTTACCTTCATCTGGCTTGCACCTCCAAACTGCTTAACCTCTACACTCTCTTCAAACTCATTGAAGAGAGCCACCCTCACATCCTCTGCAGCAACTTCGGTATCGAACCTTACAACATAGGTTCTACCTCCCGAAAAATCTACCCCATAGGTAAACCCTTTAAAGAAGATAAAGCCCAACCCAATAAGCATCATAGATGCAGAGAAGATGTAGGCATACCTGCGGTACGAGAAGAAGTTGATATTGGTATTCTTAAGGAAGTTTTGAGTAAGCCTGTTTGAGAAGGTGATATTTTTATTTTTATTCAATCTCGCCTCAAAGAGCAATCTTGTAATAAAGATTGAAGTTACAAGCGAAGTGATAATACCAATTACCAAAGTGGTTGCAAACCCTTGTACAGGGCCGGAACCAAATATAGCAAGAACAATACCTGTAATAATTGTGGTGAGGTTACCATCTATAATTGCAGAGTAGGCATTTTTATAGCCGTCGGCCACCGCCAAACGGAGCCCTTTACCCGAAGCAATCTCCTCTTTTATCCGCTCATATATGATAACATTGGCATCAACTGCCATACCAAGGGTAAGGACAATACCGGCAATACCGGGCAGAGTAAGGACAGCTCCAAATGAGACCAAAGTACCCAAAAGGAAGAGCACATTGGTTAGAAGGGAAATATTTGCAACCACTCCCGCTCCACTATAGAAGAAGATCATATAGAGCAGCACCAAAAGGAAGGCAATTACAAAAGAGATTAGTCCTGCATTTATAGACTCCTCTCCCAAACTTGGACCAACTACAGCCTCCTGTATAATTCTGGCAGGTGCCGGAAGTTTACCCGATTTAAGCACATTGGCCAAATCGTCGGCCTCCGAAACAGTAAAGTTCCCCGAAATTTGAGAACGCCCCCCGGTAATTTCTGAATTTACCCTTGGGTAGGAGTAAACCAAACCATCCAACACAATAGCTATAGATTTCCCTATATTGTTGGCGGTCATAGTGGCCCAAGTCCTTGCCCCTTCGGCATTCATAGCCATATTTACTTCGGGCATACCCGAAGTAGATGCAAAGCTTTTACCTGCATCTGTTATAACCCCACCATCCAACGGAGCTTTACCGTCTCGAGTGGCAGCCTTTATTGCAACCAATTCAAAATAGATACCCCCCTCATCTATCGGTTTTACACCCCACATAAGTTTGAGGTCGGCAGGAAGAAGCGAAATAACCTTAGGGTCTCTCAACCAACTGCCAATTTTAAGAGTATCGCGATAGTGTGCTCTACCAACTACAGGGCCCGATCCCAACTGCCCCTGAACCACATTGGGGCTTAGCAGCGAAAAGAAGGGGTTGGCTTGAGCCAGCAGCGCATCATCTACCGACAGGGAGTCGCTCTTTTGAATCTCCTCTAAAAGAGCCTCCTTTTCTGCTGTGGCCTCTTTTGCCTCCCTCTCTTGGGGTGTGGCGGCAGGCTCTTCGGTAACGCTCTCTTTGAGCTCCTGTGCACTCTCTAAAGCGGCGCTTTCAATCTCTTTAACTAAGGTATTTACTTCGGTAAGATAGGGGTAGATTTCGGAATTTTCATAAGTTTCCCAAAACTCCAACGAAGCGGTACCCTGCAGCAGTTTTCTTACCCTTGCCGGCTCTTTAACACCGGGGAGTTCAACTAAAATACGGCCGGTAGAGCCTATCTTCTGAATATTGGGTTGAGTAACTCCAAATCTCCGAATTCTATTCCTTAGAACATTAAAAGAGTTTGAGATAGCACTCTCCGACTCCTCTCTAATCACCTTTAGAATTTCGTTGTTGGATGTTTCCGGCTTAATACGGTCACGCATCTCATAGGTACCAAAAATAAGCGACATCCTTTTCCCTGGGAAAAGTTGCTCCCAAGCCTCTCCAAAGAGGTTGATAAAATCGGATCTGGCAGGGGTAATGTTCTTTTTTGCCAACTCTATTGCCTCAATAAAGTCGGGGTTGGTGCTGTTCGATCCGGCCAACGAGGAGATAAGTTCCGGAAGGCTCACCTCCAACATCACATTCATCCCCCCTTTTAGATCTAATCCCAAGTTGATCTCTCTCTCCTTAACCTCTTTGTAGGTAAAGCCAAAAAAGACCTTTTCGGCAGTTATAGAGTCTATATAGAATCTCTCTTTTACCCTTCCCAAAGAGTCTAAGTAGAATGCTCTCTCTAATGCGGGAACATCGCTAAAGGATGGAAGGGTCTGTTCCAATTCAACCATTTTGGCCGAGTAGGTTCTTGCCTTCTTCTCTTGGTGCTTTGTTGCCCAAGTGAACGACAGCTGATAAATACAGGCCAACGCTACTAAAATCGCCAAAATTTTGATGGCTCCCTTATTTTGCATGGATAATCTATTTAAAGGTTATAATGTTTCGAAAATTAGAGGACAAAAGTACAATATTTTCCTTAAAGATATAAGAAATTCTTACTTTTGTATAGATATATTCGCCTTAAATGAAAAAGATTGCCGCTCTTTTAGCTCTACTCCTACTACTCTCTATTTCACCCTTAAGAGCCCAAAATGCAATTTTGGAGCACCCCGAAATTGATAGAGCCAACCAATTAAAGCTGCAGTACCACTTTGTTCCGGCACTTCAACTCTATAGAGAGATACTATCTAAAAGCAACGATTCCACAATAATACATCAATTAGAACTCTCAATAATAGAGTGTGAGAACGGGCGCAACATGTTAAAATACTCCACCCCCCTCACTCCGGCCGGTAGTACAAAAATAGCGGGCGAAAACTTTTTTCTCTATCTCCCTCCATTACAGAAGTGGTGCCCCCTCCCCGATTCAATCTCTTCAGATACCAATCGATACCTTACAACCAACATAGCCCTTATAGAGCCCTCAAAAGGGGATCGACTCTACTACTCTGCCCTAAACGATAGTGGCAACTGGGATATCTTTGTAATAGAGCAGATAGAGGGCACTCTGTGGAATCATCCAGAACCTGTTGCCGCTATCAACTCTTTGGGCAACGAACTCTTTCCAATCCTCTCGCAAGATGGCAAACGGCTCTACTTCTCTTCTAACGGCCACTTTGGAATGGGAGGTTACGATCTCTACATGAGCCAATGGAACGAAGAGTTAAAAGAGTGGGATAGCCCTCAAAACTTAGGATTTCCCTACTCCTCTACCTCCAACGATCTACTCTTTTTTGACAGTGCCTGTGGCCAATACAGCTATCTTGTATCGGACCGAAACTCCCCCCCCAATAGCGACTCTCTAACCCTCTTTAGGGTCAAATTAGAGGTAAATCCCATTAAAAAAGAGGTGGGTTCGGCAGAAGAGGCGATAGAGATAGCCTCTCTTAACCCTTTACTACAGAGCGACAAAGAGCTCTCTTCACCGGGGAAGATTTTACTTGACAACCACACCGACCACTATACACAAGCTCTAATGGAGTCTAAAAAAATTAAAAGTAGAATCGACTCACTTACAACTGTAATAGGAGAGGAGCGGGGGCGCTACGGCCACCTCTCCTCCCAAACGGAGCAGTTGTCGTTAGAGAATAGGATTTTAGAGCTGGAACTACAGCTAATTGAGCTTAATGGACTACTCCACACCTCCAATAAAATTATCCAAGCTAAAGAGATGGAGTTCCTTTCGAAAGGGATTTTAATTCCACGGGAAGAGGTGACTGTAAAGGTACCGGACTCCAAAAAAGATAGAGAGTTAGACTCTTACACCATAGAGATTAAAAAGGGAGAGCTGCTTCCCTTCCCCCAAATAGAGTTTCCTCCTCCCCCTCCAGAACCTGTAGATTACCCACTAACCATAGAGAAGGTCTCTACTTTTGCTCCCGAACAAGAGCTTCCAATGCGCCTTGTTTACCGCATACAGCTGATGGTACTCTCTGCCCCCTTTAAAAACATAGCCACCTTCAAAGGGTTAACCCCCCTCTTCACCCTGCACCCCAGAGAGGGAAGATATATCTACTCCGTTGGACAGTTTAGCAAATATGAGCATGCTGCCTCTGCTCTACAGAGTGTAAAGAGAAGAGGTTTTGCCTCTGCAATAATCACACCATTTTACGAAGGAGAGAGCCTCTCCATAAAAGAGGCAAGAAAATTGGAAGAGGAGATAGAGGCCGGGTTTGCCTATCAAATAAAGTGTGAAAGCTACCCTGCCGGAATGCCTCGGGCCGTTATAGAGTTTCTTAAAAGCAGAACAGAGAAGGATATCATAAAAAATATTGTAGCCGAGCGCAACATCTACTTTATAGGCCCATATAAAAATAGAGATGAAGCTGTCGCCATTTTAGAGCTACTCAACAGTTTGGGTGGAGAACGGAACAGCATAGATAAAATAAAATTGAAATAATAACTATCTTTACTCTCCAATGGGATTTATAATTACCTTAATATTAATTGGCATACTGCTTCTTGCCATTGAGCTACTAATAACCCCCGGGGTAGGAGTGGCGGGTATTCTTGGGCTCCTCTCTGTAATAGGAGCAGTACTCTTAGCTTTTGGCCGTGATAATACCACTGGAATAATTACTTTAGCTTTAGTTGCTATACTTTTAGGTTCGTCGCTATGGCTTTTTCTCCGTTCCAAAACTTGGGAGAAAATTTCACTAAAGGAGAGTATCGACTCCAAAAGCGATCACCTCCCCGCTCAAAAGGGTATAGAGATAGGAAGCCGGGGAGTAGCCCTAAGCAGGCTTGGCCCCGCCGGAGTTGCCAAATTTGGAGCAGAAACTGCCAACGTTTGGACACAATCGGGTATAATAGACAACGGCACCCCTATTGAGGTGACCGATATAGAGAACTCAAAAATAATAGTAAAAAAAATATAGATTATGGAAGGAGATATTGCAGGATTATTGGTATGGATTGCCCTCTCTATAGTTGGGCTAACTATATTCTTATGGTTTTTCCCCGTTACATTGTGGTTTCAAGCCCTAATTTCGGGAGTTAAAATATCGCTCATTCAAATGGTACTTATGCGTTGGAGAAAAGTTCCGCCCGGTACAATTGTGATGGCTATGATTACCGGAACAAAAGCGGGGCTCAAACTCAACTCCAACCAGTTGGAAGCTCACTACCTTGCAAAAGGAAATGTTCCAAAGGTGGTAAATGCCCTTATCTCTGCCGACAAGGCCAACATAGCCTTAGATTTCAAGATGGCTGCCGCTATCGATTTGGCGGGTAGAGATGTCTTTGAAGCTGTACAGATGTCTGTAAATCCAAAAGTTATAAATACCCCTCCAGTAACAGCTGTAGCAAAAGATGGTATCCAGCTCATAGCCAAGGCAAGAGTAACCGTTAGAGCAAACATCAAACAGTTGGTTGGAGGCGCAGGCGAAGAGACCGTATTGGCAAGGGTTGGTGAAGGTATTGTCTCAAGTATCGGTTCTGCCGAATCGCACAAATCGGTATTGGAAAACCCCGACTCCATCTCAAAAGTGGTATTGGCAAAAGGATTAGATGCAGGTACAGCCTTTGAAATACTCTCTATTGATATCGCCGATATAGATATAGGAAAAAATATTGGTGCAGTACTACAAATCGATCAAGCCAATGCCGACAAAAACATCGCTCAGGCTCGTGCCGAAGAGAAGCGCGCAATGGCTGTAGCATTAGAGCAGGAGATGGTAGCCAAAGCACAAGAGGCAAGAGCCAAAGTGATTGAAGCCGAAGCTCAAGTACCCCTTGCCATGGCAGAGGCATTCCGTAGCGGCAACTTGGGAATAATGGACTACTACAAATTCCGAAACATAGAGGCCGACACCCAAATGCGAAGCAACATAGCAAAACCAAAGAAATAGGCTATAGCATAGTTTAAAAGAATTTGTATATTTGCAAACCAAATTCTTTGAAAGGTAAGGAGAGGTGGGTGAGTGGCTGAAACCAACAGTTTGCTAAACTGTCGAACTCGTGAGGGTTCCGGGGGTTCGAATCCCCCTCTCTCCGC
>CAZEGL010000004.1:0-99330 GCA_964512295.1 uncultured Muribaculaceae bacterium
CACTACCCCCCGATGGAAGAGTGACAGGAACATCCTCTACAATATCAATCACATCCTCTCCAACTATAAAAAGAAAGCCAAGCTTGTCGCCCTCTTGCCACTTAAGTGAGATGTTTCCGCTTTCGGTTTCGGCAAGAGCCACTTTTGTAGCTCCATCGGTGGGCATATCAACATTTACGGTAATGGTACGGCCACCATGGGCACTACTCTCCTCCATAGGTGGGGTCTCTTTGTCGCACCCCCAAAAGAGTAAGGCCCCAGCTACTGCGGCAGAGAGTAGAAAAGGTTGAAATATTTTTTTCATAGTAATGAAGTTTAATTGTCTAAGGGGAATTGTACTGTTAAAGTAACATTAACAATAAAGATAGTACAAATATCTTAATCATCAATTTTTTAACAGCTAAATTTCAACTCTTAAAAACTTAATTAGAGAGCCTTTAGCCACAATATAGTTTGTAGGATTGCAAAATTGTATTACTTTTGCAATCCTACAAAGAGAGAATTACAATTCGGGGTGTAGCGCAGTTGGTTAGCGCACTACGTTAGGGACGTAGAGGTCGTCCGTTCGAGTCGGACCACTCCGACTTTTTCTCTCTTTTCTATATTTAAAATATAGAAGACGGGGTGTGGCGCAGTTGGTAGCGTGCTACGTTCGGGACGTAGAGGTCGCCCGTTCGAGCCGGGTCACCCCGACACTTGGCCTGTGAGGCGTACCCTCTGAACCCTTGCTGCATTTAAAATAGCCAAAAGAGCTACCCCTACATCGGCAAAGACCGCTTCCCACATAGTGGCAATACCACCGGCTCCCAAAGCGAGTACCAACCCTTTAACTACAAAAGCTAATATTATATTTTGCCATACCACCCTCTTGGTTGCTTTTCCAATCTCAATAGAGGTAACAATCCGGTGTAGGTTGTCGTCTTGTATAACAACATCGGCAATCTCTACGGCAGCATCGCTTCCCAACCCTCCCATTGCAATCCCCACATCGCTAAATGCTATTACAGGAGAGTCGTTAACCCCATCTCCAACAAATGCAACCCTCTCCCCTCTTTGTTTAATCTCTTCAATCTTAGCGACTTTATCTTGAGGGAGTAGATCGCCATAACTCTCCTCTATCCCCACACTTTTGGCAACACTCTCTACCACCAAGCTCTTATCTCCACTCAATAGAGAGGTTTTAATTCCCAACCTCTTCAAACTCTCTATTGTTGAGTATGCCTCCTCTCTAATTTGATCTGCAACGATTATATATCCCAAATATTGGCCATTGTAGGCAACTAAAATAGAGCTCTCCGCAATTTTAAGAGGTGCTACACTATGCTCAACACCAAACCTTTGCATAATTTTGGAGTTCCCTACAATAAGTTCTACCCCATCTATAACACCTATTGCCCCTTCGCCGGTAACCTCTTGAAAATCTTTTACCTCAATCTGCTCCTCCAACCCCTTAAAGTGAGGGGAAGAGAGTATAGCCTGAGCTATTGGATGTGTAGAGAAGCTCTCTACACTTCTAACCATAGAGAGAACTCTCTCTGTTGTGGGCACCACCTCGCCCTCTTCACTCAAATAGTTGTTAATTACTATCTCTTTTACGGTAAATTGTCCCGTAGTTAGAGTTCCTGTCTTATCGAATGCAATATGTTGAATCTCTGCTAAAGCATCTAAGTAGTTTCCCCCTTTAAAGAGAACTCCTTTTTTACCGGCGGCGCCAATCCCTCCAAAATAGCCCAATGGGATGCTTATAACCAATGCACAAGGGCAAGAGATAACAAGAAAAATTAGTGCCCTGTAGAGCCACTCCGAAAAGTTGTAATTGGCAACAAAGAGTAGAGGGATTAAAACAATGGCAAGAGCGGCAAATATGACAAAAGGGGTATAATATTTTGCAAACTTTCTAATAAATAGTTCGGTAGGTGCTTTTCTTTGTGAAGCCTGCTCTATCAGTTGTAAAATTTCACTCAATTTACTCTGGTTATAGGGTGTTGTCACCTCTACCACTGCAACTCGATTGAGATTTATCATTCCGGCCAATACCACCTCACCGGCTCTCTTTGTAGAGGGGGCACTTTCGCCTGTCAACGATGAGGTGTCAAAAAATGCCTCTTGAGAGATTAATATCCCATCTAACGCCACCTTCTCTCCCGGTTTAAGCTCTACCCTCTCCTCTACATCTACCTCTTGGGCTGCAATAACCACCCTCTCGTCCTCTTTTAGAAGTGTAACGAAATCGGGTCTCTCATCTATTAGAGCTTCAATACTACCCCTTGCTCTATTGAGTGCTAAAGTTTGAAACCCTTCACCAACAGTATAAAACAACATTACGGCCACCGCTTCGGGGTACTCCCCAATTGCAAAAGCTCCAATAGTGGCAATAGTCATAAGAAGAAATTCCGAAAATAGTTCTCCACTAAAGAGTGACTCTATAGCCTCTTTAATTACAGGGAGCCCTACAGGTAGATAAGCCAATAGATAAGGGAGAGGTTTGAGCCACTCGGTAAACCACACTGGGGTAAAGAGATGCTCTAAAAGAAGGGCTACAATCAATAACAATAAAGAGAGAAGTCCCCGTAAAAAGATTGA
This sequence comes from uncultured Muribaculaceae bacterium, assembly GCA_964512295.1. Taxonomy (GTDB): domain Bacteria; phylum Bacteroidota; class Bacteroidia; order Bacteroidales; family UBA932; genus Bact-08. The sequence goes on from CAZEGL010000004.1 coordinate 2,584, forward strand.
AGTGGCAGAGAAGTTGCCATGTTGGTGATTATCCTCTACCTCTACCCTAACACCATTTTTTCTCATAATTGAATCCTCCCTTTAAATTCCCTATAACCATTAAACAGAGAAAGGGGCAAACCGTTCAATCATTCGTGGCTCCAAGAGATAGTTTTTATAGAGGGGATAGAATTTAGAGTGCTGTTTAGCGTAAGAGTTAAGGACTCTTTAAGTAGTGCTTCAAATTTAAAATTGAAGATTGTACTCCCCTCTCTCTTCTCTGTAGTGTAAGAAGTTATAGTGGGAATATCCCCCTCTTTAAAGAGAGATAAAACCTCCAATATATCTACCCTATCGGTTGCAACAACTTCCAATAGGGAGTGGGTATATTTTTTAGAGAAGAGATGTACAATTGGAGGGAGAGCCCATAAAATTAGAAGAGCTATTACTGTGGTAAGTGCCGCTGCAAAGTAGAGTCCACCACCAGTGGCAAGTCCTATTGCAGCAACTGTCCACAATCCCGAAGCAGTAGTTAGCCCCCTAACAATCCCGCCTCTTAAAAAAAGAATTGTACCTGCCCCTATAAATCCAATACCGCTAACAACTTGAGCTGCTACCCGTGAGGGGTCTAACCCTACATTTTGGGAGCCCAATATATCAAAAAAGCCAAATGAAGAGACCATCATAATTAGGGAGGAACCTAAACTCACCATCATATGTGTGCGCAAGCCGGCAGAGAGCTCTTTTCGCTCCCGTTCCAAACCAATCAACCCTCCCAAAAGAGCGGCTAAGAGTAATCTTATAAATATTTCATGGTAGGTGATCATTTCTTTAAATCCAATTAAAAGCTACTATCCTAAAATTTCAACGCTGCCGAATGAGATATTGCCCCTAACTACAATCCTCTTGGTCTGCTCTTGTTCCTCTATACCAATTCGGCGCCTATCTTCTGAACTTCCAAAAAATTGCCGAACCCTAAAGTCTACAGACCAATTTAGAGGGAGGTATATTTTTACAGAACCAAAATTACAATCTATATCAATAACAGTATTATTACTCTCAAGTGAAGTCTCTCTCAAATCAATAATAGTCTCCCCAAAATTATTTTTCACCTTAGCTCCTTTAAAATATTGGTCGCCAACCTTGTGAGAAACCGAACCAAAGGAGAGATCGGAGTTTATAAAGCCATCTACAGAGGAGTAAAGAGTTTCATAATTAACACTCTCAACTCCATCTTTGGAGTGGCGCCATCTCTTTCTATTATAAATAATACCCAACCCCACCACAACAATAAGGATAGGCCACCACTTCGATAACCAATAGGCACCAAGAGTAAAGAGTCGCGGAAGGATAAAGAGAACCCCGGCCAATATAAGAACCGCTCCAGTGGTGAGATTCCCTTTTCTAATTGCATATAGACCCAAAAGGAGAAACAGCATCTGCCAGGAGAATAGAACCTTTATAAGATAGGGGGAGAAGAGCCCTAGATTGCCCCCCAAAACCACAACACCTACTACTATAAATAGAAGTGCTATAAAGTTAGTTCCACCACCATCGCCTCTTTTATTTCGAAAGTTGTTCATCTTCTATATTTTTAAAAAGTGACATTAAAGATAGATAAAATTGCACTATTTAGATAAAGTGTTCCTATTTTAGCAACTTACAATTTATAACATAGTAATTATGGAGAGTAGTTTAAAAAATAGAGTACTTTTAACTCTTTCTAAATTAATTGATCAGAATCGACAAAGGATAATATCTGAAAATCAATTAGATATAGCGGCTGTTAAAACACAAGATTGCTCAATAATAGATAGGCTCTCTGTAAATAGTAGCAAAATAGATGGAATGATCCAATCTTTAAATGAGGTGGCAAAAGAGGCAGATCCTGTTGATAAAGTGCTATATAGCCACTTGCGCAAAGATGGGTTACAAATTGTAAATAGAAGCGTTCCATTTGGTACAATACTCATAATATATGAGTCGCGCCCCGATGTTACCATAGAGGCGGCAGCCACAGCTTTTAAAGCGGGAAATCGCATACTGCTTAAAGGTGGTAGAGAGTCTCATAGAAGCAATCTTTACCTAACGCAGCTATGGCATCAATCCCTTGAACAGCATGGAGTAGAAAAGGAGTTTATACAGTATCTTGAACTCTCCAGAGAGGAGACTCAATCACTTATACGGGGAGAGGGAGCCAAGATAGATCTAATAATTCCAAGGGGAGGAGAGTCTCTTATCAATTTTATCAAGAGAGAGAGTTCAGTTCCAATAATTGTAAGCGGCCGGGGTAATAATTTTTTATATGTAGATAGAGAGTGCGATATAGAGATGGCTTTCAACTTAATAGTAAATGGAAAGGAGCGAATTAGTGTATGCAATGCTATAGATAAGGTGGTTATAGATAAAAATCTACCCAATCTCTATAGAGATATAGGGGAGTTGGTGCAGAGATTGTCAAAGATGGGGATAGAGGTTATCTCAAATAGAAGTTTGGCAAAATTCTCCTCTTCCCTTACAATTGATAACAGCGAGGAGGTACTTTACCGGGAATTTTTAGCTCCTAAAATTTATCTCTCTCTTGTAGAGGGAATTGAAGAGGCAATTGAAGTTATAAATAGATACTCTGGAGGACATTCGGCAGTTATAGTTACCTCAAATCAAAAGAGAGCAGAGAGTTTTATGGGCAGAGTCGATTGTGCAGCCCTTTACCACAACGCATCGAGCCGATTCACCGACGGTGGCCAATTTGGAGTTGGGGCAGAGATAGCAATAAGCACACAGAAGCTTCACTTTAGAGGTCCTCTTGGGGCTAAAGAGTTGGTAACAAACAAATGGTTTATATATGGCAACGGGCAAATAAGGGTATGAAAAAGAGATTGGTTATAAAAATTGGTACCTCAACACTTACAATGGGAACCAACAGAATCTCCTTTGCAGTAATAGAGGGATTTGCAAGAGAGATAGTGCAACTAAGAGAGAAGTGGGAGATAGTAATTGTCTCCTCGGGGGCAATTGCCACCGCAAGACAGTTTGTAGAGATCAATGGGTTTAATAGAGAGGTTGACTCCAAACAGGCACTGGCCGCCATAGGACAAACCAAACTGATGGAGCTCTACGACAATATCTTTTCTACTTTTGGGCTCAACATAGCCCAAATTCTCTTGACCTACCGCGATTTTGAAAATCCCCTGGCAAGTGAGAATACCCGAAACACTATCAACAAGTTGTGGGAGGTGGGCTATATCCCCATAGTGAATGAGAACGACACTGTCTCTATAGAGGAGATAGTGGTAGGAGACAACGATATACTATCTGCATTGGTGGCCCGAATCATCAACGCCAATCTTTTAATCTTAGCCTCAGATATAGATGGTATCTATACAGGAAACCCCTATCTCTCAAAAGAGGTGAAACTTATAGAGGAAATTTCACAAATAGAGAGCATTGAAAATTATATTGAAGAGAGAGAATCTAAGCTTGGCACCGGGGGAATGGGCTCAAAAATAGAGGCAGCCCGGTTATGTATGGAGAGAGATATAGAGATGTGGATTGTAAATGGTAGCCACAAAAATTCTCTTACTGGAGCTATGGAGAAGAAATTTCCCTTTTCAAAATTTAAAAAATATTGAAGTAAATAGATGGTGATGAATCACGGCTTTATTGGATTTGGCAATCTTGGCAACGCAATTTATAAGGGTTTAAAAAAAGAGAAGGAGCTACACTTCGCCTATTTTTCAAGAGGAAACAAAGAGCAGGCTCCCCTGAAGATAGAAACATTAGAGGAGTTAGTACATTTTGCGAACTATATATGGCTTACAGTTAGACCTCAAGATTTAGATAAAATTTTAAAAGAGCTCTCTGGTTTTAACTGTGAAGATAAAATTATAATATCCCCTGTAGCGGGTAAGAAAATAGCTGCTATCCAAAAATATTTTGGGAAAGAACAGCCTATTATAAGAATTATGCCCAATTTGGCAGTAGCCTATCGTAAATCGGTTACCTGTTTCACATCCAACAGAATAGAAGACCCTAGAGTTATAGAGCTTTTTGCCCTTTTAGGTAAACTTGGAGAGGCTGTAAAACTTAGCGAAGATCAATTTGACCTTTTTACATCTCTTTTTGGGAGTGGACCCGCTTTTATTCTTGCATTTATTCAAATTTTTAAAGAGAAAATGGGGAATTTCAATCTTCCTGCTCCACTTTTAGATAGGTTACTTTTAGAATTGATGGCGGGAACTGTAACCTACTTCTCTCAAAATCAAAATAATTACACCATAGAGGAGTTGATTGAAAATATTACAAGTAAAGGAGGAACCACTCAGGCGGGTTTAGATTATTTTAAGAAGCATAAAATTGGAAAACATTTCGAAAAGGTTTTGGAGGCAGCCTGCAACAGATCTAAAGAGATGGGAGTATAATGGTTAATAAATAGCTCAACTATTATATCTATATTTGTCTTTTATTCAATTTTCTATGAAAGAAGAGAGCTACTCTTTTGATTGGTCGGATATTGGGGATATTAACTTAGGGCGCCCCAATTTAGGCGAAGAGACCAAAGTGTCGGTCTACCGTATGATGCAATACTCTATGAGGGGAGTACTTGCAAAAGAGTTTGGCTCAGAGAGGGCTTCCAAACTTATCTATGATTCGGGTTATATTGCCGGTCTTAATTTTTGTAAAACACAGTTAGACACTAAACTTGAGTTAAACCAATTTCTGGCCCAACTTCAAAAGAGGGTAAAAGAGTATAAGATAGGTATTGTTAGGGTAGAGAAGATTGAATTGGAAAGCTTAGAGATGACTCTAACCGTTGAAGAGGATTTGGACTGTAGTGGCCTTAATGTTACAAATGAGAGAGTTTGCGACTATGATGAAGGTTTTATTGCCGGAATATTAGAGTTCTATACCAATCTCAAATTTTCAGTTAAAGAGGTAGACTGCTGGTCTTCTGGAGGAAGAGTTTGCCGTTTTAAGATAAATGTAGAGGAATGAGAGAGAAAGAGCTAATTGCCTATCTAAATAGCGAGATAATTAATGTACTCCAATTTAAGCATTTCACACCTCTTACCAAAGAGGAAGCAACCTATATAGATGAGGTAGAGGGCGCGGAACTTAGGGAGCTCTTAAAGAGTGTACAAAATACATTGCTCTACCTTAGTGAGGCAAAAGAGTTTGTTCTCTCACTCTCTAACGGTAATTTAGAAGTAGAGCCACCCATATTTAACCCTCTAATTTCGCCTCTTAAACAGCTCCACTCCAATTTAAGACATTTAGTGTGGCAAATAGGGCAGGTTGCCAAAGGAGACTACAGCCAAAATTTAGACTTTTTGGGAGAATTTTCTCTACACTTCAATAGATTGGTTCAATCTCTTAAAGAGAGAGAAGAGATTGAGCAGGAGCTCAAGAGAAGTGAGGGGATGTACAAACTTTTAGCTGAGAATATAAGTGATGTTATCTGGATCTACAACTTAGACCGGGACTGCTTCACCTATGTGAGCCCATCTGTTGTTTTTCTCACCGGCTTTACAGATATAGAGGCTATGGGTCAAACTTTTAAGGAGTCGGTTAGTGCAGACTCCTACGAGCAGATTGGCGAGTGGAGTATAGAGGCAATAGATACTCTTTCAAAGTTCCCCAACCAAAAGATAGTATATACAAATCAAGTTCAACAGCTCTGTAAGGATGGCCGCTATATATGGATTGAAGCTGTAGTGGAATTTAGACTTACAGAGGTCGGTGAGGTTGAGATTCTTGGAGTCTCAAGAAATATAGAGAAGAGAAAAGAGATTGAGAACAAACTTAAAAAGCAGACTCTTGAACTCACTAAATTGAATGAGAACAAAAACCGTTTTCTGCAAATTTTGGCTCACGACCTACGCAATCCCTTTACTGTTTTACTTGGTTTTTCGGAACTACTACTCTCAAACTTTAGAGAGTTCAACCCCGAAGAGATAGAGGAGCAGCTTACAATTTTAAATCAGACTGCAAAAGGGACATACACCCTTTTAAACGATCTACTGCTATGGTCAAGATCTCAGTCGGGCAATCTTCCATTTGATCCCCAAAAGAGGGATGTTATAGCACTCTGCAAAGATGTGGTGGCAGACAAAAGTAATAAATTCAGTCATAAAGAGATCTCCATTTTGTGTGAGAAGAACGGCTTAGAGGAGCTGATTCTGCCAGTAGATACCAATATGATTAAAACCATTTTACGCAACCTGTTATCCAATGCAATTAAATTTTCACATAGAGGGGATGAAGTTTTACTTACTGTAGAGAGAGGCGAAAAATTTATAACAGTCACAATAAAAGATAATGGGGTGGGTATCTCTCCACAAAATCAGAAACTTCTTTGGGATTACTCAAAACCGCTGATAACTAAGGGCACCGAAGGTGAAGAGGGGAGTGGATTGGGTCTGCTTCTATGCAAAGAGTTTGTTGAAGCTCATGGAGGGAAGATTTGGGTTGAGAGCGAGCCAAATAGAGGAGCCGCCTTTAAATTCACCCTCCCTCTAAATAGGGAACAAATAGTTGATAAATAGAGATTGATGGAGAGTATTAGACAAATATATAAGATAGGAGTTGGCCCCTCCAGCAGCCACACCATGGGGCCACGGAGCGCCGCACTCAAATTTCTTTCCAATTTTCCTGAAGTTGAAAATTTTAGAGTAACTCTATATGGTAGTTTGGCCGCTACAGGAAAAGGGCATCTCACAGATAAAGTTTTGAAAGAGACAATAGGAGAGAGTAGATTGGAGCTTATCTGGGAGCCTTCGATTTTCCTTCCCTTCCACCCCAACGGGATGAAATTTGAAGCGATTAATAAAGAGGGGGTTACAGTTGGAGAGTGGGTGGCATATAGTGTTGGTGGAGGAGATATTGTAGATGAAGAAGAGGAGAAAAATAGAGAGAAGATCTACAATATGGGAACAATGAAAGAGATTCTAAAATGGTGTCAAATCAATGGACGAACTTTCTGGGAGTTTGTAGAGTTATATGAGGGGGAAGAGATATGGGAGTATCTAAGTAGAGTCTGGAGTGTAATGAAAGATTCGGTCGAAAGAGGATTGGAGAATGAGGGAGTTCTACCGGGTGAGATAAATCTTCAACGCAAAGCCTCCTCCTATCTAATTAAGGCTAAAAGTTCTCAAGGAACTTTACGAAATCGTAGCCTCCTCTTTGCATATGCTCTTGCAGTCTCCGAAGAGAATGCCGCAGGGGGTAAAATAGTTACTGCTCCAACTTGTGGTTCGTGTGGTGTAATTCCTGCTGTTCTACTATTTATGCAGGAGCGGTACCACTTTTCCGATATAAAAATCGTTAGGGCATTGGCAACTGCTGCACTAATTGGCAACCTAATAAAGAGAAATGCATCAATTTCGGGAGCAGAGGTTGGGTGTCAAGGGGAAGTAGGCGCAGCTTGTGCTATGGCATCTGCAGCTGCCACACAACTCTTTGGCGGCACCCCCGCCCAAATTGAATATGCGGCGGAGATGGGGTTGGAGCACCATCTGGGTCTCACTTGCGACCCCGTTGCAGGACTTGTACAGATTCCATGTATAGAGAGGAACGCTTTTGGCGCTGCCCGCGCTATGGATTCAAGTGCCTACGCCTCTCACTCCGATGGGATTCACCATATAAGTTTCGATAAGGTTGTTGAAACAATGAGACAGACAGGGAACGATCTTCCCTCTCTTTACCGTGAGACCTCGGAGGGAGGGTTGGCCCGTATTGTAAAAAAGGGGATAAAGAGATGATAATAGAAGAGTTAAAAGCGATGGTAGAGATAGACTCTACATCGGGAAGAGAGGATCGCTTTGCACAATATATTGTAGATCAACTCTCTTTGCCCGGCGGAGAACTTAAGAAGCAGCCGGTAGAGGGAGAGATTGTCAATCTCTTTTACAGTTGGGGAATCCCAGAGATTATCTTCTGTACCCATTTAGATACTGTTCCCCCCTTTATTGCCCCCACAATTGATGGGGATAGACTCTACGGCAGGGGAGCTTGCGATGCAAAAGGGCAGATAGTTGCCGCAATAAATGTTTGCAGAGAGCTCTATAGCGAAGGAGAGAGCAATTTTGGTCTTCTCCTTCTTGCAGGAGAGGAGGTTGGCTCAAAGGGGGCAAAAGTGGCCAATAGATTAATTGAGGGGTGCCGATTCGTAATAGTTGGAGAGCCCACAGAAAATAAATTGATTAAAGCGGGTAAGGGGGTAGAGCTATACGAGATAGAGATAGCAGGGAAAAGCGCCCACTCCGGCTATCCCCACTTGGGAGAGAATGCAATAGAGCGAATGGGAGAATTTTTAAATAGATTGGCCAACATTAAATTCCCTCATGATCCGCTACTTGGAGAGACCACCTACAATATTGGGGAGCTCTCCTCTCCAAATCCCTATAATGTTATCTCAAATTTTCTCTCATTCAAACTATACTTTAGAACAACTTTTGCATCCCATCCTTTGGTTGAAGAGCTCTTGCAAGGGATTGCACAACCACATACCACAATTAAGGTAAAGCATAAAGAGATGCCAATGCGCTTTCACTACATAGAGGGTTTTGATGCAGGAGTGGTAGCCTATGGCTGCGATGCCCCCTCTCTTACCAATTTGGGTGAGCCGCTACTCTACGGGCCGGGCTCTATTACTACTGCCCACACCAATGGAGAGTATATCGACATCAATGAGATTAAGAGAGCCGTTAAAGATCTTAAAAAAATTTATAAAACATTAAAATCCAGTAAGGACGAATGATTGTTATGAAATTTGGCGGAACCTCCGTCAAAGATAGCGAAGCGATAGAGAGAGTAATTGGGATACTCAAAAGCAAACTTCCCAAAAAAGTGGTGGTGGTAGTTTCGGCTCTATCCAAAGTTACCGACACCCTTACCCAAACAGCTACCCTCGCAGCAGCAGGAAAGTACAGCGAAGCAATGGAGTTGGTTTTGGAGCTGCTAAAAAGGCATCTCCATATGATTGACCGGCTTTTCGGTGAGAATTTAAAGCTTAAGGGGGAGGCTGTCTCAATAACCAACCAATACTTTTACAAACTTGAAGAGTATATAAAGGTTGTATCGGTAATAGAGGAGCTTTCAGATCTCTCTTTGGCAAAGATTCTTGCATTTGGGGAGTTACTCTCCTCCAATATTATATATAGAGCAATGGTCAATGCCGGCCTTGCAACAAGATATAGCGATGCCCGCACAATCATCATAACCAACTCCGATTTTTTAAAGGGAGAGCCCAATATTGAGATTATTGCTTCAAAAGTTAAAGAGCTGGTAGATAGAGAGTTTATCTCCAACGATTTTATTATTACACAAGGTTTTATATCGGGTACCGTAGATGGGAAAGATGCCATTTTGGGAAGAGGGGGATCGGACTACACGGCAGCTCTTATTGGCAGGGCAGGCGGCGCAACAGAGATTGAGATATGGACCGATGTAGATGGTATCCACACTACCGATCCAAGAATGATCTCTAAGGCCAAGAGTATTTCGGTAATGTCGTTCAATGAGGCGGCAGAACTCTCCTTTTTTGGGGCTAAAGTGCTCCACCCTGCAACTATTCAACCCGCTGTAGAGAAGGGAATTCCCATTAGGGTATTGAACTCTCTCAAACCCGAACAACGGGGAACTTTAATCTTAATGGACGATCAGGTAGAGAGTTCCGGAGTTAGAGCAATCTCATTCAAAGAGAGCGTAACTGTTGTCAATATATTCTCACTCAAAATGTTACACTCTTCGGGATTTCTAAATCGTATTTTTGAGATATTTGGAAAATATAGCACCTCTGTAGATATTGTAAGCACCTCTGAAGTAAATGTCTCTCTTACTGTAGATTCTGCCAATAGTTCCCGACTTCCCAAAATAATAGAGGAGCTTTCGCTCTTTGCAAAGGTGTCGGTAATGGAAGATAAGGCTCAGATATCTGTAGTAGGGAAAAATCTTAAAGAGATAAAAGGTCTTGTCGAAAGAGTTTTTGGGGCAATTTCAGATTACAATATCACCATGATAAGTCAAGGCTCTTCAAATGTAAATATAAGCTTTGTAATTTTTCGTAATGAGCTCACCAATGTGGTGCGCTGCTTACACAAAGAGTTTTTTGAATGAGAAAAATAGTACTTTCGGGTTATGGAAAGATGGGGCAGGAGATCTACTCCCTTTTAGAGGGGAGTGCAGATCTTAAGCTCTACACCTCCGAAGAGATAGGCCACTTCGACCCTTCAATTGCGATAGATTCGGTATGTATCGATTTTACCACACCCCAAGCTTTCAAAAGCAATTACAGATATATTGCAGACCACTTTAGAGCTGCTGTTGTTGGAACTACCGGCTGGGACGATATAAGAGAGGAGGTGGTTCAATATTTTAAGAAGAGTGGCAAAACTCTCATTTGGGGCAGCAACTTTTCGGTAGGGGTCAATCTCTTTTTTGAGATTTCACAAGCTGCCACCGAGTTGCTCTCTCCTACCAAAGAGTATGACCCCTATATTATAGAGTACCACCACAAATTCAAATTGGATGCCCCATCGGGGACAGCTGCTTCACTAAGAGATATTGTAGAGCAGAGAGGGGGCGGCAAAGTTGCAGTTGAGTCTGTAAGGAGTGGATATATCCCTGGGATACATACTCTTGGCTTTGAATCACAGGAGGATAGGATCACTCTTACACATGAAGCATTCTCTAGAAGAGGCTTTGCTACTGGTGCTATAAGAGCTGCCTCTTGGGCTTTAGAGTTAGAGGGAGTTTTTAACTTTAGGGAACTTCTAAGAGAAAAATTGGTTAAATCTTTATAGTATGAAAGAGATTAAAGGTTGTGGAACAGCATTGATAACTCCCTTTACTAAAGGGGGCGAAATAGATTTAGAAAATTTTACCAAACTTGTAGAGAGACAGTTGGAAGGGGGAGTAGATTTTTTGGTTCCTTTAGGTACCACCGCCGAGACTCCAACCCTTGAAGATTATGAAAAAGAGCTACTCTTAGATAGGCTGCAGCAGATTAATAGGGGGAGAGTTCCTATTATTATAGGAGTAGGAACCAACTCAACCAAAGGGGTTATCTCAAATATCAAAAAATTTGAAAAATATGGGGCCAATGCACTCTTAGTTGTAGTCCCCTATTACAACAAGCCTACCCAACAGGGTATATATGAGCACTATAAGGCAATTTCGGAATCTACATCTACCCCAATTGTACTTTACAATGTTCCAAGCAGGACCGGCATCAATATGAGTGCCGAAACAACTCTAAGGCTTGCTCAACTAAATAACATTGTTGCTACCAAAGAGGCCTCCTCCAACTATGCACAGATAAGTGAGATAATAGGTAATGCACCTCAACGATTCTCTGTAATTTCGGGTAACGACGACGAAACTTTTCCCCTTATGACTACTGGGGCAAAAGGGGTAATAAGCGTAGCTGCCAATGTCGCCCCAAAACCTATAGTTAGGTTGGTTGGTTATTTGCAAGAAGGAAAAGTGGCCGAAGCGGCTCTGTTACACCATAAGTTGATGCCCCTTTTCAAAGGGTGTTTTATTGAGAGTAACCCCATTCCATCAAAAGCAGCAATAGCCTCTATGGGTCTAATAGAAAATATTTTAAGACTCCCTCTAACCTCTTCTACTCCACAAACAGAGCAGCTTATGAAGAAAATTTTAGAGCAGCTTCGAGTAGATAAATTGATATGAAAATGGATATAGGCAAGTTGAAAGAGGAGTTTGAGCTCCTTTCTAAAGAAGAGAATGAAGCCTCCCGCCTCACCCTTTTTTATAAGGTGCGCCCACTCTTAGAGGGTGGCCAATTGAGGGTGGCAGAAAAAATAGAGGGTGAGTGGAAAATCAACTCCTGGATAAAGAGTGTGATCCTTTGGGGTTTTAAGTATGGCAAGATGAAAGAGTACAGCTCTACGCCACTCCCCTTCTACGACAAAGATACCTATCCCCCAAGATCGTTTGATACTTCAGACAACATAAGGATTGTGCCTGGAGGCTCTTCGGTGCGTAGCGGTGCATATGTGGCAGAAGGAACAGTGATTATGCCTCCATCATATATAAATGTTGGCGCCTACATAGATTCCGGCACCATGATCGATTCAAACGCTTTAGTTGGTTCGTGTGCCCAAATAGGCAAAGGGGTACACCTCTCTGCCGCATCGCAAATAGGAGGAGTGTTGGAACCGGTAGGGGCTCTTCCTGTAATTGTCGAAGATGATGTCTTTATAGGGGGCAACTGTGGAATCTACGAAGGAACTATTATTGAGAAGGGTGCAGTTATAGCCTCTGGAGTAATTCTAACAGGCTCAACTCCTATCTTCGACAGCACTACAGGAGAGTTTATAGGTAGAGAGGAACAAAAACCTCTTATGGTGCCGGCTGGAGCAGTAGTTGTTGCAGGAAGCCGCCCGGTAGAGAGAGGAGAGGGAAAGAGAAGGGGAATTCAGCTATACACACCGGTGATAGTCAAATATAGAGATAGCCAAACTGCCCTCTCTACAACGCTGGAAGAGATTCTACGATAATTATTTAAAATAAAAGAGTTTAAATCAATATTATTATGCTACCTTCGTTGCTTCATTAATTTTTTTAACAAGAATGAACATTTATGTTTCAAACCTAAACTTTCGAACAACTGAAGAGAGTTTACACAATTTATTTGCAGAGTATGGAGAAGTTACCTCTGCTAAAATTATTACCGACAGAGATACCGGAAGATCTCGTGGATTTGGCTTTGTAGAGATGTCCGACGACAGCGAAGGACAAGAGGCAATCTCCAATTTAAACGAAACTGACTTTGAGGGTAAAACAATAACTGTAAATATTGCTCGTCCAAAGAGCGATAGAGGCAACGACAACAGAAGTTGGGGCAGCAGAGATGGTGGAAGAGGCAGAGGAGGCGACTTCAATAGAGGTGGCGGTAGAGGTGGAAATGGTGGTGGTTACGGCCGTTCACGCTACTAAGGGATAGAGCCAACACTCTTTTATCGATTAAAAACAAAGGGGGGCGTTCTTTTTTGAACGCCCCCCTTTAATTTAATCTATTACTCTGGCAATAACTGCTCAATCGGCGCTATAGTTCTGCTTGGTCGCTACATTTATGCGATTCCAGAAATTTATCTGACCTATTAGAATGGTGAGCTGTGCAATTTGACGCTCGCTAAAGAGCTCCTTCAATCTATTGTAGGTAACCTCCCTCACTCCATTTTGAGAGATTAGGGTAACCTCCTCTGTGTAGGCAAGCGCAGCACGCTCCTGTGGGCTAAAATGGGGGCTCTCCTCCCAAGCCGAAAGGGCATAGATACGCTGCTCCTCCTCTCCCCTGTTTCGAGCTGCCAATGTATGCATCTCAAGGCAGTAGGCACACTTATTAATTTGTGAAGCTCTTATTTTAACCAACTCTTTTAGCGAACTTGGGAGCTCCGATTTTGCCAAATAGCGCTCCATCTCCAATAGTATTTCGTAACTTTTGGGCTCTAACTCTTTAATTGTTATTCTCGATTTCATTATCCAATATTTTTAAACGATATATATAGAGAACAATTTGTAAAGAGAATAGTTATTTATCTTCTTCTAAAAAGAGAGATTGGCTAACATTTTGCATATCGTGGGGTAAACTCTAAAATAGCTCATTATAATTAAATTCAATATGAACAATAAAACAGTTGTAACAGGTGTCATTGGTGCAGATGTCCACGCCGTGGGCAATAAAATTTTAACTTATGCTTTAGAACAGGCGGGATTAAAAGTTGTAAACTTGGGTGTTATGGTATCTCAGCAAGAGTTTGTAGAGGCGGCGATAGAGACTAAAGCAGATGCAATTTTGGTCTCATCTCTCTACGGACATGGCGAAATTGATTGTAATGGACTGAGGGAGAAGTGTGAAGAGGCAGGACTAAAAGATATCCCTCTTTTGGTAGGGGGGAATTTGGTAGTTGGGAAGCAGGAGTTTGAAGAGGTAAAAGAGAGATTTGAAGCGATGGGATTCACAAAAGTTTATCCTCCCGGCACCCAACCCGAAACAACAATAGAGGATCTTAAAACTATTTTGGGTTAGAACCAATGATCTATCTCACCGCCGACATAGGTAGCACATATACCAAATTGGTAGCTATAGACAGTGTTGGGCAAAAAATTTTAGGTACAGCAGCCTCATTTACCACCATAGAGGAGGATGTTGCTATAGGCTTCAATAGAGGATTAAAATTGTTAAAAGAGAGTGTGGGAGAGTTCAAATACGACCATTTTCTCTGTTGTAGCAGTGCTGCAGGGGGGTTAAAGATGGTTGCTTTGGGACTGGTCCCCTCCCTTACGGCAAAAGCAGCCAAGATGGCCGCCTCAAGTGCAGGAGCTAAGGTTATAAAAAGCTACTCCTTTGAGATAACGGCACAAGAATCTAAAGAGATAGAGGAGATCTCCCCCGATCTAATTTTGCTGAGCGGAGGTACAGATGGGGGCAATAGCGATGTAATGGTTGCCAACGCCAAGCGACTTGCAGCAATAGATGGCTCTTTTGTAACCATTATAGCAGGAAACAAATGTGCAGCAGAGGAGGTAGAACAAATTTTAAGAGAGGCCAAAAAAGAGTCTCTTATTACCGAAAATGTTATGCCTCAATTCAATAAACTCAATATAGAGCCTGCAAAAGAGGCTATCCGGGAACTTTTTATAGAGCGGATAATAGAGGCTAAAGGGCTCTCTAAGTTGAGTGCTATGAGCAATTCCGATATTATCCCCACACCTCTTGCCGTAATGCAGGGGTGTAAACTTTTGAGCGAAGGGATAGAAGAGATAGAGGGTGTAGGAGATTTGGTAGCAGTAGATATTGGAGGGGCAACTACAGATCTCTACTCTATAGCAGATGGAGCTCCAAGTGCCGAAAATATCATCTTTAGGGGCATTCCCGAACCCAAAGCAAAACGAAGTGTAGAGGGAGATTTAGGGATGCGCTACTCTCTCACCTCTCTTGTAGAGAAGTGCACTATAGAGTGGATTGCCAAAGAGGCGGAGTGCACTATTGAAGAGGTTGAGCAGTGGGTGTCGGATTGTGTTGCCAACCCCTCTACAACTCCTGGGGAAAACTCTACCGAAGCAAAAATTGAAGAGGCAATTGCAAAAGGGGCAGCTAAAGAGGCTATGGAGCGCCACTGTGGTGAAATTGAACCTGTCTATACCCCCTTTGGCCAAATGTTTCTCATTAATGGCAAAGATTTAACTCAGATCCCTCTTGTTTTAGGTATTGGAGGGGTGATAGTAAATAGTGGCCGGCCACACTCTATTTTAAGTGGAGTTGTTGGTGATAAGATGGAGTTTAACTTTGCCAAGCCTAAAGCTCCCCGTTTTGCAATAGACTCCTCTTACATATTGGCAGCTATGGGATTACTCTCTGAGCACGACCCCCAATGTGCATTAAATATTTTAAAAAATCATATCAAATAATAATAGTAAAAACCTCTCAAATGGAGATTAAGAATCAAAAATTGACAGATGATCGCTTTTACAAAGAGCGAAAAGAGATCCTGGAACATTGGCCCACCGGCAAAGATGTAGAGTTTCAAAATAGTGTAGAGTACCAAAAAGCTATTCCACAGAGTAGAAGATTTGGAGAAAAATTGGCTCAGGCAGATTCTCAAAATCTAACTCTAATTCAGCCCAGGGCAGGAGTGGCTCTCTACGACGAACATATCAAACTGCTACAATACTTAGAAAATGAGGGAGAAGCAGATTTGCTTCCAACAACAGTAGATAGCTACACCCGTCTAAATCGCTACACCGAAGCACAAACAGGAATAGAGCGTAGCAGAGAGAGTGGCCGTTCAATGCTCAATGGCTTCCCTATAGTAAACTGGGGAGTAGATATTTGTCGAAAAGTGACATCGGCCCTTACAGCCCCGGTTCAAGTTCGTCATGGAACCCCCGACGCAAGGTTGCTCACCGAAATTTCAATTGCGGGAGGATTTACCTCATATGAAGGGGGAGGCATCTCCTACAATATCCCCTACTCAAAGAGCCACTCATTAGAGAAGACTATAGCCCACTGGCAATACACCGATCGGCTGATAGGTATTTACCAAGAGGCGGGAGTCTCAATAAATAGAGAGCCGTTTGGACCACTCACCGGAACTTTAGTTCCACCCTCTATCTCAAACTCCGTTGCTATTATCGAAGCTCTACTTGCCGCTGTACAAGGGGTAAAAGATATCACAGTAGGTTATGGCCAGTGTGGCAACCTAATACAAGATGTGGCAGCTATTAAAGCTCTCAAAGCAATGACCCGCCAATATTTAGACAAGTTTGGCTTTAAAGATGTCAAAGTAACTACCGTTTTCCATCAATGGATGGGAGGCTTTCCACAAGATGAATCCAAATCGTTTGGCGTTATCTCATGGGGTGCAGCTGCAGCAGTATTGGCCAAAGCAACCAAAGTTATTGTAAAGACACCACACGAGGCGATGGGGGTACCCACCAAAGAGGCCAATGCAGCAGGATTGAGGGCAACAAAGCAGATAACCTCAATGCTTAAAGACCAAAGCTTTTTAGAGATTCCCGCAGTTGTGGCAGAGAGCGAAATTATAAAGGCCGAAATGGGAGCAATCTTAGAGAAGGTAGAGGAGTTGGGTAGAGGAGACTATGCTGTAGGTACAATTGCCGCTTTTGAGGCGGGAGTTATAGATATCCCTTTTGCCCCAAGCCGATACAATGCCGGTAAAGTTATGCCCGCAAGAGACAATAGCGGTGCAGTTAGATTCTTAGAGAGCGCAAATCTACCCTTTGGAGAGGATCTTAAAAAGTTCCATCAAGAGAAATTGGAGGAGCGTGCCCGTTACGAAAATAGGGCGGTGAGCTTTCAGATGGTGATAGATGATGTTTACGCCATAGGAAAAGGGTTCCTTGTAGGGCGCCCAAACACAAATAAAAATCAATAATTTAAAAGAGAGATGAAGATAAAAAAAGTGATCTGCTCAGCAGGAAAGACAGGTTTCTTCTTTGACGACCAAAAGGCAATCAAAGGGGGGGCAAAAAATGATGGATCTTATTATAGAGGAGAACCTCTAACCCCAGGATTTACAAGTGTCCGGCAGGCGGGAGAGAGTATATCGGTAACTTTTATTTTAGAAGATGGTCAAACTGCAACGGGCGATTGTGCCGCAGTACAGTACTCCGGAGCCGGTGGACGCGATCCCCTCTTTCTTGCCTCAGACTTTATTCCCATAATAGAGAAGCATATAGCTCCACTTTACGAAGGGAGGGAGATAACCTCATTCAAAGAGCTCTGCAGTGTGGTTGAGGAGGCTGTCAATCCCAATACCGCCAAACCTTTCCACACAGCTATCCGCTACGGGGTAACTCAAGCCTGCTTAGATGCAGTAGCCAAAAGCCAATCGAAACTAATGGCTCAAATTATTTCACAAGAGTATGGCACTGCACTTTCGGAGAGTGTAGTACCTATCTTCTGCCAGTCGGGGGATGAGCGCTACAACAATGCCGACAAAATGATAATGAAGGGGGTAGCGGTACTACCACACGCCCTATTCAACCATGTAGAAGAGAAGGTTGGGCTAAAGGGAGAGAAGGTTGAAGCCTACCTTGAGTGGCTCCGAAAAAGAATAGAGGAGTTGAGGTCCGACAGCTCCTATCAACCAACTATACATATAGATCTCTACGGCACCTTAGGGTTGGTATTTGACAACAACTTAGAGGAGATAGCATCCTATATTGCAGGCCTTGGCAAAATTACCGCCCCCTTCAAATTAAGAGTTGAAGGCCCGGTAGATATGGGCGAGAAGAGGGCTCAAATAGAAGCTCTTGCAAAAATACGCCAACTTCTTGAAGAGAGCGGATCTTTGGTAGAGATAGTTGCCGACGAATGGTGCAACACCTTAGAGGATATCAAAGAGTTTGTCGACAAAAAAGGGGGTCATATGATACAGGTTAAGACACCCGATTTGGGAGGAATCAACAACTCCATAGAGGCAATCCAATATTGCAAAGAGAGAGGAGTAGGAGCCTATCTTGGAGGCACATGCAACGAAACCAACCGTTCGGCAGAGATATGCGCCCATATAGCTATAGCCACACAACCTACCCAAATTTTAGGGAAACCGGGGATGGGGGTAGATGAGGGCTATATGATTGTCTACAACGAAATGAGCCGTATTTTAGCTCTTAAAGAGTATCTTTAATAAATTGAATCCACCACTATTATGGAAGAGTTAAGAGTACTTTCGCCCACCGCCATCTTAGGATATGGCTTCCCAATGGAATCTTTTGAGGAGGGTATGAGAAGAGAGCCGCATGTTATAGCGGTTGATGCCGGATCTACAGATCCCGGCCCACACTACCTTGGATCGGGCAAATCCTTTACCGATCGCAATTCGGTAAAAAGAGATTTGGAGATTATGATTATGGCAGGATTGGAGGCAGCAATCCCTGTTATAATAGGCAGTGCAGGGGGGAGCGGAGGAGCCCCCCACCTTGAACTTACCTTTGAGATAATCAAAGAGATTGCAAAAGAGAAGAGTCTCTCTTTCAAGCTGGCCCTCATTCAATCGGAACAAGATAAAGAGGTTATAAAAGAGAAGTTGAAGAGAGGCGAAATAGAGCCACTCCCCCCTGCCAAAGAGCTTACCCAACAAGATATAGAGGACTCAATAAGAGTTGTAGCCCAGATGGGAGAAGAGCCCTTTATTGAGGCGCTCAACCAAGGGGCAGATGTTATTTTGGCAGGGCGCTCCTATGACCCTTCGGTGTTTGCCGCCCTTGCAATTAAAGAGGGCTTCGATAGGGGGTTGGCAATGCATATGGGTAAAATTTTAGAGTGTGCTGCAATTGCAGCCCTTCCCGGAAGCGGAAGCGACTCTATGTTTGGCTATCTGCGTCGCGACAGCTTTATTTTAGAACCGTTGGCAAAGGAGCGCAAATGTACAACCCTTTCGGTAGCTGCCCACACCCTATATGAGAAGAGCAATCCCTATCATCTTCCCGGTCCGGGGGGTGCTATCGATCTGCATCAAAGCACATTTACCCAAATAAATGAGAGACAGGTAGAGGTTAAAGGGAGCAGATTTATCCCTACCGACAACTATTTTGTAAAGTTGGAGGGGGTAAAGAGAGTTGGCTACCGCACTGTTTCATGTGCAGCTGTAAAAGATCCAATTATGATCTCTCAAATAGACTCAATTGTAGAGAGTGTAAGAAAGAGGGTCCAAGACAACTTCGAAGCATATGGTATTAGAGAGTTCTTTTTAGACTTTAAAGTGTATGGAAAAAATGGCGTAATGTCTATGTTTGAGGGTGTTGAAGAGAGAGTGGGCCACGAGCTTCTCATTATCATAGAGGCGGTAGCAGATTCACAGGAGCATGCCGACACAATTTGTGGTTTTGCAAGAAGTACGATGCTCCATTTTGGATATGAGGGAAGAATCTCAACTGCCGGCAATTTAGCCTTCCCATTTTCACCCTCCGACTTCAAAGTGGGAGAGGTTTTTGAATTTAATCTCTATCACCTTATGAAGGTAGATGACCCCACCACTCTATTTCCAATAAACTACATCACATTCAATAAGGGAAAATAGATAAGGAGAGTAGATATGAAAAATAAACTAAAAGAGATCGCTTCAGTTATTAGAAGCAAAAATTCAGGCCCCTATGAGCTAACTTTCGATATTATATTTAAAGAGTTTGATATATATAATAGTGTAAAAAAAGCTCGCTCCATTACCAAAGAGGGGTTTGCCGCCCTATACAATATAGAGATAGACCAAATAGTATCATTGGTCTATTTCGATCCTGCCAAAGCGGTAAAAATAACTATAGTTAGGCCGCTCTCATCGGGTGCCTTGGGAGAGAGCGATGTTTATGGAGCACAGCAGCACGCCCCATTAGTGGAATGGGAATTAGACTATTAATCTCTAATAGTATAACTTTAGGGTATGAAAAATCCGGTACAGGAGTATATGGTTTCGTCGCAATACTTTGCCCCAAGGGGTAAAGAGCGACTAATGTACCTTGGTCAACAGATAGGGCAACAGCATTTGAACTATAACGATAAGTTGATAGGTATTGTAGGAGATTCCGGATCGGGCAAATCCTCCCTAATTAAGGGGATGTTTCCTGGAGTAGAGCTCTCCAACGACGACGATATACTCAATCCGCGCAAAATTATGCAGGTAAGGGATCTCTCACAAGATGTGAGGGATGCCTCTACCTACCATATAGATATGCGCTTCCAGATGGCCTTTACCCAGATGTTTGAAATTGTAGAGTTTGTAGAGTCGGTTTTAGCTCGTGACAGACGAATAATCATTGAGCATTTCGACAGGCTCTATCCGGCTTTGAAAAAAAATGCCGATATAATTGTAGGTATTGGAGAGGAGATAATTGTAACTCGCCCTACGCTATTTGGCCCGCTCCCCCAAAGCATCTACGATATAGTACACAAATCGCTCAAATATCGAAAGATGGCCCATACCGTAGAGGATATTACAATGGAGGTTTTAGAGTTGGAGTTTGGTATAGACAGCAGTGCCTACTACAGCTCAGATATTAGAAAAGGGTTTGTGCTCCGTTTCTTTAAGGAGCCCAAGCTCGACTTGGAACTTCTGTCGGCAAAAATTGGAGAGAAGATTGCCAAAAATTTATCAATCTCCTACTTAGACGAAGATCACATTAAGATTGGAGAGAGGAGTATCCCATGTGACGGACCACGGCTTCATGTGAGCAACACCTCTGAAATAGCGAATTTTAAAATAGTAAACCGCGTTATTTACGACTCAAAAACAGATACTTGGCCAATTATTGGATTAATAGACAACAGTTCCGAAGAGTTGGAAAATCGCAACACCCGCTATTTTTTGAAACGGCGCGATTAAATAAACAGCGCAATTAAAAAAGGGATTTAAAAGAGTTAATTGGAATGAGACAAATAAATAGTAGTGATATAACATCTCTTGTAGAGAGATTGTCTATTGAAGCCAACTGCATACTCAGTAGCGATATCTCCGAAAGTTTTTCAAAATGTGCCTCTTGCGAAAAATCGCTTCTGGGCAGAGAGATTCTTGAAACTCTCTTAGAGAATGCCCGTATTGCAAAAGAGGAGTTTTCCCCTATGTGTCAAGATACAGGTATGACTGTTGTTTTTGTAGAGATGGGGCAAGATCTCCATATAGAGGGTGGATTTATTGAAGATGCAATAAATGAAGGGGTAAGGCGCGGATATGAGAAGGGATATTTAAGAAAATCTGTAGTAAGAGATCCCTTAGATCGTGTCAACACAAAAGACAACACCCCGGCAGTTATACACTACCGGTTGGTGCCGGGCGACTCATTCAATATTACTGTAGCTCCCAAAGGTTTTGGTAGTGAAAATATGAGCCGTCTAAAGATGCTCAAACCGTCGCAGGGTGTAGAGGGGGTAAAGGATTTTGTATTGGAGACAGTTCTTGAAGCGGGAGCCAACCCCTGCCCCCCAATAATAGTTGGTATAGGGATTGGCGGCACTATGGAGAAGAGCGCCTACCTAAGTAAAAAAGCGCTACTGCGCCCTGTCGGCTCCATCAACCCCAATGAAGCTTTGGCAGCATTAGAGGAGGAGCTGCTTACCAAAATAAATAAATTGGGAATTGGTCCCGCAGGACTTGGGGGGAGTACCACAGCATTGGCTGTACATATACTAACCTATCCCACCCATATAGCGGGCCTTCCACTCTCTGTAAACATAGGGTGCCATGCAACCCGCCATGCAGAGGGAAGCCTTTAGAGAATACCGATAGCCACCACCTAAAGAGAATCAAATATGAAAGAGAGGATAAAATTAAATACACCATTTGGCGACAGCGACCTATCTGCCCTTCGTGCAGGGGATATGCTCTATATCTCAGGGACAATCTATACAGCCAGAGATGCTGCCCATAAAAAAATGTGTGAACTGCTACAGCAGGGAGAACCACTACCCTTCAATCCAGAGGGTACCGCTGTCTATTATGCCGGCCCTGCACCTGCCAAACCCGGGAAGCCCATAGGTTCTATAGGCCCTACCACCTCGGGAAGGATGGATCTCTACTCCCCTACCCTAATAAAAAAGGGATTAAAAGTGATGATAGGTAAAGGGATAAGGAGCAAAGAGGTGATTGAGGCAATAGTAGAGGCAAAGGGGGTCTACTTTGCAGCGATAGGCGGCGCCGCAGCACTTATGGCAAAATGTGTGAAGAGTGCTCAAGTGATAGCCTTTGAAGAGCTGGGGCCCGAAGCTGTCCGAAAGTTGGAAGTTGAAGAGCTACCCGTTGTTGTTGCAATAGATAGCACAGGACGAGACCTCTACAAAGAGGCTATAGAGAAGAATCGCCAAGAGTTTTAAAAGTTAAAATACCACGACGCCATAGAGAAGTAGATAAGTACACCACATATATCTGCTATAGAGGTAATCAACGGAGCGCTGGCAGTTGCCGGATCCAATTTGAGCTTGGTAAAAATAAAGGGGAGTAGAAGCCCTATAAGACTCCCCACCATTACAGTAAGTAGCATTGAAAGAGAGACTACCATAATAATCTCTGGAGATCTGACTGCTGCCACAATTGAGACCCCAACTGCCATAGTAACCCCCAAAAGGAAGGAGACCAACACCTCTTTTCCAATAAGATTGTACCAGTCGTTAAGCTTAACATCTCCAATTGTCATAGAGCGAATCATAAGGGTAGCCGACTGCGAACCTGCATTCCCCCCACTATCTATCAAAAGGGGTAAAAAGAAGACCAACGACACCACAGTCTGAATCACATCTTCAAAGTGCGAAAGTGCGGCACCCGAAAAGACATTCATAAAGACCAACACCATAAGCCAGACAATTCTATTTTTATAGAGGTCAAAGATTCTCTCCTTTAGCGGATTTGCAATTGCCGATTGGATAGATCCAAATTTATGGAAATCTTCGGTAGACTCCTCCTCTGCCACATCCATTATATCGTCTATGGTAACTATCCCAAGCAGCACCCCTTCGTCGTCAACTACGGGGAGAGCAACCCTGTCATAATCTTGGAAAGTTTTAATAGCCCCCTCTTGGTCGTCTAAAACATTAAGGGCAACGAAGCGATTATCCATCAAATCGGAAACCAACTGTTCGGGAGTGGCCAAAATCACCTCTTTTATACGAATATCATCTACCAGCTTCCAATCTTTATCTACAATATATACCACATTAAGGGTCTCTGAATCGACCCCAAATTTTCTAATATGGTCAAATGATTGTGCAATGGTATAGTGGGGTTTAAGGGCTACATATTCAGGAGTCATCAGCCTTCCTATACTATTTTCGGGGTAGCCCAACAGTTTGGTGGCAATAGTGCGCTCCTTGGGAGAGAGGTACTGTATTAGCCGTTGTGTAACTTGCCCCGGAAGCTCTTCAAAGAGAGCAGTACGGTCGTCGGGTTCAATATCGTTGAGTAGATTGGAGAGCTCTATACTACTGTTTGCCAACCCTTCGATAATCTGCTCCTGTTTTTCATAAGTTAGAAGTTGGAATACCTCCTTCGCCTGGTTCCTATTTAGAAGTCTAAAGAGAACTATCTCTTCACTCTCCGAAATCTCCTCCATAAATTGGGCAATCTGTTGGGTATCGTATCCAACAAGAGTGTTTTTTAAAGTTATCCAGTTCTTACTTTCAAACAATAACTTAAAATTGGGTTTCAATTCAACCATATCTACCTCCTTACAGTTTTTATCATATAAGGAGCCGGATACCCCTTATAGATGCAGAGTGATCAACTTAGTTTTACTATGACAAGGACCGTCATCCATTTCACACAAAATTAGGGTTCGGTTATTTTATCAAGGTGCAAAGATAGCTTAAAATTTCTGAAAGGGCGAAAATTATAACTTATATGGTTCACTATTGACAACTAATTTGAGTAGTTTTACCCCAAATTATTTATAACAATGAGAGATCTCTTTAAACATCCAATTTTTAAACTGTCTATACTACTTATTCTGGCCTCGTCTACTATCTGTTGTAACGGCAACAAGGGGGGCAACGGCTCAATGAAAATAGCGGTCAAGTATAACCTTTCCAATGTTGAACCTTTTGAAAATTCAAATTATAGTGTCGACTATAAAATAGTTCCCTTAGAGCTTCCACAACATGATAGGATTAAGATCTATCTCAACAATATCGAAGTGTTTGAGAACTATATAGTGGTTTCAACTCTCAGAGGCCCTATATATATATTTGATAGAGAAGGGAGATATATCTCTAAGATATATGAAGGCAAAGAGTTGGGCGATGTTCAACATCTAAGCGATTTTATGATAGACCGAAACAAAAAAGTTATTGAAGTTTTAGACAATAAAAGGGTTGCCCTCTTTACCTTAGAGGGGAATTTTATTTCATCGGACGATTTGGGTTCTCTTGTTGGTGTTGAGTATGGTGTGGTGGGAGAGAGAAGGGTACTCTTAAAGCATAAGCACTCCCTATCCGACTACTCCTTCACCATCCTTCCCAAAGGTGCCGATTTCGAGTGGAAAACCGGGCAAACCACAGTTGGAACATTAAATCCCAAACACTTTCACCAATACCAAAATAGATTATACTTTACAGGATACTCCAATAAAGTTTACTCAATGGGAGAGAGTGACTCCCTTCCAACTATTTTGGCAACGGTGGTAAATATGAATAGAGATAGTAACCTTAGAGGGTTGGATAGGGAGAGGCACGAAACCCTTTCGGCCCAAAAAAAGCACTTTACCTACATCAACAACTTCTTTATCTACAATCCAAATTTATGGGGTTTCTCACTCTTTACAGGAGATACCGGCCACAAAATATTGTACGATTTAGAGAGCAACAGATATTACTCCCACCCCCTAACAGGGGTTCCCTACTCACAAAACAACCGTTGGGTTGAAGAGGGGGTAGAGTACTATCTCTTTCCCCCTTCAAAATTTTCCGACGACACTGCAGAGACTATTTTAGAGAGCTCCCCCTCGCTATACAAAGCTATGGAAGAGGAGAGAAATAGAGAGGCAAAAAGCGCAACAAAGAGCAAAATGTGGATTATCAAAGCTTCTTACACAAAAAAGAGTAATTTTAAGGAGTTATAGTTAAACAACTGAATTATGAGAGTTAAAACAAAATTAATCCCATCTATTATTCTACTCTTTATGGTATCATCTTGTAATAACAGCCAAATAGTGGTTAAAAATGAAGAGAGTTTTCCCACACCGCCCAAAGCACAAAAGAGTGCCCAACAATTTGAAGAGTTTGGGAATATTAGGGTAGACAACTACTACTGGATCAGAGATAAAGAAGATTCGGCCACACTTGCCTATCTAAAAGAGGAGGGGGAGTACACCCAAGCAGTTATGGAGGAGACAAAAGAGCTGCAAGAGAAGATATATGCCGAAATTTTGGGCAGAATAAAAGAGGAAGATGAGAGTTATCCCCTCTTCTCTAATGGGTACCACTACTACTCCCGCACTCAGAAGGGGAAGCAGTATAGGGTATATTGCCGGAGAGAAGGGAGCATGGAGAGTAGCGAAGAGGTAATATTTGATATAAACAAAATGGCAGAGGGAAAGAAGGCCTTTCGCTTTGTACGATATTCAATTAGCCCCAATAACAAATTGGCTGCATACAGTTTTAACGAAACAGGCTCTTTTGCCGAAAACAAATTGAGAGTTAAAGATCTAAAAGAGGGGAGCGATTTGGAGGTTGAGATAGATAAAGTCTCTTCCTATGTTTGGGCTAACGACAATAAAACACTCTTTTACACAGTAGTAGATGCCGCTCTACGCCCCTATCGGGTCTATAGACACACATTAGGCTCTAAAGAGAGAGATAAGCTAATCTACGAAGAGCGCGACCCACTTTACAACACCTATCTCTACAAGAGTAAAACAGACGACTACCTTTTTATTGGGAGCAATAGCAGCTACACATCAGAGGTTCAAATACTCTCTGCAAACAATCCAACAGGTAAATTTGTCACCTTTATGCCCCGTGAAAAAGGTGTAGAGTACTCTATCTCCCACCATAAAGATAAATTTTACATCTACTATAAAGATAGCGACAACCTAAATGGTATGATCTACACAGCCCCTATAGTAGGATATGGCGATCGGAACAATTGGGAAATATACAAAGAGCACAATCCAAAAGTGAGAATAGAGGGGATAGATCTCTTTGAGAAGTGGGCAGCTTTAGATTTGCGCGAAGGGGGTCTTAATAGTATTGAAGTACGCAATCTTCAAGATGGCACAATCAAGAAGATAGCCTTCCCGGAACCTGTTTACACAGTTGTACTAAGCGGCAATCCCGAATATAGCGCCAATACAATCCGTTACAACTACACCTCACTCAACCGCCCCGTTACCCTCTACCAATATAATATGGAAAGCGGAGAGAGTGAAAAGCTTAAGGAGCAGGAGATCCCTTCGGGCTTCAATCCAGAGAACTACACTGTTGAACGACTATGGGCAACAGCCCCCGACGGGGTTGAGGTACCTATGGCTATTGTCTATAAAAAAGGGTTAAAACGGAACGGCAAAAACCCGGCGCTACTCTACTCATATGGAAGTTATGGCATAAGCTCCGATGTATTCTTCAGTACTACAGCATACTCGCTGATAGATAGAGGGTTTATATTTGCAATCGCACAAATTAGAGGTGGAAGCGATCTTGGCGAGCAGTGGTATGAAGATGGAAAACTGCTCAACAAAAAAAATAGCTTTACAGACTTTATCGCATCGGCACAAAAGCTCATTGATGAGGGGTACACCTCCCCCACCAAATTGGCTGCAATGGGAGGAAGTGCAGGGGGCCTTCTTGTTGGAGCCGTTGCCAATATGAGACCCGATCTCTTCCAAACAATAGTAGCGCAAGTTCCCTTTGTAGATGTTATAAACACAATGTTAGATACCTCACTGCCGCTTACAACACAAGAGTATGAGGAGTGGGGCAACCCAACGGAAGAGGAGTATTATCGCTATATCCTATCATACTCTCCTTACGACAATATAGAGGAGAAAGAGTATCCCAATATACTTGCCACCGGCGGATTGAACGACTCTCAGGTGGGCTTCCACGAACCTACAAAATGGGTGGCGAAGCTTAGAGAGATGAAGAGCAACAAAAACTTGGTATTGCTCTATATGAATATGGATTCGGGGCACGGCGGCGCTACCGGCAGGTACGACAGAATAAGAGAGAGTGCATTTGAGTACGCCTTTATCTTAAATAGAGTAGGTATAGAGAAATAGCTGTAGAGAGGTGGCAAACAGAGTCTCCCTTCCCAAAGAGTTGGCAGGAGTTGAGGGGCATCTAAAGATGGCACCCCTCTATAGAGTAGAGCAGATGAGAAAGGGTGAGTTCCCCCCTTTAGATGCCAAACGCTCTGCTGTTTTGGTACTGCTAACCCCTCCAAAAAATGGGGAGTTGGCACTCCCACTAAGTTTAGAGTGGAGCCTGCTTCTAATAAAGCGGAGCAGCTATATTGGCACCCATTCGGCAGAGATGGCCTTCCCGGGAGGGAAGAGCGAACCGGGCGATAAAAATTTTATAGAGACCGCCTGTAGGGAGGCCAATGAAGAGCTTGGGGTGGAGCGCTCCAAAATAGAGATAATCGGCTCTTTAACAGAACTTTTCATTCCTCCAAGTAACTTTATTATCTATCCTATAGTTGCAATTGATAAGGGGGTTGGAGAGCTTAAACCAAATTCCACCGAAGTTAAATTTTTCACCCAAGTAGAGTTGAGTACCCTCAATCCCCAAAATGCCAAAATCTACAATATTGAGACCCCTTCCAATGGAGTAGTTAGAGCCCCCGGCTACTTAGTAGGGGGGCATATTGTGTGGGGCGCAACTGCTATGATTATTTCGGAACTCTATTTGGCCATAGCCTCCTCTACTGCAGAGGGGGTTATAGGCAATCTTTGAGAACCTAAAATTCTGCAACCCTCTGCCGTTACAACCACATCGTCTTCCAATCTAATACCTCCAAAAGAGTATAGAGAGGGGAGCGCAGAGTAATTTATAAACTCCGAATGTAGATTTTCTCCTCTCCACTTTTCAATTAGAGCCGGTATAAAGTAGCAGCCCGGTTCAACAGTAATCACATGACCCACCTTCAACTCCTTACCCATCCTTAACGACTTCAAACCAAACTGCGTAGCTCTGTGGAAAGTATCGCTATATCCCACAAAATCCTCTCCAAAATCCTCCATATCGTGTACATCCAATCCCATCTGGTGCCCCAAGCCGTGTGGCATAAAGAGGGCATGCGCTCCTGCGGCAACCGCTTCGGTAGGATTGCCCTTCATAATACCCAAATCGACTAAACCGCGCGCCAACACCTGCGAAGCTGCAAGATGAATATCGCGATAGGGGATAGAGGGCCTTATAAGCTCTATAGCCTTTTGGTTGGCATTGGAGACAATTGTGTAGATATCTTTTTGAATAGGGGTAAAGGTACCACTTGAAGGGAGTGTTCTGGTTAAATCGGACGCATAGTGCATATTGGTTTCTGCCCCTGCATCAATAACCAAAAGACGCCCTTCGCTCAAAAGCTGATGGTGGCTATTGTTGTGGAGAGTCTCGCCATTTTGGGAGAGTATAATAGGGAAAGAGGGCATATAGCCATAAGTGATAGCTATACCCTCCATAAGGCCGGCCAACTCCTGTTCAACCATACCAAGGGAGGCAGCTTTAGTAGCGGCCATATGCATCTTATAAGCTATATCAACCCCCTTCTCTATCTCCTCCAACTCATAGCTATCCTTTATCTCCCTAAGAGCCACAACAGCTTTGATCAACTCTACAGAGAAAGAGTTCGCCACCTTGGCAATATCTAACGAGAGCATCTTAGATAGTTTTATTGTAGTTGCCAATCTATAGGGAGGAAGATAATGTACTCTAACCCCTCTCTTTATATAGTTTGCGAGATAGTTTTCCAATTTATCAAGAGGGAGAACTCTCTCTACCCCAACTCTTTCCCCTCTCTCTTTCATAGGAATTTGGGGCCCCATCCATATAATATCATCTATACTCACATCGTTGCCAAAGAGCAACTCTTCGCCTGTAGAGCAATCTATTGCAGCCGCCAAGTTGGGCATATCCAATCCAAAGAGATACAGAAATGTAGAGTCTTGCCTAAAACGGTAACTATTAGAGGGATAGTTCATTCCTACATCGTTGTTTCCTAAAAAGAGAAGGAGACCCTCCTCCACACTTTTTTTCAATCTCTCTCTTCTTTCAATATAGAGTTCTCTTTTAAACATAGTTTACTTTTATAATATTAATAATTGGATTAAAGTTACATAAAAATTGATTCAATAAAATCACTTTCACTATCATTTAGAAATGTAACCTCAATTGGGAGGTAGAAGAGGCGCTCTCTTGTTTGAAGTGAGACTCTTCTCTCTAAAGGAAAGAGCCTTTGGGCATCCTTTTCGGTTGTAATAATTATAGCCTTTCCCTCTTTTTGAGAGATTCGGTTTATAGTGGCCACATCTCTTCTCTTAAACTCTTTGTGGTCTCTGTAGCGTATCCTCTTTATTATTTTATAACTGCTTGAAAGCTGGTTCTCTAAATGGATAGGGTTTGCAATGGCAGTAACCAATTGCGCATATCGGGAATATATATAGCGCCTATCCCCCTCTTTAAAGAGCGGTTCGGCATCGCAATAGTTTAAAGCGGTAAAAAAGAGCTTCTGTCTCTCTTTGGTCAAAAGAGTCTCTCTCCATCTGAACTGCTCTTCCAAAGAGAGTTGAGGAGGAGATTTAGTAACTAAAAGAATATCGGCCCTACGAAGTTGAGAGGGGAGATCCCTCAAAGTTCCAAAGGGTAAAAGATTATCGCACAAAGGGGGGTTGGAGTGGTCTATCAACACAATATTACAAGAGGGTATAACTCTTCTATGTTGAAAAGCATCATCTAAAATAATCACTTCGGGGCGTTGATCTGGGGGGAGTTCCAATAGTTTGCCTATAGCCCTTACCCTATTTCCATCTACAACAACTATCGCTTCGGGAAACTTCCTCTTTATCTGTAGAGGTTCATCGCCACTCTCCCGTACCGAATCGCTACACTCTACATATCTAAATCCACGACTTTTGCGTCCATAACCGCGCGATAGAACCGCCACTCTCCTCTCTTGGATCATTCTCTTCACTAAAAATTCGGTATGTGGTGTTTTACCGGTTCCCCCTGCCGAAATATTTCCAACCGATATAATGGGAATATCGAAGCTGTAAGATTTGAAAATTCCCTTGTCGTAGAGGTAGTTTCTACATGCCAAAATGAAGTAGTAGGGAGCGAGAATTACTCTATTTAAGAAAAAAGATTTCATACCATTTACAATTACACCAGAAGTTCTACCTGCTGCGGATAGAGCTCTACCACCATATCCAATAGATCTAAAATTACTCTATAGTCACTCTCAGTCACCAATTTAAACCTCAGCTCTTTAAAATTTGGATACCCTTTAAAATAGGCAGAGAGGTGGCGTCTCATCTCCAAAACCCCCACCCTCTCTCCCTTCACCTCTACCGATTTTAAAAGGTGTTTTTTTGCCAACTCCACCCTCTCCAAAGTAGTTGGATCGGGCAGCTCTTCTCCGGTTTCAATTAATCTTTTAATCTGTTTGAAGAGCCAAGGCCTCCCATAAGTTGCACGGCCAATCATAACCCCATCTACCCCATAGCGGTCAAAGGCCTCTTTGGCTCCGGCCGCATCTTTAATATCGCCGTTGCCCACAATTGGAATAGTTATCTTACTACTCTCCTTTATCTCTCCAATAAGAGTCCAATCTGCCTCTCCCCTATAGAGTTGGGTTCCCGTTCTACCGTGTATAGTGAGTGCGGCAACCCCTACATCTTGAAGCCTTAGGGCAAGATCGACAATTATTTTAGACTCCATATCCCAACCCAATCTGGTTTTAACAGTAACCGGCAACGATACCGCTTTTACAACAGCTTCCGTTATCTCTATCAACTTGTCGGGGTTGCGCATCATGCCGGAGCCTGCCCCCCTACCTGCAATCTTTCTCACCGGGCAGCCAAAATTTATATCCAAGTAGGAGGGAGAGGAGTGGGCCGCTATTTGTGCAGCCTCTACCATAGCCTCTTTAATATGGCCATATATTTGAATAGCGATAGGGTATTCGTACGGTTCAATCAGCAACTTCTCCTTAGTAGATTTGGCACCTCTAATCAATCCATCGGAAGAGACAAATTCGGTGCAGAGCACATCTGCCCCATACTCTTTACAGATAAATCTAAAAGAGGGATCTGTTACACTCTCCATTGGGGCCAAAAAAAGTGGCTTTTCGCCTAACTCCAAAGTTCCAATCTTCACACTCTTCAACTATCAAAATAATCTTCAAAAATACCAAAATTGGTGTGAATCCTCTCTATTAATTGTGAAGATTAAAGAAATTGTGTAACAATTAGAGCACTACTATTTTGAGACTTATAAAAATAAGTTTAACTTTGCATCCCCAATATTTTTTGGGTGATTGTAATACAATTACTCTATTTAACTAAAGATCAAGGAAGTGAACACATTGAGTTACAAAACTGTATCGGCCAATCGAGCAACTGTCAATAAGGAGTGGGTTGTAATCGATGCTACCGATCAGGTGCTGGGTCGCTTAGCTTCTCGAATAGCACTTATTCTTCGAGGCAAGCACAAACCCTATTTCACCCCTCATGTAGACTGTGGCGATAATGTAATAGTTATCAATGCCGAAAAGGTTCGTCTTACTGGGAACAAAATGAGCGAAAAGCGTTACACCAGATATTCCGGATATCCTGGTGGGCTAAAGAGTACTACCCCTAAAGAGCTGTTAGAAAAAAAACCTTTAGAGGTTATGAGGCACGCTGTAAAAGGGATGTTGCCAAAAAATCGTTTAGGTTCCGTTATGTTAAAGAACCTCTATCTCTATGAAGGGGAAGAACACAAGCACCAGGCGCAACAGCCTAAAGAAATCACATTAACCGAAATTTAAAGAGAGCATGGAATTAATTAACGCCCTTGGAAGAAGAAAATCGGCAATTGCTCGCGTTTATCTAGGATCGGGAAAAGGAGCTATAACAATCAACAAGAAGCCCTTAGAGGAGTACTTCAAAGAGGAGACACTCCAGTACATTGTAAAACAACCTTTTGAATTGACCAATACATTAGGTTCGTTTGACATCTCTGTAAATCTACAGGGTGGAGGCTTAAAGGGGCAGGCAGAAGCACTTCGTTTAGGAATTGCACGAGCCCTTTGTGAAGTTGATAAAGAGCAGTATCGTCCTATACTTAAAGCAGAAGGACTCCTTACCCGCGATCCCAGAGAGGTTGAAAGGAAGAAACCCGGTCAGCCCGGAGCCCGTAAGCGCTTCCAATTCAGCAAACGCTAACCCTATTTTAGCCGATTTAAGAAGATTCAATTAGAATAGAAAACTTACGGACCCTGTATAACGGTTACCTGTAGGTTTGTTCTATTGAGAAAATCCGATAGACCAACAAAAGTTGTTACTTAGGATTGAAGAGAATAGAAATTATTAAAATTAAAAAAGAAGATGCCCAGAACTAATTTCCAAGAATTACTTGAAGCCGGTGCCCATTTTGGACACCTAAAGAGGAAGTGGAATCCCAAAATGGCCCCCTATATTTTTATGGAGAAAAATGGAATCCATGTAATAGATCTCCACAAAACCATTATCAAGTTAGATGAGGCTGCAAGTGTAGCCAAACAGTTGGCGAAAGCCGGAAGAAAAATATTATTTGTAGCCACCAAAAAACAGGCAAAAGAGATTGTTGCAGAAAAAGCAGCAGCTGTAAATATGCCCTATGTTACAGAGAGGTGGCCCGGCGGGATGTTGACCAACTTCCCCACTATCCGTAAAGCTGTCAAAAAGATGAACACCATAGACAAAATGATGGTTGACGGCACTTTTGAGACTTTAGCAAAGAGAGAGAAATTACAAGTTACCCGCCAGAGAGCCAAGTTGGAGAAAAACTTAGGCTCTATTGCCGACTTGAATAGATTGCCTTCGGCCCTTTTTATTGTTGATATACAAAAAGAGGTCAATGCAATAAAAGAGGCCAACAGATTAAACATTCCCGTTATAGCTATGGTGGATACCTGTTGCGATCCCACCTTGGTAGATTATGTAATCCCGGCCAACGACGATGCTGCAAAATCTATAGAACTTATTACCGAAATTATCTGCCAAGCTATTGCAGAGGGGCTTGAAGAGAGAAAGTTTGAAAAAGAGAAAGAGGGTGCTTTTCAAGTCACCGCCCCCAAAGAGGGGACAGAGAAGAGGGGTCGCACTCGCAGGGGAGCAACCAAAGTAAAGATTGAGGAGCAGGGGGCAGCAGAGCCAAAAGCTGAAGCTCCGGCCGAAGCTAAGGAGGAGCCAAAAGTTGAAGCAAAAGCAGAACCCAAAGCAGATGCCAAAGTAGAGGCCGCACCTGCGAAGAGCGAAGCTCCGGCCGAAACTAAGGAGGAACCAAAAGTTGAAGCAAAAGCAGAACCCAAAGCAGATGCCAAAGTAGAGGCCAAAGTAGAGGCCGCACCTGCGAAGAGTGAAGATACTCTTAGTGAGTAATCTTCGTTTTATTAATAAAAAGAGTATATCAAGATGGAAATTAAAGCGACAGAAGTTGCCAAGTTGCGTAAAATGACCGGTGCCGGTATGATGGATTGTAAAGCTGCACTTGTTGAGGCAAATGGCGATTTTGAAAAAGCAAAAGAGATAATTCGCGAGAAGGGCAAATTGGTTGCTGCCAAACGGGCCGACCGCGATACTACCGAAGGGGCCGTTGTTACAAAAGCCAATAGCGACAACACCTCTGCTATTATTATTGCCCTTGGTTGCGAGACAGATTTTGTAGCCAAAAATGAAGAGTTTTTAGCATTGGCCAACTCCTTTGCAGAGAAGGCACTTGAGGAGTTGCCTGCCAATTTGGAAGAGCTTATGGCAAAAGAGATAGAGGGGTCGACCATAGAGGAGTTGGTAACACAACAAACCGGCAAGAGTGGCGAAAAGCATGCTCTCCTCTTCTACTCTAAATTGAGTGCCCCTTTCATATCATCCTACATTCACAACAACAATAAAGTTGGAACAATTGTAGGTTTCTCAAAAGCTATAGATTATGAGGTTGGCAGAGAGATAGCAATGCAAATTACTGCAATGGCACCCATCTCCGTTAATCGCGACAGCTGCCCTCAAGAGGTGATAGATAAAGAGTTGGAGCTATATAGACACCAAACTAAAGAGGAGGGGAAACCCGAAAACCTTATAGAGCAGATAGCTCAAGGGAAGCTAAACAAATTTTTTAGAGAGAGTACTTTAGAAGATCAGATATTTGTAAAGGATGGTAAGATATCGGTAGCCCAATATCTTAAATCGGTAGATCCCGAAGTTAAGGTTACCGCATTCTATCGCTTTTCACTAAACGATTAACTATAAGAGATAATTTTTAAAATAATCTTCGGGGCAGGGTGAAATTCCCGATCGGCGGTAAAGTCCGCGAGCCGTAAAAGGCAGAACCGTTTAAACTACGGTACCGACAGTTAAAGTCTGGAAGGGAGGAGATCAAATGAGAACAAAATATTCTATTACTACTTGCATGGCAATACCTATAGGTATCGCCATGCTTTTGTTTATAACCCCTTTGACATGGGGCAAAGAGTCTCTTTCGGGCGAAGTGAGAGACACCACAAAGAGAGAGGAAGAGCAGATTAGAGCTGCCCTATCGCAGCTCCTATTTACCACAGCGGCAGTACCGGAACGGGATGCTCCACTCAGGCTCACCTCTATCGGCCAAAAGCAGATAGCTCTCAAATCGCCGGCAGAGAGTTATCCACAGCTGCTAAAATGGATACCGGGTATCTACTCCACATCGGAAAATGGAAGTTATGGCGATGCCAAAATTAATATTAGAGGGTTCAAGCAGGAGAATATCTCTATACTTCTAAATGGAGTCCCAATTTCGGGTTTGGTCACAGGAAATATGTTTTGGAACAACTGGTTGGGATTGAGCGATGCCACCCATAAGATAGAGGTTCAAAAGGGAATTGGAAGCTCTATGCTGTCGGACAATTCGGTAGGGGGAACTATAAACATTGTGACCAAAGGGGTTGAAGAGAGAGGCTCTTGGGGTGTAGCCCTCTCTGGAACTGAATGGGGGCTTCTAAGCAACTCCCTCTCCTTCTCTACAGGCAAACTAAAGAGTGGGTGGGGGGTATCGCTCCACACCTCATATACTGTAGGTAAAGGAGTTCCCAAAGGGACCAGTGTAAACTCAGGCTCATACCTACTCACCGTTGCAGGAGAGCCCACCAAACGAAGCTCGCTCCAACTAACAATTTTAGGTTCCCCCGACCGTCATGGTCAAAGAAGTGTGCGCCTTTCCAACAGCGAAGTAGAAGAGAGGGGTTTGCGGTACAATAAAAATTGGGGCTACCTAAATGGTAAAGAGAAGAGTATTAGTGAGAATTTTTATCATAAACCTTATATAACGCTAAGCTACAACTATTTTCCTACTCCAAAATTGGAGTTTAAAGCTACCGGCTACCTCTCTATTGGAGATGGAGGTGGTATCTGGAGCGAAAGTAAAGGAGAGAAGATAATTGAATTTCAAAAAGATGGGCAGATAGATTGGGAGGGGGTGATTGAAAAAAATAGAGAGCAACAGGGAGGGGCATTAAATATACTCTCCAACTATCTTGCAGGACACACCCAAGTTGGTCTCTACAGCTCGCTTACCCGCCATTTTAAAAGATGGTCGTGGGAGGGGGGTATAAATTATCAACACTACACCACTTGGGAAAAAGAGCAGATAACCGATCTATTGGGGGGAGAGTGGTGGTATGAAGAGTATGAGCGATTCTCTTTGGCAGGAGTGGCGGGCCGCCAACAGCAAAAGGGAGTTGGCGACTATATTAGAACCTACAACGGCAAAATAATTGACCACCTCACCCTCTACTCCTCTGCAAATTATAAGAGCGGCAATTGGAGGGGCACCCTTGGAGCATCGCTAATGGGGAGCCTAAATAGCAGATGGGACAAATATAACTACATAGATGATATAGGGAGTAAAACTGCAATAGGTATTGGTGCAGCTATAAAGGGTGGAGTCAACAGAAGAGTCTCCCGCTCACTCTCTCTATACTTGAATGGGGCCGCCTATCTACGAGCCCCCTATCACAACATCTTCTTCTCATCGGGCGACAATAGCATAACCAATGGGGTAAAAGGTGAAAGCAACTATATGGGAGAGGGTGGAGTGAGGCTTCTATGGGATAGGATAGCTATAGAGATTGGAAGCTACCTCTCACTTTGGAAAAATAAGAGTATAATTTCGCCGCGCTACACCCAGCCCGACCAGAGTAGCAGCCGCTATTTGGTACGCGGATTAAATGCTCTTCATAGTGGTGTAGAGGCCACCGCAAGTTGGCATGCAACCCACTGGGCACACTTAGAAGGCTCACTCTCAATAGGAAAATGGCGTTGGCTCAACAATGTGGCTGCCAACATTTACCATCCCTACTCGGGGCTTCCGATAGATAGAATAGATATCTACACCAAGGGAGTTCCTGTAGGAGATGCTCCCCAATTACAGATAATGGTTTCGCCACACCTTAAACTCTATAAGGGGTTGGAGATGGTGCTCCAAATGAGCTATTTTACAAATAATTGGGCCGATTTCAACCCCTCCGAAAGGGTAGATCCCAACGATACCTCCCCACCCTATAAAATTCCAGGCTACTCCTTAATCGATCTTACCCTACAGTGGAGCTTCAAAATTATTGAAGGGAGAGAGAGCGCACTATTTTTAAAGGTGAATAACCTTACAGGAGAAAATTATATAGAGCGGGGATTAGATGGAGCCGACCATACCCTACACTCTTTTAGAGGTTTTTGGGGAGCGCCCAGATACCTCTCATTGGGAGTTAGATTCTAAAATAGAGTCTAAAATTTTAGTGGCGGCCCCCACATTTTTCTTAATAAACCATAAAGAGCGTCTAGAGCATTCGGCTCTATATTTATCGTTTAAAGCTAAGGATTCAAAGATATCTACACTCCCCTCCATATACCCTTTAGGGTTACTAATAACAAAAGCGCCACCCATTGAAATTAAGCTGGAAGCCTCTATAAACCTATCGTGTTTAGGGCCAAACAAGACTGGAAGCCCATAAGCAGCCGGCTCTAAAATATTGTGTATTCCACCGTCAAACCCGCCTCCTACATAGGCAAAGTGGCCATAACGATAAGCTGCCGACAAGATTCCAACACTATCTATAATAAAAATCTCTCCCTCCCCAACCCTCTTCTGTTCGCTTTCCGACAGCTGCTCTCTATTAAAATTTGAATAGAGTAGAGGTTTGTGCCGGGCAAAGAGAGTTTTAAGAGAGAGAATACTCTCTCTATCTACATTGTGGGGTGCAATCACCATTTTAACTTCCCCTAAGGCGTTCTCCTTAAAACGGTCAAAAAAAGAGAGCAGCATCTCTTCATCTTTAGGGTAGGTGCTCCCCGCTATTAGAGTAATTGGGGGCCTCCCGCCACTCCCCTCTTTTTGGCTAAAATAGTGGAGAGGTGCAATCTCTACTCTCTCCTCTGCCCTCTTGGCAACCCTATCGAATCGAGTATCCCCACACACCGAAACAGCGTTAATCTTTATATTTTTGAGAAGCTCCCGCGAGCCCCAATCCTGCACATAGATATGGGTAAAAAAAGTAAGCATCTTCCTAAAGAATCCCCCCCACCATTTGAAAAAAGGTTGGTTGGAGATAAAATTGGCCGAAACCAAATAGAGCGGAATCCCCCTTTTATTTATCCCCTTTAAAAAATTGTACCAAAATTCATATTTGATAAAGATTGCATAATCGGGTTTTACACTATCTAAAAAGCGTTTGACATTTCTGGGGGTATCGAAAGGGAGATAGAAGACAAAGTTGGCCAACTTGTAGTTTTTCTGAAGATTATAGCCACTTGGAGAGAAGAAGGTAACCACAATCTTGGCAGAGGGATCTCTCTCTTTTACCTGTTCAATAAGGGGTCTCGCCTGCTCAAATTCACCGGCCGAAGCACAATGGAACCAATATCTCTTTCCTGTGAGATAGAGTGGGTCTTGAGATATTGCCCTCTCAATCTCTGTGAGTAATTTTTTTCTCCCATCAACAAGTTGACGCGCTTTGTTCGAATATAGAGATGCCCCTTTAGTAGCTAAACGGTAACTCCTAATGGAGAGATTATAAATAATTGCCAATTGTTTTCTTACTTTTGTGCAAAGATATAAATAAGAAGACTATTTCTTACAGATAAAATGGGAGATACTTTAGAAATATTTGGAAGATACTTTAAGTTACTAAAGGTAGTTTTCACCAAACCCGACAAAAATTCCGCCTTTCGCAAACAGTTTCTAATTGAGAGCGAAAAACTTATATTAAATTCTATCCCAATAATTGCAGTAATTTCACTCTTTATTGGTGCAGTTTTAGTGATCCAAACTGCAAGTAACATAGAGAACCCCCTTATCTCCAAAATGTATGTGGGATATATGACTCGTGAAAGCTTGGTTTTAGAGTTCTGTTCAACTATGGTTGCCCTTATTTTGGCAGGTAAGGTGGGATCCAATATAGCTTCCGAAATTGGAAGTATGAAGATCTCCGAACAGATAGATGCAATGGAGATGATGGGAATAAATTCGGCAAACTATCTCATACTCCCAAAAATTGTTGTTACTGTACTCTTCAACCCTCTATTGATGCTTATGAGTTTTATAGTAGGGCTTCTTGGAGGCGCAATGATAATATACATCACAGATATTATCACCCTCAACCAATATAGCGAAGGGCTGCAGTATGCCTTCAATTTCTACTATTTTATCTACAGTATGGTTAAGATGGCCATCTTTAGCTTTCTTATAACCTCTATTTCGGCCTTTTACGGCTACTATGCAGAAGGTGGCGCCTTGGGAGTTGGGCGTTCGGCCACCAGAGCCATAGTCACCTGCAGTGTTGCAATTTTAATAGCCAATTTGGTAGTGACCCAGATAATGCTCAATTAGCGGCCAAATGATAAAAGTAATAGATTTAAATAAACGGTTTGGAGAGAAAGAGGTGTTAAAGGGTGTCTCTATAGAGTACACCCCTGGAGAGTGTTCTCTAATTATTGGTGCAAGCGGTTCGGGTAAAACGGTGCTGCTAAAATCGTTGGTGGGGCTACACCAAATAGACTCCGGAGAGATTTGGTATGGCAATATAGAGTGGAGCGCCCTCTCCTTTAAAGAGAAAAAGAGTATCCGTAAAGAGATAGGTATGCTTTTCCAAGGTAGTGCCCTCTTCGACTTTGCCACAGTAGAGGAGAATATCCGCTTCCCTATGGATTTTTTTACCGATTGGAGCGATTCAGAGAAGAGGAAGAGGGTAGATTTCTGCTTAGAGAGGGTAAATTTAAAAGGGGTCAATACCCTACTCCCTTCGGAATTGAGTGGAGGTATGCAAAAGAGAGTGGGTATCGCAAGAGCCATAGCTCTAAACCCCAAATATCTCTTTTGCGACGAACCCAATTCGGGATTGGATCCCCAAACCTCTATCCTAATAGATCAACTTATCTCAGAGATTACCAAAGAGTATAATATTACCACTGTAATAAATACTCACGATATGAATTCGGTAATGGCAATAGGAGACCGTGTTGGATTTATACACCAAGGGGAACTGCTTTGGGAGGGAGACAAAGAGCAGGTTCTTGTTTCGGGATGCAAAGAGTTGGACAACTTTGTCTTTGCATCTGAGATGGCAAAGAAGATGAGAGAGCTGTTAGACTCTAAAAGACAGGAGTAACAGACTCAATTACAACATCCTCAATTGGTTTATCTCTATGGTTGGTAGCTACCGAAGCTATCTTATCTATTATATCGAACCCCTCTACTGTTTCGCCAAAAATTGAGTAGTCGCCATCTAATTGGGCACAAGCAACAGGATTCTCTACTATATAGAATTGTGAGCCCGACGACTCTTTATGGGGATTGGCTGCATCGCCTCTTCTTGCTGCTGCTAAGGCTCC
Organism: uncultured Muribaculaceae bacterium; assembly: GCA_964512295.1. Lineage (GTDB taxonomy): Bacteria > Bacteroidota > Bacteroidia > Bacteroidales > UBA932 > Bact-08. Next base: position 42,619 of record CAZEGL010000004.1, read on the forward strand.
CTTTTTATGTTTAAATTGGGGTAAAATTTCTGCAGGAACAGTGTAACCGGGGCCTCCAGTTCCAAAAGCCGACTCATTGTTGGGGTCTTTGGTTAGAGGGTCTCCCCCTTGAATCATAAAACCTTTAATAACTCTATGGAAAAGAACTCCATCATAAAATCGCTCCGAAGCGAGCTTTACAAAATTGTCTCTATGGGCAGGGCTCTCTTTATAGAGTTTGATTCTAATTGTTCCCATATTGGTAACAATATCAAAAATTGGCTCATCGGAAAGTGACGAGGGGTCGAAAAGTAATTTGCTCTCCATTTTAGTACTATCTTTAATATTCTCTTTTACAATCTCTTTTACCGGCTCCTCCTTTACCCTTGTTTTACAAGAAAAAAGGAGCAACGATGTGATTATAAGTAAGTTAAAAATTTTAATTTTCATCTCTTATATTATTAAATTTTATAACTTTGTAATGGTTGGTAAATTTACTCAATTGCTGTCGAAATGCAAGTAGTTCGCACTCTCTTCATACTAATATCGTTGTCGATTGCCACTACGGCGCAATCGCAGAGTGTGGGGTTGGTTTTAAGTGGCGGTGGAGCAAAAGGGCTCTCTCATATTGGTGTTATTAAGGCTTTAGAAGAGAGTGGCATTCCAATAGATTATATAACCGGAACCTCTATGGGGGCAATTATTGGTGCACTATACTCAATAGGGGTCTCTCCCGATCAGATGGTGACAATGTTTAAATCTGAAGATTTTGCCTCATGGCAGCGGGGAGAATTTGAAAGAAACTTTGCCACAAATATGTATAGACGGGAACACACCGCAGAGATGGTCTCTATGGTTGTTAAGAGAGACCGCTTCAACCGCCCCACCATAAAACTGCCGGTGAGTCTTATATCACCCTTCCCAATGGATTTGGCTGTTATGCAACTTTTCTCTACAGCTGCGGCAGCAGCCCAATACAATTTCGACAATTTAATGGTTCCTTTCCGATGTGTAGCGGCCGATATTACCAATAAACGCCCCTATATTTTGCGCAAGGGCGACCTTGGAACTGCAGTAAGGGCATCAATGACCTACCCCTTCCTCTTCAAACCAATCTATATAGATTCCACCCTTCTCTTTGATGGGGGGTTATACAACAACTTCCCTTGGGATGTTATGGTAGAGGATTTCAATCCAGACTTTATAATTGGCTCCAAGTGTTCCGACCAATACTCGCAACCTACTCAAGATGAATTGGTATCGCAAATTGAAAATATGCTTAGAGTAGAGACAGATTACCAAATTCCAAAGGGGTTGGGCTCTATTATAGATATAGGTGTAGATGCCGGAGTTATGGATTTCAATAAGATCGATAAAATTATAGAGATGGGCTACATCACCGCTTTAGATTCAATAAGATCTATTAAAGAGAGAGTTGAAGCAAGAGTCTCTTCTCAAGAGATAGAGAGTAAGCGGCTCTCTTTCCGCACCAAAACAGTCCCTTTAAAGTTTAAAGAGATCGATTTTGTAAAGAGCAGGCTCAACGCCAATCAGCAGCAATATATTATAAATACCATAGAGGGAAGGGAGGGAGCCCCATTTACCTTCGATCAAATGAAGCGGGGATACTATCATCTGGTTGCCTCTCAAAACCTCAATACCCTTTATCCCCAAGCGATCTTTGGGGCAGACTCCCTCTACACTCTAAAGTTGACTGCAACAAAGCGAGAGCCTATAACCCTCTCCATTGGTGGAAACATCTCCTCTTCATCGCTCAATCAAGGTTATGTAGGATTTCAATACAATAGCTTTACACTTCTGCCGTGGCGTCTAAATATAGATCTAAATTTAGGGCGTTTCTATTCGGGTCTCAATTTGGAGCTTCGCCAAAACATAGATACCAAGAGCCACTGGTTTTACGAAACACAATTTACTGCCCACCAATTTGACTATATTGGCGGCAGACAAACTGTCTTTATTGCCGATAGGCTCTCAAGTAATATTCAGGAGCGGGAGTTTTTTGCAACTGCCTCTATTGGAACCCCTCTAAAATTTGAACGCGATATAATAGCAAAAGCCTCTCTAAATGCCGGAGCCAATATCTACGAGTTCTACGAAAGCGACAACTTCTCTACCACAGATATACCCGAAAAAACCCGTTTTATCTTTCTCTCTCCCTCTTTCCAACTCTCAAAAAATAGTCTAAATCATAAAATCTACCCTACAGAGGGGCGTTCTGTAGAGGGCTCTTTCAGATATGCGCTCTTGGTAGAAAAGCACACCCCCGGCACTTTGTCGCTTCCACACTGCTTTGCTGTATCAAGAGTGTTGCATGGTAACTATCTATTCAAATTTAATTGGGAAGATTACTTTAGAGTGTCGCCTCATTTGACCTTGGGAACAGTTGCAAACCTCACCTTGAGCAACCGTTCGGTGATGAGCAACTACATCTCTACCCTACTCTATCTACCATCGTTTCAGCCCAATCCACACAGCAAAAGCCTCCTGTTACCCAACTATAAAGCTTGTGCCTTTATTGGCCTGTCGCTACAACCCATAGTGAAGATCTCCAACTCTGTTGCCCTTCATATGCAGGGGTCGCTCTTTATGCCCCACCGAAGATTGGAGAGAAATAGCGATGGCCGTCCGCACTTTGGTAAGGCCTTCCCCTCTCCTACCTATATGTTGGATTTTGCACTTGTTTGGCACTCTCCATTTGGCCCCCTTTCGCTTTCGGCATCGTACTACCAAAAAGAGGAGGTGAAGTGGTATCCCCAACTCAATATTGGCTTCCTTCTTTTTAAAGCGCGCGCTTTAGGCAATTAACCCCCAGAAAATGAGTAAAAATCCACTTAAAAAATTGGCAGGAGAGACCCTTATTTACGGATTCAGCACCATATTTGCACGCTTTATAAACTTTATATTTGTTCCTCTCTACACCTACAAACTAACCACAGAGAGTTATGGAGTTGCCACTGAATTTTTGGCATATATTGCTATTCTTCAGGTGGTATTGACCTTAGGATTGGAGACAGGCTGTTTCCGATTTGCCAATAAAGGACAAAAACCCAACCTTGTCTTTTCCAACGCCTTAACAACTGTGATTATAGTTGCAGGAACCCTCTTTGCCCTCTTATTGCTATTTAGAGAATCAATTGCCATATCGTTGGGTTACAGGGGGCAGTCGATTCTAATTTTCTTTGTTGCCGCCATCCTACTTTTAGACTCCATAACAGCAATCCTCTTTGCCCAACTTAGATTTCTAAATAGAGCGGTAAAATTTGCTACCCTTAAGAGTATTAAAATATTGAGCGAGACGCTCTTTAATTTTTTACTCTTCTTTGGGGCCCCCTCCTACTTTAAAGGGCACCCAAATTCATTTCTGTTAAAGTTTGTTTCGGCTACACCCGACTACACCTATATCCTCTTTGCAATCTTCTTGAGCACTGTAGTTTCGCTCCTGATCTTTCTTCCCGATCTCTTTAAGGTTAAATTGCAAATCGCTCCCAAGCTTTGGAGGGAGATGATGCGTTACTCCATTCCCATCATGATTGCGGGGCTCCCCGGTATCCTAAACGACTTTGCCGACAGGGTGCTATTTAGGTTTTTTGCCCCTCAAGGATTGAAGTGGGAGTCGGAGCTGGGGATTTTTCAGGCGGGGGTTAAAATCTCTATGTTAATGATGCTCTTTATACAGATGTTCCGCTTTGCTGCAGAACCCTTCTTCTTTGCCAAAGAGGGAGAGAGAGGCTCGCGAATCTTATATGCCAAAGTGATGGAGCACTTCACCGCCATAGGAACCCTAATATTTTTGGCTATACTCTTCTATATAGATATTATCCAATATCTTATTGGAAGCCACTTTAGAGAGGGACTCTCTATTGTACCGGTAATGTTACTCTCCTACCTGCTGCTGGGAATTAACTTTAACCTCTCTATGTGGTACAAACTTTCCGAAAAGACCAACTGGGCCATAATAATAACATTGGTAGGACTCCCCGTAACTCTTATTATAAATATTGTGCTAATGCCCCTCTACTCCTACCATGCAGCAGCGTGGGCACACCTTGCAAGTTATTTGACAATGTTAATTCTAAGTGCCTATTTGGGAAACAGACACTACCCTATCCCCTACAACTGGAAGAGGATTGTTGGATATATTGCAATAGGGTTACTCTTCTGGTGGGCAAGTACAAAGCTCTTTATAGAGAGTACTCTTCTAAAATATTTTTTCAATACCACTCTTATTATTCTCTATATTTGGATCTATTATAGAGGTCAAAAAAATAGACTACCGTATGAAAGTTAAAATTGTAAACCACTCCCCTTTTGAAGTACCACAATATGCTACTCCCCTTTCTGCGGGGTTGGATTTGAGGGCAAATATCGAAGAGCCCCTTATACTAAACACCTTAGAGAGAATTTTGGTACCTACCGGGCTCTTCATTGAACTTCCCCCGGGGTATGAGGCTCAGGTGCGCCCCAGAAGCGGCTTGGCAATAAACCATGGGATCTCAATTGTAAATAGCCCGGGAACAGTAGATTCCGACTATAGAGGGGAGCTGAAGGTGATTATAATCAACCTCTCCAACACCCCTTACAAGCTGCTGCCCGGAACACGAATTGCGCAGATGGTGGTCTCTAAACATGAGCGAGTGGAGTGGGAGGAGTGTAGTTCACTACAGGAGAGCGAGCGGGGAGAGGGGGGATTTGGCTCTACCGGCACCAAATAGGTTTTACCATTAAATAAAAAGGAAAAAATGAGCAATATAGAATCTATTTACAACAAATTCCTCTCTTCAAAAGGTGTAACTACCGATAGCAGAGAGAGAAGAGAGGGAACTCTCTTCTTTGCACTACAGGGAGAGAGTTTCGACGGCAACCAATTTGCCGCCGATGCGTTAAAAAATGGGGCAGAGTGGGCTGTGGTAGACAACCCTAAGGTTGTAGAGGATGAGAGATATATCTTAGTAGAAGATAGTCTAAAAACCCTCCAGCAGTTGGCACATCGCCACCGCAGAGAGTTCTCTATTCCTATTTTGGCCCTCACCGGCTCCAATGGAAAGACCACTACCAAAGAGCTTATTGCAGCTGTTCTCTCTACAAAATATAGAGTTCTCTATCCATCGGGAAGCTTCAACAACCATATTGGGGTTCCCCTCACCCTTTTGGGGCTCAATAGTGGGCATGAGGTGGCTGTTATTGAGGTTGGGAGTAGTGCACCCGGCGAAATAGCCTCGCTACTCTCTATTATAGAGCCCACTTTGGGGCTAATTACAAATATAGGAAAGGCGCATCTGCTTGGATTCAACTCTATAGAGGGTGTAATTGCAGAGAAGGGAGAGTTGTACAACTCTATTGAGAAGAGGGGAGGAACTCTCTTCTATAATGTAGAGGATCCCACTCTTGCCAAGATGCTCTCCTCTAAAGAGGGGGTTGAAAAGATAGCTTATGGTTTAGCACTCTGGGGATTGAAGATTGTTACGCCTCAAAAAGGGGGAGTATTCCTTACAGTAGAGTTGGAAGATGGCTCAACAATCCACACTAAATTTGTGGGGGAGTACAATGCAATCAATATATTGGCGGCACTAACAGTTGGCAGGCACTTGGGGTGTACCCTGCAAAATTCAATTGGTGCAATTGAGAGATATACTCCATCCAATATGCGCTCTCAATATATCGGAGCAGACAAGAACACCATAATTTTAGATGCATACAATGCCAATCCTGTGAGTATGCGGCTCTCCATTGAGAGCTTCTCTAAAATAGAGAGTAATAAAAAAGGGGTAATCTTGGGAGATATGAGAGAGTTGGGAAGTGGTTCCGCTATAGAGCATAAATCACTTCTTGAGAGCATCAAAAAATTGAACTTCAACCCTATTATTTTAGTAGGAAACGAGATGGTCAAAGCTTCTAAAGATGATCCCTATTTTGCCGAGCGGGGCAGAAGTTTCCGTAGTGTAGAGAGCCTTGTTGAGTGGCTAAAAGAGAGTCCCATTGAGGGGAGAGTTCTGCTTATTAAAGGTTCGCGGGGGATAGAGTTAGAGAGAGCACTCCCACTCCTTACCTAATTTTTTTCTCTATTTGTGAAAAACGAAGTTTACCCCCCCTTAGGGCGTAAGCAAATAAAATAGAGCCTCTGTAGATTGAATCTACAGAAACAACTTTTGGGGAGGCCTCTCTCTCTCTCTTCAACTCACCCCTTGTTGCTAAAAATTGGCGATACCCCTTCCAAACAGCCGAAGCCAACTGCCACTCCCCTTTAATTAAAAAGAGAAGTGAAGAGAGAAAATCGATTCCTCCTCTCACTAAAAAAACCCAAAAGAGAGCATTGGAGGGTAAATTTTTATAGAGCATAAAAAGATTGTTTCTGTAGTTGAGCATAAGCTTATATGGGGAGTTGTTTGGTAGAGTCCCTCCCCCAACATGATAAACCATAGATTTTGGAAAGATAGCAATCCTCCACCCCTCTCTTTTAGCTCTCCAACAGAGATCTATCTCTTCCATATGGGCAAAGAAACGCCCATCAAAACCACCAAGAGAGTGAAAGAGCGGTGCCCTTACAATAAAGGCTGCACCAGAGGCCCAGAAGAGCTCTATAGAGCTCTCATATTGCCCCAGATCTCTCTCTAAGCAGGAGAGTATCCTTCCCCTACAGAAGGGGAAACCCCATCTATCTATAAAACCGCCTGCCGCACCGGCATATTCAAAGTGCTCTCTGCTGCTGTAAGATCTAATTTTTGGCATAGCAATAGCAACATCGGGGGAGCGATCCATCTCATCTACCAACTGCTGCAACCACCCCGGTGTTACCTCTACATCGGTATTGAGCAATAGATAGTACTCTGCCTCTATCTCCTTGAGGGCAAGATTATACCCTTGGGCAAACCCGTGATTCTCCTCAAATTTTATCAATTTCACCCGATTGGGGTAGTTGGAATTGAGCCACTCCACAGAGCCATCTGTAGAGCCGTTATCTGCTACATAGAACTCAACCTCTCCACTCTCTAAGGTTGAGAAGTGTAGTAGAGGAGTTAAAAATTGCTTCAAAAACCCCTTCCCATTCCAATTGAGCAATACTACTGCAACTTTCACAACAGCTTTTTGTTTCAAAGATAGCACGAAAATAGTTAACTTCGCTTGTTCAATTATCTACCATATATGTCCTTCAAGCCATTAAAAAAAATTCTTCAACACTCTTCTCTACTGGTTGTAACTCTACTGCTTCTTACTGTTACACCCCTACAAAAAGGGCTCTCACAAATTAGAGAGGGCTCTTCCCCACAGTGTGAACAATCTACTCTACAGCTCTTTCTTAAAGGGGTGGCACAATTCAACCAAGGCAAAAGAGAGGAGGCCCAAAAGAGTTTTAAGGCACTCCTTGTCAAAGATGGAAGTAACCACGCTACTCTCTACTATCTCTCCCAAATTGCCTATCAATTGGGAGAGTTGAAAGAGGCACGGGAGTATATAGAGAGAGCAGTAGCAATTGCCCCCAACAATGTAGAGTATCTTAAACTCTCTATAGGCTACCTTATTGAAGAGGGGAGTGATTATAAGAGAGCACTTGCCCTATTGGATCTATTGGAGAGAGAGGAGGGTAGTAGCGAAAACTCAATTTTAATGCGGTTCGACCTCCTCTCCCGTATAGGAAGGGGAGAAGAGGCAATAGAGGCTATAGAAAAATTGGAGAGTGAAGTTGGCTCTCCTCGACTCTCTATGATTTTAGGCGATTGGTGGGCAGAGAGGGGAGAGAACTCCAAAGCAGAGCACTACTTTCTAAGGACACTTGCAGAGGCCCCCAACTATCCCCCTGCAAATTTTGGTCTGGCAGAGATATATAGAGTTGGAGGGAAGTTTGATCTCTACTTTCGCTACCTCTTCCCATTTCTTGAGGAGAGTAGTGTAGATCCCAAAATGAAGCGGAGCTATATTGGTCAAATAATGGAGAATAGAGGTTTTGTCCAAACTTTTCTGCCCCAGATAGACTCAATTTGGAGTTTAACATATGCGGCACACCCGGGCGATACCACAATTGGAAACGGCTATGCAATCTTTTTAGTACAGTCGGGGAGAGAGAGTGAGGGAGAGGAGATTCTACACAACACCGTAAAACTCTACCCCACCTCACAAGGCGCTGCACACCAATATCTTTCACTACTCTATTTTCAACAGAGATGGGATAGGCTAATTGAAGAGAGCAACCGAATTTTAGAGATAGAGAGTGAAAACTCCAATTTTTTACAATTTAAAGGGATTGCACAATTGCAGTTGGGCAATTTAGAGGGCTCTATTGAAACCTTCAAGAGTGTTTTGCGTTATTCAAAAGATAGTACCACCACAGTAAATACCCTAACCACCTTAGGCGACCTGCTCTATAGAGCCGAAAAAGAGAGAGAGGCTTTCAAATATTATAAAAAGGCTATAAAAGAAGAGCCTCTAAACCTTCCCGCTCTTAACAACTACGCCTACTACCTTTCACTCAAAGGGAGGGAGCTTAGAAAGGCGGCCAAGATGAGTAAACGCACCATTGAAGCAGAGCCCAACAACCCCACATATTTAGATACCTACGCATGGATAGAGTATAAATTGGGCAACTACGAAGAGGCAAAAACACACATTAAAAGGGCTCTCCTATTTGGGGGGAAGGAGAATGCCGAAATCCTCAACCACTACGCCACTATACTCTTCTCTCTAAAGGAGTACGATATTGCCTATTTCTATTGGGATATGGCAGATAAGATAGACCCTTCTAAAGGGATTGCAGAGAAGGTAGAGGAGCTGAAAAGGGAGCGCCGTAATAAAAAGTGACCACTTAATTTGTAGAGTAAGAGATCGATCTAAAGATGAAGAGAGTTGCATTCATATTTATAGCACTACTACTACAAGGGGGGGTGGCTGCCCAAGATTTGGGAGAGAAGCAGGGGGAACGGGAGAGATTGGAGAGAGAGATAGAGCTATTGGATAGACAGCTCTCCAACAATAGAAGCGAGCAGCGGACAAGTGTTAAAGAGCTTAACTTCATTCAAAAAAAGATCTCAAACCGTAAACTTCTAATAGTTCAGCTTGAGAAGGAGCTTAAGAGTATAGAGTTGGAGGGGGTGGCGCGAGAGCGGGAGTTAGACTCCATCAAAAGCAACTTGGAGAGAGTTTTAGAGGGGTATAGCACCCTTATCTACAACGCCTATAAAAATAGAGACCAAGAGAGTTGGCTACTCTTTATTTTGGCAAGTAGAGATATAAAGCAGGGGTTTAGAAGGTGGGAGTATCTCAAGAGCTACTCCAACGCAATAAATAGTGTAGCCGACTCCATAATAGCCAAACAGGAGAGGGTTCAGAAGCGAAAAGAGGAGTTGGAGCAGCTCTACTCTACCTCACTACAGAGAAAAGAGCAGAGAGAGAGTGAAAACCACTCATTGGTAAAAGAGGAGCAGCGCTACAAAACCATTGTTCAAAATCTCTCTAAGCGAGAGAGGGAGTTTCGCCGCACTATTACCCAAAAACGGGGAGAAGTTGAGCGGCTCAATCGTGAAATAGAGCGTATGCTTGCAGAGGCAACAAGAGAGAGCAGCCGGGCAGAAGAGGCAGAGATCAAAGCTGCCAGAGTGTTGTCGGGCAACTTTGAGAGCAATAGAGGAAAGCTCCCCTGGCCTGTAGATGAGGGGGTGATAATTGAGCCGTTTGGCGAACATAACCACCCTGTTTTCAAACATATTAAGCTCCCCTTCAACAATGGGGTCACTATCTCAACTTCACTTCACGCCCCTGTAAGAGCCATCTTCGATGGGGTTGTCAAACAGATTATTGTTATGCCGGGCTACAACCAATGTATCTTAATTCAGCACGGGGAGTATTACACATTCTACACAAAGATAGAGAGCGTAGAGGTGGCTACCGGTTCAAGGGTATCTACCGGCGATATCTTGGGTAGGTTAACAGATAGTGAGGGGAACTCCACAATACATTTTCAGCTCTGGAGAGGTACCACAAAACAAAATCCCGAAGTTTGGATCTCTAAATAGCACAATCAATAGATAAAGCTACTCCCTCCAATAAACTCCCTCATTACCGAAGTGGGAGGAATGGCAGCTATCTCTGAGGGTTGCAACTGGCGAATATAGGAGAGAAACTTCAAGAGTCTTATACTCTCTACCGATGCCGGCGAATTGGCAGGTATTCTCCTTAAAAGCGGCTCTACAAAATATTTGAGCATAGAGAGCTCATATAGCATTGCAGAGTTGAACATTATTTGAGAGTTCTCCTGATAGGGAAATATATTTTCAATCTCACCCCGTCTCACACTTGGCCATCGTAAGATTGTATCTTCTGCAGAAGCCCCCCTGTAGCTGTTGTCTCTAACAATTCTTCTAAGCAGACGCGAATCGGATGTAGAGATAGAGTTGTTTTCATCTAAAGCGAGTGAGGTGAGAGCCGAAACATACAATTTATAGATTTTATCGCTCGGAAAACCACTTGTTATTAGAGGATTAAGAGCATGAATCCCCTCCATTATCAAAATGTCGTTCTCTCCAAGAGAGAGAAAAGTTCCATCAAACTCCCTTCTCCCCTCACTAAAATTAAATTTTGGCAGTTCAACCCTCTCTCCCTCAAAAAGAGCATTTAGCTGCTCTTTAAGAAAATTGATATCCAACGCCTTAATTGTTTCAAAATCGAAGTTGCCATCACTATCTAAAGGGGTATCTTCTCTATTTACAAAGTAGTTGTCCATCTCAATTATTACAGGCTGTAGCCCCAACACCTTTGCCTGGAGTGCCACTCTTTTGGAACTGGTGGTTTTACCGCTCGAAGAGGGGCCGGCAACCAATATCAACTTTATCTTATCGCGCCCTCTATAAATTTCATCGGCAATAAGAGAGTATTTCCTTTCGTGTAGAGCTTCCGAAATTTGAATAAGAGAGGCAGCTTTCCCATCTAAAATAGCTTTATTAATTGAACCTACGCTCCTAACTCCCAATATATTACACCATTGAGCATGCTCTTTAAACACATCGAACAACTTATACTGTATAGGGATATCGGAAAATTTGTAGGGAGAGGTATGAGAGGGCGACTTCAACATAAAGCCGCGGCTAAAGAGATCCAAGTCCCACTTTGTAAGAGCGCCGGTAGAGTAGAGAAGAGGCCCGTAGTAGTGATCGGGGTACTCCTCAATAAAATAGACCGAAGTAAAGAATCTTCCACGCAGCTGATGGAGCAGAGCCTTCTCCTCTCTTCCCGTAGAGCGAAAAAGTTCCAACGCCTCTTCACACCTAACCTTCCTCTTTACAAAGGGGAGATCGGCATCTATAATCCCCTGCATCCTATTTTTTAAAGTGTTCAACTCCGCTTCCGATATGGTGGCAGGAAGAGATGGTCCCCCATTCTCATTTTTTTTCTTCAACTCTACATACATTCCATTCTGCATATTGTACTCAATAGAGAGAGAGTAATTTTCAAAAATCTCTGAAACTGCCTTCTGTAAAACAAAAGAGAGAGATCTAAAGTAGGTTCGTGCTCCATCGGGGTGTGAGTAGTCGATAAATTGGATATTGTGTGAGTCATATATCGGGTAGGAGAGCTCCTTAAGCTGATTATCTACTATAGCAGCCAAAATAGGCCACTCGGTAACCTTTCCACATCTTTGGGCAAGCTGGGCCAAAGTGGTTCCCGGCTCACACGAAATCTCTTTCTCTAAGTTTGTACAATATAAATTTATCATCTCCAATTGTTTTTATTCTAATATAAAAATTAAATGTAGGGTCCGGTAACAGACCCCTTCATATCTCTAAGCGCTTGGGGCGATCCTACCGCCACAATCCTACCTCCCCCCTCTCCTCCCTGGGGGCCCATATCTACTATAATATCGGCAGCCCTAAGAACATCCAAATTGTGTTCAATAACCACCACACTATTCCCCTTATCTACCAACCGTTGTAGTACTCCCAAAAGTACCTTGACATCTTCAAAATGGAGGCCGGTGGTGGGTTCGTCTAAGATAAAGAGAGATTTTCCCGTTGAATTTTTAGAGAGCTCTTTTGCCAATTTTACCCGCTGACTCTCTCCTCCACTAAGTGTGGTAGAGGATTGCCCCAATTTAATATAACCCAATCCAACCTCCTCTAAAGTTTTTAGCTTTCTACAGATAGAGGGAATAGAAGAGAAGAATTTAAGAGCCTGAGAAACAGTCATATCCAATACTTGAAAAATATTGCGTCCACCATACTTTACAGCAAGCGTTTCGGGGTTATATCTCTTCCCATGACAGAGGTTGCACTCAATATTTACCGAAGGTAGGAAATTCATCTCTACCACTTTAACTCCTGCTCCTTTACACTCCTCACACCGCCCCCCTTTAGTATTGAATGAGAATCTACCCGCTTTAAAACCTCTAATTTTTGCATCGGGGGTCTCTCCAAAAAGCTTTCTAATATCGGAGAAGAGATTTGTATAGGTAGCGGGATTGCTCCTTGGAGTCCTTCCAATAGGAGATTGATCTACCTCTATCAATTTATCTATATATTCCACCCCTTCAATAGATTTATACGGGAGTGGAGAGTCTAAAGAGCGATAGAGAATTTTATTTAAAGCGGGCACCAATGTTTCGTTTATTAGGGATGATTTACCACTGCCGCTAACTCCTGCCACCCCAACAAAGCAGCCTAAGGGTATTGAGAGATCTACACCCTTTAAGTTGTTGCCAGTAGCCCCCTTCAATGTTAAAAAATGGCCATTCCCCACCCTCTTTTCGCTGTTGCTCTCCATACCTCTTACCCCTCTAAGCCAATCTAAAGTGTAGGAGCCAATTTTTGAAAGCTCTTTACTACTCAACTCAAAAACCTCTTTTGGGGAGCCCGAAAAGATTAGCTCTCCACCCTTATCGCCCGCTCCCCTGCCCAACTCTATAATATGATCGGCAGAGGTAATCGTTTCGCTGTCATGCTCTACCACCATAATTGAGTTACCCTCGTCTCTTAACCTCTTGAGCGACTCTATCAACTTCCTATTGTCTCTATAGTGTAGCCCAATACTTGGCTCATCTAATATATAGAGCACATTTACCAGCTTGGAACCAATCTGGGTAGCCAATCTAATCCTCTGGCTCTCCCCCCCGCTTAAAGTTGCAGTAGCTCTATCTAAGGAGAGATATTCCAACCCCACCTGCAATAGAAATCCCAATCTCTCGCGCAGCTCTTTCAAAAGCTCTCGGGCAATAAGAGCTTTTTTTCTCTCTAATCTACCCTCCAACCCCTCCATCCAACTATAGAGTTTAGATACCTCCATTGCAGAGAGCTCTGCAATTCTCTTCCCATCTACCTTAAAGTTTAACGCCTCTTTTTTTAACCTTGTGCCATTACAGACATCGCAAACCACCTCTTCTGTAAAGTGTCGGCTACGATGCTTGAGGTTCTCCTCTTCGTCGCGCTTCTCAATAAGAGAGACAATCCCATCGAATGTAACCATATGAGAGGAGTATTTGCCTGCAGAGTGGTTGCCGGAAATTCTAATAAGTTCGTCGGAGCCGTAAAGAATCAAATTGAGTGCCTCCTCCGGCAGCTCCTCTATAGGGTCGTGTAGAGAGAAGTTATATTTTTTTGCTATCCCCTCTATCTGCCTAAATAGAAGAGTATCCCTCATTTCGCCTATAGGTTTGATACCACCTTTTGCAATTGAGAGAGAGCTGTTGGGTATAATTTTTTCAAGATCGGCTTTCATTAATATACCCAACCCCTTGCATTTGGGACATGCACCCTGCGGAGAGTTGAAAGAGAAGGAGTGGGGGGCAGGCTCAGGCAAAGAGAGCCCCGATACCGGGCACATCAAATCTTTACTATAGTGCACAACCCTCTCCTCCCCTTGAGTCAAGAGAAGGTCTAAAGAGCCCTTACCCTGCTGCAGAGCAAGGTTTACAGAGTCTAAAACTCTCCTCTCCTCTTGTGCAGAGGGGACAATCTTATCTATAACAAGCTCTATAAAGTGTGAGGAGTAGCGACTAAGCGGCTCAATAGTAGAGAGATCGCAAAGCACCCCATCTACCCTTACCCAATTGAATCCTCTCTTCAATAGAGTCTCAAAAAGCTCTTTATAGTGCCCCTTCCGCCCTTTAACAAGTGGAGCCATCACAATTGCTTTTTGACCGGAGAACTCTTGAACGATAGAGTCAACAATCTCTTTTGGAGTGTAACTCACCATCTGCTCACCGGTTACCGGAGAGTAGGCGGTAGAGGCGCGCGCATAGAGCAATCTTAGGAAGTCGTAAATTTCGGTAATGGTGCCTACCGTAGATCTGGGATTCCTGTTTGTACTCTTCTGTTCAATGGCAATTATAGGGCTTAAACCTGTAATAGACTCAACATCGGGGCGTTCCAGTTGGCCCATAAATTGTCTTGCATAGGCCGATAGCGTCTCAAAATACCTCCGTTGCCCTTCGGCATAAATTGTATCGAATGCCAACGAAGATTTGCCACTCCCACTCAACCCCGTAACCACTACCAACTTATCTCTTGGAATGGTAACATCTATATTTTTAAGGTTGTGCTCCTTAGCTCCGGTAATTTTTATCTGCATGCTCTCCCCTACTCATATTTTAAAAAAGGGTTGGTTAAAAGTTCATGTGCAATGGTGGTAGAGGGGCCATGACCCGGATAGACCGTGTACTCCTTACCCAATTTTAACAGTTTGGTAAAGAGGGAGTCCATTAAAACTTCATAATCGCCCCCCGGAAGATCGGTTCTACCTATACTCCCCGCAAAGAGAGAGTCGCCGGTAATAACAAATTTTTGATTGGGGTTATAAAGCGAAACTCCCCCCCTACTGTGGCCGGGGGTCTCTATCACCTTTAAGTATGAGTTGCCAAAAGAGAGAGTATCTCCCTCTTTTAACTCTATAGTCTCTAATGGGGGTTTCTCAATAATATACCCAAAGAGCTCTGCATGACTTTGGGCCCTCTCTAAATGGGGTTTGTCTTCTTTATGGATATGAGCTTTAAGCCCCCATTTTTTATATATGAAGCCATTTCCTAAAATATGGTCGAAGTGGCCATGGGTGTTTACCAACAGTTGGGGTTTGAGCCCCTTCTCTTCTATAAATCGCAAGAGTCTCTGCTCTTCGGCGGCGGAGTGGCAACCGGGATCTACTATAACAGACTCTTTTGTACTATCCCACAAGAGATAGGTGCATACCCTAAGGTCGTTAAAATAAAAAGTTTTAATCTCTATCATTATACATTTTTACGGTGGGGCAAAAAGGCCCTTTCTACAAAAATAGTAAAAGATTTTCTTATTTTTGTGAAAGAGAATTTTGTCAATTTGAAGTTAAATAGTTATGCATGTAGCTGTTGCAGGTAATATTGGGAGTGGCAAAACAACCCTCACCAAAATCTTATCTAACCATTACAATTGGAGTGCCAAATTTGAGGATGTAGATACCAACCCCTACCTCACCGACTTCTATAACGATATGAGCCGATGGTCGTTCAACCTTCAAATCTATTTTTTAAAGGAGCGTTTCAAAGGGATTATTGAGATTCTAAATGAGAATCGTCCTGTAATTCAAGATAGAACCATTTATGAAGATGCCCGAATATTTGCCCCCAATTTGCACAGTATGGGGCTTATGGACAGCCGTGATTTTGACAGCTACACTTCACTTTTTAATCTTATGCTCTCTTTGGTAAAGCCTCCCGATCTACTAATCTACCTACGCTCTTCAATTCCAAACTTAGTGGCTCAAATAGAGAAGCGTGGCCGCGAATATGAGAGTGGTATAAGAATAGATTACCTGTCGGGGCTAAATAAGAGATATGAGGAGTGGATCTCCAACTATACCGACGGTAAACTACTTATAATAGATGTAGATCAGGTAAAATTTGAAGAGAGTCAAGAGAGTTTAAGCTCTATTACCGGCAAGATAGATGCTCTGCTGCATGGGCTATTTTAAAAGTCCGGTAAGCTCCCTTATCTGATCTTTGGCTCTCTTCCAACGGGGAATATCAATTTTGGGTCCAATAACCTCTACCACCTGTGCTGCTACAATTGAACCAACTTCGCCACATAACTTTAGAGAGAGGTTGTGGGAGTGGGCAAATAGAAATCCTGCGGCATAGATATCTCCCGCACCCGTTGCGTCGATTGTTTTGGCCGGCCACGCCTCTATATAGTGGAACTGCTCTCCCTGCTGAACCATAGAGCCATTCTTGCCAATCTTCACCACCGCAATATCGCAAAGCTTAGAGAGCTCCTTGGCAGCCTCTTTAGGCTCCTTACCCACAAATGCATAGGCCTCTGTTTCGTTTGCAAAGAGAATATCTACATACTCCTCAATAATCTCTTTTAAAAAAGCGCGATTTTGCTCAACCACATTGTAGCTTGCCATATCTAAAGAGATAATTAGACCCGCTCTGCGGGCCAGCTCTACCGCTCTCCTCAAAAGACGGTGATTTTGTACTAAGTACCCCTCTATATGAAAGTAGTGGTATCCTTGAAACTGTTCGGGCGAAAGATCTTCGGGCCCCATCTCAATTGCGGCACCAAGATAGACGGCAAAGGTGCGTTCTGCATTTGGAGCAGTTATAAAAACCATAGCTCTACCGGAGCCATTGCTTCCAATCGAAAGCGAGGCATCTATTCCATTTCTTAAGAGATCGGAGCGATAGAGGGCCCCCAGTTCATCTTTCCCCACCTTTCCAATAAAGGCTGAAGGCATACCAAGCACTGCGGCGGCTGTAATAGTATTTGCAGCAGAACCACCCGCAACAAATTGTACATCGCTCTTTTTAATTCTCTCCCAAATCTCTTCGCTACAGTTGTGATCTACATGGTGCATACTACCAATCGGAAGATTGTACTCATCAAGAAGAGAGTGATCCTCTAACAGGGCCAATATATCTGTGAGGGCATTACCTATCCCCAATATAGATTTCATAACTAAAGAGCCTCCAAAGCCAATTTAATAGCCTCTTTGGCTAAAACTTCCATACTATTGACCAATTTTACACCAACCATACTCTCTGTAAGTACAAGTGGAATTTCGGTACATCCCGCTATAATAAAATTTGCTCCCCGCTCCTCTAAAAGGTGGGCTGCCTTCTGTAGCAATTTGGCCGGCTGCCGGTGAAAACCCGCCTTGACACCCTCTTTGCCATAAATACCCTCCATAACCAACTCCTCCTGCTCTGTTGAAGTTGGAATCAAAACATTTAGAGAAAATTTTTCTAAAGAGTTTTTATAGAGTTGGGAACGAATTGTTCCTGTTGTGGCAAGCACCCCAACAGAGGGTTTTTCAACACCGCCCTTTTTAGCCTCCTCTGCAATAAACGACGCTGTTAAATCTAACATATGCAAAATAGGAATTTCTATATGTGGGGTTATCTGTGGAATATAGTAGTGAGCTGTATTACAAGCAATAAGAATCATATCTGCCCCAGCTCTTTGAAGTAGTTGCGCCCCCTCTATAAGATAAGGTAGTGGCGACTCTTGGCCATACACTATATGTTTAGTTCTATCGGGGGTGGCGGTATTGCTATTTATAATTGTAGGAATATGCTCCTGATCGCTACGGGCTGGAGTGTTTTTAACTATTAGTTCATAGAGCGCCAAAGTGGCCTCCGGACCCATACCTCCCAAAATACCAATTCGTTTCATCTTTTTTACAACCATATCACTCTTATTAAAGCTACTAATATCATAATATATTTGTAGGTTTACAAAAAATTAGACGATGATTAGAGCTACAACCCTCTCTAACTTCTATAGTGCAGTTGCACAAATTCCAAAAGATAAAAAAATCTGTTTGGTACCCACAATGGGTGCACTCCATAAGGGGCACCTCTCACTTATAAAAAAGGGATTGGAGATAAGCCCATACACAATTGCTACAATTTTTGTAAACCCCACCCAATTCAACAGTGAGGCCGATTTAGAGAGCTACCCAAGAGAGCTCCAAAGCGATATTGCAAAGCTTGAGGAGGCGGGCTGCTACCTCTTGCTTGCCCCCTCTCAAGAGGAGATATATCCCAAAATGGGGGATAAAGAGAGAGCGGTAGAAAGTTCTCAAAAGAGTGAAATCTTCAATTTGGGAGGGTTGGATAGCTATGGAGAGGGCCCCTTTCGGCCAGGCCACTTTAAAGGTGTTGTAGAGGTGGTCTCTAAGCTGTTCGATATTGTAAAACCCCACTACGCCCTATTTGGAGAGAAGGATTTTCAGCAACTTGCCATAATTAAAAGGGTTGTAGAGGTTGCAAAGTACAATATTGAGATAGTGGGGTGTCCCACCGTTAGGGAGGATGACGGTCTTGCTATGAGTTCCCGTAATGCACTATTGAGCAGCTTAGAGCGGGTGGCGGCTGCAAACATCTTTAAGAGTTTAAAGGGAGCAGCCCCCCTATTGGAGGGAGAGAGATACTCTCCGGCAGAGGTAGTAGAGAGAGTAACTAAAAAGATAGAGGAGAATCCCCTTCTTAAAGTGGAGTATGTAGAGCTGTTGGACTCCCACACACTACAACCGGTTAAGCAGTGGGAGAGATTACAACAGGTACAGCTCTGCACAGCCGTCTATTGCGGAGATATACGCCTAATTGACAATATTAAACTAAGATAATGTTACTTGAGATTTTAAAATCCAAAATTCACAGGGTAAAGGTTACTGAAGCCAATCTCAACTATATTGGAAGTATAACTATAGATCGGGAGCTGATGGATGCTGCAGGACTCTTTAAAAACGAGAAGGTTTCTGTAGTAAATATTGGTAACGGTGAGCGGGTTGAAACTTATGTAATAGAGGGAGAGCGGGGGAGCGGTAAGATTGGAATAAATGGTGCTGCAGCACACAAATTTTCGCCGGGCGATTTGATTATTATAATGGCCTACTGCGCTATTACTCCCGAAGAGGCAGAAGGATTTGCTCCAAAGATAATCTTCCCCGACTCAAATAGCAATCGATTGGTCTAATGGTTAGTAATAGAGTAGTATCGCTTCTCAAATATTTACTATTGCTGGGGTTGGCAATATTTCTCTTATGGCTCTCCTTTAGAGGAGTAAGCTGGCACGAGGTTGTAGAGGGGTTAAAAAAGACCAAATTTGAGTGGGTTCTGCTCTCTATGGCTGTTGGTACAGCCTCTTTTCTCTTTAGGGCACTACGGTGGAGATTGATAATGGTTCCATTGAACAAAGGGGTTACACGAAGCGATGCCTGGCATGGTGTAACGGTGGGCTATCTTACCAATTTTGCAATACCCCGGGCGGGAGAGTTGGCCCGCTGTGGGGTGGTAGCCAAAAGGAGAAAAATACCATTCGATAAACTATTTGGAACTGTAATTTTGGAGCGCAGTATAGATTTGCTCTCACTGCTGCTTGTAACAGTTACGGTGATCACTTTGCGGTTCGAAAAATTTGGAAATTTTATTCAGAAAGAGATAATAGGGGGGATAGAGGAGCGCTTTTCGCTCAATTTTTGGCTACTCTTCTCTATTGTGATTTTGCTCCTTTTTTTAGTACTCTTCCTACTCTTTCGCTATAGGAAAAGGAGTGCAATTTTCAATAAAATTGTTGCATTCCTAAAGGGAATCTATAGCGGTCTTATAGCGGGATTTAAAATGGAGAGAAGAGGACTCTTTTTGCTCTATACCGCACTAATATGGTTTAGCTATTGGCTTATGAGCTACACAACCATACTCGCTTTCTCTTCGGTAGCCACTTTAGACCCGGCTGTAGCTACCTTGGATTGGGCAGATGCGCTATTTCTTTCGGTGGTGGGGGGATTGGGTTGGCTTGTTCCGGTTCAAGGGGGAATTGGGGCATACCACTTCATTATCACTTTAGCACTCTCCTCTATTTACGCTATCGATACCGGTTTGGGTGCTCTCTTTGCCACCATCTCCCACGAATCGCAGGCAATAACAATGATTCTCTTTGGAGCACTCTCACTCTTTTTCATAAATCGAAAAAATGTTAAATCCTCTTTATAATGGATTAGATATGAAGCAGATTCTATATAAAAGAGAGAAGACCCTTTTAACAATAGTTACCCTACTACTCTCTATTCTCCTCTCTACAATTGAGCTAAGGGGGAGTGAACAAACAGTATATAAAAATAGTGTTGCAGAGGGAGACTCCTCAATTGTACATGACCCCTATTGGGGCACCAATATTAATCAAAATGTAGGTATAGTACTTGTTATATCATCTTTCAATCCCGAAACAAAATCTACTGCCTCTTTTATAGAGAGGCTCTCCCAAAATTTAGAAGATGAGGCCCCCGGACTCTATCGAATTTTAGTGGAAGATCTTGCTGCCCGTAACTTTTCGGAAGATGGGTGGATTTGGAAATGGCGTGTTCAAAAACTCTTACAAAAATATAAAAATCGCAATTTAAGAGCTATTATAACTGTTGGACAGGAGGCATGGGCTGCACTAATTGCCCAAGAGAGGCTTCCAAAAAAGGTTCCAATCTTTGGATCACATATCTCCTTAAATGGAATAGAGCTTCCAACAGCTCCCATAACAGACAATTGGGAGCCAAAGTGGATAAGTGCAACACAAAGGGGGCGCAATCTTGCCAACGACTGGGCCGGAGGGCTTGCTTTCAACCCTCTTCCCAACAAAACCATACGATTAATAGAGTCGCTCTTTCCAAATACAACCGATATTGCCTTTACCGTAGACAACACCTACGGAGGACAATCGATGAAAGCATTTATTAGAGAGCATCTGCCACTCGCTTTTACAAGTTTAAATCTACACTTTTTAGATGCCTCCAAATATTATCTCTACCAGCTACAAGATAGCGTCTTAAATCTTCCCCCTACCTCTGCAATAGTGATAGCCACTTGGAAGGTAAATAGAGATGGGCTCTACTTCTCTTCGGGCTCATTAGAGTCGCTGCTAAAGCAAAGAAAGGATCTCCCTGTCTTTACACTTAGTGGTAAAGGGATAGAGGATATAGCTATCGGAGGATATTTTCCAAGCTACAGTTTCGACCCAAAAAACATTATCTCTCAATTTTTAAACTTTGAGCGAGGTTCAAGGGAGAGGCTTCGATTTATTGTCTCTTCATCCCACTACTCATTTAACAACAAGCTGTTAACAGAGTATAAACTCTCTCAGAATCAGCTGCCCCTCCATAGCGAAATTATAAATATAGACGATAGCCGGCTTAAAACTTACCGCTCCTATACGGCAGCATTAATCCTTATAACTCTATTGTTGGCTATACTATTGATAGTTCTTATATATCTATTTAGAGATCAGGGAAAATTGAAGAGGGAGTTGGAGAAAAATGCAGAAGAGCTGATAGAGGCAAAAGAGAGGGCAGAAGAGAGCAACCGGCTAAAGAGCGCTTTTATAGCCAATATCTCCCATGAGATTCGAACCCCACTAAATTCAATTATCGGCTTTTCAAATATTCTTTCCGATTCTGCACTTTCGCCACAGGAGAGAGACGATGCCCAGAAGATTGTTACTCACAATTCAGAACTCCTGTTAACTCAAATTTCCGACCTCTTGGATATTTCACAAATTGAGAGTGGCAACCTTACCCTCAATTATAGCCATGTTAATATAAATCTCTTATGTAAGACGCTCATTTATAACTTTGAAAAGCTAAACAAAAGAGCGGTCGACTACAAATTGATATCCAACCATAGCGATCTTCTTCTAAAGAGCGATCCAAAGAGATTGGAACAGATTATCTCAATCCTACTAAACAATGCCACTAAATTTACAGAGGAGGGGGAGATAGTATTGGAGTATCAACTCGCTCAAGCTTCTGAAGAGGGTGGAGGAACTGTTACCTTTTCGGTAGCCGACACGGGGTGCGGGATTCCAAGAGAGAAGCAACACCAACTATTTCAGATTTTCACTAAACTTAACAATTTCGAACAAGGAACCGGACTTGGTTTAAGTATTGCAAAGCAGCTGATTACCAGATTAGGAGGCACTATATGGATAGACTCTTACTATACAAAAGGTGCAAAATTTATCTTTACACACCCTTTATAAGAAAAATTGTTATATATTCGCACCGATAATGAGAAAAACAACTAACATACTATCTATTGCTCTATTGGCTCTACTAGTTCTGCTGGGCTTTTATAGGTAGTTTGTGTATAGTATAAAAATGTAAGTATAGACAGGCTGCCTAAAAGAGGGTAGCCTTTTTTATTTTAACCCTTTTAGAAAATTTTAACATTTAAGTAATGGATAAACTTTTTGTTTTTGACACAACACTTCGCGACGGGGAGCAGGTTCCCGGCTGCCAACTCAATACTGTAGAGAAGATAGAGTTGGCAAAAGCTTTAGAGGCTATGAAGGTAGATATAATTGAGTGTGGCTTCCCTATCTCAAGCCCTGGCGATTTCAACTCTATAGTTGAGATCTCTAAAGTGGTTACAGAGTCTACAATTTGTGCTCTCACCCGTGCTGTAGAGAAAGATATAAAGGTAGCTGCCGATTCGCTCCACTTTGCAAAGCGGAAGAGGATTCACACCGGGATAGGTACTTCGGACTACCACATACTCCACAAATTTAAATCAAATAGAGAAGAGACACTACAGAGGGCAGTAGCTGCAGTAAAGTATGCAAGGCGCTTTGTAGATGATGTTGAATTTTATGCCGAAGATGCAGGGAGGTCGGAGAATCAATATTTAGCCCAAGTTATTGAAGCGGTCATTAAGGCCGGGGCTACGGTAGTCAATATCCCCGACACCACAGGCTACTGCACCCCCCAAGAGTATGGCCAAAAGATAGCATATCTAAAAAACAATGTACCAAATATAGATAAGGCTATAATCTCTACCCACTGCCACAACGATTTAGGAATGGCTACCGCCAACACCCTTGCTGGAGTGATGAATGGAGCAAGACAGGTTGAGGTAACAATAAATGGAGTTGGCGAAAGGGCGGGCAACACAGCTTTAGAAGAGGTTGTAATGGCAATAAAGAGTAGAAAAGATTTCCCTGTCTATACCGATATAGTTACACCCCTCATTGCCAAAACATCAAGATTGGTCTCTACCCTAATGCGTATGCCGGTGCAACCCAACAAAGCTATTGTGGGGAGAAATGCATTTGCCCACTCTTCGGGGATACACCAAGATGGAGTGCTCAAAAATCGCGAAAGCTATGAGATTATCGACCCTGCCGATGTGGGTATCAGTGAGAGTGTTATAGCTTTAACGGCAAGAAGTGGAAGAGCCGCTCTCAACCATCACTTTAAGAGGTTGGAGATTGAGTTGCAACCCCAAGAGTTGGATGAAGCTTACGACAAGTTTTTAAAGTTGGCCGATGCCAAAAAAGATATAAACGACAGCGATTTGCAGGCAATTGCCGGAGTGACCCTCTCTAAACAGAACCAAAAATTGAGACTAAAATTTTTACAGGTTGTGTGCGGCAAAGGGTCGGTTCCAATGGCTACTGTAAAGTTGGTTATAGATGGAGAGATTTACACCTCTACCTCACAAGGCAATGGTCCTATAGATGCAGCCTTCTCTGCAGTAAAGAGGTTAATAAATCGTAAAATAACCTTAGAAGAGTTTTTGGTTCAAGCTATAACCCGTGGTATAGACGATGTTGGGAAAGTACATATTCAGGTAGAGAATAGAGGGAAAATATACTACGGCTTTAGTGCCAATACCGATATTATTACAGCAGCTGTAGAGGCCTATATAAATGCAATTTCTAAATTTATCTAACTACCTATGGCTAAAACTATTTTTGATAAAATTTGGGAACAACACATAGTCAAGGAGATTGAAGAGGGGACATATATAATCTATATAGATAGACACTTCATACACGAAGTAACCAGCCCACAAGCCTTCACCTCGCTTGCTGCCCGCCAAAGGGGAGTTTTTCGCCCTGGGCAAAGCTTTGCCACCTGCGACCACAATGTTCCAACACTCAATCAAGAGAGGGAGATTGCCGACCCCCTTTCACGCAAAGCGGTAGAGGCTCTTGCCAAAAACACAGCAGAGCATGGAATTGCCTACTTCCCCTTGGGCGATCCCCGCAACGGCATAGTGCATGTTATAGGGCCTGAGCAGGGTATTACCCAATGTGGAATGACAATTGTTTGTGGCGACAGCCACACCTCTACCCATGGAGCCTTTGGAAATATAGCCTTTGGAATTGGCACCAGCGAAGTTGAGATGGTGTTGGCCTCTCAATCGATTATTCAGCAGAAGCCAAAACAGATGTTGATTGTTGTAGATGGAGAGCTTCAAAAAGGGGTCACCTCCAAAGATATTATACTACATATCATCTCTAAATTGGGTACCGCTGCAGGGACAGGCCACTTCTTAGAGTTTGCAGGAACTACAATTGAATCGCTCTCTATGGAGGAGCGGATGACCATCTGCAATATGAGTATTGAACTGGGTGCACGAGGTGGATTGATAGCTCCCGACACCACCACCTTCAACTATCTAAAGGGACGCCCCTACTCACCAAAAGGAGAGGAGTGGAAGAGGAGTGTTGCAGAGTGGCAAAAGCTCAAGAGCGATAGCGGCGCCCACTACCATGCCACTCATAAATTTGAAGCTTCTGCCATAGAGCCTATGGTTACCTATGGAACCAACCCGGGTATGGGTATCGCTATAGGAGAGAGTATCCCACATAGAGTAGGAGAGGAGGGAGCGTTACAATATATGGCCCTTAAAGCGGGCGAGAAGATGGAGGGGATGAAGATAGATTATATCTTTTTAGGGAGCTGCACCAATGGCAGGATAGAAGATTTTAGACTTTTTACCTCACTTGTAAAGGGGCACAAAAAAGCTCCCTGGGTTACAGCCTGGTTGGTTCCCGGCTCCAAAATGGTAGAGTTGGCTATAAAAGAGGAGGGTCTTGAAGAGATTTTAAATGAGGCGGGGTTTGAACTTCGGCAGCCCGGCTGTTCTGCCTGTCTTGGTATGAACGAAGATAAGATACCGGCCAAAAAATATGCCCTCTCTACCTCCAACCGTAATTTTGAAGGGCGACAGGGCCCCGGTGCCAGAACAATTTTAGCTGGTCCTTTGGTTGCTGCTGCTGCAGCAATAACCGGCAGAATAAGTGACCCTAGAGATTTTATCTAACTATAAAAGCTATGAAAAGAGAGAAATTGAGAATAATAGAGTCACCCGCACTACTTATTGAGAGGGAGAATATAGATACCGATCAAATTATACCTGCCCGCTTCCTTAAAAGCACCAATAGAAGCGGATTTGGAGAGAATCTCTTCTACGATCTCCGTTTTGGCCCCTCTGGCCAAAAGATTGAAGAGTTCCCTTTAAACAGTTTTAAAGAGAAGAGTTCAATCTTGGTTGCAGGCCACAATTTTGGATGTGGATCGAGTAGGGAACACGCCGCTTGGGCCCTTATGCAGTATGGC
Organism: uncultured Muribaculaceae bacterium; assembly: GCA_964512295.1. GTDB lineage: Bacteria > Bacteroidota > Bacteroidia > Bacteroidales > UBA932 > Bact-08. Next base: position 67,957 of record CAZEGL010000004.1, read on the forward strand.
TTTAAGGCAGTAGTCTCTAGCTTCTTTGCCGACATCTTTAAAAGTAATGCCTTAAACAATGGGCTCCTCCCTGTAGAGGTGAGCAGCCAATTTTTAGAATCACTCTTCCAATATGCAAAAAGAGAAAATAGCACTATAAACTTAACTATCGATATTATGAAAAAAGAGATCACCCTCAACAACACCCGCCATAGTGAAAACTTTGGCTTGAGCAGCTACAACCAAGATTGCCTCTTAAATGGGTACGACAACATAGACTATCTTATCTCAAGTATAGATGAGATAGAGAGATATGAACAGTTTAGAGCATCGGCCTACTAAAGCTATGGAGAGAAAGATTGCACTACTGCCGGGCGATGGGATAGGCCCAGAGATTATTGCCGAAGCGGTAAAGAGCCTTAAAGCGGTTGAAGAGAGATTTGGCCACAAATTTAACTTTGAATATGGGAAAATTGGGGCGTGTGCCATTGAGGAGTTTGGCAACCCTTACCCCCACTCTACCCACAAGTTATGCAGCGAAAGCGATGCGATACTATTTGGCGCTATAGGCTCTCCGCTCTACGATAACAACCCCCACGCCAAAGTGCGCCCCGAAGAGGGTCTTTTAGCTATGAGAGAGCAGCTGGGGCTCTTTACCAATATTCGCCCTATAGAAATTTTCGACTCCCTTATAGAGCGCTCTCCACTTAAAAGAGAGTATGTAGAGGGGTTGGATATTGTAATTGTTAGGGAACTCACCGGAGGGCTCTACTTTGGAAAGCCACGAGGTAGAGAGGAGGGGGGAACTACAGCAGTAGATACCTGCCGCTACACCACTGTAGAGATTGAAAGGGTTGCTCGAGAGGCATTTAAATTGGCTCTTGAGAGAAATAGAAAAGTGGCAAGAGAGCCCAAGGTTACCTTAGTAGATAAAGCCAATGTATTGGAGAGTTCCCGCCTATGGCGCGAAGTGGTTACCAAAATTCACAAAGAGGAGTTCCCCTCTGTAGAGTTAGAGATGCTTTTTGTAGACAACGCCTCTATGCAGCTGATTACTGCCCCCACAAAGTTTGATATAATATTAACCGAAAATATGTTTGGCGACATCCTAAGCGACGAAGCTTCTGTTCTCACCGGTTCAATTGGGCTTATCCCATCGGCCTCATACGGCAGTAGAGTAAAACTTTATGAACCTATACACGGCTCATATCCGCAGGCGGCAGGCAAGGGGATTGCCAACCCCATAGCTACCATATTGTCTGGGGCTATGATGTTGGAGAGCTCATTCTCTCTCTTTAAAGAGGGGGAGCTCATTAGAGAGGGGGTAAAAAAAGCGATCGAGCGCAACATTGTTACGCCCGATCTCTCATCTAAAAGTGAAAGCTACTCTACCGGTCAAGTGGGAGAGTTTATAGCAAATTATCTCTTATCGGCGTGAGTTTCGGCGTGGTATTTTTTTGCTTCACCAATTAGGTGTTTAAAAATTCCAATAAAGGTATTCACTCCGTGGGCTGTAAATCCTTCGGGGTGAAACTGCACACCATATACGCGGTTACTTCCAATCTTCTCTATAGCCTCAACCACTCCATCTGCAGCAAAAGCGGTAGCTTTAAATCCGGGCGCCACATCTTTTACCGCCTGGTGGTGATAGGAGTTTGGAATGGCAACATTGGCTTCCAACTGTTGAGCCAATAGCGAACCCTCTTCAATTGTAATTGTGTGTGTGCCGTGGTAACGGGGAGCTTTTTGCCTATGCATCACCTTCTGCTTACTATCTTTAACTTGGGAGGGTATATCTTGATAGAGAGTACCACCAAACGCTACATTTAGTAGCTGATGGCCCCTACAAATCCCAAGGAGAGGCATATTTCGCTCTACTGCCATCCTAATTAGCAACATATCAAATTCGTCGCGTTCAGGAGCCACTTTACCCATCTGAGGAAGGGGCTCTTCGTCGTACCATTTTAGAGGATCCAAATCTTCTCCTCCGGTCATTATAACACCATCTACCCTCTCTAACATCTCTGCAAGGAGATTTTTGTCGTGAGTAAGAGGAATAACCATTGGCACACCACCCGCTCTTATAACCGACTCTACATAGGTAATTGGAACAGATGTGGCTGTCCCTTCACCCCAAGTAGAGGAGATACCAATAACCGGTCTGTTTTCGGTTTGGGCAACGAGTGTAATGGAGAGAAAGAGAGCAAAAATAGGAAATAATAATTTTCTCATAATAGATTCTATTTACAATTTCTTCAATTCTCGACAAATATAGAAAAAAGAGGGGGAAAGAGAGCAACTACTCTACCCTTTTCCACAATCCAAAATCTTCGCCATTGCCAAAACCAATCTTTATAGCATTTGAGTTGGCTCCCTCCTCTTCAAAGAAGAAGGTTACAGGAAAGGTGAATCCCTCTCTTCTAAAGCCATACCTATTGCCACTTTGATGAAGAAGCGGCGTTACCCACCCGAGCGAACCTGTAGTTATAAAGAGCTCTTCGCCTCTCCTTTCCACCACAACATTGCCAAGAGCCCCTCTTCCTCTATATACTCCAGGGAGAAGAGTGGCAGAAGGGGGCTCTTTAGTTGTACTACCTTTGGCTCTCTCTGCAGCAGCCGCACGCTTTTTAACTGTTGTAGTAAGCCACTGCTCAAAAAAAGTAGAGTTGTAATCCTTTGAACTTTTGCCGGTAAAAATATCTACAACCTTATTTAACATAGCATCTCTTGGCTCTCTTGGAGAGTTTGAATTTACCAACATAACAAATCCCAACTGCTCATGGGGTATAAAAGCGGCAATGGCAGTAAACCCCCTTACCGAACCGGTATGTGAGACGATAGTATAGTCGCTATTTTTAACAACATTCCAGCAGAGGCCGTAACTTTTTTGGACTTTACTATTTTTAGAGATGGGGTTATGCCCCGTATGAAGGTACTCCATCTGCTTTTTAGGCAGCAGCTGCTTAGAGCCTACCCTCCCGCTATTTAGATGGAACTCTATATACTTGGCCATATCTTGGGCAGTTGAAGAGATAGAGCCCGCCGGCCCAATTGCAGTTAGCCAATAGCCCGCCCTATCGGCTCCCTGGGGGGTGTAAAAGTGGGCAAATTGCGTTACCGTTTTGTGTGAAGTGGCGGGCTCCCTATCATATTTTATATGATGATATTGGGCTCTATTCTCAACTGCCTCATACTCATTGGTATTTATATGGCTGTCATTCATCCCCAAAGGGATAAAAATTCTCTCTCTCACATTCTCCTCCCAACTCTTCCCCGAACACTTCTCAATTATCTTTCCAGCAATAATAAAGGTGATATTGTTATAGCCATAAGAGTCTCTAAATTTGTTCTTGGGTTTCAGTAGTCCAAAAATATTGTAGATATCGTTGCGATTGTAGCCAAAACTTGCAAGATTGGTCCCAAGCTGAGCCTTTAAACCGGTGTTGTGCAACATCACATCTTGAACCTCTATATTGTTCTCTACCCATTTGTCGTACATCTCAAAATCGGGTAGAATATCTTTAATCTTATCGTTCCATTTAAGCTTCCCCTCTGCCACCAACGAGGCCACAACCATTGCTGTAAACGATTTTGAGATAGAGCCTATAGGGAATAGGGTTTGAGCATCTACACCCTCCTCTTTGCCCTCTTCTCTCACCCCTACCCCACCTGTATATAGAGTTTTACCATCTTTAATTATGGCAATAGAGGCTCCCGGAAAACCCCACCTCTCCCTTACCTGCTCTAAATATTGCACCGCCTCATCTACCTGACGGCTCCAATCCTTTACCTGTTTACTTTTTTGAAGAGGGGTAGCTTGCAATTGGCTTGGCAAAGAGTGTTCTTTAGTAGCAACGCTCTTTGGGGCATTGGCAAAGCGGGGAGTAACGCCCTCCGTGGCATTAGTAAAGCGAGTGGTAACGCCCTCAGTGGTAGCGATAAAGTGAGTGGCAACGCCCTCCGTGGCATTAGCAAAGTGGTGCGAACCCGCTACCAGGCCCAAGAGAGCCGCAAAGAAAAGAACAGTTTTAAATCTCAATCTCATAGCTGTTACAGTTATAACTATTTAAAACGAATTTCGATAGGTTTAGAAAGTGAAGCAATTTAACAAATTTAAAGAAGAAACTTCATCTAAAGAAAATCTCTCTTTTTATCTTTTTTGCATAAGATTCACCCCAATTAATAGTTATATTTGTAGCTATGGCAAAGATTAAAAAGGGGTGGTTCTGCTCCTCCTGCGGAAACGAAAGTTCAAAATGGTTGGGGCAATGTCCCTCCTGCGGAGAGTGGAATACCTTTGTAGAAGAGGTGGTGAGTCGCAGCAGTAGTGGCAGTGGCGCACGGGTAGAGCATCTTATTGGGGCTACAAACTCAGAAGTTCAGCCTCTTTCGTCGGTCTCCTTTAATATAGAAGAGCGAATCTCCTTAGGGATGGAGGAGTTGGATCGTATTCTTGGAGGCGGTTTGGTTCCCGGCTCAATGATTCTAATAGGAGGCGAACCGGGAATTGGGAAATCTACACTATCGCTACAGATTCCCCTCTACAACCCCTCTCTTAAGACTCTCTATATTTCGGGGGAAGAGAGCCCAAGGCAAATAAAATTGCGTTCGCAACGGTTGGGAGGAAGTGAAGAGAACTCCTTTATTTTAAGCGAAACTATCTTAGAGAAGATAGTGGAGCGGTGCAAACAAGAGCGGCCGGCACTTATAATTGTCGACTCTATTCAAACCATCTACTCTCAAGCATTGGAGAGCTCTCCCGGCACCGTATCACAGGTTAGGGAGAGTGCAGCCCTACTGTTGCGCTATGCAAAAGAGAGCAATACCCCAATAATTTTAATAGGGCACATTACCAAAGAGGGTTCTATTGCAGGGCCAAAGGTGTTGGAACATATAGTAGATGTGGTTCTTCAATTTGAAGGAGATGCCCGCCACTCTTATAGAGTGCTACGAAGCATTAAAAATCGCTTTGGCTCTACAGCCGAATTGGCAATTTTTGAGATGAGCCACAGCGGCCTTCGAGAGATTAAAAACCCGTCGGAACTATTTATCCCCATGCATTCGCAAAACCTTTCCGGAGTGGCCATAGCTGCAATGATAGATGGTTCGCGCCCCTTTTTAATTGAAACACAAGCTTTGGTAAGCAGCGCCGCATACGGCACTCCACAACGCTCTGCCACCGGATTCGATGTAAGGCGGGCAAATATGCTCTTGGCGGTATTGGAGAGAAGGGCGGGCTTCAAGTTGGCAGCCAAAGATCTCTTTTTAAATATGGCCGGGGGGCTAAAGGTGATAGATCCCGCTTGCGATTTGGCTGTAGTGAGTGCCATACTCTCCTCAAATTTCGACACTCCAATTTCTCAGAAATTTGCCTTTGCAGGGGAGGTGGGGCTGAGTGGCGAAGTGCGCCCTGTAGCCCAAATTGAACGCCGTATCTCTGAAGCAGAAAAACTGGGATTCCAAAAGATCTTTATCTCAAGTTATGGCAAACTCAACTACAAAAAAGGGGCAATTGAAATTGTAAAAGTTGCCGACATCCCCAAATTGGTGCGAACCCTTTTTCAGTAGAGGTGAGGGGGGGGATTACTATTCTGGCCGGCTATTCCAGCAATGTGGGATAAGAGATATTGTTAAGTTCAGAAAAGTTGTAAAGCAATGACAAGAGAAGAGGCAGAACAAATACTACAGAGAACCTTTAATCATAGCTCATTCTATGACAAACAATGGCAGACTATTGATAAAATTCTCAACGGTGAGAAAATATTACTGATTGAAAAAACAGGCTTTGGTAAATCTATCTGTTTTCAGTTTCCCGCTACTGTTATTGTAGCACTCCTTTTTGCAGGATGTAAAAAGGATAAACCCGCTCACCAATCGTCAAATTTGGCTATTGGTTTTAAAACCTTAGAGGTTGGCACAAAAGCTCTTCCAAAGTTAACAGCAAATCTTCAAACCAGCGGATTTACAGTTTATGGCTACTATTCTAACGACGCTTCGCCTACCTATCCTAGTAGCTATAATCAACTCTATATGGGTGCTACTAATGTAACCTATAGTGCTTCTACATGGAGTTACTCTCCTGTTAAATATTGGCCTACCGATGGTAAAGATCTTGTCTTCTATGGTACCGATGGAGCGATAACTATGAACTCTATCCCAGAACATGGAACAACCCCTGCCACCTACACTGCCCCTCACGCTGCAGATGCTGGAGTTGATCTTCTACTGGCCAAAACAACAGCGCTCAATACTCCTGGCACTGCAGTTCCTATGGCTTTCCACCACGCTCTTGCACAGGTGGTAGTCTCTGCCAGAATTCCAGAAGAACTTAAGGCATTGGAGTTTAAAATTACAAAAGTCACTCTTAACGATATAAAGAGTGAGGGAAGCGTTAACCTACTTTCGTGGGAACCTAAGGCAGCTAATGGCAGCTCTAATGAAGGAAACGGACTTGCTTGGACAAATTCAACTATAATAAACACCTATGAATTGGGTCTAGCGCAAGATACCAATAATGAAACTTTAGTGGATTACGATTCTGGTGATTATACCAATATAATAAAAACTGAAGGCCCTCTCTTTATTATTCCTCAAACCACAACAGGTGGAGCTGCGCTAAATGCTGGTGAAGGCTCAGAGACTGAAGTTGAGGCAGGAAACACTACTGGGACCTATCTTGAGGTTCACTATACAGCAAGAGATAAAGATACTGAGGCAACTATTCATAGTACCTTAACTGCTATCCCAGTTAGTCAAAAATTTGAGCCTGGTTTAAAGTATCATTTCCAAATAACCCTTACCGGTGTTGGGAAATATGGCCCTACTGACCCTACCACCAACCCTGGTGGTATCGATAACCTCCCTAGCCCTATTCAGTTTACCGCTTCGGTTATTGATTGGGTAGGTGTTACTGCTATAGATTTAACTCTGTAATAATTTTTAGTAAAACCTCTAGATGAAGAGAGATAAAATAGCCCAACTTATACTACTACTTCTACTCACTTTTGTGGTGGAGGTTGTAGTAAAGTAGAGCTGCCAGAGGTGAAGGGGCAACCAATTGGATTTGAGATAGAGGGCCAAACTAAAGGCTCTCTAATCTCAAATACCACCCTTGATCGCTTTGGAGTATTTGCCTTCTCTCATCCAACAGGTGGTTTTGATCCAGCACTATCTAAACCAGATTTCTTCTACAATCTTTCTGTAGAGAAGAGCGGCGCTAAGTGGCTCTATAACCCAATTACCTACTGGCCGCCTACCGGTTCAATTAGTTTCTTTGCATATGCACCCCACAGTAGCACTACAGGTGGAGCTATAACACACTCTTCGCAAAGTGATGTTGGTTTTCCCATTATAACATACACCCTACCCGATGCTATCCCTAATCAGATAGATCTACTTACATCGATACCGGTCTATGAGGCGAGAAATCAAGCTACACCAGTAGAGTTTGAATTATATCACGCCCTTTCCACAATAAATTTTAGAGCCCATTTTGCTGCCACAATGCCAGCCGGTTGGAATGGCTATATTACTGAGATAACCATCGGCCCATTTAAAAATAGTGGCAGCTACAACTATTTAAATTGGACTATTGCCCCATCGGCACAAGATAAAAGCTACAACTTATCAACTGCAAATGGATATCTGCAGGATATTCAGACACTCTCTACTACACCACAAACTATAACCTCTCCAAACGGAGATCTACTACTTATTCCACAGTCGATTGATGCTAACGCCAAAATAACAATCAAGTTTACTTTAGACAAAGTTGGTACTCTAGAAAATAAAACTGTTGTCCATACAGTGAGAAACTTTATACCCACTTTAGAGAAGTCTAAATCCTACACCATAACACTTGGTATAACTACAGAGATGAACTTCTCTCTAAAATGCGATGTGGTAGATTGGACAACCTACAATATAAGTTTACCTGCATACGATTAAAGAGATGAGAAATAGCGCCCCTTTTATATTTGTAATTGCATTGTTTTTAACGCTCTCCTGTCAAAAGTTAGAGAGGATAGAGGAGGTAGTGCCAGAGGGGGAAGCTATGTCATTAACACTCTCATTTAAAACAGTAAATAGCACTCTGCAAACTAAAGCTGTGGTTACTCCCCAAGAGGAGGACCATATAGAAAACATCTATATTCTTATTTTTAATCCCAATGGCACTATTGCATATCGCAATTTTTTTGATGGATTAAACTCTGTAGGCAGCCATACTCTCACGCTCCAAAATGTCTATAGCGGAACAAAACAATCTGTGCACTGGCAAATATTAACAACTCTCTTATGTGTTCTACCAATGAGAAATTAGATCAAATTGAGAATTTAGAGCAGTTAAAAGGGGCTAACTGTGAGCTGGAGGCGCATGTCTTTGAGAGAGGCAATCAATTTATGATGACTGGAGAGAGCACACTCAATTTAGACCCCAGCTCAACAGGCACAATTACCATACCCTTAGTGAGGTTAGATGCAAAAGTACACTTTAGAGTTGTTGCCGGCACAATAGCTGGAGGGAATAGTTACGATGTAACATTTATCCCAGAGAGTTGGCGCTTAGTAAATGCCCCCATCTTTATCAACATCTTCCCTAAAGTGGAACAGAACCTATTTACCAGCTCTGCCAATAATTTTTTTACCACAGAGTGGAATGCTTTTGATCAAATTGGGGGAAGTTACCAAGGGGAGTTCTCCTTTTATGCTCTGGAGAATAGGCAATCTCCTCGTCAAGAGATTCCTAATAATGGTACCCTTGCCGAGCAATATGCTCTAAGGGCTAAACAGGAAAAATTGCCAACGGGAACTCCTGGAAATGTAGAGAATGGAGAGTTTATCTATGCTCCACAATATGGAACTTTCGTAGAGATAAAGGGAGTTGTCTCATACGATAGTGGAGGGGGTGCAGTGATCTATACCGATGTCACCTACCTTGTACACCTTGGGTTTGCCAATAATGATCCTAACGACTTCTCACTGATTCGCAACTCAGAGTATATCTACACAGTAACAATAAACTCAGTTAATAGTATCTTATTGGAGGTGGAGCAGAGTGGTCAAGAGCCACAACCCTCTGCAGAAGGCACAGTTGTGATGGCCAATAATGTGGTACAATTAGATGCCTACTATTCCAATATTGTCTTAAATTTCCCATTGGTAGCTGTAGATAACCATCTAAAGTGGAGTGTTTCAACCCCTTTTAGTTCAATAGATGAAGAGGATTTAGCTTTAGATTACCAATGGGTTCTCTTTAGAGTCAATAAAACGAGTTCCAACAACTACACCAATAATCTTCGCTCATACCCTGGTGATTCTCAAAAATATAGCACTACTCCTACTGTGGTAAGCTACATTAGTGATTTGAATAGCAATAACGACAAACTATTAGATGTAGACCAACTTATAGTACTATTAAAGGAGAGTAAAACAAGAAAAGCTGCCGGCCAGAGTACTCTCTTCGACAATAGTAACAACATAAAGGTGACAGCCTTTGTAAATGAGTTCTACTACGAGAGAGACCCTATAAATCCAACCAATCCAAAGCCAACCAGCTATCCAAACGATTTTTGGAAGGAGTTTGTAAATCAACCCGACCGGATACTCAATATTCTCTCCTCTTCTCAAATAAGCTCCGATGGAAAAAGTATGGAGGCTGTAGCCCTACACTCAATTCGTCAAGCAGCAATTAAGAGCATCTACAACCAATACTCTACAGAGAACTTCTCTGCCTGGGGGACTCAGCAGGTTCAAGATCATACGAAGTATCAGTACGATAAGAAAAGATCCGTTAGCGTAGTAAAAGGTCAAATTACTTATTTAAATAATGAGAATGGAAGAGAGAGCTATCTTAGAATGCATCAATTTTTTAAAAATGGTGACAATTGGTCAAGTTATATTAATGCACCTTTTGGTGCAACTACTACAACTCCTGCTGTTCAAAGTTATAACTTGACCAATGAATATAACTATGCAAGATGGAAATGTATGCAACTTAATCGCGATAACAATGGCGATGGAAAAGTTGATATTGGTGAGGTAAGATGGTATTTAGCCTCTATTGACCAGCTTAGAGGTATCTGGATGGGAGAACCAGCCCTTAAACCAGAGAGCAGGCTCCATATACTACCAACTTGGAGCGAGTCGGAATCGTGGTATGCCAGTAGTACAATTACAGACAGGAGTAGCACAGTATTAATTGCCGGTTATGACATCCCTACAATATTATGGTCTGCAGAGGGGGCCTCTGATGGATTAATAACTGGAATTACCGGAGGTGCAGATGGCACAAATGTAAAGTACCGCTGTGTAAGAAATTTAGGAATGAATGATGCCTCCTATACTGGAAGTGGGCGCGATATTAAAGTTGCTGCCCCCCAACCCTATGCCACCATCACAGGTTCCACTATAGATCTATCTAAGATGCATCCACAAGCCATTCGGCAAAATCCTCAACCATACGAGTTGTCCACACACCATGAGCGCTCTGCAACTAATAAACCTTGGGTAAAATTTGAAATAGCAAGTAGTACTACACTACACAACAATACCACTAAATCTTGGATAGAGATCAACACTCTATTAGATAACGGCACTCAAATCTGCCCCTTGGGGTGGAGAGCCCCAACTCAACGGGAACTAACCGTTATGAGACATCTTCAACCAGGTAGCGGTTGGACAGCAGCAAACTCCTTTTCTAGAAGTTCTTTCTCTTTTAATCCTCTTGGTGGCCAAAGATTTGGCTTCTCTGTTGAAGGCAAAAGCAATAAGGCAGAAAAGCTCTATTTAATAAATGGCACAGGCCAGAAGGGTGGCGTTCGTTGTATAAGAGAGATCTACGACTAACTCAATTACCAATAGCTACTCCAATTAAATATAGTTTTCATAGGCGGCCATATCTAATGCTCCATGGCCAGAAAGATTAAAGAGCAGCACCTCTCCCTTGCCACTCTCTTTAGCCTTAAGAGCTTCACGGATAGTAGCAGCAATAGCGTGGGTAGATTCGGGTGCAGGGATAATCCCTTCGGTATTGGCAAAGAGGAGACCCGCTTTAAATGTTTCATCCTGATCAATTGCGTATGATTCAATAAAGCCATCTTCTTTTAGTTGGCTCACAATCTGCCCCCCGCCATGGTATCGTAATCCCGCAGCGTGAATCTGTTCCGGCTGAAAATCGTGTCCCAACGAATACATAGGAATTAGAGGGGTAAGGCCGGCACTGTCGCCATAGTCGTACTGCAGTTTCCCCTGTGTGAGTTTTGGGCATGCGGTCGGTTCAGCTGCTATTAGAGTAACACCCTTTCCCGCAGCTATTCTGTGGCGTAGAAAAGGAAAACTTATACCGGCAAAATTAGAACCACCGCCAAAGCAGGCTATCACCTTGTTGGGATACTCCCCCGCCATCGCCATCTGCTCTTCGGCCTCAAGTCCAATAATAGTTTGGTGTAGAAGTACATGATTTAGCACACTGCCAAGAGTGTATCGGCTATTTTGGCCTGTTACAGCTCTCTCTACAGCCTCGGAAATTGCCATACCTAATGAGCCGCTATGTTGGGGATTCTCTTCCAATACTTTCCTACCATACGCAGTAATAGTACTGGGCGAAGCGTACACTTTCCCCCCATAGCTGCCAATTACAAACTTGCGGTAGGGCTTCTGTTCGTAGCTTCTTTTAACCATAAACACCTCCAACTCCAATCCAAAATAACTGCACGCTATACTCATTGCACTTCCCCACTGCCCTGCACCGGTTTCGGTGGTTATCCGCTCAATGCCCTCCTTTGAGTTGTAGTAGGCTTGGGCCAAAGCTGTATTGAGTTTGTGGGAGCCAACAGGGCTTACACTTTCATCCTTAAAGAAAATCTTTGAAGGGGTATCCAATGCCCTCTCCAAACTGTAGGCCCTAACCAATGGAGTTGGGCGGTAGATCTTATATAGTTCCCGCACCGGTTCGGGTATATCTATCCATCTTTGGGTAGAGAACTCCTGTGCCACCAACTCTTTGGCAAAGAGCCCCTCCATCTCTTGCGGTTTAAGAATCTCTTTTGTTTGTGGATTTAGTAGTGGCTTGGGTTTGGTTGGTATATCGGCCATAATATTATACCATTGGGTGGGAATCTGCGATTCGGGTAAAATAAATTTCTTCTGTTTCTCGCTTTTTTTTAGATTAATATTTTTCATTTCTATATCTATAAAGTATCAATTTTCTAAATTATTTTTTGCAATAAAAAAACCCGAAGCGTTGTGAGCCTCGGGTTATATCTTTGGTATCTCTATACCTTTCAACTATCCTCTAATACCATAAATGTGGTGTGCTCACAAATTGTTCAAATCTGTGCCACCACCACTGTATGTTAAGAGTTATATGCATCTACACAGCAAAAGTAAAAAAATATTTCTACTTTGCAACTGTTACTATCTCCATTTTTCATTTTTACCCTTTTCTAAATCTTTATACACTTTACCATCCTTGGCTTTGAGTTTATATCTTCCCTTGCCTCTACCCCACTCCACTTGGCACTACTAAAAAGTGCCATAACTTCATTTGGGAACTTTTCATTTATCTCCATCAATAACACTCCCAAAGGACGAAGTACCCTTGTAGCCAATTTTTCAAGTGCCTTGTAAAAGAGTAGGGGATTGTTGTTGGGAACAAAGAGCGCTTCGGCCGGTTCATAATTTAAAACATTTAGATGCATCTGCTCCTTCTCGTTTTCGGTTACATAGGGGGGATTTGAGACAATAAAATCGAATAGGGGTAACCTCTCGGGTAAAAATTCAAAAAGATTCTCTTTAAGTAGATTGCATTTAAAGATCTTCCCCTCTGTAGGGGCAATTTTGCTTAAATTTCTCTTTGCCACCTCTAAAGCCTTTTCGGATACATCGCACCCATAAGCCTCTACCTGCGGAAAGCGATTGGCAATAGCAGAAACAATAGCTCCCGAACCACACCCCACATCTAAAAATGTAAATGGCCGGACGGAATTAATCTCTTCACCGTTTGGCACATAGCCTACCCCACCACTATCCTTCTGGATCTTCTCTTCTATAAGCTTAAAAGCCCACTCCACCATCTCTTCGGTTTCGGGGCGGGGAATAAGAACTCCCCTCTCTACCTCAATTTCTAAGCCGCAGAACTCCTGAACACCTATAACATACTGTAGCGGTTCTCCCTTTAAAAGTCTTTTGAGCGCTCCGGTCAGCTTCTCTTCGCAATTGGGAGGGAACTCCATATTTGGATATAGAATGTATTGGCTCCGTTCAATATCGCAGTAATAGTGCATAAGTCTAATTACCAGGGAACGCGCTTCGGCATAGGGGTAAAGAGCGGCTAAATCTTCTACTGCATCTTTGAAAAATTGGTGAGGTTTCATAGGAAGGCAAATATAGAAAAAGTTCTATAAGATAGATAGGGCAACGGGTGTAACAAAAATATACTATTTGAGGCTCTGTAGCGCTTCTAAAATTACTAAAGGGTGGGCATGCTCTTTATCTTTAGCACCATATAGAAGTGTAACGGTGCCGTGCTCTCTCTCCAATGCTTTAATTTTTTCCAACGGCCCCCTATTTTTTTTCAACTCCTCAAGATAAAGTTCCCGAAAACTCTCCCATTTTACAGGGTTGTGGCCAAACCATTTTCTTAGCGAAGGGGAAGGGGTAACCTCTTTAAGCCATAGGTCTATATAGGCCTCCTCCTTAGCCACACCCCGTGGCCATAGGCGATCTACTAAAATCCTATAGCCATCCTCTTTGCCCAAAGGCTCATATATTCTCCGAGTTTGAATCACACCTCTTAAACAAACTTAGATAGGGGCAAGTTCAATAGAGTAAAAAATCTACCAAATGTGATATTGCAAGGTAAAGAATATTTGGACATCTTTGTTCAAATTAAGCAATTAATATACTTTCTGTGGTAAAAAATATAGCTCTCTCTCTTTTACTCTTAATTTGCTCGGCAACTCTTTTTGCTCAGAGAGATAAAGATATTAAGAGAGGCTATAGTGTTGTTGGGCAGATTGTAGACAAGTCCGATAATCAAGGAATTCCCTATGCCACCATTAGAGTATTGGATCGCAAAAATGTAGTAGTCTCTGTAGGTACGGCAGATGTTTTGGGTGAATTTAAACTCTCTCTCCGCTCTCCGGGCAACTATCTTCTAAAATTTGATGCTATGAGCTATGGCTCAGACTCTTTATCTGTAGAGGTTAAGTTAGGCACAAACGAAATTGGGATTATAAAATTATCGGAAGGGCACCAATTGGCCGGCGTTACCGTTACAGCAGAAAAACTTGTGATGAGGCAGGAGTTGGAGAAGCTAATCTATGATGTAACAAAAGATCCCGATGCGAAAAGGTTAAAAATGGCCGACATTATGGAGAAGATTCCCTTCATGAAGATAGATGGAACAGATGGTAAGCTAAAATATTTAGAAGATAGAGTTCCCACTATACTAATTGATGGTAAGCCACACCCTATGATTAGCTCACAAAGGCAATTTCCAATGCGTATGATCAAAGGTGATGTTATGAAGGATATTGAAATTATCCTACCTCACACAAGCGAAAACCCCACCGACAAACCTATTATCAATATAAATTTAGAAAAGGCCCTCCCCGATGGTTTTGTAACGGAGATACGAACCAGTGGCAACACTTTAAAGAGCTACCGGGGCTCTATCGATTTTATCTCTAAGTTCGATAAGCTCTATCTGTCGTTCCGTTACTCCCACCATGGTCAAAAAAGACCCGAACGGGCTCTTCTCACCACTAAAGAGAATCTCTTAGAGAGTGCCCCTATTTATCGTCAAGAGAACAGCTCCATAAACTGGGGAAGAGAGAGTTCACACTCTTTGAGTGCAGGCGCATCGTACCAGATAGGTAAAAAAGATTATGTGGGACTAACCCTCTCTGCCGATAAACAAAACTCTACAAACGAATCGAAGAGCAGCTCTAAAAACTATAACTCTATTGAGCAGTTGCTCTTAGATCAACACTCCAAAACTACCGGGAAGAGCACGGGTGTGCCAAGATTAAACAGTATAATCAACTATAACCATGGTATAAAAGATGGTACTATTGCTCTCTCTTACGGGTTAAGCTCCCATCTTGGAACAAACAGCCATCTATACCACATCTTTACGGGGCAATCTATCACTCCACTCTTTACAAGTGACAACAGTAGTCGAACATCATCTACAGACCACTCCGGAAGTTTAAGTTATTATCAGCGCATAAATGGGAAGCATAGATTAGAGGCGGGTGCAATCTATTCCCATAGAGAGTACTTCAACTTCTCCCAAGTAGAGTATTGGGATTATGAGAATAACCAGGAGGGCGAATATACCTCTATAGAAGAGGGCTTAAGCTATACCCAGCAGGTCTTTAGAGTACGCAGCCGTTTTGCTTACATAAAAGGTTCGCTAATTGCTACAGCATCACTATCTGTAGAGCAGATGAACAATAGAGGGGTATTTCATATTGCAGAGGGGATAGATGAAGAGTTAAACTACAATGAGATTAATCTATTCCCCGTTTTGGGAGTCACCTACCGAACCAAAAAGAGAACCAGGTATGGTTTGTTCTATCAGACACGCACCCTTAGACCAAATATCACCTACCTCAATCCATATATAGACGACAGCGACCCACAAAATATTAGTATGGGTAACCCAAATCTAAAATCGGAGTATGCCCATAGTTTTAGGGCTACTACAGGAAAGATGCTGAGCAACAGTTTTTCCTATAATTTTGGTGTAGCGGTTGAATATACAAAGGGAGCAATTGAGAGGGTAACAAATATAGATGATAAAGGGGTGAGTGTAACCACTTTTAAAAATCTAAGCCGTAAAGAGAGCTATCTTGCCAATACAAGTCTTGCATACCGGCCCTACAAATGGGTGTCGCTATCTATCAGAGGCAATATAAATCACTTTATATACAGTAGCAAAGAGAGGGATGTAGAGAGCAGCTCTTTAGGATTTGGCCTATATGGAGGTGCCTTTTTTAGAATGGGCAAGTTTACTTCGGCCGGAATTGCCTACAACCGCTCACCACAACTTGGAAGTGCGCAAACAAAAGAGGTTAAATACTTCTCCTCCTTTTTAGTTGATCTGGCTCAAACTTTAGTAAAGGATAAGTTATTTTTAACTCTCTCACTTAGAGAGCCTTTTAAGAAAAGCCACTATAGATCTAATGTAATAGGCAACGATCATTTTATTATGACAACCAATCAGCAGGTATTGGGGAGAGTTTTTACCTTCTATCTAACTTGGAATTTTGGCCGCTTGAAGGATAGAGGTACTTTTCCCGAAGAGTTTAAAAGAGACGACTTGACACGCCCCGATCTATTGCCTTAATTTTTAATTTAATCCTATTTATCAATTTAGCGTTTATGCACAACGAGAAGCGTTGCCTGATAAGAGAAACGAATTACGGCTCAACCTTGTAACCTTAATAGCGGGGCTTTATAGGCTATAGCCGGCTATACTTTGGAAGGGAGCCTGCAACTGGCCTCTTCATTGAGCCCAGTATAGGAATTGAAACAAAATAAATAATCTGCGGAATATTGGGTTATAACCGAATATTCTTTAATTTCGTAAAAAGATTTGGCTATGAACGAAAGAATAGCAGTATACAGTTCCGGTTCTTAATCGGTACTGTTGCGAACCCTTTTTACCGACCGGTGCAGATGGTTCCTTACAGTGTTGGGAGAGAGATTGAGCTTATCAGCAATCTCCTTTATAGATAGGCCATCCCTTTTATTCATAATGAAGATTGTACGCTGCTGCAAAGGCAGTGC
The DNA here is from genome assembly GCA_964512295.1 of uncultured Muribaculaceae bacterium. Taxonomy (GTDB): domain Bacteria; phylum Bacteroidota; class Bacteroidia; order Bacteroidales; family UBA932; genus Bact-08. Next base: position 84,733 of record CAZEGL010000004.1, read on the forward strand.
ATCTATCTTAGTGCCCGCATATCTAAGCAGATAGTTCAACTCTACAAGCTCTTCGGTACTATAGAGGGAGGAGCCGTGCAAAATCTCTTTCTGGGGATTTGAGAGCTCTTTCAAATGTTTTAATTTATGATTCTCTCTTCTAAAGTGGTCGTAAGCCAAATTTTTGCAAATATTGTAAATATAGCTGTCGATATTCTCTATAGCGGCAATATCCTCTTTTTGTAAAAGTCTCAAAAAGAGCTCCTGCACCATATCTTTAGAAAGTTCGTGATTATAGTTGAAGATATTGAGAAAGAATGAGTAGCATCTATCTCTATATTTATAAAAAAGCCCCTCTATATATTTTATATTTTCCATTAAGACCTTTTTCCCCCTTTCACAAATTTATAAAAAAAAGTATCCCCTATCATTTTTACCCTCCCAACTGGTACATTTTGGGCTTTTAACCGTCTATACTATATAGCTAAAGTAATAAATCCATTTTATCTCTATAAAAATGAGTCTTGATTTAGATAATTGTTTTAAAGAGGCTTGGGAAAAGAGCGACCCCAATGCCAAATTGCACAGGTTGAGTTGGGAGAGTGTGCTCTCTGAACACTATAGACGCCTGCAGCTCAATAGACGCCGTACAATAAGAAAGAGAATTTTAAGCTATTCGGCGGCAGCTACTCTTATTTTGGCCCTTTCAATATCGGCTCTACTCTCAATTTTTGACGACGGTACCAAAATTTATAAGAGCGGCAATGGTCAAGTGAAAGAGATTGCTCTAAACGACGGCACAAAGATTAGCCTCAATGCAAACTCCACACTAATTTGGAAAAAGGGGTGGAAAAAGAGTGGGGTGCGAGAGGTTGAACTGCAGGGAGAAGCCAATTTTGAGGTGGTCCGTTTAGAAGATCCAATACCGTTTAAAGTCTCTACTTCCGATCTTACCATAAATGTATTGGGTACCACTTTCAATGTCTCCAAACGGCGCGAATCAACCGAAGTACTCTTAAAAGAGGGCTCTATTGAACTTCTTCTAAACGAGGGAGTCTCTGCCAATGAGAGCGTTACAAAAAGCAAAATCCTACTTATTCCCAACGAATTTGTGAGCTACTCTGCCAATGAAGAGAAGTTGGTTAAAAAGAGGATAGACGATTCTGAATATTTGGTGGGGTGGAAAGATGGGGTTCTAAGTTATCAAAATCTCCCTTTAGATGAGATGATTCAAAATTTGGAAGATATCTATGGAGTAAAAATAGAGGTTAGAGAGAGCTCCTTTTTAGAGAGGCGGTTCGACTTTAATATACCCTATAGAAATTGGGAAACTGTAAAAGAGATGCTGGAGGTTATGCTCTCAATTAAAATTGTAGAGATTGAAAAAGAGAGCTATAAAATTATCCCAAATTATCACAAACCATAAACAACAAAAAAAACTACAAACAAATAACCTATAAATAATCTACTATGAAAATTGGCTTTCTATTAAAGAAATTTTGGAGTCTTCCATTAAGGATTATTCTCTTGGGAATGTTACTCCTTCATTTGACCAATGTCTCCTATGCCGACACCATAGACAACGGCACGGTTATGCTTGAAGATGCCTTCCACCAGATAGGTAAGAAGTACGATGTCTTCTTTAGCTACGACCGCTCTCTTGTCTCCAATGTAAAAGTGGAGTACAACGAAAAATCGGTAAACACATTGGAAAGTGCACTTTCGGGACTTCTATCCAACACCGAACTTGGATACAAGATTTTCGACAACAAATTTATTGTAGTCTATCAAAATAGCGAACAGGGAATTGCCGATTTAAAGAGTGTAATTCAAAAAGTACAGAGCTATATAGACAACAAAGAGTTCATAGATATCTCGGAGAGCAAGATCAAAGAGATAGTTGGGAACGCACCCACCGGCGAAGTAAAACAGCTTCCAACCACAATTACTGTAACCGGCACAGTCTATAGCGAAACTGGGGAGCCGCTAAGCGGAGTGAGTATAAGAGTAAAAGGGGGGAAAGGTGGCGTAGCTACCGGCGATGATGGTAAATACAGCATCTCTAATGTACCCAAAGATGGAACACTTATCTTCTCTTATATAGGCTACTCCACCAATGAAGTTTCAGTAGAAGGTAGAGCTACAATAATAACCACTATGTTAAGTGAGGCCCAAAAACTTGATGAAGCCGTTGTTACAGGGTACAGCACTACAGTTCGTAGGGCTCTAACAGGCTCGTCGGTTTCGGTAGAGGGATTGAGTATGGAGAACAAACCGGTACAGTCGCTTGATAAAGCACTGCAGGGAAGAGCACCCGGTGTCTCTGTTACATCAAGCACCGGTGTACCTGGGGGAGCTGTAAGGGTAAATATTAGAGGAATCGGCTCAATTAATGCCGGAACCGAACCAATGTACATTGTAGATGGTGTACAATTAAATAGCGATCAGCCCGGTTCCAGAACATCAACTAATGTCCTTGCATATATTAATCCGAATGATATTGAATCAATTGTAGTATTAAAAGATGCAGCAGCATCTGCAATATACGGTTCTCAAGCAGCTAACGGAGTTATCTTAGTAACGACTAAACGAGGTATGACTGGAAAAACTCGTTTTACCGTAAATTTTTACCAAGGAGTTTCTGCCCCTATAAAAAATATGAAAGTTCTTAATTCGCAAGATTTAATTGCTTTAAGAACCGAAGCTATTTTAAATGGTAATCCGGCATTAAGCCCCGACGCTGCCTTAGCTCAATCATTGATTGATGCAGGTTTACGCCCCGATCTTACAGCAGAAGAGATTGTGGCTTTACCAACATATGATTGGCAAAGTGAAGCTTTTAAGCCTGGATCTGTAACAAATGTGGAATTAAGCGCTTCGGGTGGATCTAGTACTTCCAATTACTATCTGTCCGCCTCCTATAACAAACACGATGGAAATGTAACGGGTATCGATTTTGAGCGCGGCTCTTTTAGAGTTCGCCTAACTCAAGAAGTTCTTAAGAGACTCAGCTTCGATACCGGAATCAATCTTAGCTTTGTAAATCAGAATGGGAATACCGGTTCATGGGGTGCGGCAGGTTCGGCATCACCTCAATATACAGCTGCCTATATGCTACCTACACTTCCCATATATAATCCCGATGGAACTTTTAATGCCTACGAAGGGATGCCCGGTACCGGGTTTAATCCTATCCAAGCAGCAACAGTTGACGATAATTTAACTCGTCAAAACTCTCTTATCGGTAATTTTACAGCTACATATAAGATTTTAGACAATCTATCATTTAAATCCTTCTATGGAATTGATTATAGAATGGTTAGAGCAGACTACTATAGAGATCCCCGTACTCCCAATGGCGCACCGTGGGGTGGTTACTTGATTGTCGATTATGGGCAAAATATAAATTTTATAACAAGTCAATCTTTAAATTACAATACAACAATCTCTGACGACCACACATTAAGTGCTCTTTTAGGGATGGAGTATCGTAGCGATGTAAGAGAAACTGAATCTTCAAGAGCAAACAATTTCCCAACACATCAATTTAGAACTCATCAATCGGCAGCCGAACCATACTCTATTACAGGATACTGGGGCGGAAGTAGGAAATTGGGCTTTTTCACTCAAATAAACTATGCATTTAAAGATAGATACTTTGTTTCTGCTGTTGCTCGAATTGATGGTTCATCACGCTTTGGTATAGATAATCGATTTGGCTTCTTTCCAGGAATATCGGCAGGCTGGGATATAGCACAAGAGGAGTTTATTCAAAATGCAACTTGGTTAGATCAGCTAAAACTGCGAATGGGATATGGAGTTGTTGGAAATGACCAAATTAATGTAGTCTCTTCTCGTGGTTTCTACCAAGGAGGAACAAGTTACAACGGCAATGCTGCACTTCGCCTACAAACTTTAGCAAACTCACACCTTGGATGGGAAAAAAATGCCACAGTCAATATTGGATTGGACTTTGCCCTTTTCAATAGTAGGTTAGACGGAAGTTTTGAAGTTTATCGCAGAATTAGTCACAATCTACTTATGAATAGACCATTGCCATACACCAGCGGCTTTAGTAGTGTTGATGATAATTTAGGAAGGGTGATAAATGAGGGGATTGAGATTGGGCTCAACTCACATAACATTAAAAGCGGTGACTTTAAATGGAGTTCTAATTTCAATATAGCCTTTATGAGAAATGAGGTAAAAGAGCTCTATGACGGCCTTGAATCTATCTCTAATACAATAAGAGTGGGATACCCCTTAAAAATTTGGTATAGGTCAAAATATGCAGGTGTAAATGCCTCCAATGGCCGGCCAATGTGGTACGATAAAGATGGAAATATAACCTATCTGCCAACTTCCGACGACAATGTACCCACAAAGAAAGGATGGCAGTCGGATTACTTTGGAGGACTTACCAATACCCTTAGTTATAAAGGCCTTGAGTTCAGTTTTCTAATCTATTTCGATATGGGTAGATATATGGAAAATCGAATCTATCAAGTTTGGTATAATGTTATGAGTAGTGCCGGTAGAAACACTCTACAAGAGCTCTATGACGATCGGTGGACCACACCCGGGCAAATTACTTACGATGCCAGATTAATTAATGGTGGCGGCGAGAAAAATAGTGCTTTAAGAAGTAATACATCCGATCTTTTCTTACATGATGGCTCCTATGCACGATTGAAAGAGGTAACCTTGGCCTACACGCTACCCACTAAGTTGTTATCCAAACTTAATATCTCTAAAATGCGTATATACATTACTGGAATAAATCTCTTTACTCTAACCAATTGGATTGGGTATGATCCAGAATTTGCTGTTTATGGCGCAGTTGAAGACAATAGAGGGATATTGCCTCAGACAAAGAGTATTACAGGCGGTATTCAATTGCAATTTTAAGACTTAGATAATTTAAATATTATGAAAACCACAATTATATCACGAATAAGTTTGATTGCAGTATTGATTCTGCTATTAAGCTCATGCGAAAAATTAAATAACATCTTAGATGTTACCCCAAGGCAATCAATTGACTCGCGAACTGCATTGGAGAGCCCCGAAGCTATTGAGGCAGCATTGAATTCTATTTATGCATATCTACTACAAACTAGCCAGTATGGTTTAGAACTAATAGCTCTTCCGGAGCTGCTTGCCGATAACTCTGAGCATACCAATAACCCTACTTCTTACTACTCCGAATATAGAAATCAGCCGGGCTTTCATATGAATATATGGGGGAGCAGCTATTATGCAATAAATGAAGTAAATAATATTTTAAAGGTACTTCAAGATCCCCCCTTGGGAGCAAATACCGAATTTGTAGAGAAGATAAGTGGCCAAGCACACTTTTTAAGAGCTCTCTACTACCATAATATCTCTAAAATATATGGCTACGACCCAAAAAGTGTAATAGAGGAGGTCAATTATGGAAGTGTTCCCATACTTCTTGATCCCGTACTCAATAAAAATGAGATTACATATCCCGCAAGAGCTACACAAGAGCAGGTTTACGAACTAATATACAACGATTTAGACTCTGCGTACAATGCGTTGTCGGGTAAGTCTATAAACTCCAATGACCCTCAATATTACGCCTCCGATGCCGCTGCTGCAGCATTACTATCGCGAGTGGCTCTCTACAACGAAGATTATCCCAAAGTAATCACTGAAGTAGAGAAGGCTTTAGCACTATGTGAGGGAAGTTTCATGTCAAATAGCAATTATATTCAAGGGTGGCGTTCTATTAAGTTACCCGAGTCAATTTTTGAAGTTGTATTTAAGATGGGTGATGTTAGCGATCCCGCCAACTCTTCTTTAAGAGTTGCCTTTACTTCAAGACAAACCTTAACTTCTACTACCTTTTCCAATAGAGGCAATATGGCAGTAGCTCCTGATTTATATAATAAATATTCTGCTCAAGATGTTAGGCAAGAGCTTTTTATTAGTGGATTAGGAAGAAATGCCAATAGAAAAGAGATAACCAAATACATTAGTAGAACAGGTACCAACCACGACAATGTACCGGTAATCAGAGTGTCGGAACTCTACTTAAACAGAGCAGAGGCCTACTTCTTCTCAGATCAAGAGGAATTGGCAATAAATGATTTAAATAAGATTAGAGTAAGAGCCGGTTTAGATCCTGCCCCATACTCTTTGAGCGGAGATGATCTACTTAATGAAATAGACTTACAAAGAAGATTGGAGCTTGCATTCGAAGGGCACCGCTTTTTCGATTTAAAAAGGCGGGGTAAAGATATCATTAAGCCAATGGGGAATGTTAGATTTAACGAATACCGTATTTTGGCCCCTATACCCTATACAGAAACTCAGAGAAATACCAATCTTAAACAAAACTTTGGATACTAAAACACGAAAGAGATGAAAAGATATAGTTTAACAACTTTACTATCAATTGTATTGATAGTAATTTTAGGAAGTTGTGAGAAGAGTTTCAAAGAGAAATTTCTCTTTACCAACTTTATGATTGAGTTTGACGATGCTACTTGGGAGACTCCGGCAGCCGGCAAAACTTATCCCATCCTTGGTCCATATAGCAAGGGAAGCGGTATCTATACATTTAAGGTAAACCTCCTTGGAGAACAAAGAAATAGTGCAACAACAGCACATTATAGGGTGGTTGAAGAGGAGAGTACAGCCCAAGAGGGAGTTCATTTTGCTCTTGCAGACAATGGAGAATTTACCATTGATGCCAACAGTAGCAATGGAGAGATCACTATTGAAATTTTAGATTTTGCTTCGGCCTCTGGGACTCTTACTGCGGTATTGGAGTTAGTAGAGAGTGACGATGTAGAGGTAAGTAATAATTATAAGCGAATTGGAATAAGTATCTCTCAGGTAGGGCCACCCCATACCGGATCTCCCCTACACTTACAGTTAGGCCCCGATGCTGAATATAATAGTCTCTATTTCGATAGGTTTAATCCTGCTATGCCAAACGATATTGTAAATAGAATAGACCAAGTTATTTCAAATTTTGCAGCTTTTGGCGATGGAAGCCGTTACTATCAAACTCTACACCTATATTTTGCAGAAGATAATTTGGTGACTTTTGTTGCTATTTATAAAGGGGGGGGAGGAACATCCCTTGCTACCAATCCAAGTGCAACCTGGACATACGAATTTATTCCCAATCAAGATGGTATAGGAACTTTCTCTTTTGTTGATGCAAATGCCAATGGAAATAATTTAAAGGGTGTATTTGCCCCACTTTTGGAAGAGTATATAGAAAATTACCAGTTTAAATTAGATTGGGTTAATACCTCAATTGCTACACCACCCAGGCCGGGTGATTACTTAGGAGGACTCTTTAGAGTTGACGACCCTACCTCATTTATCATTGGTACTTTAGATAAACTTACAACTGGATCTACAGTTATACCATATCCACAATCACCGGTTATTTACGATATTTTGGATATGGGTAACGAGGAGTTATACTCTACAATATTTATAGACCCGGATGATGCTTCACAATCTCCAATTTTTACTACTAAATGGAATGAAGGAAAAACCTATGTACAAGGCTTAGCAGGTAGAGTATTACACAAAATGATGTTCTACTTTAATTTAGACTTCAACTTGCAGGATATTCAGATTGTACTGTACTACTATAGTTCTGCCAATGGGAAGTTTCTTGGACAATTGCGCTTTAGCTTCTATATAGATTTCGATGGTGTTATGCATCCCTTACGCTTTATATTTGCCAATGGAAATGGTGCAGCTGTTAGACCACCACAATTTTTAGATGATTTCCTAATGCAAAAGAGCTTTAAATTGACCCGCACAGGAGATAAAGTGAAGTTTACAGATCAGAGCGATCCCTCTATCTACTTTGAAGGAACGCTTGGAAATCTGCCAATAGGAACAGCACTCTTTTTTCCACAATAGAAAAATTTAATAATAGAATAAATGAACAATAAGGGATGAAGAATTTACCTTACCTAAAATACCCATTTCTTTTAATAACTGTTGTTGCGCTATCTATTCTTAGTTGCGGCGGTAAAGATAATCCCCCTCCCGCTCCTCCTGTTGATCCACCGGAGGAGCCACAAACGGGGGTTGTAGACGAATTGGTTTACCAATTTATGGGAAAAAATCAAGTACCTGGAATCACTTTGGCTGTAGCTAAAGATGGTAAACTAATTTATACAAAAGCTTATGGCTTTGCAGATTCAGAGAGTGGAGAACGGATGACCACCGATACCCGTTCAAGAATCTCCAGTATCTCTAAAACTGTTACCTCTATTGCAATTATGACAATGTTAGAGGAGGGGTTACTCACTTTAGACGATAAAATCTTTGGTCCAGGTGCCATTTTAGAAGATGATTTTGGTACAGTAAGACCCTACAGACAATATATAACAGATCTAACCGTAAAACACTGCCTTTCGCACCATGTTGGAGGTTGGGGTAATGCCAGCAACGATCCCACTATGATGAAAAATGAGCTTAATAATAGAGATCTTATCTCGTATATTATTGATAATGTAGCTTTAGATTCAAAACCGGGATTAAGTTATACATACTCCAATGTAGGTTTTATGATATTGGGTAGGGTTATAGAAAAGATAAGCGGAAAGAGCTATGAAGAGTATGTAAGAGATAAAATTCTCATCCCTATTGGTATAACAGATATGGTAATTGGGGGTAATACATTGGCCGACAGAAAAGAGAACGAGTCCAGATATCACAATCCAACTGCATATACCAGAAACTTCTCTAGACGCGACGCCAATGGAGGGTGGATAGCAACTGCCTCCGATATGGCTAAGCTTTTTGTAAGAATAGATGGCAATAGTTATGTACCCGATATTCTAAGTAGTGCTACGCTACAAACTATGACCACTCCCCCGTTCAGCTATAATGGTTACGCCTTAGGCCTTACTGTTAGTGGAAGTACTTGGAGCCATGGGGGATCGTTTAATGGAAGCAATAGTCAATGGATTCGCACAGGCTCCGGCTTTGTGGCTGTAATATTATTTAATGGCGATTGTAGCAATTATAAAAAACTTTTGGAAGATATTATAGCTGCTCCAATAACTTGGCCAAACCACGATTTATTTACTAAGTTTGAGTAAAAGAACATTTTAGAAACACAATACCTATCTGAATTATGAGTAACCTATCAAGACGAAATTTTTTAAAATCGACAGCAGCACTTGCAGCAACCGGAGCATTAATAGGGCCTTTGGCTGCCTGTAAAAACTTCAATGTCAACACCAAATCTGGCCACAGTAAAGTTATGAAGATGAGAGTATCATCTCAAGAGTTGGAGTTGAAACACACCTTTAATATTACCGGCTTTTCGCGCGATGTAGCCTATGCTATTTTAGTTGAAATAGAGTACGATGGCGTTATAGGATATGGCGAAGGGGGGCTCCCACCCTATATGATTGGGCAAAATATAGAGACAGCCACCGCATTTCTTAATAAAATTGATCTTGCACAGTTCTCTTCTCCCTTCCAAATAGATGAGATACTAACCTATGTAGATGGTATCGAGCCGGGCTTTACATGTCCAAAATCTGCTTTCGACGGAGCTCTGCACGATTTGGTTGGAAAACTGTTGGATAAGCCTCTCTATACCCTATGGGGCTACAACAAAGAAAATACCCCCAACACCTCATTGTCTATTGGGTTCGACACAGAAGAGATGATTCGCCAAAAGGTAGAGGAGGCTTTGCCTTACAAAATAATTAAACTAAAACTGGGTGTAGATCACGATACCGATCGTCTTCTTGTAAATACAGTTCGTTCTGCCACCGACAAGCCCATTGTGGTAGATGTCAATCAGGGTTGGGAAGATAAGCACTATGTGTTAGAGATGATCCACTGGCTAAAAGAGAAGGGAGTGGTATTTGTTGAGCAACCTATGCACAAATCGATTATAGACGATATGGCTTGGGTTACCGAACGAAGCCCACTTCCAACAATTGCCGACGAATCGTTCCAACGCCTAACAGATATGCCCCGCCTGCATGGAGCATTCCATGGAGTTAATATAAAACTAATTAAGTGTGGCGGTTTGCGTGAAGCTAACAAGATTATTGCCACAGCAGAGGCATTGGGTATGAAACTTATGGTTGGCAGCACTATTGAAAGTGGCCTTGCTATTACTGCAGCAGCACATATAGCACCTAAGATGGACTACGCCGATCTAGATGGTAATCTACTCATTAGCAACGACGGATATAAAGGAATGGAGATTGTGAACGGCAAAATCACCCTTAACGACCTTCCAGGCCTTGGTGTAACCAAGATTTAGCTCATAACAGTCTTAATCTTAACTGAAAAACGGCACTCTATTTTTTATAGAGTGCCGTTATTTTTAGCTAATAATGAATCACTTCCCTCTAAAGGGGCAACTTAAGGAGCTGCTATTTTTTTGGAGGTATCTCTATCTCCATTGGAAAAGTTAGATTCTCATCTACATCAACAAAAAAATCTAACGCTTTAAAATTGATTGTTACCTTACCCCCCTTATCAAAAGAGCCCCGTTTTATCTCTCTAATAGTAAATGACGATTTTTGTAACGGCTTAAAAAGTAGATGGTGCTTAAAATAGATAGGGCACTCTTTATCGTCTTTAAATAGAGCAATAGGGGCACTACTTCTATTCTCTACTACAACAGAGAGTACATTATTGCTGCTTCTCCTAACTTTTGTAACTTTAAGGATAGAATTTAAAAAGGGGCTAAGCCACTCCTCTCTACCATAAATGCGATTATCTACATATACAGCTGTGCGCCTCTCCATCAACGCCTCTTTAATAGACTCCTCATTTCTCTCTTTGGCAAAGACCAATGTAACCAATCTATGTTTTTTAGAGTCGAAATCTATAGCAAATGCTGCAGGAGCATGCATATCGGAGTTACCTATCAGAGTTAGATTCTTTTCTATTGCCCACTTGTGTACCTCTGGAAAATAATTTCTTCCATCTCCACTGGTAAGTTCTATACCCATCATATACCCCTTTTGGTACATCTCTTCATGCATCTTCTCCCACTTGGGCTCAATGGGCTGCTGCTTCCACCACCCCGGATGGTTCCAGAAGATAAAAGCCCCTTGCTCTTTCGCCTCTTTTAAGACCTCTTCAAAATTGGGTTTGTTGAGTTTTTCGGCATCTTTTACAAAGATTGCATTCCAGTGGCCGGGAGGCATCTTTCTACTTATCTCCCCTCCACCAATTACTATTACATTGTTCGATTTTGAGACAGCTTTAGCCAATTTGTATGCCTGATTGCGATCTCCAACAATTAGCCCCTGTTTAACATATTTACGGCTCTCTATATGGTCTGTAATTGCAATTGCATCCAAACCTTCGCGGGCAGCCTCCTGCACCCTTACGGTGGGCCATACTCTACCATCCGAAAAGAGGGTGTGAATATGAAAGTCGCATTTTAGCGTTTTATACCCCTCTACATTTGGAAAAACCATTTTGGTTTGGGCGGGCAGCTCTGTCAAAACAAGGAGCAGAGCCAGAATAAGAAATAGAATCTTTTTCATACTATTTAAGTTTAGGTTAAGTTTTACTATAGGGTAAACAAATATAGCAATATTGAAAAGAGTGTGAAATCTCTTTTAATTTTTAAAATGATGAAAATGTAACCAAATATACTTTCAAATTGAAACCTATTTTTGGACAATTATTTATTTAAATAACCTAAATTTCTTTATTACACTTATTAATAGAGATATGTAAATTTTAAATCTTGTGTGAAATTATTACTTTTTTTATGAAAATTTATTTGTTATCTCTTTTTTTTTAATAGCTTTGCTCTCTGAATCGAATAGGATCAAACTGAGTAGAGATGAGTAGAAGAGAAAAACAGCTTTTTGTAATGGATTGGTACAGAAATAATCTGCACCAATTGAGCTCTCTTCTATCCCACTCCTTACACCTTATTATTATTGTCATTCTACTAAGCCCCATTTAGGATCCTAAAAAGCGGTTGCTATCTATTTTAACTCGTTTATGAAGGATCCTGAATAAGCGGGTTATTTTTTTTGTGCCAACCTTAAAATATGATACTTGAATTTGTAAAATAAAATAGATGAAGAGACTCAGAAGCGATACAGTTACCAAAGGAAGAGAGATGGCGGGGGCACGAGCCCTCTACAGAGCCAATGGAATGAAAGAGGAGCACTTTGGAAAACCAATAATAGCGGTAGTAAACTCCTTTACCCAATTTGTACCCGGCCACACCCATCTGCACAGTGTGGGGCAAAGAGTAAAAGCTATTATTGAAGAGATGGGCTACTTTGCCGCCGAATTCAACACCATAGCAATAGACGACGGTATTGCAATGGGACACCAGGGGATGCTCTACTCTCTACCCTCGCGCGAGCTCATTGCAGACTCTATAGAGTATATGTGCAATGCCCACTGTGCAGATGCAATGATCTGCATCTCAAACTGCGACAAAATAACCCCCGGAATGTTGATGGCGGCAGTACGGCTAAATATTCCAACTGTAATGGTATCGGGGGGGCCAATGGAAGCGGGTAAGATTGATGAGAAGAGTTACGATTTGGTAGATGCGATGGTTAAAGGGGCAGATCCCACCACCACACCAAAGGAGTTGGAAGAGATTGAAAAGAGTGCCTGCCCCACCTGCGGAAGCTGTTCCGGTATGTTTACAGCCAACTCTATGAACTGTCTTACAGAGGCAATTGGGATGGCTCCGGTGGGGAATGGAACTCTCCTTGCTACACACCAAAAGAGAAGAGAGCTCATAGAGAGAGGGGCTAAAATGGTGGTAAAAATTGCAAAAGAGTATTACCTCAATGGAAATGAAACGGTGCTTCCACGCGCTATTGTTACAAGGGACTCTCTCTTCAATGCTATCGCTTTGGATATAGCAATGGGGGGCTCTACCAACACAGTACTGCATCTGTTGGCAGTGGCCAACGAAGCGGGAGTACGCTTCTCTATGGCCGATATAGACTCAACATCGAAGAGGGTACCGGTTCTCTGCAAAGTTGCTCCAAACTCCCACTACCATATAGAGGATATCCATAGGGCAGGAGGAGTTATGCGTATAATGGGCGAGCTGCAAAGGGGTGGTTTTCTTACCACCTCTACTCCAAGGGTAGATTACCCAACTCTACAGGAGGCTCTCGAAAGCTATGATATAGGTAGGGGGGTGCCCTCTGCAGAGATTGAAGAGTTCTACTTGGCAGCGCCGGGGGGCTTTAAAAATTTAGAGTTGGGGAGCCAAAAGAGATACCATAGAAGTTTGGACCTTGATAGTAAAAGGGGCTCTATTAGAGATGTAGCACACCCCTATAGCAGCGACGGGGGGTTGGCGGTCCTCTATGGCAACATTGCCCTTAACGGCTCTATTGTAAAGAGTGCAGGGGTGCCCCGGGAGATGTTGCGTTTTAAGGGTGTAGCTGCTCTTTTTGAATCGCAGGAAGAGGCTGTAGAGGCAATCTTGGGAGGAAGAGTCTCTAAGGGCAGCGTAATTGTAATTCGTTACGAAGGTCCGGCTGGAGGGCCCGGTATGCAGGAGATGCTCTACCCCACCTCTTACCTTAAATCTATGGGGTTGGAGAGAAGCTGTGCCTTAATCACAGATGGCCGCTTTTCGGGGGGATCTTCGGGGCTCTCTATAGGGCATATCTCTCCCGAAGCGGCAGCCGGTGGTGCAATAGCTTTAATTGAAAATGGAGATACTATCTCAATAGATATCCCAAATAGAAAATTGGAGTTGGAGATAGATGAAGAGGAGTTGGCAGCACGCACAGAGAGAGCTCTACAGAACAACAGTGGCAAATTCTATCCAAAAGAGAGAGTGCGGGAGCTTCCCCTATCTCTAAAACTCTATGCACAACATGTAAGTTCGGCCGACAAGGGGGCCATAAGAGTAATATAAATGAAAATTATGAAAACAGGTTCGCAAATTTTAATAGACTCCCTTATTAGAGAGGGGGTAGATACTATTTTCGGATACCCGGGAGGCTCAATTATGCCTCTCTACGATGAACTCTACAACTACCGTGAAAAGCTAAATCATATTTTGGTGAGACACGAACAGGGAGCAGCACACGCCGCTCAAGGGTATGCCAGAGCCGGGGGCAAGCCGGGGGTTTGTATGGCCACTGCAGGGCCGGGAGCCACCAATCTTATCACAGGAATAACAGATGCCTATTTAGACTCCACCCCAATTATCTGTATAACAGCACAGGTACCAACCGAAAAGTTGGGATCGAACTTCTTTCAAGAGACAGATATTATCAATCTAACCCTCTCAATTACAAAGTGGAGTTATCAAATTACTTCACCCCACGAAGTTGCCGAGGTGGTGGCAAAGGCCTTTCATATTGCAACAACAGGCCGGCCGGGGCCTATACTTCTATCAATCACTAAAAATGCACAAACCGGCGAAGCTCCCTACAATAGCTCTAAAAGTTTCAGCTTCAATATTCCCTCCCTAAGAGTAAAAAAATTGAGAAGTAGAGAGATTGAGTCGGCAACAAAAATGGTAGAGGAGGCGCAAAAGCCACTACTATTGGTTGGGCAGGGTGTTACAATTGCCCGCGGCGAAGAGACTCTTCTCTCATTTGTAGAGAGAAGCAATATACCGGT